>JBPYFK010000098.1:0-68982 GCA_051984675.1 Pseudonocardiaceae bacterium | reverse complement strand
CTGGCCCGGCTGGACCGTCAACGGTCGCTCGAAGTCGCTGAAGTCGACCTGACGCCCTTGGTCGATGAGGTGGTCCATGGTGCGCGGATGCGGGCGCCGGAGCGGGAGATCCGGTGGTCGGCACCCGTGGAGCCGGTGCGCGTGCTGGCGGACACGCACCGCCTGCGGCAGGTGCTGGACAACCTGGTGACCAACGCCCTGGTGCACACGCCTGCTGGGTCCGTGATGCGCGTGGGCGTCGACTACGGCCTCACCGACGAAGCCGCGACAGCGTCCGCCGGGGAGGACGTGCCTGCGGGCACCCTGATGGGGATCGTGTGGGTCAGTGACAACGGTCCAGGGCTGGAGGTTGACCAGGCCCAACGTGTGTTCGACCGGTTCTACCGCGTGGATGAGGGGCGCGGCCGGGGTAACGGTGGCAGCGGCCTCGGGCTGGCGATCGCGGTAGCGATCATGGAAGCGCACGGCGGACGGGTGGAGTTGACGACCGCTCCGGGGCAGGGCGCGACCTTCCGCATCCTCATCCCGCTGCCGTAACAGCAGGGGCCGTTCCGGCACGGAAACGGCCCCTGCCACCCGGGGAGCACAACCTCGGATGCGGAAGGTGGGCCCAAGGTGGGCTCAGGCGCGGATCGTCGGATTGTGGATGTCGAACCAGACCGACAGATCAAGCACGCGCTCCAGCGCGTTCCTGGTGCCGGACTCGATCTGGGTGGCCTCCTGCTGGACGACCTCGTTGAGCCACTTGCGGTTCACCAGGCTCAGCGCCGGGTCATCGTCGGATAGCAGCTGCGCGACCTGCTTGCACAGTTCGGCCGCGTAGTTCGGGTCCTGAGTGGACGGGTAAGGGCTCTTGACCCGCTCCACCACCGAGCGTGGCAGCACGTCCGCGGTGGCGTGCCGCAGCAGGCTTTTCTCCCGGCCGTCGAAGGTCTTCAGTGACCAGGGCGTGTTGAAGACGTACTCGACCAGGCGGTGGTCGCAGAACGGCACCCGCACCTCCAGGCCGACCGCCATGCTCATCCGGTCCTTGCGGTCCAGCAGCATGCGCACGAATCGGGTCAGGTGCAGGTAGCAGATCTCGCGCATCCTGCGCTCGAAGTCGCTCTCGCCCTCGCGCACCGGCACCTCGCCGATCGCCTTGTCATACTGCGCCGCGACGTAGTTCTGGAGGTCCAATGTGGACGCCAACGACGGTTCCAGCACCTCGGTCACGGCCGCGCGCGGCGTGCTGTTGAGCAGGAACATGGCCAGCCACGGGAAGGTGTCGGCCTGCTGCACCCGCGGGTCGTGGAACCACTTGTAGCCGCCGAAGACCTCGTCGGCCGACTCGCCGGACAGTGCCACCGTCGAGTGCTGGCGGATCGCCTTGAACAGCAGGTACAGCGAGTTGTCCATGTCGCCGAGACCCAGCGGGAGGTCCCGAGCCTGCACCACGGCTCGCCGCACCGCCGGGTCCGCGAGCGTCTGCGGGTCGAGCACGATGTCCTGGTGCTGGGACTTCACGTGCTCTACGACGTCGTGCACGTACGGGCCGTCGGGGGTGTCCCGCAGCGGATCGGGCTGGAAGTTTTCGGTCTGGCCGAGGAAGTCGACGGCGAAGCTGCGCACCTGCTCGCCCTGTCTGGACAGCTGGCTGGCGGCCAGCGCCGTGATCGCGCTGGAGTCCAGCCCGCCGGACAGCAACACGCAGCGCGGCACGTCGGAGATGAGCTGGCGGGCCACGATGTCTTCGAGCAGCTCGCGCACCCGAGCGACCGAGGTGTCCTGGTCGTCGGTGTGCTCGGTGGCCCGCAGGCTCCAGTAGACGTGGGTGCGCAGACCGTTGCGGTCCACGGTGACGACCGTGCCCGGCTCGACCTCGCGCATCCCAGCCCACACCGCGTGCCCCGGGGTCTTGGTGACGGCGAACAGCTCGCGCAGACCATCAGCGTCGACCACCTTCTCAGCCAGCGGGTTGGCCAGGATCGCCTTCGGCTCCGAACCGAACAGCACGCCGCCCTCGGTGGGGTAGTAGTACAGCGGCTTGATGCCCATCCGGTCCCGGATCAGCAGCAGCTGGTCGGTGCGGGTGTCCCAGACGGCGAACGCGTACATCCCGTTGAGCCGCTCCGCGACGCCGGCGCCCCACTCCAGATACCCGTGCAGCACGACTTCGGTGTCGCTGTCGGTGCTGAACGAGTGGCCACGGCGGCGAAGCTCGTCGCGCAGCTCGGTGAAGTTGTACGTCTCGCCGCTGTAGACGATCGCGATCTCGCCGTCGCGCGTGGAGATCTCCATCGGCTGCGCGCCACCCGGCAGGTCGATGATCGCCAGCCGGCGGTGGCCGAGCCCGACGTGCTGCCGTGTCCAGGTTCCGCCGGCGTCCGGTCCCCGGCAGACCATCGTGTCGCACATCGCGTCGATTGTTGGTTGGTCGTTGGTCAGGTCGCGTTGGAAGTCGACCCAGCCGGAGATGCCGCACATGTGGCGCCTCGTTCCTACTCGGATTCGGGTTCCGCGGATCAGGGGTTTCTCTTAGTCACGTTAACGAACGCTACGGTCTCGTAAAGGCAATTAGTTGGTGACATCAACCACTTGGGGGCGTTCTTGCCGGCGCCATGGTGCGCTGGAAGGGGTGGGTTAACCAGTCCAGTCATCACTGTATGTGATTGACCTGTGTCGTGCCGTCGCAGCAGGTGAACGGTGTCGAGGCAGCGGTGCTTCCCGACGTAAAGAAGCCGTCAAAAGTGCCTCGTTGCGTCGTCAAGGAGCCATCAGACCGCTCCCGTGCGGGGCATGCGGCCCGCACGCTGTCCGGTGGTGGTCACCGCACGGGTGACGCACGCAAGCGAAAGGTGTGGACGGTGGTGGGTGATGTGGGCTACGCCGCGCTATTGCTCGGCGGGTTTCTCGTTCTGGCTCTGAGTTTGCGTGGTTTGGAGCGCTTGTGAGCACTGCTGACCTCGTCGCCAATGCCGCCGGAGGCGTGCTGGCGCTGCTGCTGATCGTCTACCTGTTCGTCGCGTTGGTCCGACCGGAGAAATTCTAATGAACCTGTTTCTGCCCGGCCTGGTCCAAGCCGGGTTGCTGACGCTCGCGCTCGTCGCGGTCTACCGGCCGCTCGGCGACTACATGGCGCGCGTCTACACCACCAACAAGCACTGGAAGCTTGAGCGCGCGATCTATCGCGTAGTGCGAATCGACGCCGATTCCGAACAGAAATGGAGCACGTACGCGGTCGGCGTCCTCGGATTCTCGTTCGTCTCGATCGTCTTCGTCTACCTGCTGCAGCGGTTCCAGACGTTGCTGCCGTTCGACTTCGGTCGTTCCGCCGTCGACCCATCGGTGGCGATGAACACCGCGATCAGCTTCGTGACCAACACCAACTGGCAGTCCTACACCCCCGAGCAGACGCTCGGTCACACCGCGCAGATGGCCGGGCTGACCGTGCAGAACTTCGTCTCCGCCGCCGTCGGGTTGGCGGTCGCAGTCGCGCTGATCCGCGGGTTCACGGCCAACGCCACCAACCGCATCGGCAATGTGTGGGTGGACGTCACGCGCGGGGTAGTGCGTATCCTGCTGCCGTTCTCGGCCATCGCCGCGATCGTCCTGGTCGCGCTGGGGGCGACGATGAGCCTGAAGGCCGGAATCACCGCGACCGGGCTGGACGGTCATCCCCTCACCATCGCCAACGCGCCGGTCGCCAGCCAGGAAGCCATCAAGGAGTTGGGCACGAACGGCGGCGGCATCCTCAACGCCAACTCCGCGCACCCGTTCGAGAACCCCAACGGCTGGTCGAACCTGCTGGAGCTCTTCCTGATCCTGGTCATCCCGATCAGCCTCACCCGCACGTTCGGCACCATGGTCGGTGACCGCCGGCAGGGCTTCGCCGTGCTGTCGGTGATGGTCGTCGTGCTGGTGCTGATGTTCTCGTGGGCGTTCTGGGCGGAGACCCACCCGACCGGGCCGGCGTCGCTGGCCGCCGGCGGCACGATGGAAGGCAAGGAGACCCGGTTCGGGCCGTCGCTGTCCGCGCTGTTCGCGGTCATCACGACCGGAACGTCCACTGGCGCGGTCAACGCCATGCACGACAGCTTCACCGGGATCGGCGGTGCCGCGCCGCTGATGTCGATACTCTTCGGCGAGGTCACGCCGGGCGGCGTCGGCTCCGGTATGTACGGAATCCTGGTGCTCGCGATCATCGCGGTGTTCCTGGCCGGGCTGATGGTCGGCCGCACGCCCGAGTACCTGGGCAAGAAGCTGGGCCGGCGGGAAGTGACCATGTCGTCGCTGGCGATCCTGTCCATGCCGACGCTCGTGCTGATCGGCACCGGTGTCGGGCTGGTGATGCCGGGCACGTCGGACGCCCTGAAGAACCAAGGGGCACACGGCCTTTCCGAGGTGCTCTACGCCTACGCGTCCACGGCCAACAACAACGGCAGCGCGTTCGCCGGTCTGACCGTCACCAACCCGTTCTTCCAGTCCACGCTCGGCATCGCGATGCT
Organism: Pseudonocardiaceae bacterium; assembly: GCA_051984675.1. Lineage (GTDB taxonomy): Bacteria > Actinomycetota > Actinomycetes > Mycobacteriales > Pseudonocardiaceae > JBPYFK01. The sequence continues at coordinate 64,495 of JBPYFK010000098.1, read as the reverse complement.
GCTCGGCCGCTTCATCCCGATCCTGGCGGTGCTGGCGCTGGCCGGTTCGCTGGCCCGGCAGCGGCGGGTGCCCGCCAGTGCCGGAACGTTGCCCACCCACGGCCCGCTGTTCGCGTGCATGTTGGGCGGCACCCTCATCCTCGTCGCCGCGCTGACCTTCCTGCCGGCGCTCGCTCTCGGTCCCATCGCGGAGGCCCTCTCGTGAGTGACACCCAGACGATCACGCCTGCCCCGGAAGTGGGGGAGACCGAAGAGAAGTCGGCTGGCCCGCGGAAGCGCAAACTCGCGGCCGGCGCGTTCCACCCTCGCCAGCTCGTGACGTCGCTGCCCGACGCGGTGCGCAAGCTCAACCCGAAGCACCAGCTGCGCAATCCGGTGATGTTCGTGGTGTGGGTCGGCGCGGCCCTGGTGACACTGCTGTCCTTCCAACGACCGAGCGTGTTCAGCATCGGAGTAGCCGCCTGGCTGTGGTTCACGGTGCTGTTCGCCAACCTGGCCGAGGCCGTCGCCGAAGGCCGGGGCCGCGCGCAGGCCGAGTCGCTGCGCAAGCTCAAGACCGAGACCATGGCCCGCCGACGCACCTCCGACGGCGGCGAGGAGCAGGTGCCCGGCTCGCGGCTGCGGGTCGACGATGTGGTGATCGTCGAAGCCGGCCAGGTCATCCCCGGCGACGGCGACATCATCGACGGCATCGCCACCGTCGACGAGTCCGCCATCACCGGCGAGTCCGCGCCGGTCATTCGCGAGTCCGGCGGCGACCGGTCCTCGGTGACCGGCGGTACGACGGTGCTGTCCGACCGGATCGTCGTGCGGATCACCACCAAGCCCGGTGAGAGCTTCGTGGACCGGATGATCTCGCTGGTCGAGGGGGCCCAGCGGCAGAAGACACCGAACGAGATCGCGCTGACGATCCTGCTGTCGGTGCTCACGATCATCTTCCTGCTGGCCGTCGTGGCGTTGCAGCCGATGGCGGTCTACTCGGGGTCGGTGCTGCCGGTGATCAGTCTGACCGCGCTGCTGGTGACGCTGATCCCGACGACCATCGGTGCGCTGCTGTCGGCGATCGGCATCGCCGGCATGGACCGCCTGGTGCAACGCAACGTGCTCGCCAAGTCCGGTCGTGCCGTGGAGGCGGCCGGCGACATCGACACCCTGCTGTTGGACAAGACCGGCACGATCACCTTCGGCAACCGGCGGGCGACCCAGATCCTGCCGGCCAAAGGCGCGACTGAGCGGGAGCTGGCCGAAGTCGCCCGGCTGTCCAGCCTCGCCGACCAGACGCCCGAGGGCACGAGCATCGTCGAGTTCTGCGCGGAGAACTACGGCCTCCCGGCCGAGGCGCGGGACGAGGAGCGGGCCGGCGAGGACGTGCCGTTCACCGCGCAGACCCGGATGAGCGGCATGGACATCGACGGGCGCGAGGTGCGCAAGGGCGCGACCAGCGCTGTGCGGGAATGGGTCACCGGCAGCGGTGGCACCTTTCCGTCCGAAGTGGACACCGCAGTGGACGGGATCTCGGCCGAGGGCGGTACCCCGCTGGTCGTCGCGGTGCGCGAAGCGGGCGTGCCGGCCAGGGTGCTCGGTGTCGTCCGGCTCTCCGACGTGGTCAAGCCGGGCATGGCCAAACGCTTCGAAGAGCTGCGCGCGATGGGTATCCGCACGGTGATGATCACCGGCGACAACGAGCTCACCGCCCGCGCCATCGCCAAGGAAGCCGGCGTCGACGACTACCTCGCCGAGGCCAAGCCCGAGGACAAGATGGCCCTGATCCGCAAGGAGCAGGAAGGCGGCCGGATGGTCGCCATGACCGGGGACGGCACCAACGACGCGCCCGCTCTCGCGCAGGCCGACGTCGGGGTGGCGATGAACACCGGCACGGCGGCGGCCAAGGAAGCCGGCAACATGGTCGACCTCGACTCCGACCCCACCAAGCTGATCGAGATCGTGGAGATCGGCAAGCAGCTGCTGATCACCCGGGGTGCGCTGACCACCTTCAGCATCGCCAACGACCTGGCGAAGTACTTCGCCATCCTGCCGGCGCTGTTCGTGGCCATCTACCCGCAGCTGAACAAGCTGAACATCATGCACCTGGCCACGCCGTCCTCGGCGATCACCTCGGCCGTGGTGTTCAACGCGATCATCATCGTGCTGCTGGTGCCACTAGCCCTGCGCGGCGTGCGCTACACGCCCGCCAGCGCCAGCGAACTGCTCCGCAAGAACCTGCTCGTCTACGGCCTGGGCGGGATCGTCGCGCCGTTCCTCGGCATCTGGCTGATCGACCTGCTGGTCCGTTTCATCCCGGGAATTGGGTGAGGTCATGACAGCACCAACCACTTCCACACCATCGGCGGCGCCGGAAACGCGACAGCCCGCCACGGCGTCGAGCGTGGTACGGCCACGGACGCTGCTGCGGCAGACCATGGCGGGCCTGCGACTGCTACTCGTACTGACCGTGCTGCTCGGTGCCGCCTACCCGCTGGCGATCTGGGGCGTGACCCGGCTGCCCGGGCTGCACGACGATGCCGAGGGCTCGCAGGTCTCGGTCAACGGGCAGGTCGTCGGGTCCGCGCTGATCGGTATCGACCCCGTCGACCCGAACGCGGCGGCCGACCCCACCAACGACCGCTACTTCCACACCCGCCCCTCGGCGAGTTCGCAGAACCCGCTCGGTCCGGGCGACGCGACCAACACGGGGGGGTCGAACTACGGCGACCACAGCCAGGACCTGCTCAAACAGATCCGGCAGCGCCGGGACCAGATCGCCAAGCGGGAGGGCATCCCGCCGGAGAAGGTGCCGCAGGACGCGGTCACGGCCTCGGCCAGCGGCGTCGACCCGGACATCAGCCCCGAGTACGCTGAGCTGCAAGTACCCAGGGTGGCACGGGTATACCACCTGTCCGAGGACAAGGTCCGGCAGCTGGTCGCCCAGTTCACGCACGGGGGCATGATTCAGGACTCCGCGGTGAACGTCACAGAACTGAACGCGGCGCTGGCGAGTGCGAAGTAGAACGGCAAGCAGGCAGTGACCCCAGGGGTGGGGCGGTTCCGGTAGAAGAACCGCCCCACCCCGGTTTGCTCCTACGGACGATTTCAGTGTTGAAGGCAGCCCGCAGAGGAGTTGGCACAGGTGGCGGCTGAAAGCAGCGGCAAGCGGGGTGAGCTGCGGATTTACCTCGGCGCGGCGCCGGGCGTCGGGAAGACCTTCGACATGCTCGGCGAGGCCCGGCGGCGCCGGGAGCGGGGCACGGACGTGGTCGTGGGCTTCGTGGAGACCCACGGCCGGAAGAAGACCGCCGAGCTGCTCGACAGCCTGGAGACCCTGCCGCGGCAGAAGTTGACCCACCGGGACGTCGAACTGGAGGAGTTCGACGTGGACGCCGCGCTGAAGCGCCGCCCCGAAGTGGTGCTCGTCGACGAACTCGCACACACCAACGTGCCCGGCTCACGCAACGAGAAGCGCTGGCAGGACGTCGAGGAACTGCTCGAAGCCGGCATCACCGTGCTGTCCACGGTCAACGTGCAGCACCTGGAAAGCCTCAACGACGTGGTGGAGTCCATCACCGGCGTCCGCCAGCGGGAGACCGTGCCGGACGAGGTGGTGCGCAGCGCCGAGCAGGTCGAGCTGGTCGACCTGACCCCGCAGGCCCTGCGGCGGCGCATGGCGCACGGCAACATCTACCCCGCGAACAAGGTCGACGCGGCGCTGGGCAACTACTTCCGCACCGGCAACCTCACGGCGCTGCGCGAGCTGGCGCTGCTGTGGCTGGCCGACCAGGTCGACGTGGCGTTGCAGCGCTACCGCCAGGACAAGCGGATCACCGCCACCTGGGAGACCCGCGAGCGCGTGGTCGTCGCGGTCACGGGCGGCCCGGAGACCGAGACGCTGATCCGCCGCGCCCGCCGGATCGCTAACCGTGCCGGCGCCGACCTTCAGGTGGTGCACGTGCTACGCGGCGACGGTCTCGCCGGCGGCTCGCCCGCCGGAGTGGCCCGTGCCCGCCGCGTCGCGGTCGACGTCGGCGCCAGCTTCCACACCGTGATCGGCGACGACGTGCCCGAGTCGCTGCTGGAGTTCGCCAGGGGTGTGGACGCCACGCAGCTCGTGCTCGGCACCTCGCGCCGTTCCCGGTGGGCGCGGGTCGTCGACGAAGGCATCGGGTCCACGGTGGTGCAGCGGTCCGGGTCGATCGACGTGCACATGGTCACCCACCCCGAGGCCCGGCGGGGCCGGCGCTGGTGGCGCCCGGGACGCAACCCGTTGCCGCTGCTGCGCCGGAACTGGGGCTGGGTCCTTGCCGTGGTGCTGCCGCTCGCGGTGACCGGCTCGTCCTACCTGCTGGGCGCGTGGGCCTCGACGTCCACCGACGTGGTCGGGTACTTCCTGTCGACGGTCGTCGTCGCCCTGGTCGGTGGGGCGGCGCCCGCGGCCGCCGCCGCCGTGTTCTCTGGCGGGCTGCTGAACTTCTTCTTCACCGAGCCGAGGTACTCCGTCGGGCTGGCGAACCCGCAGAACCTCATCACGCTCGCGGGGATGCTGCTGGTCGGCCTGATGGTGGCCGTGGTGGTGGCCCGCGCGGCCAGGCTCGCCGAGCGCGCCGCCCGGGCGCGCACGGAGGCGACGCTGCTGGCCTCGTACGCGCGGACCGTGCTGACCCAGTCCGAGCCGCTGCGACGGCTGCTGGAGAAGGTCGTCGAGAACTTCGGCGTGTCCTCGGCCGCCCTGTTGGAACGCAAGGCCGGGAAGTGGCAGCTCGCGGCGTCGGTCGGGCCGAACCCCTGCCAGAAACCGGGCGAGTCCGACGTGCACATCGAGATCAACCCCGATGTGCAGCTGGCGTTACGAGGCGGGAAGAAGACGCTGGCCGCCTCCGACCGCGCCGTGCTCGAAGGCGCGGCGGGACAGGCGCTGGTGGCGCTGCGGCAGCAGCGCATGGCTTACGAGGCCAGCGAAGCGCAACGCAGGGCGGACGCCACGGAGCTGCGCACCGCGCTGCTGTCGGCGGTGGGCCACGACCTGCGCACGCCTCTGGCGTCGATCAAGGCGTCGGTGAGCAGCCTGCGCGCGCCCGAGCTACAACTGTCCAAAGAGGACACCGCGGATCTGCTGGCCGGCGTGGAGGAATCAGCGGACCGGCTCGCGAGCCTGGTGGACAACCTGCTGGACTCGTCCCGGCTGGCCACGGGTGCGGTGCAACCCCGGCTGCGGTCGGTCAGCTATGAAGAAGTCGTCGCCTCCACACTCGCCGCGCTCGACGGGCGCGAGCAGATCAAGGTCGACATGGACGAGCGGATCCCGCCGGTGCTCGGGGATGTCGGCCTGCTGGAGCGCGTCGTCGCGAACGTCCTGCAGAACGCGTTGAAATACGGCCAACCCGACCAGGCGCCGATCGACGTCCGGGCGAGCGAGCACGCGTCCAGGGTCGAACTCCGGGTTGTCGATCACGGCCCCGGCCTGCCCGAAGATGCCGCCGAGCTGGTCTTCGGAGCCTTCGAACGGCTCGGGGACCGCGGGCGCGGCGACTCCGGCGCGGCCGGCGTCGGCCTGGGGTTGAGCGTGGCGCGCGGCTTCACCGAAGCCATGGGCGGCACGATTCGTGCGGAAGACACCCCGGGCGGCGGCCTGACCATCGTGATTTCGTTGCCGTCCGCGCGTGCGTCTGGGTGAAACGGGCCAGATTTTCCGTCTTTGGTTTGGTCGTGGGCGGCAGGAGAGTCCTCCTCTTCGCCATAATGGTCACGGGGCGCACACAGGAGAACGCGATCAGATGACAAAAGTTCTGGTGGTCGACGACGAACCGCAGTTGCTGCGTGCCCTGCGGATCAACCTTTCCGCCCGTGGATACCAGGTTCTCACCGCAGCGGGCGGTGCGACGGCGCTGCGCGCGGTCAGCGACGGGAAGCCCGATGTTGTGGTGCTGGACCTCGGCCTGCCGGACATGGACGGCACCGAGGTCATCGCGGGGATGCGCGGCTGGACGTCCGTGCCGATCATCGTGCTGTCCGCGCGCACCGACTCGGCGGACAAGGTTGAAGCGCTCGATGCCGGTGCGGACGACTACGTCACCAAGCCGTTCGGCATGGACGAGCTGCTGGCACGCCTGCGTGCCGCTGTGCGCAGGGCCAACGCGGCAACGGACGACGGAAGCGGTCCGGTGGTCGAAGCCGCGACGTTCACCGTTGACCTGGCGGCGAAGAAGGTCGTCCGCGAGGGCGCGGAGGTGCACCTGACGCCGACGGAATGGGGGATGCTGGAGGTACTGGTCCGCAATCGCGGCAGGCTGGTCGCGCAGCGCCAGCTCCTGCGCGAGGTGTGGGGGCCGTCGTATGCCAACGAAACCCACTACCTGCGGGTGTATCTCGCTCAACTGCGCCGGAAACTCGAACCTGACCCGAGCCGGCCCCGACACCTGATCACCGAGGCCGGCATGGGATACCGCTTCGAGGCGTGAATCAGCGGCGTTTCGCCCCGATCTCCCACGACGCCAAGCGGAAGCAGTGCTTGTCACCTGGGCCGTAGACCTCGATGGCAGCGAACGCCCAACATGGACAGTGGCGGGAGCTTCTTGCGGATGCGCGACCCGAGGTGTCCCGATGGGGCGGTTTCCCGGCGTTCGCCAGGAGCGCCTCGGTCTCATTCTTCGGCTTGGTCGGCCTCAATCCACTTCTCCTTCTTGCGCTCGCGGGCGCTGAAGGTGGATTGGACGTCCGAGATGTGCTCCTTCATGAGATGCACGAGGTGCACGGTTCGCTTCAACGCATCCCCGGAAACCGTGGGCCGCTGCTTCGACCTCCAGCGCTCCTCGGCGCCGCACAGCTTGCATGTCTGCTTGCCGTCACGCCCGACGTGGTACTTCAGCTGGATCGGGTGTACGCGGATCGTTGCCATGTCGGTCACCCCCGGGACCGGCAAACGGGTTGACGTACTGTAATAAAGGGTCTGGGTACGTGGTGACCTGGTCAATCGCTCATCTGTTTGGCGGATGCGGAGGCGGATCTTGGTCACCCAAGAGGATCGCTCGCTGCTTGCACCGCGCGCAGGGGAATGAGTAGTAATAGTCGATATGGTCATGCCGGTGGAAATAGAGCCTGATCTGGCCGCGTTGGTGCAGCGTGCGAGGACGTTGGCCGACAGCGGCCCAACGCGCATCCTTGGCATTGCCGGAGCGCCGGGCGCGGGTAAGGGTGTCGTGGCGCGCAAGGTGCTCGCGGCGTTGGGGGCGGACGCGGTGGTCGTGCCGATGGACGGCTTCCATCTCGCCGAAGCTGAACTGCGCCGGCTCGGTCGTCGCGACCGCAAGGGTGCGCCGGACACCTTCGACGCCGCGGGCTATGCCGCCCTGCTCCGGCGGCTGCGCGAGCGGCGTTCCGGTGAGACCGTCTACGCGCCGGAATTCCACCGTGACATCGAGGAAGCCGTCGCCGGGTCCATCCCGGTCTCGCCGGATATCCCGCTTGTGATCACGGAAGGCAACTACCTCCTCCTCGACGACGGTCTCTGGACGCAGGTCCGCGGCCTGCTGGACGAGGTGTGGTTCCTCGCGCCGAACGACGAGGTGCGGGTCGAACGACTCATCGCGCGCCATGTGAGCTACGGCAAGAGCCTGGAGCAGGCGCGCGAATGGGTGTGGCGCAGCGACGAACGCAATGCCGCGCTCATTGCCGCGACCCGTCAACGCGCGGACGTCGTGATCCACGGCGACCCGGCATAGACGCCGGATATCCACAGTGGACTGATGAGGCTATCGCTTCATCAGCTCAGCGCGCACGTCCTCCGGTATCCGTCCACTGTGGTCGATCGGCGTCCAGGGTTCTGTCCTTATCCACTGGGAACCGCATCCTCGACAGGCCAACACCGGAAAGTCGCCGATCTCCGCCGGTGTCCGATGCCATGCGCACAGCGAACGGCATGCGTGGGCAGCGAGCACGCTCACCCGTTCCCTTGCGTGGTCGGGGTGTTCGTGCCGCTCGGCTGGGGCGGTGTGGTCGACCGTGACGTCGTGGGTGTGGGAGGCGTTGTCGTCGGCGATGTCGTAGTCGGCGGCGTCGTGGTCGGTGTCTGCGTACTTGTCGTCGTGGTCGGCGGCGGCACGACCGTGGAGCGCGTAGTCGTCGGCGACGGCCGGGAGGTCAGGTACGTCGTGGTCGTCGGTTCCTCGTACGTCGTGGTGCGGCTCGACGAGGGCGGTGGCGGCAGCAGGGGTGGCAGCGCGGGCGAGCTGGTGACCGAGTAGCTGGGCGGGGTGGTGTTGGGCACGTCGAGCCGGAGGCCCGGGAAACTCCGCTGCACCCCCAGCGCCATCGCGGCGATGGTCGCGAATCCGGTGGCGATCACCATCCCGGCACCGGCCCACACCACCAAGCGCTTCGCGGAGACTTCGGGGTCTTCGGCGAACGCCCCGCGACCGAGCGGCCCTGTTCCTAAAGAGTCCATGTGTCCATATCCCGGTTTGTGATGGGTCCGGCTCGCGATGCGGGCCAGGCGGCCCGTCCCTCCCCAAAGCCGACATCCTAGGGCCTGGCGGGCGCGGGCCTCTTCGGCCGATCGGAGCACTGGCATCATGCGGGATGTGGGTGAGCAAGACGTTCGACTGACCGCCTGGGTGCACGGTCGCGTGCACGGAGTGGGATTTCGCTGGTGGACGCGCAGCCGGGCGCTGGAGCTCGGCCTCGTGGGCAGCGCGACCAACCTGCCGGCGAGCCGGGTCGAGGTCGTTGCCGAAGGGCCGCGGGACGCCTGCGAGCAGCTGTTGCGCGCCCTGCGTTCGGGCGAGACGCCCGGTCATGTCGACCACGTCGCCGAGCAGTGGACGCCGGCCAAGGGCAACGTCACCGGGTTCGTCGAGCGTTGAACCTCCTCGCACGCCGAGTCTTCCTACACGCCGGGTAGCCACCGGGACTCTCCGGCGCGGCTGTAGGCGGTCAGCCCGTCCCGGCGGGTACGCTCGGCCGGATGGTTCACCGGTGGTGATGAGGGGCCGGCTGGGCGGGGTCACCCAGCGCGACGTTGCCGAGAAAGGTTGTTCGAAGTGCATTTGAAGAGCCTGACGCTGAAGGGGTTCAAGTCCTTCGCATCGGCTACCACGCTGCGCTTCGAGCCCGGTATCACCTGCGTCGTCGGCCCGAACGGGTCCGGCAAGTCGAACGTGCTGGACGCCCTCACCTGGGTCATGGGAGAGCAGGGTGCCAAGGCGCTGCGCGGCGGCAAGATGGAGGACGTCATCTTCGCCGGTACGTCGGGGCGCGCGCCGCTGGGCCGCGCCGAGGTGACGCTGACCATCGACAACTCCGACGGCGCGCTGCCGATCGAGTACACCGAGGTGTCGATCACCCGGAGAATGTTCCGGGACGGTGCCAGCGAGTACGAGCTCAACGGCAACACGTGCCGGCTGATGGACGTCCAGGAGCTGCTCTCGGACTCCGGCATCGGCCGGGAGATGCACGTCATCGTCGGTCAGGGCCAGCTGGCCACCATCCTGCAGGCCAAGCCGGAGGAACACCGGCGGCTGATCGAAGAGGCCGCCGGCGTGCTCAAGCATCGCAAGCGCAAGGAGAAGGCCCTGCGCAAGCTGGACGCGATGCAGGGCAACCTGACCCGGTTGACCGACCTGACCAGTGAGCTGCGGCGTCAGCTCAAGCCGCTGGGCAAGCAGGCCGAGATCGCCCGCAAGGCGCAGGCCGTCCAGGCCGAGTTGCGGGATGCGCGGCTGCGGCTGCTCGCCGACGACCTGGTGACCTCCCGCACCGAACTCGCCCGGGACGAGGCGGACCAGGAAGCCGCGCGGGCCAGGCGTACCGAGGTCGAGCGTGCGTTGCAGTACGCCCAATCCGAGGAGAAGGACTACGAGGAGAAGGTGGCCGCGGACGCGCCGAGGCTGAGCCGGGCGCAGGACACCTGGTACCGGCTGTCCGCCTTGGAGGAGCGCCTGCGCGGCACGCTGCGGCTGGCCGAAGAACGTGACAAGCACCTGTCCTCGCACGCTGAGGAGCAGCGCTTCGGCCGCGACCCGGAGGACTTGGAGCGCGAGGCCGAGGAGGTCGCGGCCAAGGAAGAGTCGTTGCAGGAGCAGGCCGAGCGCGCGCAGGAAGCACTCGCCGAGGTCGTCGAGCGCCGCACCGAGATGGAGAGCGCGCTCAAGGACGCCGAGCAGCAGCACATGGCTGCCGTGCGGGCCATCGCGGACCGCCGGGAGGGTGTGGCCCGGCTGTCCGGGCAGGTCGAGTCGACCCGCAGCAAGGTCTCCGCGACCGCCGACGAGCTGGAGCGGCTTTCGGCGTCGCTCGCGGAGGCCCAGGAACGTGCCGAGGAGGCGCAGCGCGCGCACGACGACGCTGAGGAGGCCGGGCACGAGGACGCCGACGACGCCGAACTCGGGGAGCGGCGCGCCGAGGCCGAGCAGGCCCGCGCGGCGGCCCGGGAGCGGGTGGAGGAGCTGGTCAAGGCCGAGCGGACGGCCGAGCGCGAGATCGCGTCGTGGAAGGCGCGCGTGGAGGCGCTGTCGCTGGGGTTGCAGCGCAAGGACGGTGCGGGGGCGCTGCTGTCGGCCGGCGAGCGGCTGCCTGGACTGCTCGGGTCGGTCGCGCAGCTGGTCACGGTCGAGCCGGGCGCGGAGACTGCCGTCGCAGCGGCGTTCGGGCCGGTCGCGGAGGCGGTCGCCGTCACCGGAGTGGCGGACGCCGTCACCGCACTCGAACTGCTGAAGACCGACGATTCCGGGCGGGCGACGGTCCTGATCGGGTCCTCCGGGGAGGTCGACCGGTCGAGCTGGCCGGACCTGGACGGCCCGGAACTCGACGGCGCCGGGCGCTGGGCGATCGACCTGGTTCGCGCCCCTGACGTCCTGCGCCCGGCGGTCCAGCGCGCTCTGGACCGCACGGCCGTGGTCGGCGACCTCGCGACCGCGAAGCGGATCGTCGAGCGTCACCCGGACGTCCGCGTGGTGACGTCTGACGGCGACGTCGTCGGTGGCCACTGGGCCAACGGCGGGTCGAGCGATGCGCAGAGCGTCATCGAGGTCCAAGCCGCGGTCGAAGACGCGGAGCGCGAACTCGCCGCCGCGGAGCGCCGCTTGGAGCAGCACTCCGCCGCGCTGGAAGGCGCGCGGGCCGAGGAACAGGCCCGCCGTGCCGAGGTCCGCGCCGCCGAGGAGCAGGTGTCCGAGGCACGGGTGCAGAAAGCGCGCAGCTCCGAGCGGCTGGCCAGCCTCCAGCGGGCGGCGAAGTCCGCTGTCGCCGAGGTGGAACGGCTGCGCACGCAGCGCGACAAGGTCGAGAAGTCGCGGTCGGAGGCGCTGGAGAAGCTCGCGGAGCTGGAGGAACGGCTCGACGTCGTCCAGATCGAGCAGGACGAGCAGCCCGAGCCGGACACCACCGAGCGGGACCGGCTCAGCGGCGAGCTGACCCGGGTCCGGCAGGAGGAGATGGACGCCCGGCTGGCCCAGCGCACCGCCGAGGAGCGGGCGCGTTCGGTGCACGGCAAGGCCGACCAGCTGCGCCGGGCCGCCCGGCAGGAGCGCGAGGCTCGTGCCAGGGCGGAAGCGGCACGCAAGGCCCGCGAGCGCGGCGCAAGGGTGGCCCGGGCCGTGGTCGACGGCTGCCAGACCGCGCTGGACCGGATCGCGGTGTCGCTGCGCGCGGCCACCGGGGAACGGGATGCGGCGCAGGCGCAGCAGGCCGAGCACGAGCAGGCGCTCAACGAGCTGCGCAAGCGGGTCCGCGAACTCTCGGGTGAGCTGGAGAAGCTGACCGACGCCGTCCACCGGGACGAAGTCGTGCGCGCCGAGCAGCGGCTGCGCATCGAGCAGCTCGAGAACAAGATCATCGAAGAGTACGGGATCGGGCTTGAGGAGCTGGTCGACGAGTACGGTCCGACCGTGCCGGTGCCGCCGAGCCCGACGGAGATCGCCGAGTACGAGACGGCGAAGGAGCGCGGCGAGCAGGTCAGCGAACCGCCGTCGGTGCCCTACGACCGCCAGACCCAGGAGCGCAGGGCGAAGCGCGCGGAGAAGGACCTCGCCCAACTCGGCAAGGTCAACCCGCTGGCGTTGGAGGAGTACGCGGCGCTGGAGGAGCGGTACAAGTTCCTGTCCACCCAGCTCGAAGACCTCAAGGCGACCCGCCGGGACCTGCTCGACGTGGTCAAGGACGTCGACGAGAAGATCCTGGAGGTCTTCCGGTCAGCGTTCGAGGATGTGGCCGTCGAGTTCGAGAAGGTGTTCTCCGTGCTGTTCCCGGGTGGGGCGGGCCGCCTGACGCTCACCGACCCGGACGACATGCTCAACACCGGGGTTGAGGTGGAGGCCCGGCCGCCGGGCAAGAAGGTCAAGCGCCTGTCCCTGCTGTCCGGTGGGGAGAAGTCGCTGACGGCGGTCGCCATGCTGGTGTCGATCTTCCGTGCCCGGCCCTCGCCGTTCTACGTGCTCGACGAGGTCGAGGCGGCGCTGGACGACACCAACCTCCGCCGGCTGATCACGCTGCTCAACGAGCTGCGCACCACATCGCAGCTGCTCATCATCACGCACCAGAAGCCGACGATGGAGATCGCCGACGCGCTCTACGGCGTCAGCATGCGCGGCGACGGGATCACGACCGTGATCTCGCAGCGGCTGCGCGGTGAAAAGATCGAGAGCCAGCCCGACGTTGAGGCCCAGCCCGACGTTGAGGCCCAGCCGAACCTTGAGAGCCAGCCGCAGGGGGCGGCCGATTCGTCGGCCGAGTAGCTCGGGTCATCTCCTGGCTCGGGTTTCCTCCGCTTCCGGCGCCTTCCCGCCGGTTCTGGCGTGCCGCAGCGCGAGCGCGCCACCCACAAGCAACGTCACGACCACGCCGGCCGGCGTGTACCAGGGGAAGGCCAGTGAGGAGCGGCCACCCGAGCCGGTGGGGAAGGTCACGGCGAACACCAGCAGCAGCACCACGACGACGGTGATCACGAACGCGATCATCGCGTCGGACTGGCGTGCCCTTTTGACCCACAACCCCAGGAAGAACGCGCCGAGCAGCGCGCCATACGTATAGCCGGCGATGCTCAGGCCAACCTCAACCACCGGGTTGTTCGTGGTCGTGAACATCGACGCGAGCACCGCCAGCGCTGCCGCCCAGATCAGCGTCCACAGCCTTCCCAGCCGCAGCGCCGCGTCGTCGTCGAGGTCGCCGCGGCCGACCCGCTGGTACAAGTCGTCCACTGTGGACGAAGAAAGCGAGTTCAGGGCCGCCGCCAGTGAGCCCATCGCCGCCGCCAGGATGCCCGCGATCAGCAGCCCGGACAGGCCGGGCGGCAGGTGCTCGACGATGAACCGGGGAAACAGCTCGTCCTTGCTGCCCATGCCCAGCGCGGACGGGCTCTTGCCGCCGTAGAACCCCCACAGCAGCGTGCCGAGGAAGGTGAACAGCGCGAACTGCACCAGCACGACCAGGCCACTGCCGATCAGTGCGCGCTGGCCGTCTCGCAGGTTCTTGCACGCCAGCAGGCGCTGCACCATGAGCTGGTCGGCGCCGTGCGATCCCATGGCGAACACCGCGCCGCCGAGTACGGCGGCGAGGAAGGAGTACTGCTGGGTGACGATGGACGACGTGAAGTCGAACAGCTTGAACTTCCCGTGCGACAGCGCGACGTCGGCCCACCCCGGGGGTAGCTCGCCCACCAGCAGGACGGTCGCGACCACCGCACCGACGAGGTAGATCGACATCTGCACGACGTCGACCCAGACGACCGCCCGGATACCGCCGAGGTAGGTGTAGACGATCGTCAGCAGTGACAGCACCAGGACGATCTGCCAGTACCGCATGGGGACATGCAGCGAATCCAGCATCACCTTCACCGGGATCGCGGCGGCGAACAGGCGCAGCCCCTCCGCAAGCAGGCGAGTGATCAGGAACGTCACTGAGGCCATGCCCTGCATGCCGCCGCCGAATCGCTGGCCGAGGAAGGCGTAGGCGCTGACCAGGTTTCCGGCGTAGTACCTGGGCAGCAGGACGAACGCGACCACTGCTCGCCCGATCAGGTAGCCCAACGCCAGTTGCAGGTAGGTGAAGGACCCCAGGTAGGCCACGGTCGGCACGCTGATCACCGTCAGTGTGGAGGTCTCGGTCGCTACCACCGAGAAGCACACGGCCCACCACGGCAGTTGCCGGCTGCCGACGAAATAGTCCCGGGAACCGCGCTGCCTTCCGCCGACGGCCAGGCCGAGCAGCGGCATCGCTATCAGGTACAGCACGATCACCGTCAGGTCGAGGGGGCGCACGGCGGCTCCTCTCTGCTGAGCACTCGCACGTGTTTCACCGGCGCAGTGGCCGGTGGCGGCAGGGACAGCGGCTCGGCTCCGGGCGTGATGCTGCCGAGCAGTCGCGGGCCACGGGCTCCGGTGGTGCTGGGGACGTTGCCGGGCAGGCCGTGGACGGTGAGGGCACCGAGCAAGGCGGCCAGGTATGCCTCCTTACCGTCGGCGGGCAGCCCGAAGTCGTCGCTGGTGACGAGTTCGGGGCCCGCCAGCCGCCGGGCAAGCGCCGCCATCAGCGCGGGGTTGTGCACGCCGCCGCCAGCGGCGACGACCTTGCGTGCGCCGTGCTGCCGGCAGGCGTCGGCGACGGTCGCGGCGGTGAGTTCGGTCAGCGTGGCCAGCAGGTCCGGCCCCGATACCGTCGGGAAATCGGCGAGGACCCGGCGCAAGTACTGGCCGTTGAAGTGTTCCTTGCCGGTGGATTTCGGTGGGGGCGCCCGGTAGTAGGGGTCAGCCAGCAACACGTTCAGCAGTTCGGGCACGACCGATCCGCTGGCGGCGAGGCGCCCGCCGGCGTCCCGCGCCGCGCGCCCGCCGGAGACGACATCGGCGGCGGCGTCGAGCAGCGCGTTCCCCGGCCCGACGTCGTAGGAGAGCGGTCGGGTGCCGTTCACGACGGTGATGTTGGCGATCCCGCCGATGTTCAGCGCGACCTTCGTCTCGGCAGCGCCAGGGCTGGACAGCCATAACGTGTCGAGAATCCCCGCGAGGGGAGCGCCATGCCCGCCCGCGGCCACATCCCTGGTCCGCAGGTCGGACACGACCGGCAAGCCGGTGGCCTCCGCGATCCACGCGGGCTGCCCGAGCTGGAGCGTGCCCCGCGCACGGCCGCCGTCCACCCAGTGGAAGAGCGTCTGGCCGAGACTGGCCACCAGGTCGGCCGAGCCGCCCGCGAGCCCATGGATCCCGCGCACCGCCGCGTCCGCGAACGCCTGGCCCACCTCGGTGTCCAGCGCGCACAGCTCACCCGCGTCGCACGTCCCCGGGGGCAGCGCCGCGACCAGTCGTTGACGCAGGTCAGCCGGGTAGTCCGTCTCGGTGTGGCCGAGGGGGCGCAGCTGGACGACATCCGAATCGAGGCGTATCTCGGCGGCGGCGACGTCGATGCCGTCCATCGACGTGCCGGAGAGGAGGCCGATCACCCGCCAGAACTCCATCTTTGTGGTCTAGTGCACAATTCGGTGACGTGCAAGCGATGACCCCAGAAGGTTGGTGAATTACCCACCCGGTTGACCGGCCCACCCAGGGCAGCGGGAAGCGGGCGGACCTCGGGTGGGAAAATGCTGGTGTGTCCACCACGACCTTGACTCTGATCGTCGTTGCTGTCCTCGTGTTGCTGGCCATCGCGGTGGTCGCGGGCCTGCTGCTCAACCGTCGGCGGCGGATCACCCTCGGCCGGCGCGAGGCTGAGGCCCAGCCCCCCAAGGGGGGTTACCAGGCCGGCGGCGGCATCAGCCTGTCCAGTGGTGGCGGCACCGCCGCGCCAGAGCACCCGACCCGGGAACGCACGGAGACCAACGGCGAGCCCGGCGTCGGGGAGGACGCCGCGGTGCCGAGGGACAGCGAGCGGCGCGGAATCGTGGACGTGACGCTGCCCAACGGGGACCTGCTCACCGCCGAAGAGACCGAAGAGACCTCCGAGGCCCCGACCTCCGAGGCCCCGATCTCGGAGGTCGGGACAGCGGAAGCTCCCGAGGTGGAGACGACCATCCCTGCCCAGCCGACGGCGGAAGAGCTGGCCGAGGAGATCGAGCCGACCGCCGGACGCCTGGAACGCCTCAGGAGCCGGCTTTCGCGGTCGCGGTCCACGCTTGGCCAGAGCCTGCTCGGGCTGCTCGGCGCGGGCGACCTGGACGAGGATTCGTGGGAGGAGATCGAGGACACGCTGCTGATGGCCGACCTGGGCGCGGCCACCACCACCGAGATCACCGAGCGGCTGCGCTCGGAGATCGCTTCCCAAGGCATCCGTACGTCCGAGGGCGTGCACGGGCTGCTGCGGGAGGTCCTCGTGGACGCCCTGCACCCCGACCTGGAGCGGTCGGTGCAGGCACTGCCGCACGGTGACCCCACCGACGGCGGGAAGCCGGCCGTCGTGCTGGTCGTCGGGGTCAACGGCACCGGCAAGACCACCACCACCGGCAAGCTCGCCCGGGTGCTGGTCGCGGACGGGCGCAAGGTGTTGCTCGGCGCCGCCGACACGTTCCGCGCCGCCGCCGTGGAGCAACTCGCAACCTGGGGTGAACGCGTCGGTGCCGAGATCGTGCGCGGTCGCGAGGGCGCCGACCCCGCGAGCGTCGCGTTCGAGGCGGTCAACCGAGGAGCGGACGACGGCGTGGACGCGGTACTGATCGACACCGCCGGCCGCCTGCACACCAAGACCGGGCTGATGGACGAGCTCGGCAAGGTCAAGCGGGTGGTCGAGAAGCGCGCCCAGGTGGACGAAGTCCTGCTGGTGCTGGACGCGACCACCGGGCAGAACGGTCTGACACAGGCGCGGGTGTTCTCCGACGTCGTCGATGTCACCGGCATCGTGCTGACCAAGCTCGACGGCACCGCCAAGGGGGGCATCGTCTTCCAGGTGCAGCGCGAGCTGGGCGTACCGGTCAAGCTCGTCGGCTTGGGCGAGGGGGCGGACCACTTGGCGCCGTTCGAACCAGGGTCGTTCGTCGACGCGCTGCTGGACTGAGCCGCGGCCGGAAAGCCCGAATCGAGTTCGTACGCTTGAACGAACCCGATCGGCGCATTCTTAGCATTCCTGTAACACGGCGGAAATTCTCGCGGCCGAATTTCACAGTTTCCGGCGGTCATTTCATCGCTGGGAAACACGGGGCGCCTCCGCCTGAAACAGCGCTCTTCCACCCTGTGACGTCAGCGCAGCTCGGCACGGGGAGGCAACGTTGAACAACGGTGACACCGCTTGGGTCCTCGCCAGCTCCGCCCTGGTCCTGCTCATGACCCCGGGGTTGGCATTCTTCTACGGCGGCATGGTGCGTTCGAAGAGCGTGCTGAACATGCTGATGATGAGTCTGGGCAGCCTTGGTGTCGTAGGCGTTCTGTGGGTGCTGTTCGGCTACTCGGAGGCGTTCTCCAACGACATCGGCGGCGGCTTGCTCGGCTCCCCCACGGAGTACTTCGGCCTGCGGGGACTGCTCGGTAAGGATTCCCTGCAAGGCACCATTCCCTCGACGGCCTACGTCGCGTTCCAGGCCATGTTCGCGATCATCACGGTCGCGTTGATCTCCGGTGCCATCGCCGACCGCGCCCGGTTCGGACCGTGGCTGCTGTTCGGCGGGCTGTGGGCCACGATCGTGTACTTCCCGATCGCGCACTGGGTCTTCGACACCGACACCACCGACCCCGCCGGACACGTGACCGCACACGGCGGGTGGATCGCCAACTCCCTCAAAGCCATCGACTTCGCCGGCGGGACGGCGGTGCACATCAACTCAGGTGCCGCAGCGCTCGCGCTGGTGCTGGTGCTGGGTAAGCGCAAGGGCTGGCCGAAGGAGTCGATGAAGCCGCACAGCCTGCCGCTGGTCGTGCTGGGCGCCGGGCTGCTGTGGTTCGGCTGGTTCGGCTTCAACGCGGGTTCGGCGCTGAAGGCCGACTCGTCGGCCTCGGTGGTGTTCGTGAACACCTTCGTCGCGACCAGCGCGGCGATGCTCGGCTGGTTGCTGGTGGAGCGCATTCGCGATGGCCGCCCCACGACGCTCGGCGCCGCCTCGGGCATCGTCGCCGGTCTGGTGGCCATCACCCCGTCCTGTTCCTCGGTCACCCCGCTGGGCGCGATCGCCGTGGGCGCCATCGCCGGCGTGCTCTGCGCCCTGGCCGTGAGCCTGAAGTTCCGATTCGGCTACGACGACGCGCTGGACGTCGTCGGCGTACACCTGGTCGGCGGTCTGGTCGGCACCCTGCTGATCGGGTTCTTCGCCTCGGACGCCGCGCCGGCTGGCGTGAACGGGCTGTTCTACGGCGGCGGCTTCGACCAACTGTGGCGGCAGGCGGTGGGCGCGTTCGCCGTTCTGGCGTACTCGTTCCTGCTCAGCCTCTTGCTCGGGCTGGCCATCAAGTACACGATCGGCTTCCGGGTTTCGGAGGACGACGAGCTGGAAGGAATCGACGAGACCGAGCACGCCGAGACCGCGTACCACTTCGGCGAGCTCGTCAGTGCCGCGCCACGGCCGGTGGGTGCCGAACC
Organism: Pseudonocardiaceae bacterium; assembly: GCA_051984675.1. GTDB lineage: Bacteria > Actinomycetota > Actinomycetes > Mycobacteriales > Pseudonocardiaceae > JBPYFK01. Next base: position 46,024 of record JBPYFK010000098.1, on the reverse strand, counting down.
CGGCGTTGAGCACACCAGACGCACCTTGGAAGGAAGCAACGCATGAAGCTGGTCACCGGGATCATCCAGCCGTACAAGCTGGATGCGGTCAAGGAGTCCCTACACCGGCTCGGGGTCCACGGGTTGACGGTTACCCAGGCGCAGGGCTACGGCCGGCAGAAGGGCCACACCGAGGTCTACCGGGGCGCCGAGTACACCGTGGACTTCGTGGACAAGGTCCGCGTCGAGGTCCTCACCGATGAGGCCACTGTGGACAAGGTGGTGGAGGGCGTCGTGGAAGCCGCCCGTACGGGCAGGGTCGGCGACGGCAAGGTGTGGGTCACCTCGGTGGAGACGGTCGTGCGTGTTCGGACCGGCGAGCACGGTTCGGACGCCCTCTAAATCGCTGACGCGCTCCAAATCTCTGACGCTGTCCATTACAGACGCCCTCGCAGGCACAGTCGCATCCGAAACACGCCATCGCGCGGGACGAGCCACCGGCTCGTCCCGCGTTCGCATGCGTCCGCACCCGGCCGCGCGGGACGTCGCGCAGTCCGGGATGCGTAGCACTACGCAGCCCACTCAGGGGGCTTCACGGTGCTGGTTTGGTCCGTGCACCGGCAGACTTCTTGGTGTGACGCCACGACAGGGGGACCGGCACGGGGGACCCCGCCCGCACTGGGGGTCGGGCGGGGAAGTGCCGGAGCGTCACCAGGGGTGGGGTCCCAGGGGGTGGCCCGTCGAGGGGGCGGGCCACCCCCGGGGTCCTGGATAGTGATCTGCGTCCCGGTTCTGGGGCTGCGTAATCATGCGGCCCGTGGGGCGGTTACGCTGAGGGACCGTCAGTTTCGATCCGCTGGGCCGAGAGCCCGCTTCTGAGTCGAACAGCACCCCTGCTGGTGTGTCGTAGGTGCCGGTTGTCTCAGGGCGTCGAATGTCAACCCCGTCAGGAGACCTCACTTCACCATGTCCGCATTCGATGATCTCGGCCTTGACGAGCGCGTCCGCGGGACGCTGCACGACATCGGCTACGAGACTCCCTCGGCGATCCAGGCGCAGACGATCCCACCCATGTTGGCGGGGCGGGACGTGCTCGGACTCGCGCAGACCGGCACCGGTAAGACCGCCGCGTTCGCCCTGCCGATCCTGTCCGGCCTGGACATCGCACGGCAGGCGCCGCAGGCGTTAGTGCTGGCCCCCACCCGCGAGCTGGCCATCCAGGTCGCCGAAGCCTTCCAGCGGTACGCGTCGAAGCTGCCGGGCTTCCACGTGCTTCCGATCTACGGCGGGCAGAGCTACGGCCCGCAGTTGGCCGGGCTCAAGCGCGGCCCACACGTCGTCGTCGGCACGCCCGGGCGGCTGATCGATCACATGCAACGCGGCTCGCTGGACCTCTCCGAACTGCGGACCGTGGTCCTCGACGAGGCCGACGAGATGCTGCGGATGGGCTTCGTCGAGGACGTCGAGAAGATCCTGCAGCAGGTGCCCGAGCGTCGGCAGGTGGCGCTGTTCTCCGCGACCATGCCCGCCGCTGTGCGTTCCATCACGCAGTCGTACCTGGACAGCCCGGTGGAGATCGCGGTCCGCACGGAGACGACCACCGCGACCAACATCAACCAGCGGTACTGGCCGGTGCGCGGTGTGCACAAGTTGGACGCGCTCACCCGCATCCTGGAGGTCGAGCCGTTCGACGCGATGATCGCGTTCGTGCGGACCAAGCAGCTCACCGAGGAGCTGGCGGAGAAGCTGCAGGCACGCGGGTTCTCCGCGGCCGCGATCAACGGTGACATCCCGCAGACGCAGCGGGAACGCACCATCGGCCAGCTGCGCGACGGCAAGATCGACATTCTGGTCGCCACCGACGTCGCCGCCCGGGGCCTGGACGTCGAGCGCATCTCGCACGTGCTCAACTACGACATCCCGCACGACACCGAGTCGTACGTGCACCGGGTCGGCCGCACCGGGCGCGCCGGGCGCAGCGGTGAGGCGATCCTGTTCGTCTCGCCCCGCGAGCGGCACATGCTCCGCGCGATCGAGCGGGCGACCCGCCAGTCGATCAGCCAGATGGAACTGCCCACCATCGAGGCGGTCAACGACCGGCGGCTGGCCAAGTTCGCGCAGAGCATCACCGACACGCTGGCGGCCGGTGACCTCGGGGTCTTCCAGAACCTGGTGGAGGAGTACGAGCGCACCCACGACGTGCCCGCCGCGGAGATCGCCGCCGCGCTGGCGAGCATGGCGCAGGGCAGCCAGCCGCTGTTGCTGGAGCCGGAACCGTTGCCGGAGGAGAACTCCCGACGTGGCCGGTCCGGGCCAGCGGGGGACTCGGCGCTGTTCCGTGTCGAGGTCGGCCGGCGCAACCGGGTGACCCCGCGCGCGATCGTCGGTGCGCTGGCCAACGAGGGCGGGATCGCTACCAAGCAGATCGGGCGGATCGACATCCGCGCCGAGCACACCCTCATCGAACTACCGGACGACCTGCCCGACGACGTCTTCCAGCGGTTGCGCAACACCCAGGTCGCCGGCCGGGGACTGCGGATCAGGCGAGCCGACGGCGACGCCGGGCATGCCGCGGTGCCGAAGCGCCGCTTCCGGGATCGGGACCGGGACCGGGATCGGGACCGGGATCGCGGCAAGCCGCAGCGCAAGCCCCGCTCCCCGGGAGCCCCGGGCACGACCCGCGTCACGGGCAAGCGGCCGCACCGCGAGCGCAGCTAGGAGCTCACCGGGGCTGGACCGTAGTGCTGTCCGTGCAGTAGTTGCGGGGATAGGACGGGAACACGCACGCCGGCTCTGCCCGCGCTGTCAGGCGCGGTTGGGCCGGCGTTGCCGCGTTCGGAGCTTGGTCAGCCGCGGTTGCCCGCGGGTAGGGCAGGAGGAACCAGAAACCCGGTGCGAGGAACAGCGCGACACCGAGGGTCGCGATCTTCTGGCGGCGGCGGGAGGGTCCGCGAAGCGACATTCTGGTCCCTTTCTTCCAGGGTGATGCTTGCCTCTGTGCGTCTTTGGGTGTCATTTCGTCGGGTGTCTGCTTTTCGCTGGCGCTTGGCTCTGGGCGCCTTTTCTCTAGGCACGTCTCGGGCGCTCAGGCAGAGTGGGAAGGCATCGGTGCCACGCGGGCGAGCGGGCTGTCGCGCGCGGGGTGAAAACCTATCGCGTTCGGTGTGTGACTGGAAGAGAAAATATGAATTTCAATCATATTTACGCCGGTTGCGCGCGACCGTGGCGGCGTCGCGGTCGTACGTAACCGCCTGCGGTTACCCTCGTACAAGAACGTCTACGACCTTGGAGCCCGAGACCCCGTGTTCGACACTCTCTCCGACCGACTGACGTCGGCGCTGAAGAACCTGCGTGGCAAGGGTCGGCTGTCGCCGGCCGACATCGACGCCACGGCGCGGGAGATCCGCATCGCCCTGCTGGAAGCCGACGTCGCACTGCCCGTGGTGCGCGCCTTCATCGGGGGCGTGAAGGAACGCGCCAAGGGCGCCGAGGTCTCCCAGGCGCTCAACCCGGCCCAGCAGGTCATCAAGATCGTCAACGAGGAGCTCGTCGGCATCCTCGGCGGCGAGACGCGGCGGCTCCAGCTCGCGAAGAAGCCACCAACGGTGATCCTGCTCGCGGGTCTGCAGGGTTCCGGTAAGACGACGCTGGCCGGGAAGCTGGCCCGCTGGCTGGCTGGCCAGGGGCACACCCCCATGCTGGTCGCCTGCGACCTCCAACGCCCCAACGCGGTGACCCAGTTGCAGGTGGTCGGGGAGCGGGCCGGGGTTCCGGTGTTCGCGCCCGAGCCGGGCAACGGCTCCGGCGACCCGGTCGACGTCGCCCGCCGCAGCCTGGACGAGGCCGCCCGCGCGCAGCACGACATCGTAGTGATCGACACCGCCGGCCGCCTCGGCGTCGACGAGGAGATGATGAAGCAGGCGGCCGACATCCGGGACGCCGTCCAGCCGGACGAGACGTTCTTCGTCGTGGACGCGATGATCGGTCAGGACGCGGTCAGCACCGCGGAGGCGTTCCGCGATGGTGTCGGGTTCACCGGCGTGGTGCTGACCAAGCTGGATGGTGACGCGCGCGGTGGTGCCGCGCTGTCGGTGCGTGAAGTCACCGGCCAGCCGATCATGTTCGCCTCCAGTGGCGAGAAGCTGGACGACTTCGACGTCTTCCACCCGGACCGGATGGCCAGCCGGATTCTGGGCATGGGCGACGTCCTGACGCTCATCGAGCAGGCCGAGCAGGCATTCGACGCCGAGCAGGCCGAACAGGCGGCGGCGAAGATCGGCAGCGGCGAGCTGACCCTGGAGGACTTCCTGGAGCAGATGCAGGCGGTCCGGCGGATGGGGCCGCTGCAGAACCTGCTGGGCATGCTGCCCGGGGCCAACCAGATGAAGGACCAGCTCGCCAACTTCGACGAGAAGGAGCTGGACCGGGTGCAGGCGATCATCCGGGGTATGACTCCGGCGGAGCGGGACGACCCGAAGATCATCAACGGCTCGCGCCGGCAGCGCATCGCGCGCGGTTCCGGCGTCACGATCAGCGACGTCAACGACCTTGTGGACCGGTTCTTCTCCGCCCGCAAGATGATGAAGCAGATGGCCGGCCAGTTCGGTGGATTCGGGGGCGGTGGCGGTAGCCGCAAGGCCAAGAAGGGCAAGAAAGGCAAGAAGGGCAAGAACAAGGGGCCGACTCAGCCGAAGGGCCTGCGTGGTATGCCCGGGGGCTTCCCCGCGATGCCGCCCGGCGGTATGCCCGGAGGCATGTCCGGCAACCCGGATATGTCCCAGCTGCAGCAGGGGCTGAACGACCTTCCGCCCGGTTTCGACCCGTCCAAGCTGAACTTCGGGAAGAAGAAGAAATAGCGTCGTGGCGGCACTGCATCTGCGCGGAGTGGTGCTCCCGGAAGGGCAGCAGCGCGACCTCTGGATTCGTGACGGTCTGATCAGCACTGAACCGGTGCCCGGGGCGGACACCATCGTCGACGGTGGTTACCTGCTGCCGGGACTGGTGGACGCGCATTGTCACGTCGGCATCGGCCCGGAGGGGCCTGTCGAGCTGGCCGAGGCGGTGCGGCAGGCGGAAGTCGATCGCGACGCCGGCACGTTGCTGATCCGGGACTGCGGGGCTCCCATCGACACCCGGCCGTTGCAGGAACGCCCGGACCTTCCCCGGATCATCCGCGCCGGCCGGCACCTGGCCAGGCCCCGGCGCTACATCCCGTACCTGGGCGAAGAGCTGGAGGACCTTGCCGCGTTACCGGTGGCGGTCGCCGAGCAGGCCGATCGCGGCGACGGGTGGGTCAAGCTGGTCGGCGACTGGATCGACCGGTCCGTGGGAGACCTCGCCCCGCTGTGGCCCGACGACGTGCTCGCCGAAGCGATCGCCGCCGCGCACGCGCGGGGTGCGCGCGTCACCGCGCACACCTTCAGCGAGGACGCCCTCCCCGGGCTGCTCGCGGCCGGGATCGACTGCATCGAGCACGGCACCGGCCTCACCGACGACACGGTCGAGACGATGGCCCGCCAGGGAACCGCGCTCGTCCCGACCCTGATCAACATCGAGAACTTCCCGTCGTTCGCGTCAGCGGCGAAGAAGTACCCGGCCTATGCCGCGCACATGCGCGCGCTGCATGAGCGTTCCGAGCAGACCATCAGCAAGGCGCTGGAAGCCGGTGTCGCGGTGTATGCGGGAACCGATGCCGGCGGGGGCATCGAGCACGGGCGCCTGGTGGATGAGGTGCTAGCGCTGCACCGGGTGGGCATGCCCGTCGAGCAGGCGCTGGGGGCGGCGTCGTGGGCGGCGCGCGAGTGGCTCGGCTACCGCGACCTGCGGCACGGCGCCGTCGCCGACGTCGTCTGCTACGACTCCGATCCGCGCAAGGATCTGGCGTCGCTGCGGCACCCGACCCGCGTGATTCTGCGTGGCCAGGTGGCGGCGTGAAGAGTCCCTGAGTTCGGTGATGCATGTGTTGATCGTGGTGCCACGAAGGTAATCTGGCGAACCTCTGGTTCCTCCCGCGTGACCTCCTGTGCGGACGATGCCACGGGGGGAGGAACTCGATGGGGGGACCGCTAGAGCGGCCGTCTCACTCGCTGAAATTCAGGGAGGCGCCCGTGGACGCACCGCAACCATCCGAATCAGCGAGCGAGGGCGTGGCCGACTGTCCAGCGGAGACAGCCGACCCGCCGGATACCCGCGCTGCTCGCGAACCCCCGCCGAGCACACACAAGTGGGGTTTCGGTGCGTTCTTCCTGGCGTGGGCCGTGTTCCTGGTGGTGTCGGTGGTCGTGTCGGCCACTGTCAACCTGCACGACCCGAGCGAGCGGGTCGGCAACGGGCTACTGCTGGCGCTGATCCTTCCGACGCTGTCCGCCGGCGTCGTCGCGGTCGTCATCCCGTTCGTCCGGGGCAACGGCCCGGTGACCGACTTCCGGCTGCGCTGCTCGTGGGAGGACCTGCGGGCGGGCCTGACGATCGGCGCGGTCGGCATGGTCCTCACCACGGTCGCCTCGGTGCTGTGGGCCAAGTGGATCGGCGACGATCAGGCCACGTCCACGGTCAGTCGCCTGCTGGCGGGCGTACGGCTGCGGCCAGCCGTGGCCGTTGTCGTGTTCCTGCACGTGTGGCTGGTGGCGCCGATCTGCGAGGAGCTGCTGTACCGGGGCCTGCTGTGGGGCGCGATGGAACGCCTTAGGTGGAGTCAGACGACCGTGTTCGTGCTCACGACGGCGGCGTTCGCGATCGGTCACTTCGAACCGGAGCGGACCGTGCTGCTGCTGGTGATCGCGCTGCCGATCGGGCTGGCCCGGATGGTCACCGGCCGGCTCGCCGCGAGCGTGGTGGCCCACCAGCTGAACAACTTCCTACCCGCACTCGGCATGCTGATGATTTCCTTGCACCTGATGCCGAGCTAGCGGCCCCGTGCGCCGTCATGCCGAAGGGTCTGGCACAATAGTGAGCTGTTCGCTGCGGGCGGTCCCTCTCACCGCTGCGTAGCCTGGAGACGTGCGAACATCCATTCCGTCCCCCCACGCGGCGTGGCATGTTCACCCGAGGCCAAAGAGAGTCTGAGGAGCACCACAACCCGTGGCTGTCAAGATCAAGCTTGCTCGCATCGGCAAGATCCGCGAGCCGCACTACCGCATTGTTGTCGCTGACTCGCGCACGCGCCGTGGTGGCCGTGCGATCGAGACCATTGGGCAGTACCACCCGAAGGAGAACCCGAGCCGTATCGTGCTCGACTCCGAGCGGGCGCAGTACTGGCTGGGCGTCGGCGCGCAGCCGACCGAGCCGGTGCAGGGCATCCTGGAGATCACCGGTGACTGGCAGAAGTTCAAGGGCCTGCCCGGGACCGAGGGCACGCTGAAGACCGCCGAGGCCAAGCCCTCCAAGCAGGAGCTGTTCGAGGCGGCGCTGGCCTCCGCCAGCGAGGAGCCGGGCGTCGAGGCCGTCACCCCGAAGAAGAAGGGTGGCAAGAAGGCCGAGGAGTCCGGTGAGAAGGCCGCGAAGCCCGCCGCCGAGAAGGGCGGCGAGGCTGAGGAGGCCAAGGCCGACGGGTCCGAGGAGCAGAAGTCCGAGGACGGCCAGGCGTGACGACCGTCCTCGCGGATGCGCTGGAGCACCTGGTGCGCGGCATCGTCGACAACCCCGACGATGTCCGCGTCAACCTGGTGACCACCCGCCGCGGTCGCACCCTTGAGGTGCACGTGAACCCCGACGACCTGGGGAAGGTCATCGGACGTAGCGGCCGCACCGCCACCGCCCTGCGGACCGTGATCTCGGGCATCGGAGGACGCGGTATCCGGGTCGACGTGGTGGACACCGACCGCTGAACGGGTCCGGGACATGACTACCGACCAGCCGTCCACGCTCGTCGTCGGGCGGATCATCAAGCCGCACGGGGTGCGGGGCGAGCTGGTTGTTGACGTGCGCACGGACGAACCGGAGCAGCGGTTCGCGCCGGGCTCAGTGCTCGGCGTGCAGCGTGGTGAGATGCGTTTGCCCAGCGTGACGGTCTCGGACGCCCGGCCACATTCCGGGCGGCTGTTGGTCCAGTTCGAGGGCGTGGCCGGGCGCACGGCGGCCGAAGATCTGCGCGGCGCGTTCCTGACGGTGTCGGTTGAGCAGCTCGAGCCCACCGGCGACCCGGACGAGTTCTACGACCACGAGCTGGAGGGCTTGCGCGCCGTCCTGGTCGACGGCGCCGAACTCGGCGTGGTGCGGGAAGTCATGCACACCCCGGGCGGGGAACTCCTGGCGGTAGACCGACCGGGAGAGACCACCCAGGGGCGTGAAGTCTTGGTCCCCTTCGTGTCCGAGATCGTGCCCGAGGTGGATCTCGCCGGTGGGCGGGTCCTGATCGACCCGCCGGAAGGGCTGCTCGACGAGAGCTGACCGAGCTATGCGCATCGACGTCATCACGATCTTCCCGGACTACCTCAACCCGCTGCGGGAAGCGCTACTGGGCAAGGCGATCGAGCGGGACCGGATCGTCGTCAACGTGCACGACCTGCGGAACTGGACGCACGACGTGCACCGCTCGGTCGACGACAGCCCGTATGGCGGCGGCCCGGGCATGGTGATGAAGCCCCAGGTGTGGGGCGAGGCGCTGGACGACGTCTGCGATCCAGGCGGCGGGCAGCCCCCCACGCTGGTGGTCCCCACCCCGGCCGGACGGCCGTTCACCCAGCGGACGGCGGTGCGCTGGGCGCGGCAGCCGTGGCTGGTGTTCGCGTGTGGCCGGTACGAGGGCATCGACCAGCGGGCCATTGAGGACGCCCAGCGCCGCATGCCGGTGGAGGAGGTCTCCATCGGTGACTACGTGCTGGTCGGCGGCGAGGCGGCGGTGCTGGTCATGGTCGAAGCGGTCGCCCGGCTGCTGCCGGGGGTGCTGGGGAATCCAGCGTCGGCGGAACAGGACTCGTTTTCCGACGGGTTGCTGGAAGGTCCCTGCTACACCCGCCCGGAGGTGTGGCGTGGTCTCGCTGTCCCCGAGACTCTGCGTTCGGGTAACCACGCGGCGATCGACCGGTGGCGGCGCGACCAGGCATTGACGCGCACCTGTCAGCGGCGCCCGGAGTTGCTGGAGGCGCTCGATGGTGCGGCCCTCGATGCCCGAGACCGCGAAGTACTCGATAAGCTGGGCCAATCAGATAACTCCGCCGAACCCACCGAGTCCGGCGAAGACTGACCAGTCGGTGCGTCGCCCACAGCGGGGTCACTGTCAAGATCCAGACGGGTGTCTGGCACACTGGAACGGTTGCTGCGGCCGGTTTGTGTGTGCCGGCGAGCGCGAGGCAAACGTACCCCGTACCTTGTGTTGCCCAGGTCGGTCTTGAGCCGATCGGGCGCGAAACTGCGGGGCAAGACACGGATGAGGACGGACCACCGATGAACACCCTGGACGCGTTGGACGCACAGTCGCTGCGTTCCGACATTCCGAACTTCCGGCCTGGCGACACGCTGAAGGTCCACGTCCGCGTCATCGAGGGTTCGCGGGAGCGCAACCAGGTCTTCCAGGGCGTCGTGATCCGCCGCCAAGGCGGCGGTGTCCGGGAGACCTTCACCGTGCGCAAGATCTCCTTCGGCGTCGGGGTGGAACGCACCTTCCCGGTGCACAGCCCGAACATCGCCAAGATCGAGGTCGCCACCCGGGGCGACGTCCGACGGGCGAAGCTCTACTACCTGCGCGACCTGCGTGGCAAGGCCGCGAAGATCAAGGAGAAGCGCGAGACCGCTCCCGCGTCCTGACGCAGCGTGAGGAAGTCGTTGCGTTATGCTGTCGGCGTGGCAGATGTGACGCGTGCGAACGACTCGCAGGACCAGTCATCGAGTGACCCGAGCCTGGGCTCGGGTCACTCGCGTTCTGGTGGAGCGCATTCCCGTGCTTCCCGATCTGGACGTCGGCGGAAGAGGTCCGGTTCGTTCTGGCGGGAATTGCCGATCCTGATCGTCAGCGCGCTGGCCCTGACGGTCCTGCTGCAGACCTTCGTCGCGCGGTTGTACGAGATCCCGTCGCAGTCGATGGAGACCACCCTGCACGGCTGTTCGGGCTGCACCGACGACCGTGTCCTCGCGGACAAGGTCACCTACGACTTCTCCAACCCCCAGCCAGGGGATGTGGTGATCTTCAAGGCGCCGCCGACCTGGGACGGTGCGCACAACGAGGTCTCGTCGAACGCGGTCGCGCAGGTCCTCCAGGACGGACTGGCCCTGGTCGGCCTGGCTGAGCCGACTCAGAAGATCTACGTGAAGCGGGTGATCGCGACCGCCGGCCAGACCGTGCAGTGTTGCGATCCGATCGGGCGGGTGCTGGTCAACGGTCACCCGTTGAACGAGACCTACGTGCACTTTTCGGGGTTGCGCCTGCGGCAGGCGTTCGCACCGGTCACCGTCCCGCCTGGCCACCTGTGGGTCATGGGGGACAACCGGGACAACTCCAAGGATTCCCGGTTCCAGGGAGGCGGCGGTGTGAACGGCGCGGTCGACGTCGACGACGTGGTGGGAAAGGCCAGATTCATCGTGCTCCCGGTGAACCGCTTCCAGCCGGTGGCGAGCCTCAACCCCCAGACGCCCGCACCGGCGGGGTAGCCCGTCGTCGGTGCCCTGGTTGAAGTAGCCTAGCGGCGTGGCTGACGTCGTGCGCTCCACCGGGCCGGAGGAAGAGCCCCAGTGGCCAGGGGACCCCGAGCGGTCCCAGGAGAGCTATTCCGCCGGTGGGCGTAGGGACGGGGCAGCTTTCGCACGACGGGCCGGCGGTCGTCGGCGGAGGAAGACGTCCTTCTGGCGGGAGCTTCCGATCCTCGTGATCACCGCCGTGGTGCTGACCGTCCTCATCCAGGCTTTTCTGGCCCGCGTGTACGTGATCCCGTCCCAGTCGATGGAGCGGACGCTGCACGGTTGCAGTGGCTGCAACAACGACCGCGTGCTGGTGGACAAGGTGTCCTACCGGTTCTCGGACCCGCAGCCCGGCGATGTGGTGGTGTTCCGTGGTCCGTCGAGCTGGGAGAAGAACGAGTACGAGGTCCCGGAGACCACCAACCCGGTGTCCGGGTTCTTCCAGACCGCGCTGTCGCTGGTCGGCATCGGCCAGCCCAACGAGAAGGACTTCGTCAAGCGCGTGATCGCCACCGGCGGTCAGACCGTGCGCTGTTGCGACGACCTGGACCGGGTGCTGGTGAACGGGAAGCCGCTGAACGAGCCATACCTCTACTGGGAGCCAGGGCGCGGCACCAAGCAGGAGGAGTTCGGTCCGGTCACGGTCCCGCAAGGCGAGCTGTGGGTGATGGGGGACAACCGCAACGATTCGGCTGACTCTCGGGTGCAGGGCGGCGGCGGTACGGCCGGCGCGGTGCCGATGCCGGACGTCATCGGCAAGGCACAGGTGATCGTGTTGCCGCCGGCCCGGTGGCAGATGATCCCGGACCCCAACCCGCAGCGGCCGGCGATGAGCGCTCCGGCATGGCAGACGGAGCTGCCCGCCGGCGCCGGTTTCGCCACCGCGTTCCCCGTGGTGTGGGCGGGTCGGCGGCTGCGTGCCAGGATCACCGGTCGAGAGTCCGACCGAGGGGCAACGGAGCGGCGGTAGGCGGTGGGAGCCATGCTGACTGGTTTGCGACCACCGCGCGCGATCATCCGGCGCAGTTCGGGAACGTGGGCGTTGCAGTCGGCGCTGGACCGGTGCGGCCTCGGTCCCGTGGCAGGTGTGGACGAGGCGGGTCGAGGTGCCTGCGCGGGTCCGCTGGTGGTGGCCGCGTGCGTGTTGAAGCCCGGCGACGCCGCGCGCTTCGAGGGGCTCACGGACTCCAAGATGCTCAGCCCCGCCGTGCGGGAGTGGCTGTTCGACCGGATCGTGGCGCGGGCGCGGAACTGGTCGACCGTGCTGATCCCGCCCGAGGAGATCGACGAGATCGGCATCCACGTGGCCAACCTGGAGGGTATGCGCAGGGCGGTCGCACGGCTCGGGGCCCACCCCGGCTACGTGCTCACGGACGGTTTCCGCGTCTCCGGGTTGGCCGCGCGGAGCGTCGCGGTGCCCAAGGGCGACCTGGCCGTCGCCTGCGTGGCCGCGGCCTCGGTGCTGGCGAAGGTCACTCGGGACCGGATCATGGGCGAGTTGCATGACGAGCTGCCGATGTACGGCTTCGCCGGGCACAAGGGCTACTGCACGCGTGACCACGCGGAGGCGCTGCTGCGGCATGGCCCCAGCACACGGCATCGGTGGTGCTATGCGAACGTGGTGGAGGCGGCACGCCGGCACGGAATGCGCGCGCCGCGGCGTGTCCGGTGCAAACCTGGCGTGCTGGGCACGGCCGAGGAGGATGCCGACAAAGACGGTGCCTTGGTGAGTGACGTCGTGGACAATACGGAGTAGAAGCGGCACGAAACAGGTACGGATTCGAAACAGCTGATCAGCGACCAGAAAGGGCCGGACAACCGATGAGCGCCGAGGATCTCGAGAAGTACGAGACCGAGATGGAACTCCAGCTCTACAAGGAGTATCGCGACATCGTCGGTCAGTTCACTTACGTCGTAGAGACGGAACGGCGCTTCTACCTGGCCAACGCCGTGGACGTGCAGGTGCGCAATTCCGACGCCGAGGTGTACTTCGAAGTCGCGATGTCGGACGCGTGGGTGTGGGACATGTACCGCCCGGCCCGGTTCGTGAAGAACGTTCGGGTTATTACGTTCAAGGATGTCAACGTCGAGGAGTTGGACAAGCCTGACCTGCGGTTGCCGGAGGATGGTCCGTTCCACACCTGACGTTCCGCCTGTTTTCCAGCCGGTGTCCCTTCGAACGAGGGGACACCGGCTTTTTGTCTGAGCACTCTTGGTATCTCGGCACCTTTGTCTCGGCGCTTTGTGTTGGTCTTGATTCATGTTCGTCCGGGTTTTTCGGTGAGCGGTCGAAAGACTGCCCAAATGGATGACGGTTGTGTCGAAAGAAACACGGCCGGGGGATTCACGTTATCCACAACGCCGTGACTTATCCACAGATTGGGAGAGTTTGATGGCGTCGAGCTCTCCGGGCGGTCCATTGTGAACTCGACGGATTTCGCGCCGTACCTGGGAGGGATCATGGAATGCCCGGAGCTCACCGGACCGATCAGCGACGATGACAGCCGCGGCCGTCGGCACGACTTGGCTAGGGCGGGCGAAGACGTCGCCGCCGAGCATCTGCGCGGGCACGGTCTGGTGGTCCTGTCCCGCAACTGGCGTTGCCGGGACGGGGAACTGGACATCGTCGCGACGGATGGCCGCACGGTGGTGATCTGCGAGGTCAAGACCCGTTCCGGCCCGGATTACGGGTCACCGGCCGAAGCGGTCACGCCGAGCAAGGTCAAACGGGTGCGGGATCTCTCGCGATCGTGGCTGCGGGAACACGAGGTGGGCTGGTGTCACGTGCGGTTCGACGTCATTTCGGTCCTGTGGCCACCCGGTGGTCCGGCGCGCATCGAGCATATCGAGGGGGCGTTCTGAATGGCCTTGCGACGGAGTTGGGCGGTGGCACTGTTCGGCGTCGAAGGCGTCGTCGTCGAAATCGAAGCCGATGTCCGTACCGGAGGACTGCCCACGTTCCAATTGTTGGGACTGCCGGATGCGGCGTTGCAGGAATCGAAGAATCGGGTCAAAGCGGCGGTGCGGAACTGTCAGGAGGAATGGCCGAACACGTGCGTGACCGTGGCGCTGTCGCCGGCGGCGGTTCCCAAATCCGGCACGGCTTACGACCTCGCGCTCGCGTGTGCGGTACTGGCGGGTGCGGAGCAGATACCTTCGGACCGGCTGGACCGCACGGTCCTGCTCGGCGAGTTGGCCTTGGACGGCCGGATACGACCGGTGCGCGGGGTGCTTCCGGGGTTGCTGGCGAGCCGCCGGGCGGGGATAACCGGTGCGGTCGTCCCCGCCGAGACTCTCGCCGAGGCACGCCTGGTCGAAGGCTTGGACGTGCGCGGTGCGGCCCACCTGCATGAGGTCCTGGCGTGGCTGCGCGAGCAGGCCGAGCTCGCCTCCGAACCCGGCGATGAGCCGACCTGGGAGCCCACCGACGTCCCTGACCTGGCGGACGTGCTGGGACAACCGGAGGCCAGGTGGGCGTTGGAGGTCGCGGCGGCGGGCGGTCACCACCTGCTCATGGTGGGGCCTCCGGGTACCGGAAAGACCATGCTCGCCAGCCGCCTGTGCGGACTGCTTCCCGTGCTGAGCAGCCAGCACGCCCTGGAGGTCACCTCGATCCACTCGGTCGCCGGCCAGTTGCCGAGCGGCTGTCCCCTGATCACGGTTCCCCCGTTCGTCGCGCCGCACCATTCGACGTCGCTTTCCGGGCTCATCGGTGGTGGGTCCGGCCTGGCCAGGCCGGGGGCCGTCAGCCGCGCGCATCGCGGGGTCCTGCTGCTCGACGAGGCCTGCGAGTTCGGCGGGAAGAGATTGGAGGCATTGCGGACCGCGCTGGAGGAGGGCGAAGTCCGGTTGGCCCGGCGGGACGGCATGATCCGCTATCCGGCCCGCTGCCAGCTGGTGCTCGCCACCAACCCCTGCCCCTGTGCCCCGGCGCGGGATGTCGACTGCCAGTGCGCACCCCATGCTCGGCGCCGCTACTTGGGCAGACTCTCCGGCCCGCTGATGGATCGGGTGGATCTCCGGGTGCGCATGCGTCCGGTTACGGCGATGACGTTCTCGAACGGTGGGCGGCCGGAGCCGACCGACGTGGTGCGAAAGCGTGTCGCGGAGGCCCGTGCGGTCTCTGCCGAGCGCTGGTCCGCATGCGGATGGCAGAGCAACGTCGAGGTGCCGGGACCGGTGCTGCGCCGAGATTACGCGTTGCCACCGAAGGTCACGGCGTTGCTGGATCGTGGGTTGGAAGCCGGCGCGGTCACCGCACGCGGTGCCGACCGGTGCCTGCGGGTCGCGTGGACGTTGGCCGATCTCGACGGCAGTCCGCGCCCGGATGCCGATCATGTCGCGGCAGCACTGGAATTCCGTGATCGGAGGTCGGTATGAGTGCCCCGGGCAGCCCCGACGAGCAGGCTATCCCCGACGAGCAGGGAATCCCCGACGAGCTGCGGGTGGCGCGGGCGTACCTCTCGGCGGTCGCCGAGCCGCCCGCTGCGGCACTGAGCTCGTTCGTCGCCGAGCACGGGGCCGTGCGGGCCGCTGAACGGGTGCGTTCCAGCGATGTCCCGAAGGCGGTGCGGGAAGAGGTGGAGGCGCGTCGTGAAGCCGTCTCTGGCGAGGGCGTGCTGGAAGCGGCCGAACGCGGCGGCGCACGACTGGTCATCCCGGAGCTTGCGGAGTGGCCGTCCGACCGGTTCTCCTGCCTCAGCGGTGCCACCAGCATAGGAATCACCGGAATTGATGAACCTCTCGCGCTGTGGGTGCGGGGACGCCAGGCAGTCGCCGAGACGCTCGACGTCTCCGTTTCGATCGTCGGCGCACGGGCGGCTTCCGGTTATGGCGAGCATGTTGCCGCCGAGTTCGGCTTCGGCCTCGCGGCCGGCGGATTCTCCGTGGTCAGTGGTGCTGCCTACGGGATCGATGGTGCCGCGCATCGGGGAGCTTTGCGTGCCGGTGGGACGACGGTGGCGTTCCTCGCGTGTGGCCTGGACAGGGATTACCCCGCCGGCCATGCCCGGCTGCTCAGTGCGATCGCGGAAGAAGGGCTGGTGATCAGCGAATATCCGCCCGCGACAGCCCCCAGGAAGCATCGCTTCCTCGTCCGTAACAGGCTGATCGCGGCTGCCACGTGGGGAACCGTCGTGGTGGAGGCCGGCGCGCGCAGCGGTGCGACGAACACCGCGCGGACCGCGGACACGCTGGGCAGACCAGTGATGGCGCTGCCCGGACCCGTGACGTCGGTGAGTTCGGTGGGATGCCATCAAATGGTCCGTTCCGGCAAAGCCGTCCTCGTGACCACAGTGGACGAGGTCATCGAGGTTGTCAGCCCAATGGGTGAAAATCCAGCCCCGGAGATCACCACACAACGGCGCCGTACCGACGGGCTCGATCAGGTGGCTCGCCACGTGCATGACGCATTGCCGGAGCGCGGTGGTGCCAGCGCCGAAGAACTGGCTCGTGATGCGGGTCTGCCGTTGCGCAAAGTGCGCGCCGTGCTGCCGGCGCTGGAGATGGCGGACATGGCGAAGCACGGTGAAGCGGGGTGGTTGCGGTGCTGACGTGCTGGAGCCGCCCGTGCGCGTGGTGGCGATGGCTGCCGTCGGGGTCTTGGTTGCGGACGGCATTCGTTGCGGTGTGGCGCTTTTCGGCGTGGCGCTGCTTGACCATTCGGCTTCCCGCGATCAGCGTTCTGGGGTATGGCCGAGATACGTTCCGCCGGAACGCCCGAGGCGTCCGGGGCGTCGTCGAGACCGGACCTACGTCTCGCACGCGCCGAACTCCCGCTGGCGCTGGCCGGTGCGGTCGACGGGTTCGAGCGCCACCTGGCGAAGGAACGCGGGTTATCCGAGCACACCGTGCGTGCCTACGTCGGTGACGTAGTGTCGCTGCTCGCGCACGTCGGTTCGAGCAGTGACCAGGAAAGCCCGACCCACCAGGAAAGCCCGACCCAGCAAGAAAGCCTGACCGAGCAGGAAAGCCCGTCGTTGGCTGGGATCGACGTAACAGCCCTACGGGAGTGGTTGTCGGCGCAACATTCCCGAGGTGCGAGTCGGACGACGCTGTCGCGCAGGGCCGCGTCGGCCCGGACGTTTACGGCGTGGGCAACCCGAGCCGGACTGCTGGCCAGCGACCCGGGGCCTCGGCTGTCCGCGCCCCGCAAGCACCGCAGGCTGCCTTCGGTGCTGCGGGCGGAACAGGCCGCCCAAGCATTGCGCAGCTCCGAGATCGGGGCGCAAGAGGGAGATCCGGTGGCATTGCGCGACCACGCGCTGCTGGAGTTGCTGTATGCCAGCGGCATCCGTGTCTCCGAGCTGTGTGGGCTGGACGTGGATGACATCGATCAC
Organism: Pseudonocardiaceae bacterium; assembly: GCA_051984675.1. Classification (GTDB taxonomy): domain Bacteria; phylum Actinomycetota; class Actinomycetes; order Mycobacteriales; family Pseudonocardiaceae; genus JBPYFK01. The sequence goes on along the minus strand of JBPYFK010000098.1, from coordinate 29,096 downwards.
GGGCGCCACCTGGTCCAGGTCATGGGGAAGGGAGGCAAGCAACGCGCGGTACCGTTCGGAATTCCGGCGCAGCGCGCGCTTGAGGGCTGGCTGACACGGGGACGACCCAGCTTGGCAGCGGACAAATCGGGCGCGGCGTTGTTCCTGGGCGCACGCGGTGGGCGACTCGATCCCCGCACGGCACGGCGGGTCGTGCACCGCACCGTGGCGGCGGTGCCGGACACCGTCGACATGGGGCCACATGGGTTCCGGCACTCGGCCGCGACCCACCTGCTGGAAGGAGGAGCTGACCTCCGTAGCGTTCAGGAGTTGCTTGGTCACGCTACGCTCGCAACCACGCAGCTTTACACGCACGTGACCGTCGAACGGCTGAAGGCGATCCATGACCGAACCCACCCCCGCTCCTGACGACGCTGGGGACGGTGCCCGCACGACGACGAGGTCGACGTCCGGGCTGACCGCCGATCGGGCAACCACGAACGGCCATCGCGTCAACCGCGTCAACGGCGCGCGCTTCGACCGGGTCGGCGCCCCGGCGTTCGTGTCCGACCTGTTCACCGCCCCCGCGCGGGCGGACGCCGACGATGACCAGCGCAGCGCCGACGAGATCGAAGCCGGCATCGTCGCGCTGTGGAAGTCGTTCGGGGAGAGCCGGCACCAGGAGTTGCGTGACCGGTTGGTGTTGCACTACGCGCCGCTGGTGAAGTACGTCGCTGGACGGCTGGGTACAGGTTTGCCCTCACACGTCGAGGTGGCCGACCTGATCCAGTCCGGGATCTTCGGCCTCGTCGACGCGATCGAGAAGTTCGAACCCGAGCGCGGCCTGAAGTTCGAGACGTACGCGATGCAACGCATCCGCGGAGCGATTCTCGACGAGCTTCGCGCGCAGGACTGGGTGCCGCGCTCGGTACGCAGCCGGGCCCGGGATGTGGAACGTGCGTTGGAGAAACTCGAAGCGAAGCTTCAGCGCACCGCGACCGACGCGGAGTTGGCCACCGAGCTGGAGATCACCGTCGACGAGTTGCGGGAGCTGTTCGCGCAGCTTCAGATGACCAGCGTGGTCGCGCTCGATGACCTGATCGGCGCGGGCCGGAATACCGCGTCGCTGGCCGAAACGTTGCCGGACGAGCGCGCCGAGGACCCGGTGGCCGCGCTGGTGGACCGGGACAGCCGCCGGCAGCTGGCCGAGGCGGTGGAACGGCTCAGCGATCGCGATCGGATCGTGGTCACCCTGTACTACTTCGAAAATCTCACTCTGGCCGAAATCGGCAAGGTGCTCGGCGTGACCGAGTCACGCGTGTGCCAGCTGCATACACGCGCGGTACTGCGGTTGCGCAGCAAACTCACGGAACAGAACGCCTAGCTCCGGGTGGCGGCTCCGGAGGGGCACTCCACGGCAACAGACGAACCGACTGGGTGACGAGCCGGAGCGGGTCGAGGTATTCGCGCCCGCGATGGGCGCCCCAGTGCAGGCCCACTTCGTGCTCCGACGGTGCCGGTTCGAGCACGCCGACCTGCTGGCCTCGGGCCACCCGCTGCCCGCTTCGGACCGTCGGGGACACCGGTTCGTAGGTGGTGCGGAGCCCGCCCGGGTGCTCGATCGACACCACCTCGCGGTTCGCCAGCCAGCCGGCGTAGACAACGACGCCGTCACCGGCGGCCAGCACCGGTTCACCGAGGCCTCCGGCGAGGTCGACACCCCGGTGGCCCGGGCCGTAGGCGCTGGTCGCCGGTTGGAAAGGGCGCAGCACCTGCGGGTGGCCAAGACTTCCCGGGGCTGGCATGACGCCGAGCGGCCAGCCGAACCGCGGGGGCTCCGCAGTCCCTGATGCACTGGCGACGGTGCCGGGGACGAGGAGGAGGACGGACACCAGCGTGCGGAGCAGCACACAACGAGTGAGACACATGATCACCAAGGTGACCGGCAGCCAGCGGGACCGGCCAGTACCGTCAGTGAATCTGTGGACAACCGTGCCACCTGTGGACAACTGGCCTGTGGACAAATCGCCTGGTCTGGTCCAGGGCGGTTCGGTGGTGAAGTACACTGTCCGCGCGGCTCGTGTGAGCATGAGCCGACTTCGCGTGCTGCGGTCCCGGATTCCGAAATGACCATGGACTGGCGTACTAGCTGGTCAGCGGGTCATCACCGCGGACGGGGGCGACGTTCTCACCGGTCCCGGATCATCTACGAGTGGTCTGGGTGAGGCGCCGACGCGGCACCAGGGCGGTGGGCCACCCGGTCCGTCGCGGCAACCGAAACCCGCGCGCCGGCCACCGGCGCGCCCGAGACACGAGGTGCGAAACAGGCCATGGCCGTCGTCACCATGAAGCAGCTGCTCGACAGCGGCGTGCACTTCGGGCACCAGACCCGCCGCTGGAACCCGAAGATGAAGCGCTACATCTTCACCGAGCGCAACGGCATCTACATCATCGACCTGCAGCAGACCCTGTCCTACATCGACGGGGCGTACGACTTCGTCAAGCAGACCGTCGCGCACGGCGGGACGGTGCTGTTCGTCGGAACCAAGAAGCAGGCCCAGGAAGCCATCGCCGAGCAGGCGCTGCGCGTCGGCATGCCGTACGTGAACCAGCGCTGGCTGGGCGGCATGCTCACCAACTTCCAGACCGTCCACCGGCGGCTGCAGCGTCTCAAGGAGCTGGAGACGATGGAGCAGACCGGTGGCTTCGAGGGGCGCACCAAGAAAGAGATCTTGATGCTGACCCGAGAGAAGGAGAAGCTGGAGCGGACCCTGGGCGGTATCCGGGACATGTCCAAGGTGCCCAGCGCCGTCTGGGTGGTGGACACCAAGAAGGAGCACATCGCCGTGGGCGAGGCCCGCAAGCTGGGCATCCCGGTCGTGGCGATCCTGGACACCAACTGCGACCCGGACGAGGTCGACTACCCGATCCCCGGCAACGACGACGCGATCCGCTCCGCCGCCCTGCTCACCCGCGTGGTGGCTGACGGCGTCGCCGACGGCCTGATGGCCCGCAGCGGTCGCACGAACGGGGCCGTCGAGGGCGAGGCGAAGCCGGAGGCCGGTGTGGCCAGCGACGAGCCGCTGGCCGAGTGGGAGAAGGAACTGCTCGCAGGGTCCACCGACGCTGGCGCGGACGCGACGGCCGGCGAGCAGCCGACCCAGTCCTGACCAGGTGTTTCGTGCCCGTCGATCGCGGCGGGCACGAAACGCGTTTCCCCTTTTCCGCTTGTGAAGCACCCGACCTGATACAGCTGCGGACACATTTCGAGCAAGGACGGACAACGCACGATGGCGAACTACAGTGCGGCCGATGTGAAGCGCCTCCGTGAGATCACCGGCGCCGGCATGATGGACTGCAAGAAGGCCCTGGAAGAAACCGGCGGCGACTTCGACAAGGCCGTGGAGCACCTGCGCATCAAGGGCGCTAAGGACGTGGGCAAGCGCGCCGAGCGCGCCACCGCCGAGGGCCTGGTCGCCTCGCACGGCGGCGTGCTCATCGAGCTCAACAGCGAGACCGACTTCGTCGCCAAGAACGCCGAGTTCATCGCGCTGGCCGACAAGGTGGCCGAGGCCGCGGCGGCCGTGAACTCCTCGGACCTTGAGGTCGTCAAGGGCGCGCCCCTGGACGGCAAGACCGTGGGCGAGACGGTCCAGGAGCTGGCCGCGAAGATCGGCGAGAAGCTGGAGCTGCGCCGGGTGGCCGCGTTCGACGGCCAGGTCGCGACCTACCTGCACCGCCGCGCCGCCGACCTGCCGCCCGCGGTCGGCGTGCTGGTGCAGTACACCGGGTCCGACGAGCAGGCCGCGCGGGGTGCCGCGATGCAGATCGCGGCGCTGAAGCCGACGTACCTCAGCCGCGACGACGTCCCGGAGGACATCGTGGCCTCCGAGCGCCGGATCGCCGAGGAGACCGCTCGCGCCGAAGGCAAGCCGGAGCAGGCCCTGCCGAAGATCATTGAAGGCCGGCTCAACGGCTTCTTCAAGGAGAACGTGCTGCTGGACCAGCCGTCGGTGCAGGACAACAAGAAGACCGTCAAGGCGCTGCTGGACGAGGCCGGCGTGACCGTGACCGGCTTCGCCCGTTTCGAGGTCGGTCAGGCCTGACCTGCCACCCACCGGTGCTGGTCTGGTAGCTGTGTTGGTCCAGAGCCTGGGTACCAGGTCCGAAAGTGCACGAATCCGGCCACGGTGCTATACGTCGGACGCCGTAGCCGGTACGACAGTGAGCGAGATACCGATGTCTACGCCCCGCCTTCGTTCGTCGAGGGCGGGGCGTTTTCTCAGGAGGACCCAGTGACGACCGACCACGAGCCCGCACCCCGCGCGTACCGGCGTGTGCTGCTGAAACTGGGCGGCGAGATGTTCGGCGGCGGTTCCGTCGGTGTCGACCCCGACGTGGTCGGGACCGTGGCCCGGCAGATCGCCGAGGTCGTCGAGGACGGTGTTGAGGTGGCGGTCGTCATCGGAGGCGGCAACTTCTTCCGTGGCGCCGAACTCCAGCAACGCGGCTTGGAGCGCTCCCGTGGCGACTACATGGGCATGCTCGGGACCGTGATGAACTGCCTGGCGCTGCAAGATTTCCTGGAGCGCGAGCACGACATCGAGACCCGCGTGCAGACGGCGATCACGATGGGCCAGGTCGCCGAGCCCTACATCCCGCGCCGGGCGATCCGGCACCTGGAGAAGGGCCGGGTAGTGATCTTCGGGGCCGGGGTCGGCATGCCGTACTTCTCCACTGACACCACCGCTGCCCAGCGCGCCCTGGAGATCGGTGCGGAGGTCGTCCTGATGGCCAAGGGGGTGGACGGCGTGTACAGCGCTGATCCCAGGACCACGCCCGAGGCACAGCTGTTCGAGACCATCACGCACCGCGAGGTGCTGGAACAGGGGTTGAAGGTGGCCGACACGACCGCGTTCAGCCTGTGCATGGACAACAACATGCCCATCCTGGTGTTCAACCTGCTGCATGAAGGCAACATCGCGCGTGCCGTCAACGGTGAGAAGATCGGCACGCTGGTGCGGACCCCAGCCGCGTGAGCGGCGTGAGCATACTGGATGCTGGTCGCCACCGCGGTTCTCATCACGCTGACCAGCGGAGAACCACTCCGGTGACGCGACCCGTGAACGGTCCGCAACACGCAACAAAGCCCATTCCCACCGGTCAGCACACGAAGGAGCAGCCGTGATCGACGAAGCTCTTCTCGAAGGCGAGGAGAAGATGCGCAAGGCGGTGGAGGTGGCCAAGGACGATCTGGCCACGGTACGTACCGGCCGCGCGAACCCCGCGATGTTCAACGGCATCGTCGTCGACTACTACGGTTCGCCGACCCCGTTGAACCAGCTCGCGAGCATCAACGTGCCCGAGGCCCGGCTGGTGGTGATCAAGCCGTACGACGCCAGCCAGTTGGGCGCGATGGAGAAAGCGATCCGGGACTCGGACCTGGGCGTCAACCCCACCGACGACGGCAACCTCATCCGGGTGTCGATCCCGCAGATGACCGAGGAGCGGCGCAAGGAGATGGTCAAACTCGCCAAGCACAAGGGCGAGGAGGCCAAGATCTCCGTGCGGGGCATCCGCCGCAAGGTCAAAGAGGAGATCGACCGCCACGTCAAGGAGGGCGAGGTCGGCGAGGACGAGGGGGTCCGGGGCGAGAAGGAGCTGGAGAACATCACCCACCGCTTCGTGGCGCAGGTGGATGAGCTGGTCAAGCACAAGGAAGCTGAGCTGCTTGAGGTCTGAGGGCGGCTTGAGGTCTGAGTGGTGACGGCTGGTCAGTGCGAAGGTGAGGCCGGGATGAAAGCCGATGCTCCCCCACCTTCGCACCCGTCCCGGGCGGGGCGCGATCTCCGGGCGGCCATCGCGGTCGGGGTGGTGCTCGGCGGCGCCATCCTCGCGTCCCTGCTGACGGTGCGGCAGTTTTTCATTCCGATCGTCGCGATCGCGGTCGCGATCTCCACCGTCGAGTTGGCTGGCGCGCTCCGGCGCGGTGCCGGGGTCCGGGTCGCCCGGTTACCGGTGCTGGTCGGGGGCCAGGCGATGGTGTGGTTGTCCTGGCCGTTCGGGCTGCGCGGGCTGGTGGTGTCGTTCACGATCACCGTGCTGGCCTGCCTGGTGTGCCGGTTCAGCGGCGGCGTCGACGGTTACGTGCGCGATGTGACCGCGTCGGTGTTCACCGCCGCCTACGTTCCGATGTTCGCCACGTTCGCGGCGATGCTGGTGGTCCCGCCGGACGGCGCTTTCCGGGTGCTGTCCTTCATGATCTGCGTGGTGGCCTCCGACACCGCCGGGTACGCGTCAGGAGTGTTCCTCGGCAAGCATCCGATGGCCCCGTCGATCAGCCCGAAGAAGTCGTGGGAGGGCTTCGCCGGGTCGATGCTGGCGGGCACGGTCGCGGGAGCGCTGGCAGTCGTGTTCCTGCTGGCGGGCCACTGGTGGCAGGGCGTGCTGGTCGGGGCGGCCGTGGTCGGGAGTTCGACCGCGGGCGACCTGCTCGAATCGCTGATCAAGCGGGATCTGGGGATCAAGGACATGGGCAACCTGTTGCCTGGCCACGGGGGCATCATGGACCGGATGGACTCGCTGCTGCCGTCCGCGGTGGTGGCATGGATGATGCTCTCGGTGCTGCTGCCGACCCCGTGACAGCCACCCGGTGAGAGCTGAAGTCGATGATCAATGCGCTTTGCATGGATTCCTGAAGTGACGCGCGGTGCACGGGACACGGGCGCGGACACCGTCACCGTCACCGTCACCCCGAGCCCGAACATCTGGCGTTGGCCTGAGGTCTACGAAGCCGAGAACCGCGCGCAGGACGTGACCGGCATGGTGTGGTCGGCGCTGCGTGCCCGGTGCGACTGGGCGGGCCGCGATGTCGTGGACGTCGGCTGCGGTGACGGCTTCCACCTGCCGCTGTTCGCCGCGACGGCGCGCACGGTGATCGGTGTCGAGCCGCATCCCCCGCTGGCGCGCCGCGCCCGGGAGCGGATGGCCAGGCAGTCCGCCGAGTTCCAACGCGGTGTGGACGTGCGGGTGGCTCCCGCGCAGCGCCTTCCGCTGCCGGACGCCAGCGTGGACCTGGTGCACGCGCGGACCGCGTACTTCTTCGGTCCCGGCTGCGAGCCGGGGTTGCTGGAGGCCGATCGGGTGTTGCGCCCGGGTGGCACGCTCGCGATCGTCGATCTCGACGCCTCCTGCTCGCCGTACGGCGACTGGATGCGCGCGGACATGCCGCACTACGACCCCGGCGCGGTCGAGGAGTTCTTCGAGCGGCACGGCTTGAGCAGCACCCGCGTCGACACGCTCTGGCGATTCGAAGACCGGGGGAGCCTGGCGGCCGTGCTCGGGATCGAGTTCTCGGCGCGGGTGGCCGATCGGGCGGTCCGGGAGACCCCGGGGCGCACGATCCCGGTCCGATACCGGTTGCGGACACGTACCAAGCCGGAAGGGCTGCTGCTTGGGTGAGTCGTCGGGGTAAGGCGGATGAATCCGGCGTCGCTGCATTCCGTAACGGAGCGCGACCTGGTCGTTATCCGGTTGGGGCATCAGGTCGGGTCGCAGTGCCATCCAGAGGGACGCATCACTACATTCAGCGGTGGCGTTAACGCCCCCGAATGACGCCTTGCTCCTGTCTGATTCGCGTGATCGACTGGTATGCGGTCACCCAGAGTGCCAGTGCATCCTGGGATGACCCCGATCGACGGGCACTCAGATGGGCACGGGAGGGGTGTATGGCCTTCCGCGCGGGCACACCGGTCGCCGCCGGCCTGAGCCGGCTCGCGCTGATGGATCGCCGGGAGCGCGCCCGCATCGTGCGCCAGCTCTGCAAGCAGGACAGGGCTTTCCGGTCCATGCTCACTCGGGTCACGATCGCCCGGGGCATCGCGTTCGCCTCCGGTCTGGCGCTGGCAGTGGCGGTGATGTTACTGGTGCAGCAGGTCTCGGTGGAATGGGTCTCGGCGTTGGTGTTCCTCGGGCTCGTCGGCTTCTGCTACGTGTCCGTGGCGCTGTCCGACAGCCGGTTCGACCTCCTGCTGGCGGTCCTCGGCGCGCACCGCACGGACGAGCTACACGAGCGCCTGGTCACCGAGCAGATCTACGGGGACGAGGGCGGCGCCGAACCTGACCAGCCCGCCACCAGCAGCACCGAGCCGGCAGCGTCTGAGGTAAAGCAGGAGCACACCAGACACACCCCGCGTCCGGCCCTGTAGCCACTCACCGCTGCACGTCGACCGACAACGCTTCCGTGATCTCGCTACCCAGAAAATGCGTCTCCGCATTGCCCGGCTCACCCACCGAAACCACCAGCGGGCCACCGAACGGCTTGCGTTCGACGATCTCGATCCGGGTGCCCAGGGTGAGCCCGTGGTCGGTGAGGTAACGCAGCAGGTCCGAGTCGGTGTCCCACACCCTGGCGATCGTGCCCACCGTGCCGGGGGCGAGCCCGTCCAGGAGCTCGGCCCGCGGCTTCTCGACCGTGCCGTCCCGTGTCGGGATCGGATCGCCGTGCGGGTCGTGCGTGGGGTGGCCGAGCTTGGCCGCGATGTGCTCGACGAGCTCGTCGGACACCGCGTGTTCGAGCACGTCGGCTTCCCGGTGCACCTCATCCCACGTGTAGTCCAGGACCTCAACGAGGAACAGCTCGATGAGGCGGTGCCGGCGCAGCACGTCATAGGCCAGCTGGCGCCCCTCCGGCGTCAGCTCGACGCTGCGGTAGCGGACGTGGGTGACCAGACCGAGCTGGGCGAGCTTGTTGATCATCCCGGAGACCGACGAGGGGCTCAGTCCCAGCCGGTTCGCCAGGGTCGCGTTGGTGACGGCGGAGCCGCGCTCGGCGAGCCCGTAGATAGCCCGCAGGTAGTCCTCCACGGACGCGGAAGGACGCTCGGTCATGCTCGGCATAGCGTCAACCATAAGCCCGCCCACGGATGGGCCGGCCCGGATGGGTGTCGACCTCGCCGGCCGGACATCCCCGGGGACGTGGGAGAATCGGCGGCGCTATGTCTGCGACCTCGCTCCCGCTCGTCTTCGATGCGCCGCGCCGCGGCATGCCGCCGCGCCACCTCGCTGACCTCTCGGCCGAGGAGCGCCGCGCAGCCGTGGTCGAGCTCGGCGAGCAGCCATTCCGCGCCAAGCAGCTCGCGCGGCACTACTTCGGCCGGTTGACGGCCGACGTGCAGGCCATGACCGACCTGCCGGCGGCGAGCCGGGACCGGCTCGCCGAGAGCCTGCTGCCGATGCTGCTGAGCCCCGTACGCGAGCTCGACACCGACGGTGGGACCACGCGGAAGACGCTGTGGCGGGCGCATGACGGAACGCTGCTGGAAAGCGTGCTCATGCGGTACCCGGACCGCGCCACCGTGTGCGTGTCCAGCCAGGCCGGCTGCGGGATGGCGTGCCCGTTCTGCGCCACCGGTCAGGGCGGGCTGCAACGCAACCTGTCCACCGCGGAGATCGTCGACCAGGTCCGGGCCGCCGCCGCGACGATGCGCGACGGCGCGATTCCGGGTGGCGGCGGTCGCCTGTCCAACGTGGTGTTCATGGGGATGGGCGAACCGCTGGCGAACTACCGGCGTGTGATCAACGCCGTTCATCGGATCTGCGACCCCGCCCCCGAGGGGCTGGGGCTGTCGCAGCGGTCGGTCACCGTGTCCACGGTGGGCCTGGTGCCCGCGATCAACCGGCTGACCGAGGAGGGGCTTCAGGTCACCCTCGCGATCTCACTGCACACCCCGGATGACGAGCTGCGCGACACGCTGGTCCCGGTCAACACGCGGTGGAAGGTCGCGGAGGTGCTCCAGGCGGCCCGAGGCTATGCCGACCGCACCGGTCGGCGCGTCTCCGTCGAGTACGCGCTCATCCGGGACGTCAATGACCATCCCTGGCGCGCCGACCTGCTCGGCAAGCTCCTGCGCGAACATCTCGGGCAGCTCGTGCACGTGAACCTGATCCCGCTGAACCCGACGCCGGGAAGCGAGTGGGACGCCAGCCCGAAGCACATCGAGCGCGAGTTCGTCCGGCGGGTGCGTGCGGCGGGTGTGAGCTGCACCGTGCGCGATACGCGCGGGCAGGAGATCGCCGCTGCCTGTGGCCAGCTCGCCGCCCAGGACGACTGAAACCGGGCGTCCGCCAGCTGGCGGACGCCCGGTGATGCGATCAGTGATCAGCGCAGCCGTGCGAGACGCTTGCGCCGAAGGTCGAAGAGCAGGCCGATGGTGGTGAAGACGGCGAGACCGATCAGCCACGCGTCCGACTCGGTGATCTCGTGCCCGCCGCTGAGAATGCCCTGCTGGTTGCCGATCAGCATGCACAGCATCGCGATCACGCTGAACCAGCCGGCGACCTGCGTGGCCCGGGGGAATCCGCCATGCCAACCCCATTCGACCGACGGTTCCTGCTCCGGGTCGATGGCCTGGCTGGGCTTCTTCTCCAGCTCCGTGGTCGCCACGTTCCCTCCTGCGCCAGAATCAACGAGCACCCACACCTCGGGTGCACCTGCTACCAGTATTGCCGGGCAAACCGCTCGGTCGATGCATCCTCGCACATGTTCCTGGCCACACTTCGGTGTGGCTGGGTTCGACCAGGGTCACCTGCTTCAGGGACGTCGGTACTACTTCGGGGACAATAACCGCCGATGGACACTGCCAAGCCCACTGACCGGGCACAACTGGTTGACAGCTCACAACTGGCCGACAGCGCACAACTGGTCGACAGGGCACAACCCGCGGACCCTGGCACCCGAGAAGTGGTGATCCTGGGCTCGACCGGTTCGATCGGCACCCAGGCGCTTGACGTGATCCGCCGCAACCCGCAGCGGTTCCGGGTACGTGGCCTCGCCGCGGGCGGTAGCGACGCCGGCATGCTGGCCGAGCAGGCCGTCGACTTCGACGTCGACGCAGTGGCGGTGGCGAGGGAGTCCGCCGGTGACGAGGTACGCGCGGCCATCGACGCCCTGGCGCAGCAGCGGGGGAAGGGCAGGAAGCCGCAGGTCCTGGCCGGCGCTGAGGCCGCCGCTGAACTGGTGCGTTCTCTGCCCGCCGACGTCGTCCTCAACGGGGTCGACGGTTCGCGTGGGCTGCAGCTCACCCTCGCGGTGCTGGAGCAGGGCGCCACGCTGGCGCTGGCGAACAAGGAGTCGCTGATCGCCGGTGGTCCACTTGTGCTGCGCCAGGCGCGACCCGGACAGATCGTGCCCGTCGACTCGGAGCACTCGGCGCTGGCCCAGTGTCTGCTCGCCGGCCGGTCCGACGAGGTCGACCGGCTGGTGCTGACCGCCTCCGGCGGGCCGTTCCGGGGACGCACCCGCGAGCAGCTGGAAGGGGTGACGCTGGAGCAGGCGCTCGCGCACCCGACCTGGTCGATGGGACCGGTGGTCACGATCAACTCCGCCACGCTGGTCAACAAGGGCCTGGAGCTGATCGAGGCGCACCTGCTGTTCGGGGTGCCGTATGACCGGATCGACGTCGTCGTGCACCCGCAGTCGATCGTGCATTCCATGGTGACGTTCGTGGACGGGTCGACGCTGGCGCAGGCCAGCCCGCCGGACATGCGCCTGCCGATCGCGCTGGGGCTGGACTGGCCGCATCGGGTCGCCGGCGCCGCGCCGGCGGTGTCCTTCGCCACGCCCACCGCATGGACCTTCGAACCGCTGGATGACGAGGCGTTTCCGGCCGTGGCGCTGGCCCGGCACGCGGGCAGCGTGGGCGGCTGCCTGCCGGCGGTCTACAACGCGGCCAACGAGGAGGCGGTCGCCGCGTTCCTTTCGGGACGGGCCAGTTTCACTTCGATCGTGCACACTGTGGAACAGGTGCTCTCGCAAGCACAGCAGTGGCAGGGTGAGCCTGCGGACGTGCGTGAGGTGTTCGCGGCCGAGGAGTGGGCGCGAGCCAGAGCGCGCGAACTCGCGGGGCGTTCGGTCACGCCAACGAACCCAGCCACAACGAACCCAGCCACAGCGGATCGGCCGACGGCGACCGGGAGAACGAACTGATGTTGGTCCTGATAGGGATTGTGGTCTTCTTCTTCGGGCTGTTGTTCTCCATCGCCTGGCACGAGCTGGGCCATCTGTCCACCGCGAAGCTGTTCGGTGTCAAGGTGACCCAGTACATGGTCGGCTTCGGCAGGACGCTGTGGTCACGCAAGCACGGTGACACGGAGTACGGGATCAAGGCGATCCCCTTCGGCGGCTACATCAGGATGATCGGGATGTTCCCGCCGAAGAAGGACGAGGAGTTCGGCCGTTCGGGCTCGTCGGCGCCGTGGCGGCGGATGATCGAGGACGCACGCGAAGCGGTCGCCGAGGAGGTCAGCCCGCAGGACGCGCACCGGCAGTTCTACCAGCGCAAGCCGTGGAAGCGGATCATCGTGATGGCCGCCGGCCCGTTCATGAACCTGATCCTCGCGTTCATGCTGTTCGCGGGCGTGCTCATGGGCTACGGCGTGCTCCAGACCACGACGACGGTCGGCGCGGTCAGCCAGTGCGTGCTCCCGTCGACGGTGAAGGACACTTCGAGCTGCCCGGCGGGGGCGCCTCTGTCACCTGCGGCGGCGGCCGGGTTCCAGCCCGGCGACAAGATCGTCGAGTTCAATGGGAAGCCGTACCAGTCGTGGGACCAGCTGCAGCTCGCGATCCGGCGCGCATCGGGTCCCGTGTCGGTGGTGGTCGACCGCAAGGGTCAGCACGTCACGCTGACGCCAACCCTGATGCGGAACCAGATGCCGGCACTGAACGGGTCCGGGAAGTACGAGACGGTCGGCTTCCTCGGTCTGACGCCGACCCAGGTCCGGGTGCCGGAGAGCATCGGTGGCGTGATGGGGCAGATCGGCGGGATCACCGCTCTGACCGCGGAGAAGGTCATCCAGTTACCGGAGCGCGTGCCGGATCTGATCAACGCCATCAGTGGCCAGCAGCGCTCCCAGGACACGCCGATCGGCATCGTCGGCGCCAGCCGGCTGGGCGGCGAGGTGCTCTCCTATGACTCCGCGTCGGTCGGTGCTCGCCTGGCGATCATGATCCAACTGCTCGCCGGGGTGAACCTGTCACTGTTCGTGCTGAACATGCTGCCGATCTTGCCGCTGGACGGGGGACACATCGCGGGCGCGGTGTGGGAGTCGATCCGACGGAAGTTCGCGTCCCTGGTACGGCGACCCGACCCGGGGCCGTTCGACACGGCGAAGCTCATGCCCGTGGCCTATGCGGCGAGCCTGCTGTTCATCGCGTACTCGCTGCTGGTACTCGTCGCGGACATCGTCAACCCGGTCACCCTGTTCTGAGCCGAGTTCCGAGGCGAGCGAGTCCTTCGCGCGTGGGGCACCTTCAGGTGAATGTTGGTCGAGAATTTTCCGCCTGTTGGTGACAGCGGGGTGAACTTTCCCGGCGGGATGTCGTGCCTGGTCACACGTGCAGGTCACGCGCGGCGGGCGTCTCATCCAGCGGCGGTATCGTAGAGCCCAGTGGTTTCCACGACTACGTGGTTTCCATAACCCGTGGGTTGCCCTCAACCCACGGTCTCGATCAACACAGTGAACCCGTGCAAGAGACAGTGATCCCGTGCAAAAGGTGGAGAGTATTCGATGACCGTCGATCTGGGCATGCCCGCGGGACCAGCCCCGGTACTGGCCGAGCGGCGCAAGACCAGGCAGTTGCGGGTCGGACCGGTCGGGGTGGGCAGTGAGTCCCCCATCTCGGTGCAGTCGATGACCACCACCAACACCGCGGACATCAACGGGACGTTGCAGCAGATCGCGGAGTTGACGGCCGCGGGCTGCGACATCGTGCGGGTGGCCTGCCCGAGCGCGGATGACGCGGACGCGTTACCGGCGATCGCGAAGAAGTCGCAGATCCCGGTGATCGCCGACATCCACTTCCAACCCAAGTACGTGTTCGCCGCGATCGAGGCCGGCTGTGCCGGCGTGCGGGTGAACCCGGGCAACATCCGCAAGTTCGACGACCAGGTCAAGGAGATCGCCCAGGCAGCCAAGGACCACGGCACGCCGATCCGCATCGGTGTCAATGCGGGGTCGCTGGACCCGCGGCTGATGAAGAAGTACGGCAAGGCCGTGCCGGAGGCGCTGGCGGAGTCGGCGTTGTGGGAGGCGAGCCTGTTCGCCGAACACGACTTCCACGACATCAAGATCTCGGTCAAGCACAACGACCCAGTGGTCATGGTGCGGGCGTACGAGCTTCTCGCCGAGCAGTGCGACTACCCGCTGCACCTGGGCGTAACCGAGGCCGGCCCCGCGTTCCAGGGCACCATCAAGTCGGCGGTCGCGTTCGGCGCGCTGCTGCGCCAGGGCATCGGGGACACCATCCGGGTGTCGCTGTCGGCCCCGCCGGTGGAGGAGATCAAGGTCGGCCAGCAGATCCTGCAGTCGCTGAACCTGCGTCCGCGCAAGTTGGAGATCGTGTCCTGTCCGTCCTGCGGCCGTGCCCAGGTGGACGTCTACAAGCTGGCGGACGAGGTCACGGCCGGCTTGGAGGGCATGGAGGTGCCGCTGCGGGTAGCCGTGATGGGCTGCGTGGTCAACGGCCCGGGCGAGGCACGGGAGGCGGACCTGGGCGTCGCGTCCGGTAATGGCAAGGGGCAGATCTTCGTCAAGGGCGAGGTGATCAAGACCGTGCCGGAGCACCAGATCGTCGAGACGCTCATCGAGGAAGCGATGCGGATCGCTGACGAGATGGGCGAGACCGGCGAGACGGCGGACTCGGGCAACCCGGTCGTCACGGTGAGCTGATACGCGCTCCGTTTCGTGCTGCATTCGGGTGGTGTCGGGTCCCCCGGCGTTCGTAACCGGATGCCATCGCGTTGGGCAGTGCTTTCTGGCAATCTGGTCGCGTGCTCAGGCTGGGCGGCGCACGCCTGCTCGACGAGCGCGACGCTCGGCGCGTTCGCGCGGTGATGGAACGCGACCCGGTCGGGGCGTGCATGGTGGCGGCGCGGGTGGAGGTCGGCGGCCTGCATCCGGTTCGTCTGGGCGGCGAGCTGTGGGGCTACGGCCATCGCTTGGACGGGTTGTGCTTTTCGGGTGCGAACCTGATCCCGCTGCTCGGCGGCCCTGACGGAATGCGCGCGTTCGCCGACCGCGCGCTGCGTCGCCGGCGGGTCTGCTCGTCCCTGGTCGGCCCCTCGGAGCAGGTGCTGGCGCTCTGGGACGAGTTGGCCGCGGACTGGGGACCGGCCCGCGAGTTGCGCGCCGATCAGCCGCTCATGGTGCTGTCCGGCCCACCGCAGGTCGCCCCCGACCCGCACGTGCGGTCGGTACGACCCGACGAGCTCGACCGGTACCTACCGGCCGCGATCGCGATGTTCACCGAGGAAGTGGGTGTCGACCCGCGCACGGACGGGGGCGGTCCGGGTTACCGTGCCCGGGTTGCTGAGCTGATCTCCACCGGGCGCGCCTTCGCCCGATTCGAGGATGGCGAGGTCGTGTTCAAGGCCGAGATCGGTGCGCTGTCCCGGACGGTCGGGCAGATTCAGGGTGTGTGGGTGCACCCGGACCGGCGAGGCCACGGCCTGGGTGCGGCGGGTACAGCCGCGGTGGTGAATCACCTGATACGCGGTCTGGGACGCACGGCGAGCCTGTATGTCAACGACTTCAACATCCCTGCCCGTCTGGCGTACGCCAGGGTCGGTTTCCGGGAGCAGGGCTCGTTCAGCACGGTGCTCTTCTGACGACTGAACGGCACGGTTCGGCGATCTCATCACTCACACGGGTGGTTTGTGGGTTGCCGAGATGAACGGGCGTTTGCCGTGCTGATCACCGGTCCGCTACGTCGGCCGCGGGGGTTGCGCAGCGTTTTCTGTCCACTACGCAGTGAGGTCGCCTTGTGCTAGTTTCGGCGCTCGCGACTTCCCCGCGAGCCATGCCTGCCCCCGTACGCAGGCGGAACAGGAGCGACCTTGATCTATCTGGATTCCTCCGCGCTGGTCAGGATGATCGCACCCGAGCCGGAGAGCACCGAGCTCAGTGACTGGATTCGCGACAACCAGGAACACGGAACGGTTACCAGCGCGATGTCGAAGGCGGACGTGACCCGCACGTTCCGCGAAACGGGCGCGGCGGCCGAGGAACTGGCACGCAACGTGCTGGAGCACATCGACTCCGTGCCCGTGGAGGACGGGGTGCTCAACGCGGCGGCCGGCATGGACGGTGGGATGGACCTGCTCGGCGCGGTGCACCTCGCGTCCGCCTTGCGGATGGGCGATCAGCTGCACGCCTTCGTCTCGTACGACGCGGGGTTGCTCGAAGCCGCCGAGCGTGCGGGCCTGACCACCGCCTCACCTGGTCGACGGCAGGCTGGGACGCAGGCGTGACCGCTGGACCTCTTAGAGTGGAGGCTATGCCGGTACGAACTCCGTTGACGCCAGGCGTCCAGACACCCCGCCGCCCCGTCCCTGCTTCCATCGAACGTCCCGAATACGTCGACAAGCCGGCACCCAAGCGCAACGGCGATCCGCACGTGCAGCCACCCGAGGTCATCGAGGCGATGCGCGTGGCCGGCAAACTCGCGGCGCAGGCGCTGGTGGAGGCGGGCAAGGTCGTGGCGCCCGGTGTGGCCACCGATCACATCGACGCCGTCGTGCACGAGTTCTTCTGCGACAACGGCGTCTACCCGTCGACTCTCGGCTACCGCGGTTTCCCGAAGTCGTGCTGCACCTCACTGAACGAGGTGATCTGCCACGGCATCCCGGACTCGACCGTGATCGAAGACGGCGACATCGTCAACGTCGACGTCACCGGCTACGTCGGCGGCGTGCACGGCGACACCAACGCCACCTTCCTGGCCGGCGGCGTGTCGGACGAGGTTCGCCTGCTGGTGGAGCGCACAAGGGAGGCCACCATGCGGGCGATCCGTGCCGCGCAGCCGGGGCGTCAGATGAACGTGATCGGGCGGGTCATCGAGTCCTACGCCAAGCGGTTCGGCTACGGAGTGGTCCGCGACTTCACCGGTCACGGCATCGGGCGGTCCTTCCACAGCGGCCTGGTGGTCCTGCACTACGACGAGCCGTCGGTGCGGACGGTCCTGGAACCGGGCATGACGTTCACCATCGAACCGATGATCACGCTGGGCACCCACGAGTACGACATGTGGGACGACGGCTGGACGGTGACCACCCGGGACAAGAGCTGGACGGCCCAGTTCGAGCACACCATCCTGATCACCGAAGAGGGCAACGAGATCCTGACCCTGCCCTGAGTGCGGCCCTGCCTTCGGGTAGGAAGGCAGGGTGAGCGGAGCAGTACTCGTCGCCGGGACGACGTCGGATGCGGGGAAGAGCGTGCTGGTGGCCGGATTGTGCCGGTGGCTGGCGCGCCGGGGTGCGAAGGTCGCGCCCTTCAAGGCGCAGAACATGTCGAACAACTCGGTGGTCACCCCGGACGGTGGCGAGATCGGCCGGGCACAGGCGGTGCAGGCCGCCGCGTCCGGGGTCGAGCCGGAGGTGCGGTTCAACCCGGTGCTGCTCAAGCCGGGCAGCGACCGCAGCTCGCAGGTCGTCGTACTCGGCCGGGCTGACGGCGACGTGACCGCGATGTCCTACCGCGACCGCAAGGCCGCACTGCTGGACACCGTGGTGTCCACTTTGGACGAGTTGCGCGGCGAGTACGACTACGTGATCTGCGAAGGCGCGGGCTCGCCGGCCGAGATCAACCTGCGGGCCCACGACATCGCGAACATGGGGTTGGCGCGAGCCGCGAGCCTGCCGACGCTCGTCGTCGGCGACATCGACCGGGGTGGCGTGTTCGCGCAGCTCTACGGCACGCTCGCGCTCCTGGACCCGGCGGATCAGGCACTCATCGCCGGCTTTGTGATCAACAAGTTCCGTGGCGACCCGGAGTTGCTCGCACCGGGCCTCGACATGCTCCGCGAACGCACGGGCCGCGGGGTGTGGGGGGTGCTGCCGTGGTGCGAGGACCTGTGGCTGGACGCCGAGGACTCGCTGTCCTACGTCGCGGACGGTGTCGTCGGCAGGCCGGCGCCACCGGTGGGGGAGCAGTGGCTGCGGGTCGCGGTACCGAAGCTGCCACGCATCTCCAACGCCACCGACGTGGAGGCACTGGCCGCCGAACCCGGTGTCGCGGTGCGGTTCGTCACTGAGCCGTCACGGCTGACCGATGCCGATCTCGTGGTGCTACCGGGGTCGAAGGCAACGGCAGCGGACCTGGCGTGGCTCCGTGACACCGGACTGGCTGAGGCCGTGTGCCGGCACGCTCGAAGCGGACTGCCCGTGGTCGGGATCTGCGGCGGTTTCCAGATGCTTGCCCGCCGGATCACCGACCACGTGGAGTCCGCCGGTGGCACGGTGGACGGTCTCGGCCTGCTCGACGTCGAGATCGAGTTCGCCGCACGCAAGCACCTCGCTCGGCCGGTCGGGACCGTGCTGGACGAGCCGGTCACGGGATACGAGATCCACCACGGGACGGTCGTCCGCCGCTCGGACGACCTCGAACCGCTGGTGCACCTGCCGGGAGGCGAGGGGGAAGGGGCGCTGTCCGGGCCGGTCGCCGGCACGCACTGGCACGGCCTGTTCGAGAACGACGCCTTCCGCCGGCGGTTCCTGCGGTGGGCCGCGCAGCGCGCGGGCCGCGACGGCTTCGTCGCCGCCGCCAGCACCGATTTCGCGGCCATCCGAGCGGGCCAGCTCGACCTCCTCGGGGACCTGGTGGCGAAACACCTGGACACCGACGCCGTCTCGGGTCTGCTCGACAGCGGCCAGCGCTGTCAGTCGCCGCTGGGCCCGCCGATCTGAGAGAGCAGCTCTTCCAGGAACCCACCGGCTTCGGCGGCTGCGCGCGCCGGGTCGCGGTCGCGGACGGCTTCGAACAGTTCGGTGTGCGAGAAGTGGTGTTTCTGCCCGTACTCGGAGTCGAACGTTGTCGCCACGCTGGAGGCCACCGCCTCGCTGATGCCCTGGTAGAGCTCGATGAGCACCGCGTTGTGTGAGGCTTCCACGAGTTGCAGGTGGAAGGCGGTGTCCGTGGCAACCGCCCGGTCTCGCTCCCGGTCGCGCATCGCGTCGTCCCTGGCTTCCAGCACCGTCTGCAGGCGGCGGATGTCGTCGTCGGTGCGGGCGGTCGCGGCCAGGCGGGCACTTTCGACCTCCAGCGCACGGCGCACTTCGAGCACCTGCCGCAGCTCGGTTCCGCACAGCCGGCGCACGGCGCCGGAAAGTTCGCTGGTGGCGCGCACGAACGTGCCGTCGCCTTGGCGCACCTCGAACAGGCCCGCGTGCGCTAACGCGCGCACTGCCTCCCGAACCGTGTTGCGCCCGACTCCGAGTGCGTTGACCAGCTCCGATTCCGGTGGAATGCGCTGGTCAAGCGGCCACTCACCGGAGGAGACCAGCTCGCGCATCTGCTCGATGACCTGGTCGACGAGGCCCGTCCGTTTGGTGGTGACCAAAGGCACAGCAGGGGTCCTTTCATCCAAACATCCTACGTTTGACATACTAGTACGCGATGTCCCAGAAGTCGCGCACCCGCCATGTCGTTCATCGCCCTGTTGTTCATCGTTTGACGGACAAGGATGCCAGCACTGCAGCCCCCGAGATTCATTCCGATGCGATTTCGCTGCCAGACAACCGCTCAGTTGGAACACAACCGACCATGACTCGGTCGTCCGGTGCTGCGCGGACGGGCACCCGGAACGCCACCGCCCTTGCCGGGGGCGGGCTGCTGCTCGCGGGTGTCGCCCTCGCAGCCGCCAACATGCGGCCGGCGGTGACCAGCCTCGCCTCGATTCTCGGTGAGGTCCGCGACGCACTGGGCGTGTCGACGATGTGGACGAGCGTCCTGACGGCGCTTCCGACCTTGTGCTTCGGTGTGGTCGGCAGCCTCGCGCCGTTGCTGTCCCGGAGGTTCGGGATGCACCGGACCGTCGGTGTGGCACTGGGTGTGCTGACTGGGGCGATGCTGCTGCGCATCCTGGGTGGACCGGGCGTGGTGATGTCCGGCACCTTCGTGGTCGCCGCCGCGATCGCGCTGTGCAACGTGCTGATCCCGGTGGTCGTCAAGCGGGCGTTCCCGGAGCGGGTAGGTCTCGCGACCGGCGTGTACACCGCCACGATGGCGGCCGGAGGAGCCGCTGGTTCCTCGCTGACACCGCTGATGAGCAGCGCTTTCGGCGGTTGGCGGCTGGCGCTGGCGGCATGGGCCGCGCTGGCGCTGGCGGCGGCGGTGACCTGGGGGGCCTCGGGCCGGCGGTGGGCGGAGCCCCAGCCAGCGGCAAGCCGGTCCCAGAACGGGACCGACCGCCCCGGCATGGGGAGAATGCTGCGCAGCCCGCTGGCGTGGATGGTCACCGCCTATTTCGCCATGCAGTCGCTGTTCGCCTACGTCGTGATGGGGTGGTTGCCCGAGGTGTTCACCGGCGCCGGTGTCGATCGCACTACCGCCGGCCTCTACCTGGGGATTCTGCTGCTGCTCGGGGTGCCGGTCAGCCTCGCGCTGCCGCCGCTGGTGACTCGCGGTCGCAGCCAGTCCCGGTGGACGGTCGGACTCGCCTTGTGCAGCATCGCCGGCGTGCTCGGGCTGTTGCTGGCCCCGACCTCGGTGCCGCTGCTGTGGGTGGTCCTCGTCGGGGTCGGGATGAGCGCGTTCCCCATGGCGCTGACGTTGATCTCGCTGCGGACCGGTACGGCCGCCGAGACCGGGCAGCTTTCCGCGATGGCGCAGAGCGCCGGCTACGTGATCGCTTCGAGCGGGCCGTTCATGTTCGGCGTCCTGCACACCGTCACCGGGACTTGGTCGGTGTCCCTGGCGGTGCTGCTCGCCGTGCTCGTGGTTCAGGGCGCGGTCGGCGCCGTGGCTGGCCGACCCCGCACCGTGTGATCAGCCCGCACGCCGCTGATCAGTCGGTGCCGGGCAGGGCGGCCGAGTGCCACGGCCCGTCCAGCGGCAGGTTGAGGAGCGCGTTCTCGATGAGTTCGGGCATGGCCGGGTGGATCCAGTACTGCCCCCGCGCCATGTCCCGGGCGCCCAGGCCGAAGTGCATCGCCTGGATCAGGGGCTGGATGAGGGTGGGCGCCTGCGGCCCGATGATGTGCGCGCCGAGCAACTGCCCGCTCGCCGGGTCCGCGAGGACCTTGGCGAACCCGGTGGTGTCTTCCATCGCCCAGCCGTACGCGATCCCGGCGTAGTCCTGGGTGGCCGTGACGTAGCGAAGGCCCCGCTCCTGCGCCTCCCGCTCGGTCAACCCCACGGCCGCGATCTGTGGAGACGAGAACACCGCGTGCGGGACGAAACGGTGATCGCTTGAGATCGGCGCGTCCGGGTGCAGCAGGTTGTGCTGCACCACGCGCATCTCGTGGTTGGCGACGTGCTTGAGCTCGTAGTCGGAACTGATGTCGCCGAGTGCCCACACCCCGTCGACCGACGTGCGTTGGGTGGCGTCCACCACGATCTTGCCGTCCGCGCGGGTCTCGATGCCGGCGGCAGCGGTGTCCAGCAGGTCCGAGTTCGGGGTGCGACCGACGGCGATCAGCAGTACCTCCGCGTCGACGACCTCGGCTCCCTCCGGGCCTTCCAGGTGCAGCCGGGTCACGCCGCCGTGCTGCTCGACGCGGGTTTCCTTGCGGTTGAGCCGTACGTCCCAGCGCTGGGTGGCGATCTCGGTGAACCGGTGGGAGATGTCGGGGTCCTCCGAGCGCAGCAGGCGCCCGGAACGGCCGATCACGGTGACGTCGACACCGAGCGCGGAGAAGACGTGCGCGAACTCGGTGCCGACGAACCCGGTGCCCATGATGATCATGCGCGCTGGCAGCTCGTCCAACCGCATGACGGTGTCGCTGGTGTGGAAGCCGACGTCCTCGATGCCCGGGATGTCCGGCCGGATGGGACGCCCGCCCGCGGCCACCACGAACCGGTCCGCGGTGATCTCTTCCGGTCCACCGGGCGTGTCCACCAGCAGCCGCTTGCGGCCAGTGAAGCGGCCGAGACCTTCGTAGACCGTCACGTTCGGGTTGTCCTCGACACGGTGACGCCGGCCCCCTGCGGCGATCGGGTCGATCCGGCCGAAGACCCGGTCGCGGACGTCGTCCCAGCGTACGTCCGGTGCCCGCAGGTCGACGCCGAGCTTGCTGGCGGAGCTGGGGGCGCTGGCCACGTCTGCGGTGTGCACCAGCATCTTCGTCGGAATGCACCCGACGTTGAGGCAGGTGCCACCGTAGCTGCCGAGTTGGCCGATGCCCTTCTCGACGATGGCGACATCCCAGTCCGCGAAGCGCTCGTCGAGGATCGAGTTCCCCGACCCGGTACCGATGATCACAAGATCGAAGTGCCGCACGTGTCCATCCTGCCTTAACGGTCCGCTGCTGCCGCTGGTCCAGGTGCCCTCTGGTCTACCACGCGCAACTTCGCCAGCCGCCCGCTGATTCCTCGATGATCTGCGGTCCACGTCACGCCGAACGCGTGCGCGGCACACCAGAGGATGCCCGCGGGGACGGCCAGAGTGGCCCAGCCAGCGATCCGCAGCGTTCCTTCCAGGACGGCGAGCCCGCCGAGACCCACCAACCATCGGGCCAGCATCGACGCCTTCCCCGGGGGTGGTGTCGTCCGCAGGAGTACAGCGTGCTGGCCCACGGTGTTTCCGCCGCCCAGGCCGGTGATCAGCAAGGTGAGCGCCGCCGGCGCGAACCACAGCACTGCCGCCTCAACGGGCGCCTCCCAGCCGGGCGGTAGCGAGCCGGCGTCGAGGCTGAACTCGGCGACCCGCAAGAGAATGGTGCCCAACCACCACAACACCACGACGTCGCAGCACATCCCGAGCAGCCTGCGCTCGGCGGTCACCCGGCGCGGACGCTCCGGGTCGGCGCTGCTCAACGACGTCATGCGGACCGGCCGCGCCAGGACGGCCCCGAGGAAGGCCCCGCAGGTGTTGGCGATCAGGTCGTCAACGTCGAACCACCGGTACGGGCACGGGTACGTGAACCACACGCCCGTCAACTGGGTGATCTCGACCAGCAGGGAGATCCCGCCACCCACTGCTGTGGCGGTGGCGGTGCGGAGACCGAACAGAGACCGGCAGAAGGCGCCGAGCGGTATGAACAGCAGCACGTTCAGGGCGAACTGCTGAGCTGGGGTGTCCGCGAGCAGTGCGGCCGGCAGTTCCGACAGCCGAGCGGTCCCACGGAGCCACGTCAAGGGTTCAAGTTGCGGATGCACGTCCGCGAACACCTCGCACACGCTCTGTGCAGAGGGCAGCGGCAACAGCACGTAGGCCGCGAGTGCCATGGCGTGCACAAGGAAAGCGAAGCGTGCTAGGGCGTCGCGGGCACACAGCTCGCCGCGCCGGCGGTGCGTGCGTGCGACGAACGGCACGAACAGCCCGAGGGCCGACACGAGCGCGAAGATCACCGCCACGGCGGCGGGAAGCACGCGCACACCCACGTCGGCCCCCGGACTCGCGCGTCAGCGCGTGTAGGTAGGTGTGATGATCGCGCGCCCCAGCGTGTGGAAGGCCAGGTTGAAGCTGACCACTGCCGGGGACGCCTTGCTGTCCACGCCGAGCTTGTCGGTGTCCACCGCGTGCACCACGAAGTAGTAGCGGTGCGGACGGTCACCGGGCGGCGGCGCGGCACCGCCGTAGGCGTGCTCGCCCATGTCGTTGGCGACGTGGAACGCGCCGGAGGGCACGCCAAGACCGCTGCGGTCGCCGGCACCGGTGGCCAACTCCGTCACCGAGACCGGGACGTCCACCAGCACCCAGTGCCAGAAGCCGCCGGGGATCGGGGCGTCGGGGTCGAAGCAGGTCACCACGAAACTCTGGGTGCCTTCGGGGAAACCCTGCCAGCTCAGCTGGGGAGAGCGGTTCTCGCCGCCCGCGCCCATGCCGTCGAACACGTGGGTGGTCGACATCGGCTCGCCGTCAGTGACGTCCGTGGACGTCACGGTGAACGACGGCACCTGCGGCAACAGTGAGTACGGATCAGGGTCGATCGGACGCTCAAGACTCATGTGTCTCGCCTCCTGCGCACGTGCGGCGCTGCTCGCGCCGAAAGGAGCTGCTTACCGGGTGAAAGATCACCGCGCGGGCCACCATAACGGGGTTTGGCCCGCGTGAGTGCGCTGGTGGGGGACATCGCTGCCGGCGAGTCAGACAACGAACACCCAGCGTCACCTGATGATCCACGTCACGACCAGGTCGGATCACAGATCCGGTGTCCGGGTCACACCGGGTTGCCCGGTTAGGATGTCCGCGCCAGGCGGCGCAGCGGAGGAACCCGGTGCGAATCCGGGGCGGTCGCGCCACTGTGACCGGGAAGCCACCTCACGTACAGGCCACGGCCCGGCGACGGGCGGGAAGGCGGTGGGGCGGCGACGATCCGGGAGTCAGGACACTCCGCCCGCCGATGACCCGACACCGGGGCGCGTACCCCGAGGGAGGACAGTTTCGCGTGACCGACTCTGGACGTCCGGCCAAGGTGCTCCTTCTGTCCACAGCGGACACCGACCTGCTGGCCGCGCGCTCGTCGGACGGCGGCTACCGGGTGGCCAATCCTTCCCGGGTCGCCGCGGACGAGGTCGCCGCGCTGCTCGAAGGTGTGGATATCGCGGTGGTGCGGCTGCTCGGTGGCCGTCGCGCGTGGGAGGAGGGGCTGGATGCCGTCGTGGCGTCCGGCGTGCCGACCGTGTGCCTGGGGGGTGAGTCCACTCCAGACGCCGAGATGATGGCGCACTCGACCGTGCCGGCAGGGGTCGCGACCGAAGCTCTGGCCTACCTCGTCGAAGGCGGCGCGGACAACCTCGGCGAGCTCGCGCGCTTCCTCTCCGACGCGGTGTTGCTGACGGGCGAGGGCTTCGCGCCGCCGCGCAAGACACCGGAGTTCGGCGTGTACGGCGAGCGGGCACACGACCCGACCCGGCCCACCGTGGGTGTTGTCTTCTACCGCGCACACGCACTCGCTGGTAACACGGCATTCGTCGACACCCTGGCCGACCAGCTGGAAGCGGCTGGCGCGAACGCGTTGCCGGTGTTTTGCGGCTCGCTGCGTGGACTGTCCGACACCGCCGGCTTGCAGGAGCTGCTCGGCGGGTGTGACGCGCTCGTTGCCACCGTGCTCGCGGCCGGCGGCGCTGTCGCCGCCGATGCCAGCGCCGGGGGTGGCGAGGATGCGTGGGACGCGGGTGCGCTGGCGGCCCTGGACGTCCCGGTGCTGCAGGGCCTGTGCCTGACGACCAGCCGCGCGACCTGGGAGGACAGCGACGCCGCACTGTCCCCTATGGACGCTGCGATGCAGGTCGCGGTGCCCGAGTTCGACGGCCGGTTGATCGGCGTGCCGTTCTCGTTCAAGGAAGCCGGCGACGACGGCATCCCGGTGTACGTCGCGGACGCCGAGCGCGCGAAGCGGATCGCGGGGACGGCGGTGTCGCTGGCGACGTTGCGGCACCGGAGCAACAGCGACAAGAAGCTCGGCATCGTGCTCTCGTCCTACCCGACCAAGCACTCGCGGGTGGGCAACGCGGTCGGACTGGACACCCCTGCGTCCGCCGTCGTGCTGCTGCGGGCGCTGGAGGCCGCCGGGTACGACGTCGGCCGGCTCGATCTGTCCAGTCTGGACGGGGACAGCCTGATTCACCAGCTCATCGCCGCCGGTGGCCACGACGTCGAGTGGCTGACCGAGGGCCAGATGCAGCAGGCCGCGATCCGGGTCGCGGCGAGCCGGTACCAGGAGTGGTTCGCCGCGCTGCCCGAGTCGTTGCGCGAAGCGATGCAACGGCACTGGGGACCGCCGCCGGGCGAGTTGTACGTCGAGGACGGCACGATCTACGTCGCAGCCCTGCGTTTCGGCAACGTCGTGTTGTTGATCCAGCCGCCGCGCGGTTTCGGGGAGAACCCGATCGCGATCTACCACGACCCGGATCTGCCGCCGTCACACCAGTACCTGGCCGCCTACCGGTGGCTGGCCGAGGAGTTCGGCGCCGACGCCGTCGTGCACCTGGGCAAACACGGCACGCTGGAATGGTTGCCGGGCAAGGGGCTGGGCCTGGCCGCGGACTGCGCGCCGGATGCGGTCCTCGGCGACCTGCCACTGGTCTACCCGTTCATCGTCAACGATCCCGGCGAGGGCACCCAGGCGAAGCGCCGCGGGCACGCGGTCGTCGTGGACCACCTGATCCCGCCGATGGCCAGGGCCGACACCTACGGCGAGATCGCGAAGCTGGAGCAGCTGCTCGACGAGTACGCCATCGTCAGCGAGCTGGACCCGGACAAGAAGCCCACGCTGCGCAACCAGATCTGGGAACTGGTGACCGCAGCGCAGCTGCATCACGACCTGCACCAGGACGAGCAGCCGGACGCCGAGTCCTTCGACGACTTCGTGATGCACATCGACGGCTATCTCTGCGAGATCAAGGACGTGCAGATCCGCGACGGGCTGCACATACTGGGGCGCGCGCCGGAAGGTGACGAGCTGGTCAACGACGTGCTCGCGGTCCTGCGCGCCACGCAGGTGTTCGGCGGCACGGTCGGTGCGCTGCCGGGCCTGCGCTCCGCATTGGGTGTCCACTTCGGACTTGACGAGCAGCGGTTGCTGGCCGAACCGGGGGTCAAGGCGGAGGTCCCGGCCGCCCTGACGGCGCTGGTGCGGGGACCTGCCGCGTCCGCGGCCGATGCGGTGGACCTGCTGGAGGCACTCGCGCGCAAGCTCGTCACCGGCCTCGCGGACGCGGAATGGGACGCCAGCGCGGTGCCGTCCGTGGTCGAGGGCGTGCTGGGTGAACCGGTGCGGCAGGTGATCGACGTGCTGCGATTCGCCTGCATCGAACTTGCGCCCCGGCTGGCCCGGACCACGGACGAAGTGGACCACGTGGTGCACGCGCTCGACGGCGGGTTCGTCCCTTCGGGCCCGTCCGGTTCGCCGACCCGCGGTCTGGTCTCCGTGCTGCCGACCGGGCGCAATTTCTACTCCGTCGACCCGAAGGCCATCCCGACGCGGAACGCGTTCGACGTCGGCCAGGCGCTCGCCGAGTCGCTGATCGCACGCCATCGCGAGGACACCGGCGACTACCCGCGTTCGGTGGGTCTGACCGTGTGGGGCACCTCCGCCATGCGCACCCAGGGCGATGACATCGCGGAGGTGCTGTGGCTGCTGGGCTGCCGCCCTGTGTGGGACGAAGCGTCCCGGCGAGTCACCAGCTTCGAGGTGGTTCCCACCGCGGAACTCGGCCGACCGCGCATCGACGTCGTCGTGCGTATCTCTGGCTTCTTCCGCGACGCGTTCCCGCACGTCGTGGCACTGATCGACGACGCCGTGCAGGCGGTCGCCGCGCTTGACGAGCCCGACGAGCAGAACTACGTCGCCGCGCACTACCGGGCGGATGTGTCCGAGCACGGCGACGCGCGCCGGGCCAGCAGCCGGATCTTCGGTTCCAAGCCAGGCGCTTACGGTGCCGGTCTGCTGCCGCTGATCGATGCGCGCAACTGGCGCACCGACGCCGACCTCGCCGAGGTCTACGCGACGTGGGGCGGTTTCGCTTACGGCCGTGGTCTCGACGGCCGGGAGGCGCGCGCGGACATGGAAACCGCGTTCCGGCGCATCCAGGTGGCCGCGAAGAACGTGGACACGCGCGAGCACGACATCGCGGACTCCGACGACTACTTCCAGTACCACGGCGGCATGGTCGCCATGGTGCGGTCGCTGGCCGGCAAGAACCCGGCCGCCTACGTCGGCGACTCGGCGGTGCCGCACGCGGTGAAAACCCGAACGCTGGGCGAAGAAACCAAGCGCGTGTTCCGCGCTCGGGTGGTCAACCCGCGCTGGATTTCCGCCATGCAGCGGCACGGGTACAAGGGCGCCTTCGAGATGGCGGCCACCGTGGACTACCTGTTCGGTTTCGACGCCACGGCAGGTGTCGTGGACGACTGGATGTACACCAAGCTCGCGGAGTCCTACGTGTTCGACGAGCAGGTGCAGCGGTTCCTCCGCGACTCCAACCCGTGGGCGCTGCGCGGTATGACCGAGCGCTTGCTTGAGGCCGCGGACCGTGGTCTGTGGGCCGAGCCCGAGCAGGACACGTTGGAGGCGCTGCGCGAGGTCTACCTCGAACTGGAAGGCCAACTGGAGGACTGAGCGAATTCCCGCACGGCTGGAGGGCTCTGCTCCAGCCGTGTGGTGTTCGCCCCGCTGGTCGCTCGATCGAGTGGCGCACCTTGGTGATCTGAATCAGCGCCCCTGGTTCGTCCCTCTCTCTCATGGACACTTTGTCGAGCCAGAGGGTCGGCGGACGTCAGCTGGCTGGAGCCGATTCGGTGGGCGTGAGCCCGCGACGGACCGCAGCCGCGGACGTGCCACGACCGCTTTGGGGGAGAGGAGCGATCACATGGGACAGCTCGTGCGCCGGCTGCGCATCCTGACCGGGATGCTCGTGGCCCTGATCCTGTTGCCCGCCCTGAGCACGTCGAACGCTGATGCGGTGGGTCGCACACCGCCCGCACCTCCACCGCCTGTACCGCTCCCGCACCCCCGGACACCCGCACCTGTCGTCGGCGGTGATCAGGCATCCCTCGCGGACTACCCGTGGGTGGTGTACCTGACGGACTCCCACGACATGCAGTTCTGCGGCGGAGCCATCATCGCGCCGAACAAGGTCGTCACAGCCGCGCACTGCGTGCATGACGAGCAGCCTGACTCGCTCAAGGTCGTGGCCGGGCGCGAGAACAAGGACACCAAGGCCGGAACCGTCGCGAAAGTCACCGGTATCTGGAGCGATCCCGAGTACCGATCACCGTACGGCGGTTCGGATGCCGCTGTGGTGACCTTGGATCGAGACCTGACGCAACCACCGGTACAGCTGGCGTCCCCAACGGATTCTCCGCTGTACAAGGCGGGAACACCAGCCACGGTGTTGGGCTGGGGAGCGACGCGGGAAGGCGGTGCGACGTCGAACACGCTGCGCAAGGCGGACCTACCGGTGGCCGCTGACAAGGACTGTTCCGCCGCCTACGGAGGGAGGTTCCGCGCGGACGCCATGGTGTGCGCGGGAGTGCCACAGGGCGGTGTGGACAGTTGCCAGGGCGATTCGGGCGGACCGCTGGTGGCCGACGGCAAGCTGATCGGCCTGGTCTCGTGGGGCGACGGATGCGCCCGTCCGCACAGGTACGGCGTCTACAGCAGGGTCGCGTC
>JBPYFK010000097.1:0-31903 GCA_051984675.1 Pseudonocardiaceae bacterium | reverse complement strand
GGCGCGCTCGGCAGGATTCGAACCTGCAACCTTCTGATCCGTAGTCAGATGCTCTATCCGTTGAGCTACGAGCGCAAGGTCTGTTCATTTGTCATCGCAATCCGGTGTTGCCACCGAACCTCGGCGGAGGCTCCGGGATTTGAACCCGGGAGGGGGTGTTGCCCCCAACCGCATTAGCAGTGCGGCGCCATAGACCAGACTAGGCGAAGCCTCCCGGTAGTCCTCACGGCCACCGGAGAAGAGACTACACACCCGCCGATCAGCTGAGCAAAGGGGGGTCGGTCCGGTGCCTTGTGGCACCGGACCCACCGCGACGTCACTTCGCGCCTGTGTCGTGATCGCCCTTGCTGAGCTGCACGAACGGCTCCAGCGCAGCCGGGTTCTGCAGGGCGTCCCGGCTGACCGCCCGGCTCGGGTCGGCGCCTGCGAGGATCTTCTTCACCGGCACCTCCAGCTTCTTGCCGTTCAGCGTGCGGGGCACCGCGTCGACCACGATGAACCGGTTCGGGACGTGCCGTGGCGACAGCT
The DNA here is from genome assembly GCA_051984675.1 of Pseudonocardiaceae bacterium. Lineage (GTDB taxonomy): Bacteria > Actinomycetota > Actinomycetes > Mycobacteriales > Pseudonocardiaceae > JBPYFK01. The sequence continues at coordinate 31,375 of JBPYFK010000097.1, read as the reverse complement.
GGCTGCGCAGTTCGGCGGTCAGCTTGGGCTGGACGTCCGCGAGCTCAACACCCTCGGCCAGCACCACGAAGCACAGCAGCTCTCCTTCGGTCTCACCGGCACCGGAGGTGTCGATCACCAGCGAGTCGGCGACCTCGTCGAAGCCCTCGACCACCCGGTAGAACTCCGCGGTTCCCATGCGGATTCCGCCCCGGTTGAGTGTCGAGTCGCTGCGGCCGTAAATCACCAACGTCCCGCGTTCGGTGATCTTGACCCAGTCCCCGTGCCGCCAGACACCGGGGAAGCTGTCGAAGTAGGCGTCCCGCAACCGGCTGCCATCGGGGTCGTCCCAGAAGTACACCGGCATGGTCGGCATCGGTTTGGTGAGCACCAACTCCCCGACCTCGCCCCGCACCTCGCGGCCGTTGTCGTCGTACGCGGCGACCGGGGCCCCGAGCAGCGGGCAGGAGATCTCGCCCATCCACACCGGCACGTCCGGCGACGCGCCCACGAACGCCGTACACACGTCCGTACCACCGGAGACGCTCGCGATCTGCACGTCGGCACCGACCGCGTCCGCGACCCAGCGGAAGCCGTCACTGGTCAGCGGCGCGCCGGTCGAGCCGACCGCGCGCAGCGCGGACAGGTCGTAGGAATCCTTCGGGCGCAGGTGCTGCTTCAGACAGCTCTGGATGTACGGCGCGGACGTCCCGAAGAAGGTGATCCGGTAGCGCTCCGCGAGTTCCCACAGCACGCTCAGATCCGGGTGGGCCGGGCTGCCGTCGTAGAGCACCACCGTCGTCCCGGTCAGCAAGCCGCCGATCAGGAAGTTCCACATCATCCAGCCGGTGGTGGTGAACCAGAAGAACCGGTCGCCGGCGCCCAGGTCACAGTGCAAGCCGACGGCTTTGAGGTGCTCCAGGACCATTCCGCCATGGCCATGCACGATGCCCTTGGGCAGGCCGGTGGTGCCGGAGGAATACAGCACCCACAGCGGGTGGTCGAAGGGCACCGGATCGAAGGCCAGCTCAGCTCCGCGATGCCGGTCCAGCAGCTCGTCCCAGCCGACAACCGAGGCGCCCGACAACGGCCCGGAGCCGACGTAGTCGACGACGACCGTCGCTACCAGGCTCGGGATCTCGGCGCCCAACTGCTCCACGGTCGAACGCACATCGAAGGTGCGCCCGCCGTAGCGGTAGCCGTCGACGGCGATCAGCACCTTCGGCTCGATCTGCGTGAAGCGATCCGCGACGGCGCGAACCCCGAAGTCGGGTGAGCAGGACGACCAGGTCGCTCCGAGACTGGCGGCGGCCAGGAACGCGATCAGCGTCTGCGGGCAGTTCGGAGCGACGGCGACAACCCGGTCACCGCGCCCGACACCGAGTTCCACCAGCCCCGCCCGCGCGGCCGCGACAGCCGCTCGCAGTTCGCCGAAGGTGAGCTGCTCGCGGTGACCGTCCTCACGGGCGAACACGACGGCCAGACCATCGTCGTCATGACCGGCGTGCAGCGCGTGCTCGGCGTAGTTGATCGTGGCGCCGGGGAACCACTCCGCACCCGGCATGGTCTGCGAGCCGAGCACGCGCTGCGGGCGCTCGTGGAAGCGCACGTCGAAGAAGTCGGCGATCGCCGACCAGAAGCCGTCCAGGTCGTCGACCGACCACTGCCACAGCGCCCGGTAGTCCGGGAGGTCAAGATCCCGCTTCTTCCGCAGCCACTCGCGGAAGGCGGCCATCCGGCTGGCGGCCACCCGTTCCGGGGTGGGCTGCCACAGGAGTTCGGGGCGGTCCTCGTTGACCGTGCTCGACGTCATGGGTTTTTCCTAACCCACCATGGCCCACGCGGGCTAGTGTTGGCTTCCTCTCGGCACCACCGGGTCAGCGGAGGTGCAGGTCGAACCAGTTGCGGGCTCGCTGCCAGGCTTCGTCCGCCGCGTCCGGGTCGGTGTCGAACCGGTGCCCGAGCTCGGGGTACTGGACCACGTCGGTGGCCACCCCGGAGCTGCCGGCAGTGTCGCGCAGCTTGTCCACCTCCACGGCCGGAACGTCCTCATCGCCGTCGCCGTAGAGGCCGAGCCAGGGGCAGGTCAGCTCGCCGGCGACATCGACGAGCGCGGGCAGCCCGTCGGACAGCGGGGTGAGGATGCCACCGCCGCCCACGGTCACCGCCGCGCCGAGCGTCCGGCTCGCGGCGACCACGAGCGCCACGCTGCCCCCGATGTCGAAGCCGATCACTCCGAGGTGGTCGGGGGTCACGAGCTGGTCCGCCAGCCACACGAACGCGGCGTCGGTGTCGCGCAGGATCGACTCGCCGTCCAGCCGCCGCACCTGGTGCGGAACCTGGTCGTCGGTGACTTCGTCGGCGCCGTCGCGGTGGTAGAGGTGCGGTGCGACCACGAGCCACCCCTCGGCCGCCAGCGTGCTGAGGAGCTGGCGGACCCGCTCCGTGACACCGCGGGCTTCGTGCAGGACCACCAGCCCGCCGCGCACCACGTTCTCGGGTTCTGCCACGGTGAGCCGCAGGTCCGCGCCGTCGGTGAGCGCGATCGTCTCGATGCGGGTATGGGTCATGCGCTGCACCCAACCACGCCGGGGTGAACAGAAGTCAACATCATCCGTCGTCGGGAGCAAGCCATACGGGGGGTCTTGGACCAAAATCCACCCGATCGGTTGGCGACTTGGTCTCGCCGGTAGTCGATCAGCCGGGCATTCAGCAGGAGCGTGCGGAGCGCTAGTGTCCGGTGCGGGGAAACACCCCACAGCTACGACGTCCGCAGGAGCTTCGATGAGCGTGCGCATCCGCGCTGACCTTGACACGCTGCCCGGCTACGTGCCCGGACGCACCGTGCCAGGAGCGGTGAAACTGGCCAGCAACGAGGTTTCGCTGGGTCCGCTGCCCAGCGTCACGGACGCGATCGCGCACGCGGCGTTCGAGGTGAACCGTTACCCGGACACCGCTGCGACGGCCCTGGTGGACGCGCTGGCCGGACGCTTGGGCGTCGGCACCGAGCGGCTCGCAGTCGGCTGCGGTTCGGTGACCTTGTGCGAGCAGCTCGTGCAGGCCACCTGCACCCGGGACGACGAGGTCGTGTTCGCCTGGCGGTCGTTCGAGGCGTACCCGATCATCACGCAGGTCGTGGGGGCTCACCAGAAGCGGGTGCCGGTGACGGAGGGCCAGGCGTTGGATCTCGACGCGATGGCCGCCGCGATCACGCCGTCGACGCGCCTCGTGTTCGTGTGCAACCCGAACAACCCCACCGGTACGGCATTGCGCCGTGCCGAACTGGAGCGCTTCCTGGCGGCGGTGCCCGACGACGTCCTCGTCGTGCTCGACGAGGCGTACCGGGAGTTCGTCACCGATCCCGACGTGCCGGACGGCGTGGAGTTGGCGCGGGGACGGGACAATGTCGCCGTTCTGCGCACGTTCTCCAAGGCGTACGGCCTTGCGGGACTGCGCGTCGGGTACGCGATCGCCGCGCCGGAAGTGGCGGAGGCACTGCGCAAGGTGTACGTACCGTTCAGCGTCAACTCCGTTGCCCAGGCCGCCGCTCTGGCGTCACTGGAGGCGCACCGTGAGCTGATGACGCGCTGCCGCGAGGTGGTGGCCGAACGCGAGCGCGTGCACGCCGAACTGGTTGGTCAGGGCTACCAGGTCCCGGAGTCGCAGGCGAACTTCTTGTGGCTACCGCTGGGCGAGCGCACTGAGGCGTTCAACGAGCACTGCCTGGAGCACAAGGTCGTCGTGCGCGCGTTCGCTGGCGACGGTGCGCGGGTGACCATCGGCACGCCCGAAGAGAACGCCGCGTTGCTGAACGCGACAAGCACGTTCGCCGGCTGAGGGCCGGCGAACGTGGCGCTGGTCAGGGCTGCAGCGTCGTCGCTTTGACGTTCACGGGCCGATCAATGACGTGATACTGCACCATCAGGTCGGCGATCTGCTGCAGCTTGGTCACGTTCAGGTTCACCGGGTAGGTACTCGCGGCCAGCACGGCCGCGGTCTGCGTCGGGATCTTCAAGGAGCCGGTCAGCACGGATTCCAGCACCGACCGATCGGCGCAGCGCTGCTGCGCTTCCCGGATCGCGGCGCGGAACGCGGCGATCGTGTTCGGGTTGCGGGTGGTGAAATCCGCCATGGCGGCGTAGCCGTTGGTCGGGATTCCCTCATTCCAGCCGGCGGCCGGGTCGAACAACGTGCGCACGCCGGAGCTGAGTTCTGCTTGGGAGAGGTACGGCTCGGCCATGAAGGCCGCGTCCGCGTCGCGGCGCTGCAATGCCTGGGGCATCTCAGGAAAGGAATACTCGACCCAGCGAACCTGGTCAGGGCGTATCCCGTAGCTTTGCAGGACCGAAGTCGTGGCCATCATGGCGATGTTGTTCAAGGCGTTGACCGCGATTCGCTTGCCCACCAGGTCTAACGGCGTGGTCACTTTCGAGTCCCCGCGCACGACCACTCCGAAGGCGTTCTTGGCCGAGCGGCTGGCTTCGGCGACGATCTTTACCGGCATTCCACCGGATTGCGCCTGAAACAGTGACACGTAGTTCGTGAAGAGGAAGTCAAAGTCTCCTTTGGACAGCGCGGGGAGCGCGAACTCACCACTTTGGACAGGCTTCAACGTCACTTTGAGACCGGCTTGCGCGAAGAGCCCCTGATCGGCCGCTAGATAGAGTGGCGCGGCATCAATGATCGGAATCGTGCCCACGGTGATTTCCGGTTTCTCTACCCCGGCAACCGGGGCGAGTTGTCCGGCCGGAGTATCGGCAGATCCCTTGAACGTTCCACATCCGGCAGCGACCAGCATGCTTCCGAGTGTCGCGACAAAAGAGCGACGACTGAACCCGCTGGGACGCATGAATGAACACAATGTCAGTTTCCTTTTACCCGCACAACCAGTGAGAAAAAAATCGCCACGCCGAAACATGGCTGTAACATAGACGAAACATTATTGTAACGCGAAAACCCGTGACCTCCGCACTAGTCGGGCGGACATCATTCAAGTATTTATCGTCAATGGTTGACCTACTGGCAGCAATACGACACAGCACAGTATCGAAAGTACGACACTGCGCAGTGTGACGCGATACCGGGGCGTGCGCAGAACAGACTGCGGGAGTCGCGATCGGGAACCCGCGGCGACCATTTCGCCAGTGGTGCCCGACGGAGAGAGGGGGACGCTCCGCCAGGCACCACCGCGGGGGTGTGACCGCCCTGAGCCGCAGCGGCCACCGGAGTGCGTAGTGAACTACGCCGCTGGCGAAGCTACCGGCGTCGTTGATCCTTTCGCCAGCCGGAGCGCGATCAACACCCGATCAGGGCGGAAATGTCGTACATCCGGGCGGGCTGGGATCTTCACCGGGCGGTTTCTTCGGTCACCCAGCCCAGGTAATCCTGGCTGCCTCCGACGATGGGGGTCGCGATGATCTCGGGAACGTCGTAGCTGTGGTGCTCGCGGATGTGGGCGATGACCGCCTCCAGCCGCGCGGCGGAAGTCTTCACCTGCAACTGCCATTCGGGGTCGTCATGCACGTCCCCTTCCCAGCGGTAGAAGCTGCGCACTTCGGCCACCTGCACACAAGCACCCAGCCCAGCGTCCACAATGGACCTTGCCAGCTCCGCTGCCGAAGTTGCGGAATCCGTCGTCGTCACAACCTGAACGTGCTCACTCATGCCGACAACCTAAGCCACCCACGCGACTGTCCCCGCCAAGGGAAGGGGCGGGGACAGTCGCGTCGTACCGTCAGCCCGTGACGGCGTGGTGACCGGGCACGGCCACCGGGCTGGGAGCGGGCGGCAGCTCGGCGCTCGGGCCGGTCCAGTGCAGCTGACCGGACCAGCCGCTGCGATCCCCGCGAGTGCCGGCGTCGGCGGAGCCGCCGTGCCCGGACCGGGCGTTCGCGGACGCGGCGCCGGCCGGAGCCGGGCTGGTGCGCGCCTGGGCTGAGGCGCTGCTGGCCGGGACCGAGTCGGTGTGGGCCTGCGGCAGTTGCTGCACGGGCTTGTCGCCGACGAGGTGCTGCGGAGTTGACCTTCCGACCGGGGCGGACCCAGCGGTCTGCCCACCGCGCGACCTGTCCTGTGACGCGCTCGAATTGTCCGAGCCGCCGGCACGGGGATGATCCGTGACGCTGGCGTTGTCGCAGGCGGTGTTCGTCGGCGAGAGCACGGGGACCACCGCGCCCAGGACCGCGACGTTGTCCCCGCACGCCTGGATCGGAAGCACGCTGACATTGTTGCCGTTGCCGATGTTGACACCGTTGTTGTTCGCCGTGTCGGCGGCGAACGCCGGGACGCCGGTGGCGAGCAGTCCCGCCGCGGTCGTGGCGACGCCGAGGACGTATCTCTTCGTACCCATCCTGGTATTTCCTCCTGCGATTTCGGGGATTATCGGGGGTTCAGGGGTTTTTCAGGGTTGGGATGTCAGGGTTGGGATGTCAGGGAGTTGCCGGGGTTTGCGGGGTTTTCAGGGGTCGGGGGCAGTCACCGAAGCAGGACGAGCGTGCCCAGCGGCAACGTGGTCAGCAGCCGCAGGGCGTCCGGTGGAACCCGCACGCACCCGTCGCTGCTGGCGGTCCCGAACACCGACGAGTCCGGCCAGCCGTGCAACGCCACGGTTCCCGGTCCACCGCCGTAGCTGTTGAACGTTTGCGAGTGGGTGCCCAGCGGGAGGATCACGGGACTGAAGTGCGTCACGGTCTCTTGGATGGACGCCATGATGTACGTCCGCCCGGGCGGGGTCGGGGTTCCCGGTTTGCCGACGCCGACAGTCCACACACCCAGGTCGTGGTCACCTTGGTGCACCACCAGCCGCTTGGCATCGATGTCCACGTCCACGACGTACGGTGAGCGCGCCATCCGCACGGGAGAACCACCGACCTGCACCCACCCGGTGGACCCGTTGGGTCGTGTAGGCAGGAGCACCTGCGCCCACCCGCCGTCCTGGGCGATCACAGGCACCCAGGTCGGTGATCCCAGCTGGGTCGCGGGCAGCTTCGCTGTCGGTGTCCCGTGCGGAGCGGTGTACACGGGGATGTCCTGCTGCACGTTCAGCACGACACCGGTGGACGGGGACTGCGGCGCGGGATCGGGAACCGCCCCGGGCACATCACCGAAGGTGGTGGCCTCGGGCAGCACGGACAGATCCACCGGCGGCTCGGCGGCTTCGCGCTGCGGAGCCGCCTCCGCTTCCACGGGTGGAGATGCCAGTCGGGGCGGGGCGGAAGCCGGCACCGCCGCGCTTCCGCATCCGCCGACCAGGACGAGCAGCGTGGTCAAAGACAGGGCCTTGACGGACCGGGCCACGACTGGCCGCACCCGCCAACCCCTACGGGGTGGATCGACGGGGATTCCGGGAAGCTCCATGGAAACCTCTCGTCTCGCCACGGTGCTCTCACCTCCGGCGCCTTCCACAGGAATGGCGCCCGCACACGATGTCCCAGGGAAACGCGCCGTGGGACTCGCGAGGCACGCTAGTCCAAGGCTGAAGAGCGAGGAGAGCACCCGGCCCGGATTCACGACGGGATGACCCGCCGCAGGCTCAGCGGTTGATCAGGCAAAACCCGCGTGCGTTACAGAATGTGGGCGAGAGGATCGAGAAAACGTCACCACGATCGAGCGATGATTTTAGCTCTGTCGAGTGACGAAGCTCAGGATTCCCGTGCCTGCGTTGGCAGTGACCCGGGCTGCGCCGGAAGGACGGACGCCGCGCACTCGCGGCGGAATTCGGCGGGGGTCATGCGAAGCCGTTGGCGGAACATGCGCGTCATATGGCTCTGGTCGGCGAAACCGCAGCTCCGGGCGACTTCGGACAGTGCGGCCGGGCTTCGCCGCAGCAATTGCTGGGCGTGCGCGATCCGCTGCTGGAGCACGAACTGGTGCGGTGTCGTGCCCGTGGCGTTGCGGAACCGGCGCGAGAAGTGGAACCGACTGAGCGCGAGCGTGCCCGCGAGGTCCTGCAACGAGATGTTCTCGTGCAGATGTTCCTGGACGTAGTCACGCACGAGTCGCGTCTGCTGGAAGGTGAGACTGTCACCGCCACCGGTGTCCCGGAAACGGATCGTGACGTAATCCCTCAGGAGATACACCGACAGCTGCACCGCCAGTGAATCGATCATCAACTGGTTCCCGACCTCACCGCGAGCCGCCTCGGAGGCCGAGAGCATGGCGGTTCGGTGGATGGCCGGATCGCTGGCTTTGAGCACATCACGTAGATCGACATCGGCAACATCGCGCTCATACATCTGGCGGCAGGTATCCATGACCTCCTGCTCGGTGAGAAAGACCAGCACCACGTCGACGTCGTGGGACCACACCCACCGCGAGTCCATCGCTCGCGTCAACAGGGACACATCGCCCGGGCCAACGTCCTCGCCGGACCAGCGCCCCTCCAGGAGACGGTGGACGTCGGTGGCCCCTTGGCGGTACGCGACGATCACGAAGTCGCGGACCGGCGGGACCTCGACGTCCGAGCCGGGGTACCGGTAGCCACGCACCGCAAGCCCCGACCACCCTTGTTCGGGGTTACGGACCGTGAGCTGCCCGGGTACCCAGATGGGCACTTCGTCGGGCGTGATCAGATCGTCTACCACGATGTTCTCCGCATCGGAAGCGACGCAGCATGGGCTGATGGGCTCGCGTCCCATTCTACGGCTCGTATACGCACGGTTACCGAGATGAGCAAATTTGTGCTACACCCGCGCACAACCGTTCAAGCAACGCGCTGACCGCTCCAGGCAGCATCGGAAAGCGCAAGGACGTGACCGGTCGGGGGCCGGTCACGGGGGGCGCGGGTGTAAGCCGCCTGAGGGGGCAACCCGAGCAGTGTGGCTGCCACTGCTGGTGCGGGGGTGCAGCCCGTGCCCCTCTCGGGGGCGTGAATCATGCTCGGTATTCGTTTCCGCCGAGGCTCAGACACCGTGGCCCGGCTCAGCTGAAGGCCAGCAGGAAGTCTTCTCCGCTTGCTGGACGGAGCCCGTCGGACCGGTTGGCGAAGTAGCGATCGGCCAGTGAGGTTCCCGGCACATGTTGGGCTTCTTTGAAGCCGGCGCCGCGGGCCAGCGCCAGCATCTCCTGCGGGGTGTAGAAGCTGATGAACGGCGTTCCAGCAGCCTTTGCGCCCTTTGCGCTTGCCCGGAGTCCGGGGCGGTCGGCGTCGTCGAGAAGTTCGGTGGGCAGGAGGAACGTCATGGCGAGCGTCGAGCCGGTGGCGAGTCCGGCGATCTGGCGGAGCGTGGCTTTGGTGGCGTCTCTCGTGAGGTACATGGTGACGCCGGTCGAGACGACGACCGCAGGCCGGTTCGGGTCGAAACCGGCGACGATGAGCTGCTCCCACCACGACTGGCCCGCCTCGAAATCGACCGGCACCAGCCGCAGCCAGTCGGGAATGGCGTAGCCGAGGTCGAACAGACGCCGGCGCTTCCAGGCTTGGGTGCCGGGCTGATCGATCTCGAACACCCGGAGCCGGGCGGCGATCTCTGGCCTGCGCTGGGCGAAGGTGTCCAGACCTGCCCCCAGAATGACGTACTGGTCGACGCCCCGTGCGGCCTGCTCGGTGACCAGGTCCTCGATGAAACGCGCCCGGGCCACGATGGCTGCGCGGAAGCCCCTGGTGGTGTGCGGGTCCATGTCCGCGCGCTCACGCCAGCCCTCGTCGGGGGCAGCAAGTCGCAGGCCGACTTCATCTTGGAACACGTGTGGCGGCGCATCGACGTCTACGTGCATCGCCCGCCACAGGGCGACCCGCACCGCAGTGCTGTCCGGGCTGTCCGGCACCTCGACTTGTCTGTCCTCCATGACGGTTCCCCTGTCCATCCGAGGCGCGGCCGACGCACACCCGGCCGCGCCTTGACGGCAGTTACCGGTAGGTCGGCCTCGTGTGCGGATCGCGTATGAACTCAGCGTTGCTGTACCAGTCGTAGAACGAAGGGTCCGCGACCGGCACGGGAGACATGCCGAGCACCTCCGCGCGATCACCCAGGGTGTACAGCTCGTCGGCGTCGAGATACATCGAGATACCGGACCGGCGATCAAAGAAATGCTTCGGATAGTCGATATGACGCAGATGTTCCGTTATGCACCGCCTGGCTTGGCGCTCGACTCTCTCGGCGAGTTTCGGATCGTGGGTGAACAAGCCGATCAGCAGGTTCCAGTCATCCATATGCGCGTGGCCCGAAGGTCGCGCTTGAAGGTCGATCAGGGTCACGCGGTCGATTTCGTCGTCGCCGGAAAGATAGGTGGGCGGGCTGATCCGTCTCAGCCGGATGTCCCCCAGAGCAGTCCCGCAACACATATGTTTGGCGATGTTGCTGGCGAGCAACATGGTCGTTGCCTGGGCGATCGTCGCGTCGGTGAGTTCGGCCAGCAGTTTCTCTTGACGGCGGGCATGGGATGCCGGCGACTCGAACCGCTGTCTCGGTAGTTCTTCGCCCCGGGAGACCAGCCAGGCAAACAGCGCCTCGGCCCACGGCCATGCGTCGTCGACCGCGTCTCGACCGCCATGCGTGGTGGCGTACCAGGTCGCGCCGTGCCGCAGTCTCTGCATGTCGTCCGGGGCCATGTAGGTACTCCTTCGCCGGGACCGTCCGGTGGCCGGTGTTGGTGGCCGTGGTTATCCACTTCTCGTTGTCGAGAGGACGATACGTCCCGGCAAGGTGATGGCGAAGGCGCGAGCGGACGCGTCAGCCGCTCGACACAGTTCAACACTCGACACAGTTCAACAATGGTCAGGGCATCAATGGGCCCAGGGCATCAATGGGCCCAGGGCATCGACGGGTCAGGGCATCAATGGTCAGGCGAGGGCCCAGGCGACCAGCTCGCCAGTGGGCAGATCATGACCACCGCGCAGTCTCGCTTCAAATTCGTGATCCCCGAGCGCGCGGCGGCACAGCGCTTCGCTCGCCCGACGAGGGGTGGTCCAGACCTGGGAACCGAATAGGGGCAGACCGAACAGTGACCACATACGGTCGGCTCCGCCGAGCAGCATCGACGCACGATCGTATGCGCCGTCAGCCGCCGCTACCCAGGCCAACAGATCCACGCTCAGAGCCATGCCAAGCAGGTCGTAGAACGCGTGTTTGATCCGCAGGCATTCGCGGGCGTGCTCGGCCGCCTCGGCGGGCCTGCCCGACTCCCACTCGGCAAGCCCGAGAACGAATAGGGCATACGACAGGACCCATCGCTCCCCGTGCTGGTCGCACCAAACGTGGCATTCCTCGCACAGCGGGATGGCCTGCTCGGCGTGTCCCTGAAAGGTGAGCGCGGCGGCCAACTGGACGCCCGTGATCGCTTGCACGCTCAACAGCTGGCTGTCGCGCGGGTGCGTGGTCAATTCGTGGCTCAAGAGTCGCCGTGCTTCCAGCAACAGCGACACCGCGGCGGGAAGATCATCGGAGACGAGGGCAGTGACCCCAAGAGCCTGCGTGGCGTAGGCCAACACACGGGCATCGTCCAAGCGCTGGGCATCCCTCCGGCATTGCTCAGCCATGGCGGTCGCCCGCTGGGACTCTCCCTGAAGGGCGGCGATCCAGGCGTTGACCCACAAAGCCTTCGCACGCTGTGGGGTAACGGCCTGGCCCAGCCGCAAGGCACGATCCAGCCAGTAGCGGCCCTCCGACAACAGCCCGCATCCGATCCAGTACAGCCACAACGTCGCCGCCATCGACTGCCCGATCGGCGTCTCGTCCGCGCGGCTCAACGAGAACTCCAGCGCTGATCGAATCTCGGGCTGCTCGGTCCGTATCTGGTAAAGCGACTTCACTTGATGAGGCCCGAACCACTCGACGGCGTTCCGCTCGACAAGCCGCAGGTAATGATCCCGGTGCCGGCGCTGCCAGCTCACGAGCTGCCCTGCTCGACGAAGTCTGTCCAATCCGTATTCGCGCAGCGTTTCCAGCAACCGGTAGCTGACGTGACCAGGCGCCGCCTCCCGATGCAGGATCGACTTGTCCAACAACGCCACGACGAGATCGAATATCAGTTCGGCTTCGAGTCCGTCTCCGGCACAGAGCTGTTCAGCGGTATCCAGGTCGAAGCTGCCGGCGAACAGGGACACCCGTTGCCACAGGAGCTGCTCGGCCGGCGAACACAGCTCGTAGCTCCAATCGATGGCCGCCCGCAAGCTCCGGTGCCGGCCAGCTACGGCCCCGCTGTCGGTGCCCAGCAGCTGATACCGGTCGCGCAGCCCGCGCAGGAGCTGGTCCAGCGACATCGATGACAGGCGTCCGGCCGCGAGCTCGATCGCCAGCGGTAGACCCTCCAGCTGGCGACAGATCCCGGCGACGGTGTCCCAGTTGTTCAACGTGACCCGAAACCCGGGCACGACAGCCGAGGCGCGCTCCGCGAACAATGTCACCGCTGGGTATTCCGCAACCGGGGCGACGGCGATTGCCTCGGGGGTCGGCAGCGGCGCGACGGACCAGAGATGCTCACCGGATATCCGCAACGCCTGCCGGCTGGTGGCCAGTACCCGCAGGTCGGGCACGTTCGACAGAAGCGTGCTCACGACCTCGGCACATGCATCCACGATGTGCTCGCAGTTGTCGAGCACCACCAGTAGCTTCTTGCCCCGCAAGAACTCCGCGAGATCAACCAATGGCCCCCGCGGTGAACGGCTCGGAAGATCCAGACTCATGGCGAGGGTGTCCGCCAGCAGGCCACCCTCGTGCAGTGAGGCCGCCTCGACAAGCCACACGCCGTCGGGAAAACCATCCCGCGCCTGCTCAGCAACCCGGACGGCCAGTTGTGTCTTCCCCACTCCTGCCGCGCCGGTCAACGTGACCAGCCGCGCGCTCCGCAACCGCTCCGTGATCTCCGCAAGCTCGGTCCGGCGACCGATGAAACTCCCCACAGCCGCGAGGCCGCCCCATCCATGGATCGGTTCAGCGGAAGCAGCCTCTGGATACACCATCCAGGCTAGGAATGCCGTCATTCCTGGTCAACCTGCCCGCGCCGGGTGTACTCACCATGATCAACGGTGGGGTTCACCGCCATTCGTGTGCGTCTGCTCGGTAGTGATCCAAGCTGCGATCTGGGCGCGCGAATGCAGGCCGAGTTTGGTCAGGATGTTGTCCACGTGCGCTTCGACCGTGCGTTGGGAAATGAACAGCCGTGTCGCGATCGCGGCATTGGTCAGCCCCTCAGCGACCAGTTCGGCGACTTGACGTTGTCGCCGTGTCAGCAGATCCGTCGACGTGGTCGGCTCGACCGTGCCTGCCCGGGGTTGGATATCCAGCGCGTAGTCGATGGTCCGCTCCAGCCCCATCCGCTGGCCGAGATCGAAAGCATGGGCAAAGGCCTGGCTGTCGAGGGCCTTGCGGGTGCGCTCCAGCGCATCGTCGTGGGGGGCGGCGAAGGTGGCGTAGACAGCGGGCGAGGTCCCGAGAGCGTGCCAGAGAGTGGCGGCGGCCCCGAACAAGGTGGCCGCACGCGTGTGCTGGCCTTGCGCCTGGCCGATCCAGGCAAGGGTGTCCAGTACCAGCGCCAGGGCCAGGCGGTCGTCGAGCAGGCGTTGGAGCCGGAGGGCCTGCATGTCCGCCTCCTCGGCATGAGCGAGGAAGCCGTGCACGTATTCGATGTGGGCGATGGCCCACAGGGCATACGAGCGCCAGAAGACGTCTCCCGTCTCGGTGGTGGCATTGACGCATTCCTCCAGCACGGCCAAGCCGTCTTCGCGATGGTGCGTGCCGAGGGTCAGGCCGAGGGTGAACAGGGTGAACAGTTCGCCATTTCGTACGTGGGCCTGCCTGAACAGCTCTAGCGCTTCGGTGAAGCAGCCGCTCGCGCCGTTAAGATCGCCGTCGAAGAGTGCGGCCATCCCGCGTGCGTGTAGTGCGTAAGCGATCACCTGCTCATCGCCGATCTGGTGGGCGAGGTCGGCAGCCTCGCCGATCATGCGTTCTCCGGTGTCCCGGTCACCTTGCACCAGGGCGAACCAGCCGCCCACGCGCAGCGCCGCGGCGACCTCGTGGCCGGGCGTGACACTCGGCCGCAGTTGGTCGAGCCAGTGCCGCGCCTCGGTGTGGAGTCCGCGGACGCTCCAGTAGTCCTCCAGTTGTGTGGCCATCCGCAGACCGGTGGATGCCTGGCCGGGTTCGGTGGCGCACCATGCCAGCGCCAACCGCAGGTTGGCGTGTTCGCGCCGCAGGCGGTGCAGCCAGCCCACCTGGTCCGGCCCGCTGTGCCAGGCGCTGGCGAACTGGTCAGCCAGCTCGGCGTACCAGTCACGATGACGTCGGCGTGTCTCGGTGGTCTCTTCTATGGAGCCGAGCTTGTCGGCCCCGTATTCGCGGATGGTCTCTAACAGGCGGTAACGCACACGGCCTTCGTGTTCCTCGCGTGTGAGCAGCGACTTGTCCACCAGTGCACACACCACGCCCAGAACCTCGTTGCGATCAAGTCCGTCACTGGCGAGGACGTGTTCGGCGGCGTCCAGATCGAAGCTCCCCGAGAACACCGCCATGCGCGCCCACGCCAGCTGTTCCCGGGGCGGACACAGCTCCCAGCTCCAGTCCATCAGCGCACGCAGGCTGCGTTGCCGCTCCGGCACGCCACGGGGCTCCACGGTCAGCAAGCGGTAGCGATCGGACAGCCGCTGCGCGATCTGCTCCACCGAGAGGCTGCGCACCCGTACTGCGGCCAGTTCAATCGCCAGGGGAATCCCTTCCAGGGCACCGCAGATACGTGCGATCTCGGCGTGATTGCCATCCGCGAGGGCAAATCCTGGTCGGACGGCCTCGGCCCGCTCGACAAACAACCGAACGGCCGCATTCTCTGAGGTCGAGTCGGGTTCGGCCGGAGCGGGTGGTGGCAATGGGGGCACCACATAGACGTGCTCCCCCGGCAGTCCCAGCGACTGACGGCTCGTCATTAGCACGCGCAGGGAGCCCCGGGCTCGCAGCAGAGCGGCCACCAGCTCCGCACAAGCCTCCGCGAGATGCTCACAGTTGTCCAACACCAGCAGAGCCGGTTCTGATGGGAAGTGCTCGATGAGTGCTTGAAGCCGGGAGCGGGCGGACTGGTCGTGCACCCCTAAGCGCTCCGCGACGAGGTTGGGTACGAGCGCGCTTTCGCGCAGGTCGGACATCTCGACCCACCACACGCGGCCGCGGAAACCGCGTTGCAAGTCCCTGGCAGCGCGCAGCGCCAGCCGGCTCTTACCCACGCCTCCTGGCCCAACCAGAGTCACCGCCCGAGAATCCGCCAGGCGTTGCTTCACGGACGCCAGCTCGCGGTGGCGGTCCACAAAGCTCGTCGTCTCAACGGGAAGACGTTCCGGCTCCCCGTTGACGGGTTTCACTTTGGTCAACTCAGGCAACGCTTCCCCCGGGTCTCGTGAGCACTGTCAGCGGCAGGAAGATCAACCCGCCGCTGGGACCGGAACACCAAGCCTGTGGTCGTCGATTTCCCTCATGCAAGCTAGGAGCGCATTACTTCGCCGTGCTCGAGATCAAAAGCCCTTTCGAAATGTGATAGCTGTCACAATGACAAGTATACCGCTGTCACAGCCAGCTCCGACGAGGTCGACTATGGCGTGAGTCGCGACTGGAGCTTGCTCTCACTCCTCGAATCAGTGATCAACTCAATGAAGGTCTTCTTGGCCCTAATCTAGAGACGTATTTGCCCGTCGAATAATTGAGAAATATCGGCAAGAACTCCAGAAATGAATCGCGCACAGGACCCGATCGAGGTTTGGGCTCGCGGGAGGATCCTTACGCAGTCCCATGCGCCCCAGCAGCCTCTGGGGCCGCGGCATTCGTCTAGGTCGGGACGAACGGCCCAGGCACCACCGGCCCAGTGCGTGCACACTAAGTAGTGACATAAGCACGTTCGGTAATATCAACTAGTTGGCAAAGGTGCGGATGCGCTGACCCTGGACCCGTGTCACGCGATCAGCTTCCTGGGTTAGGGCGGCAACCGTGGTGGATCGTGCGCAGTTCGCCCAAGCACTCACGGCGATCGTGACAGAAGTGCGCCGGAAGGACGACCTACCGAACCGACTCTGCCAGGCATGCCTCACAGCGTTGCCCGTGGATGGAGTCGGAGTGTCGCTGATCAGCGGTCGGCACGCGGGAAACCGGGTACTGCTGGGTGCAAGCGACGACGTTGGTCAATACATCGAAGAGGTCCAGTTCAGTTTGGGGGAGGGACCATGCGTGACTTGCTTCGAACAAGCACGGCCAGTGCTGGTACCCGACATCACCGATGTCGAGGCACGCCTTCAGTGGCCAGCCTTCGTTGAGCTCATCGCCGACCGCGAGGTTCGCGCGGTGTTCGCGTTTCCCCTGCAAGTCGGTGCCATCGGCATCGGGGTGTTGGACTGCCACCGCGTCCAGCCGGGACCGCTGGACGAGGTCAACGGCGCGCTGGTGGTGGCCAACGCCCTCACCACCGCGGTACTGGGCTATCAAGCCGCCCAGCTCACCACGCTGAGTAAGCCGGAACTCATCGACCTGTCCTGGCGCAATCACGCCGCGGTGCACCAGGCCACCGGCATGGCCTCCTCGCAGTGGCACGTGACCACGGACGAGGCCCTGGCCCGGCTACGAGCGCACGCCTTCCGCGAAGGCCGAACGCTGGACGAACTCGCCACCGACGTCATCGCGCGTCGGCTCCGATTCGCCCCGGAGCAATCGTGAATCGGCCCGGAAGCAGACATCCCCAGACCTGTGATCGTCTCGAACCGTAAGGAAAGCCATCATGACCACCCGTCCACTCGTTCCACCGGAACGTGCGGTCATCGCGGCGTTTGTGCAGCTGGCGGACAATCTGGTCAGCGATTTCGACGTCCTGGACCTGCTGCACACGCTGGCACGGGACTGCGTCGCGCTGTTGGAAGTCGACGCGGCCGGGCTCTTGCTCACCGACGAAAACGAGCACCTGCAACTCCTGGCTTCCTCCAACGAGCAAGCCCGGCTCATCGAACTGTTCCAGCTGGAAAGTAACCAGCCCAGCCCATGCACGGCCTGCTTCCACAACGGTCAACCAGTCACCGCCGTGAACCTGGCCGAGCACGTCGACACCTGGCCGGGATTCGTCTCCGAGGCCCAGCGGCAAGGCTTTCACACCGTGCACGCCCTGCCCATGCGACTGCGCAGCAACACCATCGGGACACTCAACCTCTTCCGCACCCAACCCACCGCGCTCAGCACCGACGACCTGGTATTGGGACAAGCACTCGCCGACGTCGCCACGATCGCGATCTTGCAACACCGCGCCATCGCACGTCGGGACATCATCATCGAACAGTTGCAAGGAGCCCTCAACAGCCGCGTCACCATTGAACAGGCCAAGGGCGTGCTCGCCGACCGGGGCGACTTCGCGGTCGACGACGCCTTCCAGCAGCTCCGGCGCTACGCACGCGCGCATCACCTTCGTCTCAGTGACTTGGCCTGGCGCGTGGTCTCCGAGCGCGCCACGGCAGACGCGATCCTGCACTGGCTCGAGACAGGCGGCGTTTGATGGTCACTGATCGCGCCGTGGTGCCGGTACTGGCGGCCACAGCAGAAGCACTGGTCACCGATGTCGACGTGATGGAGATACTGGACGATCTGGCCAGTCATACGGCCAAACTGTTGGACATCGCCGCGGCGGGCGTGATGTTCGTCGACAGGTCGGAACGCTTACGTTTGGTGGCCGCCTCCGACGAACACACCCACTGGATCGCGTTGTTCCACCTGCTGATCTACCAGCAAGGTCCCTGCGTGCAATGCCTGCAGACCGGGCAAATCACCAGCACCCCGGCGCTGGAAGCCCACCGGCCGCAATGGTCCAGTTTCATCACAGCCGCCACCACACTTGGCGTGCACACGGTGCACGCCCTGCCCTTGCGGCTGCACACCCACACGCTCGGCGTCCTCGTCCTGCTGCGCGCCCCACCCACGCCCCTGTCCGACGACGATCTCGCGCTCGCACAGAGCATGGCCGACCTCGTCGTGATCAGCCTTTGTCAGCAGCACACCCTTGACCAGCAAGGCTGGGCCTCTGCGCAGCTAGCGGCGACGCTGAACGGCCGCGTCACCATCGAGCAGGCCAAGGGAGTTCTGGCCGGCTACGGCGATATCGCCATCGACCAGGCCTTCAACCTGCTCTACCTCTATGCACACGCCCACAACCTCCGGCTCGACGACCTCGCCCGACACGTCGTCACCGAACCCGACCAAGCCCAACACATACTTCAAACCCACCCAACGCCAAGCTCGCCGGCTACTCGTTGATGAGCTGCTCGCGCAGGATGTCCGCGTGCCCGCAGTGCTGAGCGAGTTCGCGCAGCACGTGGAGGTACACCCAGCGCAGCGGAAGCGGGCCGCGCCGGTAGCCGTGAACCACGTCGTCCAGCCCCAGGGATGACGTCGCGCGGCGTGATGCCTCACATGCTTCGCGGTGCGCTCGCTGGACGGTGGCGATGGTGTCGTGTTCATCGAGGACGAAGGACTCTTCTGATGTCGCGGGGATGCCGATCTCGGCGCGCGAGCGGCACGTGACGGCTTCGTCAAACCAGACCTTCTCGACGAAGGTCGCGTGCTTCACCAGACCCAACAACGTGGTCCGAGACGGCACCAACGATCGACGCACCTGCTCCTCGGTCAGCCCGTCCACGCAGCCATTGAGCAGACTGCGGTGCTCGTCGAGGAACGTCTCGAACTGGGCCTGGGCTGGCTGATCGATGACGTCCCGGGCAAACGTCGCTGGGAAGGAAGACATGTGCACGAAGCATTCCAAGATCGTCGTCCAGGAACAACCCACGCACATCGACAACTGGGCCCAAAGCCAAGCGACGCCGGGCGAAGGAACCTCGGCCGGGCGTCGCCTGTGCTGGTCACCGGAGCGGAAGCGGGGAGATTCGAACCCCGGAGCCTCTCGGCTCGCTCGCTTTCGAGATCCGCGTACGCATGTTCGATGAGACTCCAGGGAGGCGGGACAAGCTGGTCAGCGAGACGTCATGCACTGTCGTGAACGCCGCTGGACGGTCGCGACTGAGACCAGAAATGAGACCGCGCCCCCAACCCCGGTGCCCAGCCCGTTTTTGGATCTTTAGCCCTCTCGCTCGCAGACGACGTTGCCCACGTCCCGGGAGGCACGTCGGTGGCGCGTAACCGCCTCTTCCCGCCGTGGTCTCTCGCGTGACATTGTCGGCATCGCGTTGCAGGTCAGCGCCTCGGTCGACCTGGGAACAGGCCACCCGAGCCCTCAGCCTGATGGCAGCTTGGACGCTCTCTTACACCGACGAGCGGGAGTGCTTGCGTTCCCTCGGCCGGGCGTCGATGATGATCGCTATGACGGAGAACGGTGGGTCCGTCACCGGTGCCGAACGCGAGGAGCGATGGCCTCGGTCGATACGGCGGTCCCGGACCGGCGGGATCTGGGTCAGCGTGATTGTCGCGATCGTCGTGTTGATCTTTCTCTTGGTGTTCATTCTGCAGAACATCGTGACCGTAACGGTGCGATTCCTGTGGATGGCGGGAAGCCTCCCGCTTGGTGTGGCGCTGCTGTTTGCGGTGATCGGCGGGGCACTGCTAGTGGCGCTGATCGGCACCGCGCGCATCCTTCAGCTGCGACGCGCAGCGCGCAAAGCCGTCGCTTCACACGCCGACTCCGGTGGCGAAAAGCCTGCCAGAGAACCCGAGTTCGAGGGCACAACCGAGCCGATTGGCACGGCCGAACCCGACATGACGACCAGGACGACCGACGACCAGACCGACGACCCGCCGCCCTCTTCCGGACGCTGATGATCGGGGGCCGATTGTTGACGCACAGGTTGAAAACCTTGGTGTAAGGATTCGTTTCGAAGACGTACGCAGCCAGGTGTGGCGTCGGGACGAGGATGGAACCCACGCAAAGGAGCAAATGTCATCTCCGCTTCCCAAGGAAGCGTTCCAGCTTGGGTCGATCGTCAACCGAACGGTCCGCGATAGGAAAGCCGGTACGAGGGCTTCATTCAATCCGAAATCGGATGAGCACGGGATCTAAAGACCGCTGCACTTCCGCACTCGTGTTGGCATCTGCACCTCACTGACTTGCTTTGTGCCCGTCCCAGTTAGCCGCTAGCAGGATCAGCGGCGAGGCGTCTATAAGAACACGCGTTCGCCTCGGCGAGCGCCTTCTGGCCACACCGCACGTGTCGCGGGCCGACGTGCTGAGCCCCGCGTCAGAACAGTCCGGGCAGTGCCTGGATGTTCTGGATCAGTCCCTGCGTGGGTACCGTCCCGTCGCAGACCAGCACGTTGCAGCCCGGCACGGTGAGGTCGCGGAGGGCGACCTTGGGGTCGGCGTAGTTGAGCGGGTTGACATCGAGATCGATCCGATCGCCGCGGTAGGGCCCCGGATCGGCAACGTCGACGTCCTGAACGGCGTGCATGAGTCCGCGCATGAACGTGTACTGCATCTCGTCGGGCGCCGCCCCGAGCAGGACCGG
The DNA here is from genome assembly GCA_051984675.1 of Pseudonocardiaceae bacterium. Taxonomy (GTDB): domain Bacteria; phylum Actinomycetota; class Actinomycetes; order Mycobacteriales; family Pseudonocardiaceae; genus JBPYFK01. The sequence continues at coordinate 10,995 of JBPYFK010000097.1, read as the reverse complement.
TGGGTCCGGGGAGACGCTGCCGAAGTAGCCCATCGTCACCACGGTAATGCCCAGGCTCGGGATCATGATCGCGAGCTGGCCGCCGGTTCCGTTCATCTCGTAGGTGTCGGACGGGGCACTCGGAATGGCTGAATGCTGGAGGGTCTGCGCGTCCGGGACGTCGGCCCCGGTGCAGGGTGCGGCGCGGTTCGTCCAGAACAGCAGGCCATAGCAGCCGTTGGTGGAAGTCGGCTTGCTGACCGCCTGGACATACGACGCTGGCACGAGTTGCTGTCCTGCCCAGCGCCCGTCGTTGCTCATCAGCAGCGCGAGCCGGGCGAGCTGCGGTGGGGTGAGGAACAGGTTCGAGTAGCCGTACGGTGTTCCCGAGCGGTCGCGCAGCCAGAAATAGGAGCCCTGCTCGATGCCGATCGGACCGAACAGGCGGTGCTGCGCGTACTCGACGAGGTCCTCGCCGACGGCCCGCTGCACGACGTAGGCCAGTAGGGCCGGGCCGAGCTGGGAGTACTGGAACTTTGTTCCGGGCTGGTAGCGGAACGGCTGGGCCAGCGCCTCGCGCGGCAGACTCGGGTCGATGACCGAGGTACCCGCTTCGCTGAAGATTGCCTGGTCAAGCCCACTGGACTGGGTGAGCAGCTGGCGAATGGTGATCGCACGGTGCTGTGCGTCGCCCCAGCCGGGCCCGACCGGGAGATAGCGCCCGATCGGGTCGTCCAGGTTCAGCCGCCCGTCGCCTGCCGCGATACCGGTCAGCATCGAGACCACCGACTTCGTCACGCTCCACAGATTGTTGTGCAACGAATCGGTAGCCGGATTGATCGGATCGGTCGCGACCAGGCAGTTGTTTCGGAACACCTGGACGGACAGGCGCATTCGTGTGCTCAGCGTGGCGACCGCCTGCTGGAGTTTCGCCGCGTCCAATGCCTCCTGATTGGGCGTGGCGGTGTCGAAGCCACCGCCAGAACCCGGCAGCGCGCACTGCTTCTGCGGGATGCTCTGGCCTGCGAAAGCCGATGCGGGAAGTGGCGCGACTACAACGGCCGCGAGCGCGACGAGCGCGACGGCAAGAGCACGGGAACACACAGGGTCCTCCTCATCGACGACCACCTCGAAATGTCCAACGACATCACCAGCGAAAGGTCACGTCCACACTTCCCCACGTGCGCGATCGCAGTGCGTGCGTGTCCAAACCGAGACGCTTGGGCCGCACCGGCCATCCCCCAGCGGTTCCGCCTTGATCACGAGCTGAACGTTTGAGCACGCTAGGTACCGAGTCGAGTTTGACTGGGCTTGTTTCTTGACAGGGCTTGTTTCTTGACTGGGTTTGTTTCTTGACTGGGTTTGTTTCTTGACTGGGCTTGTTTCTTGACTGGGCTTGATTGGCGAAGCCGGCATACAGCAGCGACCACGGGACAACGCCTTAGCTGCTGTTGCTTCCGTGGCCACAAGTCCAAACGCGGTGAATCCCGGCGCTCGAGCGTCGTCATTCCGTCGGGGACCATAGCCTGAATCTGGACACAGACCGGATGACGAGGACCGTCGGCGAGGTCCTGATCCCTGCCTCGGAGAAGGTCGATCGCAACCACAAATGCAACCACGACGGCCGATGCCGGTCGACCCGCAACCACCGAACAACGCCTCTGACGCGTCCAAGCAGCTTCAGGCACTGTCCGGTCAAGCCGAAGTCCTCACCGAGCAGTACAAGAAGGCGCAGGACGACCGCGCGGCACGGCAGGCCGATGTGGACCGTGCCACCGCCGACATCGCCCAGGCAGAGAAAGCTGGGACTCAGGCACGCGCCGAGGAGGAAAGATTCCGCGGCGAGGCTGACCGGTTCACGCATGCCGCGTTTCAGGGCGCGCAGATGAACCAGATGTCGGCGTTGTTGGTCAGCAAGAGCCCGCGCGAGTACCTGGACCGGGCCTCGGCGGTGGAGGTTCTCGCTAAGGACCGTGACGATGTGGTTCAGCGGCTGGCCACCGCCACTGCACAGGCCACGGCTTCCCAGCGGCAAGCGGAGGACGCCCGTAACCGGGCCGCACAGGCCGAAGCCGACGCGGGTCGCATCGAGGGTGAAATGGCGGGTAAGAAGGCCGCGATGGACGCGCAGATCGCCAAGGCTAAGCAGCAGTACAACAGCCTCAGCGCCAAGGAAAAGGCCGCGCTCAACGGCGGGGACGACACCGCCGGGCTGGTCGGCGGTTCGGGGGCGGCGATCGCGGCCGTCAACGCGGCGCTGGGGAAACAGGGCTCACCGTACGTGTGGGGCGCCACCGGACCGAGTGAGTTCGACTGCTCGGGCCTGACTCAGTGGGCCTACAAGCAGGTGGGTATCTCGTTGCCACGCTCCACCTATTCCCAGCAGAACGTGGGCCAGAGTGTCTCCGAGAGCGATCTGCGCCCAGGAGACCTGATGTTCTTCAACGGCAGCGAACACGAGGGTATCTACATCGGCGGTGGCAAAGTCGTGCACGCTCCCACTGAGGGCGAAAACGTCAAGGTAACGACCTACAAGTACATCGGTAGCGTCAACGCGATCCGACGCGTCGCCGGCTGAGCACGTCGCCATCGACCCGGCTGACACGGGACGCTCGCGCCTTGGGGGCTGCGAGCGTTGCATGCCCCCACGAGTCTCGATCCGGCCGCCGACGGCCGAACCAGTTGCCTTCGAGTTTTGGACCGTGCGTTCCTCGATGATCGGGCTTCTGGTGCCGACCGACCTCGACTGAGACTGAGGGCAGCCAGGGTGTGATGTGGCCAGGTGGAGAACGGAGCACAAGTCAGAGGACAGCGGAAGCCGTCGCAGCCGGTGACTTCCGGTGGGTCTCCCCGATTAGAGCAGCTGAGGTAGGCCCTTCCAGAGCAGGTTCACCGCTGTGACCATCAGCAAAACCACGATGACGGCATCCAGGCGGCGTTTGTTGATGTGCAGGCGACGGCGGATCAGTGTGCCGCAAGCCAGTCCGATGAGAGTGGCGACCGCGATGGCGGATCCCAGCCAGATGCGGTTACTCGTCAAGATTCCTTGGCTCCACATCTGGATGTTGCGCTCACCAATGACGACTGCGAAAAACAGCGACATGCCGCCGATGTAGCGTTCAGCGTCGCGTTCGAATGTATGCAGATACGCCGGCAGTAGCGGCCCCAGGTTGACCGCGCCCAGCAGGAAGCCTTCGACGAGTCCCACCACACCCAGCAGCACAGGGTGGCCCGCTCGGGACACCACAGCGAAGTGGTACGCGAGTTGGTAGCCGATGTAGGCCAGCAGAATGCCCGCGACCATCACCGACAACACGGCCTGGTTCGGCTTGGTGCTCAATAGTGAGACGGGATCGCCAGGACGACTACGGCCAACGAGGGGTCAATGATCAACGCGGCTTCAGGTGTGACCAACAGTGAGTCGCCGAACCCGGACACCCCTTTCACGACGCCGCCCGCCACGGCCACACACGCGAAGGCCAGCAGGCTCCCTGTGGTGACATCTGTGCGCAGACCATCTGCGAGATGGCCTAGCCCGGGAAACAGCACGATCGTGGGCATAGCAACCAGCAACACGGCCATCGTCATTGTCACGTGGCGGTATGCAGACCGCGAGGACTGTGAAACCGTGGACGCAGTGTCGGTGGGCATGATGATGTGGAACCTCTCCGGCGTATCCAGTGCCTCACCCCTGGATATCGACAACGATGCCGCAGCCGATCACGATCGTTTCCCACCATGACCGATCTTCACATGATCGAGTGAGCAGTCGTCACTGCTGGGCCAGCGGTTAATGCAGCAAGATGCCGAGCCCGCCGGCGGCGACCACGATGTAGGGTTCGCGGATCTTGAAGCGCCACAGCAGCCCAATGGTGACCAGGGCGATGGCGGCGGTGGTCCAGTCGACGACGGCTTGGCAGATGCCGACCGGCAAGAAGAAGCGGGCACGCAACCGGCGCCGCGAGGCCAACTCAGACCAAAACTGAGACCAAGCCGAACAACGTCCGGCGGACTTCCCTCCGCCGGACGTCGTTTGTGCTGGTCAACCCACTGCGACAGCGGTGGCCTCGTGGGTCATCCACGTCGGTTCCCCGCAGTGTTGTCGCCAGGTGCCGACGTGGACCCACCGGCGGCCCGATCCCCGAGTGGTGAGCACGATCGGGCGGACGCAGTGCGGGCAGGGCTGCGGCACGGAGTCAACGGGCATCAGGCGACCCTCGCTTCAGCGAGGCGGGTAACCGACGGACGAGTTCCGGTGTGAGCATGGCGGGAGAGGGTGATGCTGGCTTCGCAGGTGCGCTCGATCTGGCGGGTGGCGGAGCTGTTCGGGCTCTGGTCGCACCTCGGGCAGGTCACCGAGACCGTCGCGCTCAGCTCGTCGACGGCGACCGTCGCCGCGGAGCGGCAGTCCCGGCACCAGCGGTGGCCGGTGAGTTCGATGACGTGCATGGGGGACGCGATGCACTGGTGAATCCACCGGCGGTGGACGGGGCAGGTGACCCGTTCGAACGGGGAGAGCCCGGCTTCCTCCGCCCTGTCCTCGGCGTAGAGAGTGGCCTCCAGGCGCTCGGTGGGGTCTTCGATCGTGTGCGCAAGCGGAGTAGTGGGGCGACTGTGTCGCACGGAACGCTCCTGCTGTCCGGGGATGTGCGCCACCTCGCGAGCGCCGGTTGTCGCATGCGTGCCGGGACGGTTCTTCGACCGGCGCGGCAGAGACTGCTGGGGCATGACTACCTCGGGGCTGCTTCGAGATGGCGGCTGCGTTACTGCCTCAACAGTGGCGCATAGGCCGAAGGTCCCTCGTCGGGCAACCTACGTAGACCCCCCACGTAAACCGCGCCACCTACGTAGGCCCAAGGGGGCCCTCACGTTCGCAGCTGCTCTAGCGGCCGGTCCATATGTCGGTCACCTCGCGCCACTGGCACGAGGACACCGAGCAGACGCACGGCGCGGAACACGCATGGGGCCGTGGCTCAGACGGCTGAACGGGCAACTCGGTGCTGACTTGTGCTGGCAAGCGAACGGCGCCGCGAGGGAAACTGAGACCAGACCCAAACGACGCCCGTCGGGGAAGTCTCAGAGGCGCCATCGTCCCGGGTCATAGGAGCGGAAGCGCGGGGATTCGAACCCCCGGAGCCTCTGAGCTCGCTCGCTTTCAAGATCTGCGGACACCTGTTCGACACCGGTCGTGGGGTCCGTGCGTACGGCTCATCAGACGGAGCTGAACCCACGCGAACGGTGCCCGAACGGTACTGAATGCCGATGACTGAGCCCACAGATGAGCCCACCCTGCGAGGTGATCAACGCCGTCGCAAGAACGCGCCTTGAGCGGCCTCCTGGACTACGTGTGTCGACCGCGCGTCCCGGCGCGGGCGCTTGTGGGTCGGGCGCTACACGCGGTGCTGGGCCGGCTACCCGGACAACCAGTAGTCCCACGTCAGCGATCGATGACAGCGGCGAGGCCAGCAGTTTCTGGAAGGCGATCGACTGGCCAGGCACGATCGGCGCGCCCCGACGACGTGCTCGCACATGCGCGAGGCCGACGAACAGAGCCCTTAAGAAGACCGCCACATCCCCACCAGCGCACAGACGAACAACTTGATCCCCAACAGGAGCATCGCATGTCGGTGACCTCTTACGTTCGCAAGCAAGCGACGATCGGCGCGATCCTCAACGTGGTGATCAACTCGCTGATCACCTGGCTTGGCCATCGCCAGACGGGCGTCGTGCCGCTCGTTGGGAGCAGTGGCGGCATCGTCGTTGATGTCTTTGTGACCTCGATCGTCCTGTCGTTGCTGGTGTCGCTGTTCGTCTCCGGAGGAGTGCGACATGATCTCGATGCCGCACGCGTCAGGGTGACGGATGAACTCCCCAGCGCGGGACGTGTGCTGTCGCGGTTGCCCGCACGATGGTGGGCTCTTGGCCTGCTGCTCGGGCTAGCGGTGGCCGTTGTCGCCACCGTCGTGTTGCTGCTACTCGGTGCACTGGGGCTGTCCGGTCTTTCCCTGACGGGATTCGTGGCGTTCATGGCCGTGTACACCGGCCTGCTGGGGTACGCCGTGACGCGCTGGGTGGTCCTTCGGCAGTTGGCCGAGCATCGGGCGGGTACAGCGGGCACAGGCGACTGACCCTTACGGGACGGACCTGCTATCCACACGAGCGCTCGCACCCGCCGATGACCGCGTGCGCGCGAGGCGGAATTGCTGCGTGACAAAACCACAGTTCATCGGCCCACGCTCAGCCGCGATCGTGAGCCACGTCAGAGAGAAGCGGGCACGCCGCAAGCGTCGGCCAGGGACGAACTGAGACGAGATTTGAGACGAGGAACGAACAACGCTCGGCGAGGTTTCCTCGCCGAGCGTTGTTTTCAGTAGCGGAAGCGGGGGATTCGAACCCCCGGAACCTCTCGGCTCGCTCGCTTTCAAGCTCTGGGATCAACTGTTCGACGGCGTACGACCAGTGCGTCTCGGTCCGTCGGCGCTGCCATGCACGCCACCGACCGGTGCCGAACGCAGGCGAATGCAACCACGAATGCAACCACAGATCGTGCCGCTGGCCCCGTGCTCTGCCGGGCTGGCAAGCAACGTAGCGGCAAGCCAGGGTGCTCCGCTGTCACGTCTTACTGGAATAGCAAACGCCTGGCTTAAGGCAGCTTCGCCGGCCGATCGAACTAGCATTCGAGATCTGGCCGTGCGCGCCCCTGAAGCTGCGTGCCGCTCATGAGCGACGTGAACGCTGCCTGAGAGGACGTCAGGACTACTTGCGGTAATCATGTGAGCGCCGGGAGTATGTGCGGCATGGCCGCGCTGCTGGACGAGGTCGGTTTCACGTTCCAGCCCGTGATCAACATGCGGATCGGCAGCCCGATCGCCGTCGAAGGGCTCGTCTGTGGTTCGGCGCGCCCGGTGGGCGACTTGTACCGGCACGCCAAGGAGGAGGGCCGGCTGGGCGAACTGGACGGTGCGCTGGCGGCCGCTGCGGTGACCGTGGCTGCCGAACGCCATCTCACGCTGCCACTGCATATCAACTTGCTGGCCAGCACGGTCGTGCACGACGTGGGCGTGCTCCACACGCTGCGGGAGAGGGTGCACGCGGTGGGTCGCGGCGAGCACGAGATCACCCTGGAGATCGCCCGCGACGTGGGTGAGCTGGAACCCGATCTGCTGCTCGTCGGAATTGAAGAGCTCCGCCGCTGGGGCTTTGGCATCGCCTTACACGAGGTCGGCGACAGCGAAGTGGCCCTCACGTTGGTGGCCAACGCCCGCCCCGACTTGGTCAAGCTCTCTGCCAGCGTGGTCCGGGGACTGGAGGAGCAGCACGGCCATCTCGCGGTACTGGAATCCGTGCACACGCTCTGCGAGGCCACAGGCGCGCTGCTGGTGGCCACCGGCGTGGACACCCATCACCAGTTGACCACTATCCAGCAACATGACATTCGCTTGGCACAAGGCAACCTTCTGGCCCCACCCGCCCCACGACCCTCGGACACCGTGCATCTTCCCCACGTGAGCCCGACGGCAACCGGCCAGGCCACCCGCGATCGAGACAAGGCCGCCGGACCACGGGTCACCGAATTCCTTTCGCCTGCGACCATGCTGCCCACCGATGCCACCGGCGAGCGGGTCCGGCAGGTTCTGGCTGAGCACCCCGACATCAGCGGCGTCGTGCTCGTCGATGACGGCAACCGGCCCCAGCACACCCTCGACCGCAATCGATTCCTGCTGGCCATCACCGGCGCGTACGGACACGCGCTGTATGCGAAGAAGCCGGCCTCCCGCCTAGCCGACAACCCCCGTCTGGTCACGACCTCGACCACCGCCACTGAAGCACTGGAACTAATCACCAGCTCGCACCACGAGCGCATCTACGATGACGCGGTCGTGGTCGATCAGGACGGCCGGTGCTTGGCTGTCGTCCGCGCCAGCCACCTCATCCGCGGCCTCGCTCAGCTGCAGGTGGAGGAAGCGGTCGCGCTGAACCCGCTGACCCGGCTACCGGGCAGTGACAGCATCGACCGTGAAGTCACCCGCTGCCTGGATACCGGCACGGCATTCGCCGTCGGGTGGTTGGATATCGACCGGTTCAAAGACATCAACGATACTGCCGGGTTCTGCGCCGGTGACGACGTTATCCGCAGCATCGGGCGCAGCCTCACCGACGCCGCCACCTCGCTGACCTCAGTCCAGGTCGCCCACCTCGGCGGCGACGACTTCCTGCTAGTCGCTCACCCCGACGAACTGGCCACCCTCGCGAAAAAGCTGCTCTCCCTCGACCGCGAGACCCACGGCATGCCCTACACCCTGTCGCTGGCCACCCTCGTGTGCCCACCCGGAACCGTCGCCAGCCACAGCGAGGCCTCCCACCTCCTCGCCCCAATTAAGCAGGCCGCCAAACGGCTGCACGGCAACAGCTGGACCAGCGCCCACGCCGAGACCAACACCATCACCGTCCAGCGGGGTCACGACACCGCCCCCGAGACAACGCGCCCGCCCTCCCCATCCACCGACGGTGGGCACGCCGACACGGTCGACGAGCAACCCAGGCGGGACCCGAACGTCTCCCTGCTCCCCCGTAGCTCCGGCGACCCCGAGCAGGACCTACTGCAGGGACAGCTCCGCGAGGCACTACATGACGATGGCTTGTCCCTGCACTACCAACCGATCGTCACAGCCGACGGCACGACCATCGCCTGCGAAGCACTCGTCCGCTGGCCCCACCCCCAGCGCGGACTGTTAGGCCCTAACGAGTTCCTGCCCGCCGCCGCGCTCGGCCACCTGCTGCGCGAGCTGGATCGCTGGGTCCTGCGCACCGCCGTACACGAAGCCACCACCTGGCCTGCACAGATCGCAGTCACCGTCAACTTGGCCGGATTACTTCCCGGCGACCCCACCTTCGTCGAAGAGATCACCGAGCTGCTGGCCGCCACGGGCTTACCCGGCAGCCGTCTGATTCTCGAACTCGTCGAGACCTCGCTGATTCACCTGCCGCTCCAATCTCGGCACGCCATGCGGGCGCTGGCCGAGCATGGAGTGCGTTTCGCCATGGACGACTTCGGCAGCGGCCATTCTTCTCTGGCCCGGCTGCAGGACCTCCCCGTGCAGATCCTGAAACTGGATCGCTGCTTCGTCTCCAACATCGACATCGACCCCAACAGTCTGGCGATCACACAAGCCATCCTCGACATGGTCCGCGCCATGGGCCAGACCTGCATCGCCGAAGGCGTCGAAACCACCTCTCAACTGACCGTGCTCCGCGGTCTCGGCCTCGACGGGTACCAAGGCTGGCTGTTCTCCCGCCCCATGCCACCCGGCGACCTGCACCCGATCCTGAATGCCCAACGGTGACACAACGGGTGAGGCGACACCGACAACCGCGTCCAGCACCGCAGGTAATGTCTTCAGTTGATCAAGCAGGCTCGGGCTCGACGATGAGCTGCGCAAAGAGTCCGTAGGCGTCCATGAGGGGCCGCAAGCGTTCAGCGGGATTGTCACTCAGATAGTCACGCAGCCCGAGGTCAACAGGACATCTGCTCCCGACTCCTGTGGACCGCTGCAACCAGGGTGGTTCGCGCCGGGTACGACATCCGGCCGCGTGACGGGGGTTCGCCCTTCCCTAGCTCCCTTGCCCTTCGAACAGGCCGGTTAAGGTCCGCGCGCCGGGCAGGGCTTTCCGTTCCTCGCCCCTCGGTTGGCCATGGTGCATGGACGGCACCAATGCGTCACGACAACGCGCCGAGCACGACGCATCGACCCCGCTGTACATCGCATGTATCACTCGATCGTGTGTGAATGGTCTATCGCCCTTCTAGAGGTACGTGGAATAGTCCACAGCAGCGAGAATGTGTCCGATGTGGATGCTCCATTGAGATGCATACCGGGTGTATCACTGTCGATTTCTCATGTGGTAAACCGCTCCGCCTAGGGGAACCAATGCCTACTGACCTGGCTAGCACTCTCCTCGTCCTTGTCGTGTCCGGTGTCGTCGTGGTGGACGGACAGATCATCCGTGCTAAGGGGCGGACCTACCTACGAGCCGCCTATCCGGACCACGATGTTGCCGAGTCGATCAACTTACTGATCACGGCTCTGTTTCACCTGGTCGCACTGGGTATACTGACGTTGTTGATGGCGTCTCCAACGGGAGCGCCCAATGTGATACAGGACTTCGAGACGAGGTTGGGAGTGGCTCTGCTGGTGGTGGCCGTCGCCCACGGAGCGGCGATGTTGACCCTGAGGAGGGTGCGAGCACACCACGCGGACACCCAATTACAGAAGCATCTCACCCCGCGCTACATGCGCGCGCCATCGGAGGAGAAGCTCACCCGAACAGAACAACAACGACCTGATCTGCCGGAACGGGATGGTGTAAACAGTTCCGACAGCGACGACGCCTCGGCGCACATCATCGCGGACAACGCTTGAGCAGAATGAGGCCACGCGGGAAGTGCTACCTCCGTGTCACCTCCGTCCCCGGACGAGCGCGGTCTGCTAGACGCGGCCACACGCCCAGCGGAAGACACGCACGCGCCCTGGCACGCCCCACTTGGTGTGGTTGTCTGGCCGTTTACACGACGTGGACGCGGTCGGGGTGGTGCAGGGCGTGGAACAGTCGTAGTCGCATGGTCGGATGGATAGGGATTTGCGCGAGATCGTCCTCGGCCACCCAGGCGGCGTTGATCGTTTCGACCCCGTCCGGTCGGGGCTCGCCATGGACGGGGGCGGTGTGGAAGCACAGGGCGAATTGTTGCCGCACCTCGCCGCTGGCGTAGCGCATGACGTGGCCGGGGTCGGTGTAGATGCCTGCGAGGGTGTTCACGGTGATTATGACACCGGCTTCTTCGATCACTTCCCGCATGACGGCATCCACTGCGGACTCTCCGTATTCGACGCTGCCGCCGGGGAGTTCCCAGTTGCCGGTGTCGGCTCGTCGGACCAGCAAGATCTGGCCGGAGTCGTTGCGGACCACCGCAAACGAGGTCGGGGTCAGTGAGTTCGGTGTGGGCGCGTTCGGGTCGTG
>JBPYFK010000096.1:0-10051 GCA_051984675.1 Pseudonocardiaceae bacterium | reverse complement strand
GAACAGCACCGACCAGGACCAATCGGTCGACGACGGCAAGAAGGATAAGGACTCCGACGACTAACGGATCACCAAGGATTCCTCCACGCAAGCGTGGCCTGGCCCCCTTCAAGGGGTCAGGCCACCTGACGACCGCCAGCCGAGCTTGTGGTCAGGGTTCAGACCTGACGATTGACCACTTATGGCGGATTGGCAAGTCAGTCCGGTGCTCGCCTGACAGGCCGCGTCTGTCTTACATCTCCCGCGTTGAGATTCCTGGCTCAGGCGTTTTGCCGGGTCCTGAGCAGAAGGTATTGACGATGTCACATGCACCGATGATGCCGGCCAGGGATTCAGGCGCGGGCCGTTCTGAGCGGGCTATCCGGAGTGATGACCATCGCGGTGTGGGTCACATGCCAGGTGTCATGTCTGAGGCCGGAATTCTCGCGGACAGGGCGGGGAGCAGATCGGGGTAGAACAGCGTGAGGAGTGCCAGCACGCCGAAGATGACCGAGACTGACCAGGCAAGAGTGTTTCCATATCGCCACACCTTCTCCAGAAAGATCAGCGCGGTGAGCGCGACCATGGCCACCAGGTTCATCATGCCGACGCCGACCAGGATGAGCATCAGCGCCCAGCAGCAGCCCACGCAGTACCCGCCATGGAGTAGGCCTACCCGGAAGTCGACTCCCCGTCCCCGCAGCGACCCGAAGCGCAGGAACTGTCCCAGCGGAGATCGGCAATGGCGAAGACAGACACGCTTCAGCGGAGTCAACTGGTACAGCCCCGCAGCGAGGTAGACGCCCGCCCCGATCCACCTTGCTGCACCGGGCGAGTGGCCGACCAACCGTTCCGCTCCCAGCAGCAGCCCGAAGGCTGCCAGTCCGTAGGCGGCCCACACCACGATGTAGCCGAGGACGAACGAACCTTGCCGCGCGACCAGGCGCGTACCCGTCTCCACCCGGTTGATCGACCTGCACCAGAGGATGGCGACGGGCGCCAAGGCGGGAAACATCATCGCCGCCATCATCGGCACCCACATCCCGAGGAACGCCGGCAGCGCGAGCCCTACGGTCCCCGGTCCGGAGCCCATCCGCCAGGATTGACCGGTCATCAGTACCCACGCGAGAGCGGCAGCGACAAGCAGCGCCGCCCAGGTCCAGCCCGCCACTCGGGCCTGGCCGCCGGAAGGTCGTGGTCGAACCGGCCCCGTTCCGGAAATGGCGTCCATGACTGTTCGCCTAGCCCGAATAGGTGAATTCGGTGAAGAAGGCGTTGCGTCCCTTGGTGGAGAAACGCCAGGCACCGTCGTAGCGGACCTCGACCGATCTTCCTTGCCGCACGGGTTGCGGAACGGCACCAAACGGTGGATTGGTAATCACTGACGGGTTCTGACCGTCCATCCCGACGCTCTGCTCTGCGCGCATCGTGAGCACGTCGCCGACCCGGACCGAACCCTTCCCATTCGATGACTCGAACTGGATGGGAACAGCCGCCACACCCGTCACCTCCGCGATCAGCGGTGCCACGTTCGCCATATGACCGCCGGCTTGCCCAGAAAAGATCGCTGCGAGTGCCTTCCGCTGCTCTGAGGACGCCCGGTCATCGAGATAAAGCGCCACACGCCAATTCCCGTCGGTCATCTGCTTCGGCGTATGCACCGCGAGCGCCACGTTCAGACCCGCCAGGTCGACACCGTCCTTCTCGCCGCGGTCGATCCGCCAGGCGATAAAAAGATCACAAGCCTCCTCCGTCGCCGGGGCAAGAAACACACAGGGACAGCTCACCGCGCAGCTACAAGCCTCCAAGTAGTCGCCTTGGACCGTGAATCCCATGTTGCATTCCTCCTGAGCACGACAACCAAACACCCGCCGCACGCAACAAGACCTCAGGCGCGAGCAACGCTGAGGTCCCGCGGCGGCGAGCCCTTCAAGTAAAGAACCGCACTACCCGGGCAGCCAGAGTCCTTCTGCCCACCGGGTGCTCCGAGTCCCCTTGGCCAAGACCGCACCGACGCTGAACTGATCACCCTCGCAGTCGCCCAAGCGTTGCCCGACCCGATCCGGGTCGGGACCTATTCCGAGGCCTACACCGCGGACGGACACGGGCTCCTTGGACCAGTGCAGCCCGGAAGCGCGGTCATCGTCGCAACCGCATTCTCCGGTCGCGGTTTCCAGGTCGCGCCGGCCTATGGGGAGATCTGCGCGGACCTCGCCACAGCCGAGTCCACGCATTTCGACATCGACTTCCTCGCACCCGGACGCCAGCAACCCGCGTAAGACCGCCAAGCGCCACTTCACACGATTCCCAGACACATGCTTGACCCGTCAGCGAAACTCTCAGCATGACCAACTGGGAAAAGCACGATGAAGTCGTAGCCAAGACGGACGTCGGTGGCGGCATCTTTGGTAGTCATGTCCCCGAGGGGACCAAGGGCGAGGCCGTCGAGACGCATACCGGACTCTTCGAGAGTTACGCAACGGTGCGCTTCGAGAACGGCTACACCGAAGAGGTCAAGACCAGCGACCTGAAGCGGCATAGCTGGTGGTAAGCAACGTAAACCTCGGAACGTAGGCCCCACCCGATCAAGTCGTCGGGTCGGGCTGGCGCATCTCGGGCTCAACTATCAAAGCGACCAGTCTTGATCCCGTCGATGAACGACGCCCACTGCTGTCGGCTCGCGACGATGTAGCCGGTCGCCCGCTGCTTGGTATCGCGCACAGCGGGCCAGCCCTCACGGGTACGGCCAACTTCGACGCACTGGTACGTGCGGCTGTGGCTGGACTTTCTCCAGGTAAGCGGCACCGTCGCGTCCATGTCTTCTCAGCCTTCCGGTTGCGCGGCCTGCTCGGTGTATGTCGAGATCAGCCGCCGCAAGAGCGAACGGGCCTGTGCTCCGTCCACAGCCGCGCTCCACAGGGCGTCGAACCACCGGTTGTAGAGCGCGAGTTCGTCGGCGTCGGTGATGCTCATTTCGGTGTTGATGGTCTCGACGAGCACCAGGTGGTCGAGCACGACGAAGCCGTGAAGTGGAACTGCGGGGACCACCGCATCGAGAGGCAAGATGGCCAGCTTCATAGTGGACATGTCTGCCAGCGCGAGCAGGCGATCGAGCTGTGCGGCCATGACCGCAGGCGGGGCGATCGGATGCCGCAGCGCCACTTCCGAGCACAGGATCTCGATCTCCTTGCTCGAATCGTGGATCACCTGCTGCCGTGCCATCCGGGCGTGGACGGCCTCGTCGGTGTCGCGGGGCGATTCGGCCAGCTCGGCGGCTCGCATGAACACGTGCCTGGCGTACTCGGCCGTCTGAACCAGGCCGGGGACCAACGCGACTTCGAACAACCGGATACGCGCGGCGCCGTGTTCCAGCTCTTCGCCGTACTCCTGGACAGCGCGATGCCCGCTGCGAAGCTGGCGCTTCCAACTGGCGGCTTCGAGGCGGACCTCGCGAAGTTCTTGGCGTAGCTCGCCCAGCGTCGGTTCGGGTGCCTGCGTGATCTGGCAGTAGGTGACGACATCGTCGTCCGCGACCGATTGGCGCGCGGTCTCGATGCGGGACACCTTCGACGGCACCCAACCGGCTTGCCGCGCGAACTCGCGCCCGGACAGTCCAGCCGCCTTGCGCAGCTGGCGCAGTGCGTCACCGAACGCAAGGCGGCGGGTCTCGAAGTTGGTCACCGGCTCCTCTGGGACATGCGTTGGACGTACACAGTGAACGGAACCGCATGTTGCCATGCGATCGCCTTCCACCGGCGATACCGGTCCACATCGGCTGAGTCTGTGACGATCTCAGCGCCGACGAACTGCCCTTCGTCGAATTTCATCCGCGCAACAGCCGCGTCGTCGAACAGCCAGAAGTCGTGATCCGGCAGACGCAGGTAGCGCGTCTGATTCCGCGACAGAATCCGCATGTCCTCCCCCGCGCCGATGTTGGCTGCGCTGACATCGAGTTGCCAGCGCTGATATTCGGTCAGAGGCTTGTCGAACACGCGGACGCGGGCGAATGTCTTCCCCTCGCAAGCTGCGGCCTGCACTTCATCCAGCCATGGTCTCAGCCATTCCAGGTTGTCAGCCTCGCCCTGCGTCCATCGGCGCCACGGCTGCGCTTCGTCCGGTTCGCGGTAGGTGCCCTTGCACTCCCACCGCCACGCCTCGCGCCGGAACGAGCGGAACAACTCGTCGAACTCATCGCCAGGACTGGTCATGCGCTGTCCTTGGCGAAGCCCCCAATCACCGGACCTGCCCGTCCCTGTACAGGACCGACAGGGGCACGTACGTCGTGCAGGACACGCGCGTGACCGGCCCGGAGGCATTGCAGGCGCTGCGCGAGAGGGGCCTGCCTGAACACGAAACGGCCGTGGAGATCCCGGAAGCGCTGCTTGACGTGGTGCCGACAAATGTGAGCTTCAAGGCTCCTCCTCGGTCAACGGACACGGAACGCCGAGCATCGTTCATGCAATTTGAGCACCAGGTCAACGCGACAGGCCGGTTTGCACCCGAAGAGCCGATCGACGAGCACGCCTACCAGAGCGACTCGATACGCCAATCGGGTTGCGAGCGCTGCAGTGTTGCTCAAATTGCTTGAATTGCATCTTTGTTCCACCTGAAGTCCGAGGCCGTCGTGGTGCGCATCGCCCCCGCACCATGGACTACTGGGACGACGTGGCTCGCGAAGTAGCTGTGTCGAAGTGGCTGCACGGGATCGGCCTGCCGGCCGGCGGGGATCGCGCAGCTCGCTCCCGTACGTGCCCGTGAAGACGACTGCACCTAAATGTCGGGGTTATGGTTGCGCCCGATTGCTTGAGGGCAGTTTGAGTCGCTACAGGAGCTTGTCTCGCTGCTCGGCGAGAGTGCGGGCCAGTTCAGCGAGTTTGATGTTAAGGTCTTGGGAGGCCTTCCGCAGGATCTCGAACGCTTGGTCGGCGGTGATGTTGCGTCGCAGCATGAGGATGCCTTTGGCCTGGCCGATGACATCCCTGCTTTCCAGCGCCCGACGGAGGTGGCAGTTCTCGAGGTCTACCTCGTTGAGAGCGTGCGCTGCTGCCACGGCGGTGGAGGCGTGCGCTGCCAGCAACAAGGCGAGATTGGCGTCGGCGGCATCGAGACCGTTGACGTATCGCGAGTAGCAGTTCAGTGCGCCTAAACGTGGCGGGTCACTGTACGGAAACAGGCCGGCCGCCAGGACACTGTGCACTCCGTGGTCGGCAGCCGCCGACCCGAAGCGGGGCCAATCACGGCACCGGCGGAGGTTACTGCTGGCCGCTTGCCCAGTGCCTGGCGTATGCGTCGCGTCTAGGCTCGGGCCTTCCCCGAGGTCGTATTGCAATCGATCGAGCGTCCGGGCGAGCTGGTCGCTTTGCGCGAGTGTGGTGAAGTCGTGGTCTGCTGTGCTGAATGTGATGCTTGTGCAGTCTGCTCCGATCACGACCGACTGTGCGGCTTGCACGATGTGAGCGAGTACGCCACCGATCGTGCTCGCGTCAAACAATGATCGGGCCAGATCCTCGAACTCGCGGGCCAACGGCCCTACGAAACACTCTCCGTTCCCCTCAGCTTCGGTTCCCCTAGCCTCGGGTACCAGGCGTTGCCCGACGGTCTGAATGAAGCGTTGCTTGTCTTCAGCCCACTCCTCGAGTGTGAACTTGTCCACCGGGGCCTCCCCCCCACTTAAGGCGGCCCCGCGCGCTGTCTGCTCAACGCCCGGGACCTCGGCTCGGGCGATCCCCGGGAACCGCCGAAGCCTTCAGTTACTGACTGTACTCGCCCAGACGGCCTCCGGATACACGTCCGCAGGCGAAGTCGGCGCCTTGACTACGGCATGTGGCTCTCGTTAACCTGGCGAGACTGACGCGTTGAGCTACCAGCCCGTCACGTTCTGTACTGATCGCCTTTTGAGGCGACCGCTGGGGCGGTACGGAACGGAGACCTGGTGGCCTGGGTTGCTTCGTTGGTCTCCGTTCTGGCTGCCTCGTGATGAGGCAAGGGAAGCGTCATAGCCATGACCGATGACAATCGATTCGGCCAGAACCCAATCTGTGTTCCTCTGCAAGAACATGACCACACGTGGACTGCCGACCGGCCGGGGAATCTGAGCATGGTCGTGGAGTACACCGCTCCGCGCGTGATGGTCGTTCGAGCCCACGGTGAGATCGACACGTGCACACTGGGCTGTGTCGGCGAGTTCCTACGCCGACGCTTATGCAACGGCCTTCACACCATGGTATTGGATCTATCCGAGGTGACCTTTTTAAGCTGCGGCGGCGCCTACCTGATCGCGTGGGCCAAGAAATACGCGCACCGTCGGGAAGTCGCATTCAGGGTGAGCGGCGACGGGTCCTGTTCGGTGCGGTGCGCTCTTTCCGTCTGCGGTCTCACCGAATTCCTAAGCGAAGCTGCGACTGTTGACGAGACCGCACTTCTGCCTGGCTACCGCCCGAATCGCCAAGAAGCTACGACATCGTGGAGCGGTTCTCAGGATCCGGATAGACCCGCAAGCACTCCATAACCCTCCTGCACCTGTACATACTTGGGACGCATTCGTCCTACCTGTTGCGTGAAGACGTAAGGAAATGCCATGACCGGCAACCAACAGACCGACAGCCAAAGTCGCACGGTCGCTCCCGCGCGAGTGCACGCCCCGCGGGACAATACCGGACAGACCCTGGCTTCTCCCCACGAACAGCGGACCAATGGTTTGCCCGCTGCCGCCCTAGAGACCGACCTGCGTGACTACGCCATCTTTGCGTTGGATGCACATGGTCGGGTGACTTCGTGGAACTCCGGTGCTCAGCGAATCAAGGGCTATGCCACCGAAGAAATCATCGGACGGCACTTCTCGGTGTTCTACCCGGCTGCGCAGGTCAAGTCTGGCTTTCCGGACTGGGAGTTACGACAAGCCGAAAAGGACGGGTTCTTCATCGACCGGGGTTGGCGGCTCCGCAAGGACGGCAGCCGCTTCTGGGCGCACGTCGTGATCACCGCGCAGCGAGACACCGATGGCCACTTGGACGGATTCATCAAGGTCACCCGCGATGACTCGAGTGCCCGGCAGCGATCACACCGGCGGTTCACCGACTTATTCGAACTCGCCCCGGTAGGTACCGCACTGATCGACCAAGACGACCGCGTGCTCGACGCCAACCGGGCACTGCACGCATTGCTGGGCTATCCGCCGCATGGCAAGACGGCAGCGATGTTGATGCATCAGGCTGACGCCGGACACGGCCTGGTTCCGCGTCCTTTTCACGATAACTCGCGTGAGCCGATGGCCCACCGAGTGCTGGCCCGCTCCAACGGGCAGCCGGTGCACTGCAAAGTGCACTGTGCACCCTCAATCAGCGAGGACGGGGACCGATTCTGGCTGGTGATCTTCCAAGACATCACCGAGCAAATCCACCGCGCCGAGGCCTTGCACCACCAAGCCACCCACGACCACACAACCGGACTGCTCAACCGACAAGGCGTCGACGAACTGCTTGCGCCCCTTCTCGACCACGACCGCACCAACCAGCGCGCCGTGCTGTTCTGCGACCTCGACAACTTCAAACGCGTCAACGACTCGCTGGGTCATGACGCAGGAGACGAACTACTCGCCATCATGGCCCGACGCTTGGAACACGAGTTGCCCGGCTGTTGCACGCCTGCTCGGCTCTACGGGGACGAATTCCTCATCATCTGCTCCGACCTGGCCGCCTGCGGGGGGCTGGACATCCTCACCGCCAAGGTGGCTGACATCCTGCATGCCGACATTCCACTCCGGAGCCGGTTGGTCAGTATCACGGCTTCCCTCGGCGCAGTCACCGTGGAGCACCCCGACACCACCACCGAGGACCTCCTTCGCGCTGCGGACGCGGCCATGTTCGAGGCCAAACGAGGCCACGGGCGCATGTCGCGGTCCGGCCCCAACCCCGTGCCCGATCTCTTATCCCTGGAAGAAGATCTGCGAGAAGCCCTCCACCACGACCACCTGCAACTGCACTACCAACCGATCATGGACAGAAACAGCGCGGTCGTCCTTGCTGAAGCGCTCCTACGGTGGCCCCATCCCCACCGCGGGCTACTCGCCCCGGACACCATTCTGCGCATCGCAGAAAAGGGCGGCCTCCTGCCAGACCTGGACCGTTGGGTCCTGCGCACCGCACTGAGCGAAGCAGCACAATGGCAACACCCCCACCGTCAGCCGCCAGGCGTTGCCATCAACCTCTCCGGACTCAGCCCGGACATGCCCCATTTCACCGAGGAAATCTCCGCTGCCATCACCACCAGCGAGATCACCCCCGACCGGGTCGTCCTGGAGATGGTCGAAACCTCCCTGGTCGACCTGCCCGCCGCGCCCCGCGAAAACATGCGTAGCCTCACCCGAACCGGCGTGCGCTTTGCCATGGACGACTTCGGCACGGGCTATTCCTCACTGGCCCGCCTCAAAGACCTCCCGACACAGATCCTCAAACTCGATCAACGATTCGTCTCTGGCATGGGGACCGAACCCGCCGACCTCGGCATCGCCCGCGCCGTCGTGGAACTCGCCCGCGCCATGGGACGCACCTGCATCGCCGAGGGCGTCGAACACACCACACAACACAGCCTGCTCACCACTCTCGGCGTCGACGGCTACCAAGGATTCCTCTTCTCTCCGGCCCTACCCCCAGAACAGTTCCGCAAGCTCCTCGGAGAAGAGAGCAACCCAACGACCTGATCTTCGTACATCCAACGGGCGGGATATTGAAGCCACGCAAACCTGCTCGTGAAACGTGAGTCGGCGGCACGTGCCCGTCGTTGTTATGGCCTCGCATTGGTCGACCGCGTACTCGCGCGCTCGAACAGGTGTTGCCACCGTTCGGGCCGACCTTCGCGGTCTTCAATGGATTGATCGACCTGTGTTTGCCGGTCCACCTCCGCGTGCCCAGGCTTTACCCCGCACGTGCCCACCTACCGCTTGGCCCCCAGGGAGAAGGTCCCGATCGATTTCTGCTGGCGCCCGCACGCCGCATCTCCGCATTCAGCATAAGTCAGGACTTTAGACCCTTGTATTCAGAGGGACTTCGCGCTGGACGGTTGCGGCCCAGTCTGCGGCAAGCCCAGCATGAAAGTTGCCGGACGCGCGGCGGACGGGGCAGCTGATGGCGAGGATTGTGGCAATCATCGGGAGCGGGCTGTGGTACGCCTCCACCGCGTCCCAGCTCGATTCGTTACTCCATGTGGTATTTGATGAACCCCACTCTGGGTGGGCTGCCCGGATGGTCATCTTGCCCGAAAGCGGCGTGCCGCTACGGACTCCGGCTCCTGAGTGGGGTAACAGGCTGCGGGTCGTTACTGACCTCAACATCACCTGGGGTGCCCTGAACTTCCTTCATCCCGACGAAGAGTCACCCACGTGGCAGGGCTGGGATAGCTACAACCCGAAACTGCCCGCGGAGGCCCCTGCGCTACCGTTCGGTTCCAGTACTCTCGCGTTTCCACAAAGTGCCGCGCTGCCACTCAGCGCCATATGGGCAGCCGTCCAAGAATATTGCGACACCGCAATGAGACCGACCTGTGTGCAATGGCAACCAGCTAGCTATTTCTGATCACGTCGCGGTCCAAGCAGGTCACGGCAGCGTTGCACGTGGCTATGGGCCTGGAACAGCAGCGAGTCGAGCCTCAGCAACTCGGACACGGCTTCGGAACACTCCGTGGCGCGTAGCTGCTCCTGATGATCCACGTCCAAATGGAGTCGTTTTAGGTCTCTCGCAACGATCGCGAAAGTCTGCAAGACATCATTGACGGCCTGACTCACCGGAGGCTGCTCGCCTCTCGGCGCTGCTCGCTCGTGCACAGTCCCCACCAAGCACCGAACACAACTCCCCGCTTACACCATCCACGCTAGCGAGCTGACCAGCGGCTGAAAGGGACCTTTGTCCTCTGCGGGTGCCGATAAATCACCCGGGCCTGATCACCACCTTGCGGCTCCGCCCGGTCAGCCTCCTGGCAACCGCCGTCTTCTTCGGAACCGCCGTGCTCGTGTCGTTCCTGCTGCTGTGGAAGGTGATCTGATGCGCACCCGAGGCGCTGTTCTCGTCGCCAACATCCT
>JBPYFK010000095.1:0-25220 GCA_051984675.1 Pseudonocardiaceae bacterium | reverse complement strand
TTCGATTCGTAATCCACCGCTGGTTATCCGAGGCTGGCACGCCGCTGTCGCCTTCAACTCAATGCTTCCGGCTGGGAACGGACGTCGTCCGCCCCGGCGTGCCTGATCTCCTCGAAGATCGCTAGTGCCTGCTGCCAGCGATCCCGCGCGCCATCCTTGTCGCCAGCCGCGCGCGGTGCTTGGCCCAGCCCATGAATGAGATTTCGGGTGGAATTTCGATGATCGTTGCTGACACGCCCCGCGTGTCAGCAACGGGCGTGCTTGACATCGGTTGGATGGCTCGCGAAAGTCGAATCCAGATTTCTTCCGTTGTCGCGTCATATGGCGTGGTAATCCCGGGTCCAGGCGAGCGAGGAAGATGCATCATGAAAGCGCGATTTGTGCCATCCACGGCGGCGTTCACCGTGCCCCGACTCGTACTCGCTGAGGCGTCGGCGGGAGCGGCCGGTTCGCGGACATCGGAACCGGCATCGACCAGCGACGCGACCTACTTCAACAACGCGGCACACCCCGCCGCTGACCCGTTCGTGCTACACGATGCGCGTAGCGGCTATTACTACGCCTACTCCACGACCGGTGCTGAACCCGGATACCATTTCGCCATCTATCGATCACCTGACCTTGTGACCTGGCAGAAGGTGCCCGGTGGTGCGGTGCCCGCAAACGATCCGGGGCACTGGGGCGGGGATTGGTTCTGGGCGCCCGAGGTGTACCGCAATCCCAAGACCGGCTGGTATTTCTTGTTCTATTCGGCGCGTCTGCGCGATCACGTCGCCGAGCACTTCCGCTACCCGGACTTCGAGGAGTCTTCCAAGATCGGTGTCGCGGTTTCGGATTCTCCTGCCGGCCCGTTTCGCAACATCGCCGGCGTGCCGATCGACTACTTTCCCTATGATCCTTCGTACCGCGACATCAACTTGGTCATGGGGCCGGACCAGAAGAAACCGCCAACCACGTACGAAGAGGGCCGGACGGCGCCACTGGGCACCTATCTTCCGATGATCGACCCGCATGTCTTCTTCGACGACGACGGTCGGATCTACCTGTACTACTCGCGCAACGCGTACCGGAACTGGGTGTGGGACACCGACCGGCACAAGTACGTCGAGGAGTCGAACATCAACGCCGTCGAGCTCACGGCCGACTGGTGGAACGACCCGACGGGAAACACGATGCCGACGATCCGGCCCGAGTACCGCGATGCGCACCGGACGTCAAGCGACGCCCGGGAGGCCGATGCCGAGCCAGGTACACGCCGGGACGGCTACGTTCCGATTCTGAACTACGGCTCAGACAAGCAGAATTGGGAGAACGCCCACGTCGACGATTACACGCGGACTCACGGGGACAAGAAAGACCGCCGGTGGGAAGAAGGTCCGTCCCTGCTCAAGGTGACCACCTCGTCGGGAAAACCCACCTACTACCTCACGTACTCGGCGAACGACTACCAGAACAGCTCGTACGGTGTCGGGTACGCGATCGCGGACAGTCCGTTGGGGCCGTTTCGGAAAAGCGCGGACAACCCCATCCTCAAGCAGGGCGGAGGACTGCTCTCAACCGGGCATGGTGGTATCGCGGCCTCGCCGGACGGTGCGGAGCTCTACTACGTGCACCACGCCAGGCGCTCTCCCACGGAGAACCGCCGCCTGTTCACCTCGCGGATGCTGCTTGATCCGCAACGTCCTGCCCTGCCCGCCGATACGCGGCCGGGCGGGGACGCGCCCGCACTGTCGATCGAGGGCACGATGGCCGACCGGCCCGTCCCCTCGGGGGTCACTCCGTACCAGGTGATGGCCGATCCGGGCATGGTGGACCTGTCCGGCGGGACCGGAGAGATCGGCTGGCGGGTGACCACACGTTCGGGCGCGGTAGTGGACCTGTCGAACCCGCTGAACCGGGTCACCGCCACGCTGGAGCCAACCGCTGTCGCGGCCGTCCATAGCCGTGCGGACGGCGCGACGCTCACCCCGCAAGGGGAGGGGGTCGCGGCGCTGACCCTCACGTACCAGCGGCAGAAAGCCTCCGGGGTGTATTCCGACGTCCACAACACCAACCGGAGCGACTCAGCCAACCCCGAACACCTCAGGTGGGCACCGGTGTCGGTCACGGTCCCCGTGGCGACCTGCACATCGACAATCAGCGGCCCTCGCGACGGCCCGTTGGTCCTGCGCAGTGGCACGATGTGCTTGCGAGACGCCCAGGTGACGGGCGGCGTGCACGTCGGCCAGGAGGCGTCGCTGGTAGCGGTGGGCTCGACGGTGTCCGGTGCGGTGACAGCCACGGAACCGGGGTCGGTCTGGCTGTCCGGCACGGCCGTCGACGGTTCGGTGCACGTCAGCGGCTCCTCGGGCCCAGTACGAGTGGACCGGACGATGATCGCCGGAGCCCTGAACATCGCGGACGCCAGAGCCGCCGTCTCGGTGCGCGACTCGGACATCCGCGGTCCGACGAGCTTGAGGGGTAACAGCGACCGGGTCACGGTCGCCGGGAACACCTACTCCGCGGCAGTGAGCTGTGCCGGCAACCTGCTCCAGCCGACGCACGACAAGCAGCCCGACGAGGTGCGGGAATCCGCAAGCGGGCAATGCCCGGAAACGTGACCGGCCGATATCCTGAGGTCGGTTCGCTCGGCGTGGAGGAGTCCCAGTGTCCGATCGAATGGCCAGCCATCAGCGGGTGCCCCAGCAGAGGGCGCTACGTCGGGAAGCACCCGCTTCGACCTCCTATGTGCCCTTGCCGGCCCAGGTCGACCTGCCCGCCCTCGACCGCGAGATCCTCGCTTTCTGGCGTGAGCACGATATCTTCGCTCGCAGCGTGGCGCGGACGGCCGACGGCCCCCTATGGGTGTTCTTCGAGGGACCGCCGACCGCGAACGGACGGCCGGGCACCCACCATCTGGAGGCCCGCGTTTTCAAGGACATCTTTCCCCGCTTCAAGACGATGAAGGGATGTCACGTGCCCAGGCAGGCCGGTTGGGACTGCCATGGGCTGCCGGTCGAGATCGCCGTGGAGACCGAACTCGGCCTGCACGGCAAGCGGGACATCGAGAAGATCGGCGTCGAGCGGTTCAACGCGTACTGCCGGGAGTCCGTGCAACGGTACGTGGGTGAGTTCGAAGCTATGACCGAACGCGTCGGCTACTGGGTGGACATGGCACAGCCGTACTGGACCATGTCGCCGGAGTACATCGACAGCGTGTGGTGGGCGCTGAAGCAGATCTACGGCAAGGGGCTGCTGGTCCAGGACTACCGGGTCGCGCCGTACTGCCCGCGCTGCGGAACCGGCCTGTCCGACCACGAGGTCGCACAAGGCTACGAGACGGTCGTCGATCCGTCGGTGTACGTGCGGCTTCCGATCGTCGGCGAGGTTCTCGGGATGCCCGGCGTGGATCTTCTGGTGTGGACGACCACCCCGTGGACACTGCCAGCCAACACCGCCGTGGCGGTGCACCCCGACGTCACCTACGTCGTCGCCCGCACGGACGCGGGCAGCTTCGTGGTCGCTGAGCCGTTGCTGGAAGCCGTACTCGGCGAGCACGCCGAGATCCTCGGGTCCATCCCCGGCAGCGGGCTCGCCGGCGTCCGCTACCGTCCCCCGTTCGACCTAGTGGACATCCCGGACGCGCACTACGTGATCACCGCGGACTACGTGACCACCGAGGACGGCACCGGACTGGTGCACCAGGCGCCGGCGTTCGGCGCGGACGACCTCGCCGCGTGCCGATACCACGGGCTTCCGGTGGTCAGCCCGATCGGCCCGGACGGGTACTTCCACACCGACCTCGACCTCGTGGGCGGCCGGTTCTTCAAGGACGCTGACCCGTGGCTGGTCGAGGACCTTGCCCGGCGTGGCCTGCTGCTGCGCTCGCTGAGCTACGAACACCCGTACCCGCATTGCTGGCGCTGCCACACGCCGTTGATGTACTACGCGCAGCTCGCGTGGTACGTGCGGACCACTGTGATCCGGGACGGGCTGGAACGGGAGAACGACCGCACCAACTGGCATCCCGAACACGTCAAGCACGGCCGGTACGGAGACTGGCTGGCGAACAACGTGGACTGGGCACTGTCACGGAACCGGTATTGGGGTACGCCGCTACCGGTGTGGAGCTGTCCGAACGGACACCACACGTGCGTCGGCTCCCGCGCCGAGCTCGGGGACCTGGCCGGCGCCGATCTCTCCGGTCTCGACCCGCACCGCCCCTACGTCGACGAGGTGACCTTCGGGTGTCCCACCTGCGGCGCACGTGCCACTCGCGGGAGCGAGGTGATCGATGCGTGGTTCGACTCCGGCGCGATGCCCTTCGCCAGCCTCGGCTACCCCTACGCCGCCGGCAGCATCGAGCGGTTCGAGCGACGTTACCCGGCGCGGTTCATCGCGGAGGCGATCGACCAGACCAGGGGCTGGTTCTACACGCTGATGGCCGTGGGCACGCTGGTGTTCGACCGCTCGTCGTACGAGAACGTGCTGTGCCTCGGACACATCCTGGCCGAGGACGGCCGCAAGATGAGCAAGCACCTCGGCAACATCGTCGAACCGATCCCGTTCCTCGATCGGCACGGTTCGGACGCGGTGCGCTGGTTCCTGCTGTGTTCCGGTTCGCCCTGGTCGGAGCGTCGCGTCGGGGACGCGCCGGTGGCGGAGATCGTGCGCAAGATCCTGCTGACCTACTGGAATACGGTGTCGTTCTTCACCCTGTACGCGGCCACGAGCCGCTGGGCGCCGGGAGCGGCGAGCCCGGTGGCCGGGCGCCCGGTCGTCGACCGGTGGGCGCTCGCCGAACTCGACCACGTGACGTCCACTGTGGACGCTTCATTGGAGGGCTTTGACACCGCTGGAGCCGGGCGGGCGCTGAGCGAGTTCGTCGACGATCTTTCCAACTGGTACGTGCGACGCTCCCGCACACGGTTCTGGGACGGCGATCCCGACGCGCTGGCGACACTGCACGAAAGCCTGCATGTACTGACCCGCCTGCTCGCCCCCTTCATCCCGTTCCTCACCGAGCACATCTGGCAGCACGCGATCAGGCCCGGTGACGCGGACGCGGCGGATTCCGTGCACCTCACGGACTGGCCAGAGCGCGACGCCGCACGCGCCGACGACGAGCTTCGAGCCGACATGGCGACCACCCGCCAGCTGGTGGAAGCCGGCCGCGCCGCGCGCAAGGCCAGCGGCGTCCGCGTCCGCCAACCGCTGGGGCGCGCGCTCATCGGGACGCCCGCCGGGCGGGTCCTGCCTGACGAACTGGTCACGGAGATCGCCGACGAACTCAACGTCCGCGAAGTCACGCCACTGGCTCAGGCCGACGCGGTCGTGGACGTCGCGGTGAAACCCAACTTCCGCGCTCTGGGCCGGCGTTTCGGGCCGCGCACGCAACAGGTCGCGAACGCCCTCACCGCCACCGATCCCGAGGAGCTTGCTCGGCAGTTGAAGGTCGACGGCCAGGCGACAGTCACGCTCGACGGCCATACCGTGACCGTTCTCAATGACGAGGTGGCCGTCAATGAGGTTCCGCGCACGGGCTGGGCGGTGGCCAGCCAGCAGGGTGTGACCGTCGCGCTGGACACCACCATCACGCCCGAACTCCGCAAGGCGGGTGTGGCTCGCGAAGTGATCCGGCTGGTGCAGACCGCGCGCAAACAAGCGCACTTCGAGGTCTCCGACCGCATCCGCCTGTCCTGGGCGGCCGAGGGCGAGACGGCCGACGCCTTGCGGGAGCACGGGGGCGAACTCGCGAACGCCGTTCTCGCCGTCGACGTCACCGAGCACGACCCCTCCGAACTGCCACCTGACGCGGAAACCTCGGATACCGGCGTGCAAGGCGACGACGACTTGGGCGTGCGGTTCTGGGCCGTGCGCGCGGGAAGCTAGCGGGTGCGCGGATTTCTCGCGTTTCGGAGCGCAGCGGCATCGCTGACGTGGATCGTGGCGCGCCCGCCGGGGCCCGAGCCGCGGGATCAGTGGATTCGGCGGATCTCCCAGGCGCTGCGAGAGATGGCTGACGATCCGTTCGCGTGCGTTCGGCATACGGCGTCACGCCCGCCGAGGTAGTTCGAACGGCGGATTGATACGCGATCAACTACCACGTAGTAACTTAGGTCATGGTGAGACGCTCGTCACTGCTGCCGGCGTTCACGATCCTGGTCCTGGCCGTGGGCTCGACGCCTGCCGCTGCCGCGACAGCCGCTCCGGCAGAGCAGCCCGACGCCTGGGTGGCCCGACCGCCGACCTACGGCGTCGCCGTGGACAAGGATGTTCCGATCACCATGAGCGACGGTGACGTGCTCGATGCCGATGTCCTGCATCCGGCGGGGCAGGACGGGAAGCCGGTGCCCGGCCGCTTTCCCGTGGTCCTGACCCAGACGCCGTACAACAAGAACAGCCAGGGCCTGAACATGCGGGACGACTACCTCGTCCAGCGTGGATACACCCAGATCATCGTGGACGTCCGGGGCACCGGAAACTCGCCCGGTACGTGGGACAGCTTCGGCTCGCGCGAGCAGCGGGACGGCTACGAGCTGGTGCAGTGGGCGGACACTCAGCCCTACAGCGACGGGCGGATCGCGCTGCACGGGCTGTCGTACGGCGGAATCAACCAGCTCTTCACCGCCGCGCAGCAACCACCGGGACTCAAGGCGATCTTTCCGCAGGTGCCGGCCGGTGACACGTACCGGGACGTGACCGGCACCGGCGGCCAGATCGACACTGGGTTCATCCCGTCCTGGCTCGCCCTGGTGACCGCGAGTGGCCTGTTCCCGCCGGGCTACGCACTGGCCAATCCCGCGCTGGCCGTCCACAACATGTCGTCGCATGCCGGTGATCCGCTGGCCTTTCACCTGCCGAACCTGGCCAGCGCGCTGCTGGGCGGGGATTTCGCTTATGACGGGCCGTTCTTCCGGCTGCGGTCACCGCTGGAAGTGGTCAACCGGGTCACCGTGCCCACGTTCATCACCGGTGGGGAGTTCGACATCTTCCAGCGCAGCGAGCCGCTGCTGTACCAGCGGCTGGCCGCCGCCGGCGTGCCGGTGAAGCTGCTGTTCGGACCGTGGTACCACGCCCAGGCCGGTGGCGCCGACCTGCCCGTTGACGGCGTGCCCACGATCGACGAGCTCGAACTGCGGTGGTTCGATCACTACGTTCGCGGTGTGCCGGACCCCGCGTTGGATCGGGACATCGCCCCGGTCAGCTACTACCAGCAGGGCACGAACCACTACCAGCGGGCGAGTTCCTGGCCACCAGCCGGTGTGCGGTACCGGCCATACCAGCTCGCCGGCCCGGCCGCGCCTGGTCGTCCTGGCGCGCTTCAACCCGGGCAGACCGGCATGGGTGCGCCTGATCTGGCGCCTTGGGCGCCGGTGGCCGGCGCCTGCAGCAAGTCGACGGCGCAGTGGACCGCTGGCCTCGCTGATGCCCCGCCATGCTCGCAGGATCAGCAGCTCAACGACCTCAGCGGTGTGGCTTATGACCTGCCCGTGACCCAGCCGATGCGGGTGGCCGGACCGATGGCGGCACACCTGACGCTGTCCACCGGTGCACGCGACGGCCAGGTCACCGTCCGCCTGGAGGACGTCGCGCCCGATGGCTCCTCGCACGCGCTGACCAGCGGCTGGCAGGTTCTGTCGCTACGCGCGCTCGATCAGGCGAAGTCAATTCGCCAGGACGGGTACATAGTGCAGCCGTACCACCCTTACACCAGGGAATCCACGCTGCCTGTGCCAGCGAATACGCCCATGGCGGTGGATGTGGAGATCTTCCCGACGGCAGGGCTCATCCAGCCGGGCCATCGGCTGCGCCTCGCGATCCAGACAGCGGACTTCCCACACCTGGCGGCGCCCACGCCACAACTGGTCAACTCGCTGGGGTCCAGCATCCAGGTCTGGCACGACCCGGCGAACCCGTCCTACGTCGTGCTCCCGGAGCAGTAGGCGCCTCTCTGGAAGCGAGATCCGGTGGACAGCGCGATCCGTTGGACACCGACGGAAGAAACTTTCGGCGGATGACGGGAGCGGCAACGTGTTCCAGCATCCGAACAGTGCTATGCCAGGTTCTGGTCGTGTGGCAGTCTGCTCATCATGAGTTCTGCTGGCGTGGATCTCGTGGTTCGCCGCCACGTGGACTTCCGGCGCGTGTCCAGCGCGCTGTGTCAGGTTGCCGCCTGACACAGTGGACCGGTCTCCCAGCAGACAGCAGCCGCCAGCCGGCGCGCCGTGAACGAATTCTCGCGCTGTCCCAGCGTTTTCACGGATGCACATGACGCTTGCGGAATGTGAGCACGTGGTCGAGTAGCAGCTGATGCCGCACGGCCGGCGAGTGCTGGGCTTCCGCGTGCCCAGTCGGGCGAGATCCGGGTTTGAGTCCTCGTTTCCCCACCCACTGGAGAACTTTCCGTGCGTACCACTCAGCGCGCTTTGCGCATGCTCGCGGCGACGGCCGCGATTTTGTCCCTGCTCGGTCTTGCCACCGGCTGCACGCGCGCTGATCGCAGCGGCGGCGACAGCGTGAACCAAGGTGCCGCCCCTGAGGTGCGTCTCGGGTATTTCCCCAACGTGACGCATGCTTCCGCGCTGATCGCACTGGATCACGGCCTGTTCACCAAGGAACTCGGCGCCACGAAGCTCACGCCCACGAAGTTCAACGCCGGGCCCGACGAGGTCTCCGCGCTGCTCGGGGGTTCGCTGGACATCGGTTTCATCGGGTCCGGGCCGGCGATCAACGCGTTCGCCAAGTCCGGCGACCAGTCGGTGAAGCTGATTTCCGGCGCGACCTCCGGCGGTGCGGAACTGGTGGTCAAGCCCGGGATCAACAGTCCAGAGGACCTCAAGGGCAAGACCGTCGCCGATCCCCAGCAGGGCAACACGCAGGACGTCGCGCTGAAGAAGTGGTTGGCTGAGACCAAACTCGCCGGCGTCAAGGTGCAGAACAGCGACAACGCCCTCATCCTCGACCAGTTCAAGAAGGGCGCCCTCGACGGTGCGTGGGTTCCCGAGCCCTGGGCGTCGCGCCTGGTTCAGGAGGCCGGCGCGAAAGTGCTCCTCGATGAGAAGAGCCTGTGGCCGGAAGGGAAGTTCCCGACGACCGTCGTCGTTGTGCGCAGCCAGTTCCTCGCGCAGCATCCACAGACCGTGCAGGCGGTGCTGCGTGGACTCCTTGGCGCGAACGACCTCGCGGTGGCCCACCCGGCCGAAGCCAAGGCCGCGGTGAACGGGCAGCTCAAAACGTTGACCGGCAAGGAGTTGGCGCCACAGGTCATCGACCGCGCGTTCAGTGAGATCGAGCTGACGGCCGACCCGCTCGCGTCCCGGCTCCCGCAGCTCGCGCAGGACCAGGTGACGGCGGGTGTGGCCAAGAAAGCACCGCAGTTGAGCGGTTTCGTTGACGTGACCACGCTCAACCAGCTGCTTGAGCAGGCTGGCAAGCCGGCGGTCGATCCGTCTGGCCTGGAACGGAAGTAGCGGGCCGGAAGGTAACGGCAGTTCCCACAACGCGCTGAGGAAGGTAGGCGAGGACACCATGACCACCACGCTTGATGCCCCCACTGTACGATCCACTGTGGACAACGTCGTGCGTCTGTCCGAAGTACACAAGGCTTTCGGTTACGGTCAGCGCGCGGTGGTCGCGCTCGGCGGGATCGACCTCGCGGTCGCGCCCGGCGAGTTCGTCTGCCTGCTCGGTGCGTCCGGCTGCGGAAAGTCGACGCTGCTGAACCTGATCGCCGGCCTGGACCGGCCGACGTCCGGCCAGATCGAGCTCAGCAGCTCGCGCCCGGCGGTGATGTTCCAGGATGCGGCGCTGATGCCGTGGTTGACGGCGGCGCGCAACGTCGAGTTACCGCTGCGGCTGGCTGGCGTCAAGCGTTCCCGTCGCCGCGAGCACACCGAGGACCTGCTCGACCTGGTGCGCCTCGGCACTGTCGGCCACAAGCGTCCGCACGAACTCTCCGGCGGTATGCGCCAGCGGGTCGCACTGGCGCGCGCCCTCGCGTCCGCGCTGCACACCTCGGGCACTCAGCCCGGTTCGGCTGCGTCGCTGTTGCTGATGGACGAGCCGTTCTCCGCCCTGGACGCCATCACCCGTGACGTGCTGCAGGCGGAGCTGCTGCGGGTGTGGCGGAGGACCGGCACCGCCGTGGTGTTCGTGACCCACGACGTGCGGGAGGCCGTGCGGCTCGGACAGCGTGTGGTGCTGCTGTCCTCCCGCCCCGGCCGGGTGGTGCGGGAATGGGACGTAGACGGGCTGTCGGGGACGGACGAAGCGGGTATCACCGACGTGATCAACGACCAGCTGCGTGAGGTGATCAGCGCGCATGCCGGAGCAGCCTGAGCGGGTCGTCGACCCGGTGGCGGACGACGGCGACCACGCTGACGCAGCCGTCGAGGCCGGTCTCGACGCGCTCGATGTCCCGCCGGATTCCGCCCCGGTGACCGGGCGTGCGCGCCGTTTCGCGGGCACGATCCTGCCCCCGCTGGTCGCGCTCGTGCTGGCCATCGCGGTGTGGCAGTGGCTGTGGTCGGAGGCGTTCTGGGACGAGTACCGGCTGCCCGCGCCGCTGGCGGTCTGGCACGAGCTGTGGGACCAGATCACCAGCGGCAAGGCCCTCCAGTACGTGTGGACCTCCGTCTCGCGTGCGGTGATCGGGTTCGTGGTCGGGGTGGCGATCGCGACCCCGCTCGGGCTCGTCGTCGCCAAGGTGCCGGTGGTGCGGTCCGCCATCGGACCGCTGCTGTCGGGATTGCAGAGCCTTCCGTCGGTTGCCTGGGTGCCGGCGGCGGTGCTGTGGTTCGGCGTCACCCCGGCGACCATCTACTTCGTGCTGCTGTTGGGCTCCATCCCGTCGATCGCCAACGGCCTGGTGGCCGGCATTGACCAGATCCCGCCGATCCTGCCGCGCGTCGGCAGGGTCCTGGGTGCCGGGCGACTGGCGGCGTCCCGGCACATCCTGCTTCCGGCGGCGCTGCCCGGCTATCTCGCCGGGCTCAAGCAGGGGTGGGCGTTCTCCTGGCGCTCGCTGATGGCAGCCGAGATCATCGCGACCTCGCCGGCGCTCGGGAAGGGGCTCGGTGCCTATCTCGACGACGGGCGCACGCTGTCGGACATGCCCACGGTGATCGCGGCGATCGCGCTGATCCTGTTCGTGGGCGTGGGAATCGAGTTGGTGGTGTTCCGGCCGGCAGAGCGGGTAGTGCTGGCCGCTCGGGGATTGAACGGCGCGAAGTAATGCTGGTGGGTGACACGGGAGTCCAGTAACCTACCGGCGAGTAGATCGCTGGAACGGGGAGGGGTGCGCCGTGGGCGTGGCGTCCGAAGAGCGGGAGCAGCTGTGCGCGCTGCTTGAGGAGGTTGGCCCGGACGCGCCCACCCTGTGCGCGGGATGGGCGACCAAGGATCTCGCCGCGCACCTGGTTCTGCGCGAGCGGCGTCCCGATGCCGCGCTGGGCATCCTGGTGGGACCGCTGGCAGGACACACGAACCGAGTACAGCAACGGCTCGCGCGGCAGCCTTGGACGGCTCTGGTGCGGCTGGTTCGGACCGGTCCGCCACTGTGGTCCCCGTTCGCGGTGCCCCCGATCGGTGATCGGGTCAACGGTCTGGAGTACTTCGTGCACCACGAGGACGTCCGACGAGCGCAGCCGGACTGGCAGCCCAGACCAGCCGACTCGCGGCTTGACGCGCTGCTGTGGAACGTGTTGCAGCGAGCAGGCGGGGTCCTGTACCGGAACAGCCCCGTCGGCGTCGAGGTACGTCGACCCGACGGCGCGCAGCTGTCCCTCAAACGGGGACAACGCGTGGTACGGATCGTCGGCGAACCAGCGGAACTGGCGTTGCACGCCTACGGCCGTGAAGCAGTGCACGTCGAATTCGAGGGCGACCCAGCCGACGTTGCCGCGGTCCGCGACGCCAGCCGCGGCTTGTAGGGCGGTCCGCGATCGATCCGCTCGGCTCCCTGCCGGGCGGAAGCCGCTAGCCCCGCCGGCTTCGGAGCATCATCAGCGAATCAATTCCGCCAGCCCGCAAGTAGTGGTTCAGCGCCAGCAACGGGTGACGGCGCGGCTTCGGCGACCGGCCGCGCCCCATGCGCCACAACTGCTCGGTGTGCCAGACGATTTCGGTCAGGCCGTCGAGCTTGCGGATGCCGCTGCGGCGCGGCTTCGCCTCGCTTCCGGTCGCTGTGCCGGCAAGCAGCCGTCCCGGTAGATCCGGCTCCAGCACCATCGGGCGGCCCAGGCCGACGATGTCCACCGCGCCGGAGTCGATCGCGTCGGCCATGCCCTGCGAGGTCCGAAAGCCGCCGGTGAGCATCAGGGGGATGTTGCTGTGCTCGCGCACTCGCCGGGCATACGCCAGAAAGTACGCTTCCCGCGCACGCGTGCTCTCGCGGACCGGTCCGGTCACGCCCATCATGGCGGCTGATTCGTACGTGCCACCGGAAATCTCCAGCAGGTCAACGCCCTCCTCGGCCAGTGCGAGCACCACGTCCAGCGACTCGTCCTCGGTGAGCCCACCACGCTGGAAGTCAGCGGAGTTGAGTTTCACCGAAAGCGGCGTGCTCGCACCGATTTCGGCGCGGGTCGCGCGGACGATGTCGAGCAGGAAGCGCCGCCGCTGCTCCGGGGAACCGCCCCAACCGTCGGTCCGCTGGTTCACCAGCGGCGACAGGAACTGGCTCACCAGGTACCCATGCGCGCCGTGGATCTGGACGCCGGTGAACCCGGCTCGCACGGCGAGTCCGGCAGTGCGGGCAAAACGTTGGATGAGGGCCTCGATCTCGGTTTCGGTGAGTTCGCGGGGTGCGGCGAACACTCCGCCGGTGCCCTTCACCGGCACTGCCGACGGCGCGACCGGGCGCCGGGACAGCGTGCGCGGGCTCTGCCGGCCCGGATGGTTGATCTGCATCCAGGCTTGCGTTCCGTTGCCCTTGGCCGCCCGCGCCCAGCGGGAGAACGCCTCGGCGTCGCGTTCGTCGTCGAGGACGACGTTGCGCGGTTCTCCCAGCGCGGACCGGTCGACCATGACGTTACCGGTGACGAGCAGGCCCGCGCCCGATTCCGACCACCGCTGGTACAGCCGGACCAGGTCGTCACCCGGTGCGTTGGCGCGGGTCCCCAACTGTTCACTCAGCGCTGCCTTCGCGAAGCGGTTACCGAGTGTGGCGCCACACGGCAGCGTGAATGGCTGCCCCAGCGAGTGGGCAAGCTCCGGGGCAGGCGTGGCCATGACAGTTCCCTTCGGGTGGACCCGTGGACGGAAACCACAACCTACTAGTCAGTAACTAACGGGGGCAAGCGTTCCTACGGCACGCTCCTCTGCGGAACGCGCTGCCGGGTGGGGTGCTGGTCCCAACGCTGCTCGACCTTGGCCAGCCTCCAGTAGAGGACGGCGATTCCCCACACCGCCACGAACAGGCCCACGACGACGAAGCCGACGTTGTTCAGGTCGAGATCGGCGATCCAGCCGGTGACCGGATCGGACAGGCCCAGATCGTCGTGCAGCACGCCCACCAGCTCGATGGTTCCGATGACGGCCGCTACCGCGACGGACAGTCCGGTGATGGTGACGTTGTAGAAGATCTTGCGCACGGGCCGGGCGAACGCCCAGTCATAGGCGAAGTTCATGACCGTTCCGTCGAGCGTGTCGAGCAGGGTCATGCCGGAGGCGAACAGCAGCGGCAGCACGAGGACCGCATACCAGGGCAGCCCGTGGGTGGCGCCGTCACCGGCGAGCACCAGCAGCATGACCTCGGTCGCCGTTCCAAAACCGAGGCCGAACAGCAGCCCGATGGGGTACATCTGCCAGGGGCGGGTGACGGCCCGGGTCAGCCTGCCGAGGTAGCGGTTGAACAGTCCCCGGGAATCGAGCTGCCGCTCCAGCGCCGCTTCGTCGAACTCGCCGCGCCGCGCGGTCCGCCACACCCGCAGGATTCCGACCAGCGCCAGCAGGTTGAGCAGCGCGATCAGGTACAGGAACAGCCCGGAGACACTCGTTCCCACCAGCCCCAAGGTCTGGTGCGTTCCCGAGTCGTCACTGGACAATGTGGACACCAGGTGGGAGCCCATGCTGATGAGGGTCGCCAGCACCACGACGACGGTGGAGTGTCCCAACGCGAACCAGAAACCCGCCGAGACCGAACGCTTACCGTCGGCCATCAACTTGCGGGTGGTGTTGTCGATCGCCGCGATGTGGTCGGCATCGAACGCGTGCCGCAACCCGAGCGTGTAAGCCGTGACACCGAGGCCGAACCCGAACGCCTGCGTACCCACGGTGAAATGCCGTGGTACGACAAGGAGAATCAGGATTCCCCAGGCGACTACGTGTAGTCCCGCGATGACGAGCAGCAAACCGCCTGCTCGGACCCAATCCTGCCGGTGACGGGAGACCCGCGTTCGTTCAGGGGGTGCCGAGTCCATGAGAGACCGCCTTTCCAGCACCTCGTGGAAGGTTCCAGTGCTGCCGTGGCCGGTCTCCTGGCTGACGGGTCGAACGCGCCCGGCGCACCTTCCCAGACGTCAGTGACGCCCGGTGGCTCCCCGGGGCTGAAAGCGGGGATGCGCCGAGAACTTCCCGATCACAGTGGCGAGGGCCGCGCCGGTTTCGCACCGACTTCCCGATCACCACGGCCCGCGCAGCCTAAGCGGCGGAAACCGCGGCCGGCAAGGCTGATCCGCGCTCGCGGTGTCGAATGACACGAATGTCGGCGCCCGTCCGGTGTCGCTGGTCACTCGTTCGGCCGACGCAGTGCTTCAGGCGGTCTTGGGCGACAACGGCTGAGAACCCGTTGGCTACTCGGGGTCATGCGTACCGACGGTGAGGCTCTCCGGGACTAGGGCCGCGACCGCGGCGCCGACCTCGGCGCAACCGTGCACGTCGACCAGGCGGTGAAACTCGGCGATCGCGGCTTGCTCGTCGTCGCCGGCGGTGTCCAGCAGACGTCGCACCTTGGCGACCAGATCCGGTTGAGTGGTCATCGGCTGCCTCACAAGCGCGTGGGGAGAGGAGTTCTGGGGGAGCGGAGACGGCGTGGAACGGACGTGAACCAGGCTTGCAAGTCATGCCCTGTTGAGGCAGTCGCACGGTCGTGGGTTATTCGATCACGTTCCGTAGTGAGCTGATGACGCTGAGGTCACGTTCCCGACGGGGGTGATTCGGCGGCTACTGGGTCTGGTGCTGCAGAACCCGGTCGCTGGCGTTCGCGTACGTCTGAGCGAGCGCGAAGACCTTCTGCGCGTACTCGACCGAGGAGTTGTAGGACAGGACGGCCGACCACCATCCCGGACCGGTGGTCATATCCCGCCCACTGGCACACAGGTAGCGGGCCGCGGTCATCGACGCGTCGTCGAGGTTCTGCGGATCAGCGGCGCCGTCGCGACGGGCCGTGGTCGCCCACTTCGCCCACGTCGTCGGGATGATCTGCATGGGTCCGACCGCGTGGTCGTGTCGGGGATCGCCATCGAGCGCGAGACCGATCGTGGTGGGGGGCAGGGCCTGGACTCCGGGCGCGCCATCGAGCGGCACACCGATGATCGGGCTGGACGGCCGTCCGTTCTCTTGCAGGAACCTGCCCGCGTAGCGGCCGTGATCGGACTCGATACGCCCGATTCCGGCGAGGGTGGCCCAGGAAATCCGGCAGCTCGGCTGGTAGGTCCGCATCGCCAGTTCGGCGTTGGCGTAGGACACCAGGGCCCGCGCCGGCACGTCGACGATCCCGGAGACCTGGTCGGCCCACTCTCGCACCGGGTCGGCGCCAGGGCGGACCTGCGGGGTCAGGGCGGCTTGCTGCACGGGAGCCGTGGTGCCCGGTGGTACCGGCGCCGGTTCGACCGGCTGCTCGGGCGGCGGACCGGCCTGCGGGGAGGGGAACGGCCGTTCCAGCAGCGCAACGAGCCCGACGCCGACGACCAGCGACGCCACGAGACCCAACGCGATCGCCAACCGCGTCGCTGCGGCGAGCAGGACGCGGCGCACACCGGGCGCAGTGAATCCGATCACGCGCCCCAGGTTACCCGTCGGTCACAGGTCTTCGTGGGCCGTGACTCATCAGCGCAACGTCACGGAACCGCTGGGTGGCTCCGCACGGTCGAATCGCTGATCGGAGCAGTCCGTGCGACAATTGTGTGAGTATCGACATAACCACGTTCCGTGCTCCATGTAACGGTGTACTGTTTCGCCACTTCAGTGGCGTGCGCCGACAATTCTTGGTCGGCTCTTGGCGAGTCGTTCACTTCTCCGTGCCGTGTGCGCGGTTGACACTTCAACGCGCCAGAATGTCTAATGCTCGCCAGCACCTCGTTGAGTGAGGCGGCTGTACGGACACAGGCCACTGACCCTGAACGTCGAGAGACGCCCCGGGTCAGGACAGGTTTCCCCGGGTTAAGGGGTGACTCCAAGTGGCTTCCCGCCAACTGGTGGGACACGCCGTGCAGTGTTGAAACGGCGACGAGTGGGGTGCCCGGTTCGCGCTTCCGGCTGGCGCGGGCTCCTCACTGGCCTGCGGCTTGGCACCGTCGGTGCCCGACAGTGAGGAGGTGGACGTGACAAGTCTCGACGATAGTCACTGTCATAGTTGCCTCTCTGGTTATTCCGCCCGCTGAATCCTCGCTGATGAGTCCACTGACCACTGTGGACGTCTTGGTGGCGCGGCTGCAGCGTGCACTTGCGTGATGACAACATCCAACCGCTCTACCGCGGCATCTTGCTGTGCCCACTTTGGCCAGCGCGGTGGTCTCCCCGGCCGGTTTCCACCGCTCTGACCACAGTGGACACCCAGATGCCGGTGGGTGCCGGCTGTCCGGGTGGGGGTTCGTGATGCCCGGAGCAGCGCTGGGCGCCCTTGGTCACTGACGACCGATTCAGCATCACAACGTGACGACGGCCTGCGCCCACGCGATCGGTGCGCGGCCGGTCGAGCACGGCCGAACCCGGCCGTGGAAGGGAGTCCGCCATGACCGTGAACACCGCTGCTCCGCCAGGCCAGAGCGCTGTGCTGGACGACGCGCACCTCGGCGACATCCGGGGCGCGCTGGGCACCATCAAGCAAGGTGACGACGGTGCCCGCCGCGGCCTGTCCGCCCGGTTGAAGACGCTGATCGCGATCGTCGGCCCCGGACTGATCGTGATGGTGGGCGACAACGACGCGGGAGCGTTCGGCACCTACACCCAGGCAGGCCAGAACTACGGCACGAGTCTACTGTGGACGCTTCTGCTGCTGGTTCCGGTCCTGTACGTCAACCAGGAGATGGTGGTACGTCTGGGCGCGGTCACCGGGGTCGGCCACGCCCGCCTGATCCTCGAACGGTTCGGGAAGTTCTGGGGAGCGTTCAGCGTCATCGACCTGTTCCTGCTCAACGCGCTGACCATCATCACCGAGTTCATCGGCATCAGCATGGGCCTGGACTACCTCGGGTTACCGAAGATCCCGGGCGTGCTGGTGTCGGCGTTGCTGGTGCTGGCGGCGGCGAGCACCGGCAGCTTCCGCACCTTCGAGCGGGTATGCATGGCGCTGGTGGCCGGCAGCCTGCTGCTGGTGCCGCTGTTCCTGCTGGTGCACCCGCCGATGGGGCAGATCGCACACGACTTCGTCATCCCCACCCTGCCGGGCGGCGGCGACCACCTGTCGGATGTGATCCTGCTGATCATCGGGATCGTGGGCACGACGGTGGCGCCCTGGCAGCTGTTCTTCCAGCAGTCCTACATCATCGACAAGCGGATCACCCCGCGGTTCATCCGCTACGAGAAGGTGGACCTGTGGATCGGCCTGGCGATCGTGGTCGTGGGTGCGGCGGCGATGATGGCCTTCACCGCTGCGACCTTTGCTGGCAAGCCCGAGTTCGGGAACTTCTCCGACGCTGCCGGGGTCGCCGCCGGCTTGGGCAAGTACGTCTCCCACACCGCCGGGGTGCTGTTCGCCATCGCCCTGATCGACGCGAGCATCATCGGCGCGGCCGCGGTCGGGCTGTCCACGGCGTATGCGATCGGTGACGTGTTCAACCTGAAGCACTCGCTGCACCGCAGCCCGCGCCGGGCCACCGGGTTCTACGCGATCTTCGGTGCCCTGTTGCTGGTGGCGGCGGCGATCGTGATCACCCCGGGAAGCCCGCTGGGGCTGGTGACCCAGGGCGTGCAGGTGCTGGCGGGGGTGTTGCTGCCCTCCGCGACGGTGTTCCTGCTGCTGCTGTGCAACGACCGCGCGGTGCTGGGGCCGTGGGTGAACGGGCCGAAGCGGAACCTGTTCACCTCGGCGGTGATCGCGGTGCTGATCATGCTGTCGATCATCCTGACCGCGAGCGTGGTGTTCGACGTCTCCACCGAGGCGATCCTCGGCATCCTGGGCGGCGGCACCGCCGTGAGCCTGCTCATCGGCGGCTTCGCGGCGGTTTCCCGGCGCCGGCCGGCGATCGAGGACGGCGACACGGAGTCCGCCGGGGTGCCCAAGGAGTCCTGGCGGATGCCGGCGCTGGCCCTGCTGGAGCCGCCGAAGCTGAGCTCCGGCCGCAAGCTCGGCCTCGCCGGACTCCGCGGGTACCTGCTCGTCGCCATGGCGATGGTCGTGGTCAAGGTCGTCGAGCTGGCGCTGGCCCAGTAGCGCGGGTGTCCGGGGCTGTGGTGCCGGTAACCGCAGGCCCCGCGACCCAGCCTCTCGACCGGACATCCGCCAGTAGTGTGAGAGGGATGAAGCGCCTCAGGACACTGTTGGCCGCGCTCGCGGCCGTCCTGCTCGTGCTCGCCGCAGCCGTGGTCGTGCTACGCGACGCCTCTCCGACCGCGAACAGTGCGTCCCCCGGGACACCTGATCCCACACGTCCGGGGGACGCCGTCACGGGGGCGCTGTTCAACGTTGACGACCGCGGCAACCTGCTCAACCACTTCTGCAGCGCCAGTGTGGTGCACAGCCCGGCCGGCGACCTGGTGATGACCGCCGCGCACTGCCTCTATGACCACGTGCAACGCCAGTACGCCACCGGGATCGCCTTCGTTCCCGGCTACCACGACGGCATCGCGCCCTACGGCTCGTGGACGCCCACCCGGACGTTCGTGGACCCGCGATGGGTCGCGTCGGAGGACCCGGATCTCGACTTCGCCTTCCTGGTCGTCCACCAGCCGGGTAGCCCCCGGTCGATCGAGGAGACCACCGGGGCGAACCGGGTCGGCATGGACGTCGGCTTCACCAACCAGGTGGACATGACCGGCTACCCACTGGACGCCGACCGGCCGGTGAGCTGCCACGGCACCAGCACCCAGGCCGACACGCACCAGGCGGAACTGGCGTGCCTGGGCTTCCCGGACGGCACCAGCGGAGGGCCCTGGGTCACGCATCGCGATCCGAGGACCCATCTGGGCACGGTTGTCGGCGTTATCGACGAGTACCCGCTGGGCGGTAGTGACCCCGACGTTTCCTACACCGCATCATTCGGCGCGGACTTCGCCAGTCTCTACCGCGCCGCCTGTGCCGCCGGCTGATCGCCGGGGAGAGGCTCGTCGCTGATCTACTTGCCTTCTCCTGACTCGCGGAAAGCGGCCGCGCCCTCCTGCCGCTTCGCGTTGCGGTAGGCACACCCGACGCGTACGGCGTAGGCCAGGGCACTGGTCATGAACAAGCCGCCCGTCAGAAGGAGCCAACGGCCGAGGAACGGCGACTGGTTCTGTCCGGTCGCCGCGAGATAGGTGGGCGCGCCCTGCTCGATGATGCCTGGGAGAAACAGCAGAAGCAGCAGACCAGAGGCGAGAGCGGGGACCCGGACGTAGTTCAGGGGCGACACCAGCCGGCGGGCCGTGGTCCGCTGCCAGGAGTGCACCGCAGCACCGAGGAAGCGGTCAGCGCTGGCATAAAGCGGGAACAGGACCAGATCGTGCGCGACGATGGCCCCTGCGAACCAGATGATCATCCGGGTCAGCAACGGCTCACTGGACAGCTCAGCGGCGGCGTACGCGGTGAGCGCGAAGCATGCCAGCACCATCAGCAGATGCAAGGGGCGCGCGCCGTACAGGTGTCGCCATCCGCGGGACAACTGCCGCAAACCCGCCCGCACGTGCCGACATCCGGTGACCAAACGGCGCATCTCAGCAACCCCGGAACTCGATGGACTGCACCCACTTGGTGTTGTGCACGCCGGGCAGCGCGGGAACGATGATTCGCGCCGGGTAGCCGTGGTCCAGGGACAGATCGGCGCCATTGACCCGGAGTGCCAGCAGGGAGTCGGGATCGAGGACCTGGTTGGGTTGCAGGGTCGCCTGGTTGAACAGACCGACCTGCTCCATCGACCGCACGTGAGCCCATTGCGGCCGCAAGACGCCGACCAGCGTCGCGAGATCGCTGAGCCGCACCCCGCTCCAGGTCTGGACCGTGGACCACCCCTCAACACACGCGATCGGCAGGGTGGCGGTGTGCTGCGGCAGCGCTTGCAGGCTTGCCCGGTCCAGCAGGACGGGGCGAGTGTTTCCCTCCAGCGCCAGGCGCCAACCGGAACCAGCGGCCGTCGGCGTGATCGCCGCAGCCGCCGCAGTACGGTTGACCTGGAAAGCGTTCGACCCCCGGCCGTACGACCGGCCGCGCGGCAACAGCAGGGCCGAACCGCGCGTAGCACCCCCGATCGTCTGCCCGGCAGTCAGCGCGGCGACCAGCACCACCCCGCCGCCCACCAGCATGAGAGCGCCGCGCCTGCTCAGCGTCGCCTCGGCGGGCTCGGCCGCGACCAGCCCATCCGGGTCGGGTGGCTCGGGGCGGGTCTCGGCGCGCGACACGCGCAACTCCGCGCGAAACGAGCGAGAACGCAATGACGCGATCGCACGCGGCAGCTTGACCGCCACGTGTACCACGAATGCGCCGAGAAACACCCACGCCGCGAAATAGTGCGCGGGGTAGAAGCTGAACTCGAAAACGTAGTCGTATTGGATGTTCAGCACGCCCGTGACGATCTCGAACAGGATGCCGCCGACGAGGAGCAGCAACGACAGCCGCTCCACCACCTCAGCGACCGAGCGAGCCGGCGGCCACGCGAACAGTTTCGGCACCACCGACCACAACTTGGCCAGCACCACGGGAACCAGAACCAACCCGAGCCCGACGTGCAGCCCCTGGTTGAGCCGGTACAGCCACGACGGGCGCGTGGGCCAGTCGAAATCCGGTAGGCGCAGCCAGCCCACCTCCGCGGGGATCGCCTGCCCGAACCTCGGCGCGTAAGCCATGTAGGAAAGCAGGCCCGTGACGATGACGATCGGCAGTCCTACCAGCAGCGCCACGCCGAACACCGCCGTCAACCACGGGCCGCGCAGGGGGCTGCGCCACAGTCGTGACCTGCCCAGACCTGGTGGGCGACGGCTTTCCAGCGCCCGCCAGAGCGCTGCCGGAAATCCGTACGGAGGCTCGCCGCCGGGTGCTCGTGGAGGCTGCGGAGGTGTGGTCACACCGCACCACCCCTCGTGCCTTTCGCAGCCGGTCCGTGCGTATGTTCCGTCTCGCGTCAGAGGGTACGGCGACACCCGCATGAGCACGCGCTGAGACGGCGGCGCGCCCGGACTGCCCGGGTGACGACCTGATCAAGTGGAACGAGCGGTCCGTTCGAGGTCCACTGGTGCCCATGTTTGACCTTCTCGTCAGCGTGGTGCCACTGGCATTGGGCGCCGCTGTCAGCCCGACGATTCTGGCGACCGCCTTCGTTCTGCTGTCGGGCGGTCCGCATCCGATGGTGCGCACAGCCGGCTATCTCATCGGTGCGGCGGTGCCCCTGGTGGTCATCGGTCTGACCTGCCTGTTCATCCTTGGACAGGCGGCCGTACGCGCGCACATTCACCTGCCGGCCCTGATCGACCTGACGTTCGGTGTGGTCCTGCTCCTGCTCACCCTGCGGTCACTGATCAACCGCGGTGGTTCGAAACCGCCGGACACCCTGGCCGCGCGGACCGGCGTCGTGCGGGCGGTTCTGCTCGGGGTGGGGATGATGGCCACCAACGTCACCACGATGGCGCTGTTCGTCCCGGCCGTGAAGGACATCGCGAACGCCAGGTCGATCGGACCCACCGGCAGGATGGCCGTGTTCGTTCTGCTCGTGCTGATCACACTGCTTGTCGTCTTGGTCCCGATGATGCTCTCTGCGCTGGCCCCGCGCCGGACGGCCGCCCTGCTCGCCTCCGTATCGCGGGGAGCGACGACCCCGCGCAGCGGTGCGATCCGCTCCCTGCTGTCGGGAACGTTCGGAACGTTCCTGACGGTCCGCGGAATCGTGACAATGTGATCGACCGAATCTGTCCACTCGGCTGCTGTTACTGCGTCGAGCAGCGGGT
Source organism: Pseudonocardiaceae bacterium (assembly GCA_051984675.1). Lineage (GTDB taxonomy): Bacteria > Actinomycetota > Actinomycetes > Mycobacteriales > Pseudonocardiaceae > JBPYFK01. Next base: position 2,951 of record JBPYFK010000095.1, on the reverse strand, counting down.
CCAGCGCCCCGCACCGGAAGCCCCGACCGCCGAGGATTACCTGAACACCAGATCAGCCAGGTTACGTGTCGCTTTTCGTGCTCATCGCGTATTCGTATTCTGTGCGCGCTATGCTCCTCCAGTCTTTCATGCGTTCAACCGATGGCCGCCCGAGAATCCCCAGCATTATTACCAGGGCGACTGGAGATTGGGTCCCAAGCAGTCGAACAGCTACCGCTGAGCGTGTACTTCGTGGGTTATCAGCGGCTCGATACCCTGAACTCGCCCCAGTTCCTGGATTGCTACTCCGACCGGTAACTTCTTCGCTCCCGCTGGCACGCCTGGCTGGACTATTGTCGCACGTGCGGCCACAGCTCGAGGGGTTTGAAAGGGCCAGCGATATTACGAGGTGGCGACCCGGTCGGAGGCGCGCCAGTTGCTCGCACCTACCGGGCACTCATCTTTACAAACAAGTCTGATTTGAATCAGAACATGTTCGAAATCCTGGGAAACAACGTTCCCGCGGCGAGAATGGATATGGATAATCAAATGATGATCGTGCCATCGAGAATGCCCGGTGGCTGTTACATCCTCAACAGCGATCCTTCGCTGCGGGGCGGCGGCACGGGTACGGCTGATTTCTTGCTCGTCTACGGGTGAACAGATCGAAAGCAGCGCGGTCCCGCTCCACGCGTTCGCTCGGCGATCTGGTCTTGTAGCCAGTTGAGCGCTTCTGGTTCGAGCCACCCACGATCAGAAGTGCCGACCGTGTGGCAGGCGCAGGCCGAAGAGGCCGGCCAGCGCCACCACAGCGGTACCGAGACCGAACGCGGCGGCAAAGGAGCCCCGGTCGATGAGCAGACCGGCAAGTACCGGTCCCACGACCGCACCGAGATCGCCGGCCATGTTGAAGACCGCCACCACGGAGCCGCTACGCGATCCCGATACATCACCGACCAGCGCGCCCGGCGCGGTACCAAGGAACGCCTCGCCCGCTCCGAAGACGGCCATCGCGATCATCGCGAGCAAGACCGACCCGCCAATTCCCAGCAGCAGCAGCGCCGCAGCGGAGACCACGGAACCCAACAGCAGCGCCGGTCGCCTTCCCAACCTGTCGGCCACCTTCCCGGCCGGCAACATCACGGCAGTCTGGATCAAGCTAGACGCCAGAAACGCCCACCCAACCCAACCGGGTTGCGCCCCAAGGCCCTTCACGATCAGCAGCGGAACCGCGGTACTGCCCAGCCCGAAGACCGACAGCCCCACCGCCAGGTTGGCCACCAGTGCGGCCTGGTACTCCCGCGTCCGCAGCACCGAGCGCAAAGTGGGTTCGGCTGTGGTCGGACTCGCTCCAGTACCGGTTTCGACTTCACCATTACCTTCAGGGTCGCTCCCGGATCGGTCACGGCCCCTGGTGGTGCCATTGTCGTCGTACGGGAGGCCACGGCGACCCAGGAAAGCCAGGGCAATCACACCGCTCGCCGCAAGTGTGCCGGCGTAAAGGAAAAACGGAGCACGCAGCGATATGCCCAGCACAACACCGCCTACCGCCGGCCCCAACACTCCACCGACGACGAAACCGGCGCGGTAGATGCCCATCGCACGGGCTCGCACCATCTTGGGCGCTGCCCGAAGCACTATGCCGACAGTCGCCACGCCGAAGACCGCCGAGCCCACCCCACCCACGCCACGAAGCACGAGTAGCTGCCAGTAAGTCTGCGCGAGCCCGGCCAACAGGCTCGAAATCGCGACGATCGCGATACCGACCGCCAACCCGGTGCGCCCGCCGAGGACGTCGACCAGCTTTCCGGCGCCAAGACCTGATACCAGCCGCATCATCGCGAAAACCGACACCACGGCACCCGCCGCGGTCGCGTCCACCCCGAACCTGGTGGCAAACAGCGGAATCGTCGGTGCGACTACGCCGAAGCCGAGCGCCACGCAGAACGCCACCCCGGACATAACAAAGACCTCAGCGGGGAGGTCTCTGGGGCGTCGCCAAGGGAAACGTCGTGCCATCGCCCGCCACCGAGATGACGGCTGGTGACCGCGCCGTGGCCGGCGGACGATCAGCACACCGACATCGCCTTCGGCTCGCAGATCTTCTTCTCCCTTACGCTCGGCGAGGCAGGATGACCTAGACAGCCTGTCTGACCGCCTACCGGACAGCAACGGGGTCGAGCTGTGCTTCTCGGCACGGACACGCCGGGGAGGACGAAGACACATAGACCCGACTCGGGCCCGTCCACCTGCGCGAGCAGCTTGTTCAGGGTCTCCTCGGCCGCTTGTACGGCCTTGTCCGTGCCGTTGATCGTCTCGCGGAGATAGTGGGTGTAGCGCTTAATGACCTTCCAGTCGAGGCCGCAAGCGTTTAAGCGAGATCATTCTGTGATTTTTTGGTCATAGGAAAACCCCTGGTCACCGGCCCCGCCTCCCAGGGGTCCCGACCCATAGCGATCTCAAGTGTCCAGCAAGAGAACCGCCCAAGGGGTCGTCCTCGGCGTATCCCCCAACTCTCAAGCGGTGCGTTTCAACGCGTGGTGCGGGTCACCGCCCGCCGGGGACTTTCGACCCGACCCCGTACCACCACCTTGGTGCATTCTTTGGTTATTCGCTGATAGCTGCCCACAGAAGGAAAAACCGGGGGGAATCAACGATGATGAAGCAGAAGTCGTTTCGAGAGATCTGGGCAGAGCAGACCGCCAAGGATGAGCAGCGCCAAGCGGAGTGGAACGCCAAGCGGGTGGCAAAAGGCAAGGCACCCATCAAGACGTTCAAGGAACAAAGGGCCGAGCGGGGCGAGCCCAAGGTGGGGCTAGCGTTCAAGCTGCAAGCGCAGACGTGGGGCTTGTGGGTGGATCGGTTCAAGGCTGAGTTCGGCTTCGGCGTGTCGTTACCGCTGGCCGGTGCCTACGCCGAAGTCAACAACGGTGACTCGCGGAAGCGCATCACCGCGACGCGGATGGCCGCGT
>JBPYFK010000094.1:0-7331 GCA_051984675.1 Pseudonocardiaceae bacterium | reverse complement strand
TTCGATTCGTAATCCACCGCTGGTTATCCGAGGCTGGCACGCCGCTGTCGCCTTCAACTCAATGCTTCCGGCTGGGAACGGACGTCGTCCGCCCCGGCGTGCCTGATCTCCTCGAAGATCGCTAGTGTCTCGTAATCCTGATGTCTTTACTTGCTGTTGTTGTCGACCAGTTTCTTGACGCTGGCCTGCACGAGCCTGACTTTTCCCAGGATCTCGTCGGCGGTGGCGGTCCAGACGAAGGGCTTCGGGTTGGTGTTCCAGTGGGTGATGTAGTCACGGATCTGCTTGATCAGCACCTTGACGCTGCTGAAGGTGCCTCGGCGGATGGACTGGCGGGTGATGATGCCGAACCAGGTCTCGATCTGGTTGGTCCACGAGGCTCCCTTCGGGGTGAAGTGGAACTGGACGTTCGGGTGGGCCTCCAGCCACGTCTGGATATTGGGGGTGGTGTGGATGGACAGGTTGTCCAGCACTACGTGGATTTCCTTGCCCGCGTGGGGTTTGGTGGCCGCCTTCAGGAAGGTCAGGAAGTTCGCGCCGTCACGGACCGGGTAGCACTCGCCGAACACCTCACCAGTGCCGACATTCAGGGCGGCGAACAGATTGGTCACACCGTGCCGAACGTAGTCGTGGGTGCGTTTCTCGGTCACGCCGAAGGTGATCGGCAGCAGCGGCTGGGTCCGATCCAGGGCTTGCACCTGCGTTTTCTCATCGACACTGAGCACGACTGCGCCGCCGGGCGGATCGAGATACAAGCCCACGATCTCGGCGACCTTCTCCGCGAACTCCGGATCCTTGCTGATCTTGAAGGTGCCCTGCCGGTGGGGCTGGATCCCGTTGTCCCGCCACAGTTTCGCCACATAGTGGTGGGAGATCGACACACCTTCGGTGCGGGCGATGTAGGCGGCCATCTCCCGCGACGACCAGTGCGACAGACCCGACTCCACCGGCGGAGACACGCGCGACAGAGCCAGCACGCGCGCCCGGATCGACGCGGGTACCTGTTCCCGGCCAGCCCCGCGGCGGTGGTCCAGCAGTCCCGCGATCCCGTCGGCGGCGTAGCGGGCCAGCCACAGATCCACCGTCGGCCGCGACACCCCCGCCCACGCGGCGATGTCCTTCTTCTGCCGACCCTCGGCACGCCAGAGCACGATCCGCGCCCGCGTGCCCACCGTCGCCGGCACGTCCGGGCTGTTCACCAAACCCCGCAACTCGGCTTGTTCGTCCACCGTCAGCTCCACCCGGACAGCCAACACCACAACCCATCAAGACCGCGTAAACCAAAGAGAATCACGAGACACTAGAAGTTGATGAGCACCTTCACGACATCGTCGAGTTTCTTGTCGGAAACCTCGAAGGCCTGTTCCATCTCATCGAATCCGAATGTGTGCGTTGTCAGGTGCGTGGGATCGACACGTTGTGACTCCAGCAGCCGCAACAGCCGTTCCATGCGCGATCTGCCGCCGAGACAAAACCCCGCCGCAATCATCTTGTCGGCCATTCCAACTCCCCGTTCGACACGGGGAATGCGCACAAAATCGCCTTCACTGAAGTAACCGATATCGGAAACCGTCCCGCCCGCGGCATGGGCTTATCCAAGAAACGGACCTGGCCGATTTCCTTCATCACGAAAGCCTTCACCCGTCACCCCCTCCACCGGATGATGCGCCTACGACCGAGCATCCCCCTCCCGGTAGACACCGGCAACAGCGTGACCTCGCCCCAATCGCCGCGGCTCCGGTACCTCAGGCGTGCCATTGGTCGACGATCTGCTCCGGCCTGTCACGGTCCCTGCCGAAGGCAGACGGGCACGTCGTGCACCCGACTCGCCGGATTCGAACACGTTTCCGATCACTTCCTTCTCGCACTGCGTCCATTCAGAAGGACGCGGGTCTCAGACAGTGCGATCGGTCTGCCCACGACAGGGTTCGATACCCGTACCTGCCTCGTCGGCATCGACGATGCGATGGGCGCTGCACGAACCGTCCCCCATCCGCTGTCAACACCACTGCTGTTGACGTTCACGTCGTGGCGTGGTCAGTTTGCCGCATGGCAGTGGGCGCCGAGTGGGTATCGAGCAAGAACCTGGCCGGACTGGGGAACCGTGCCACGCCACGATGGCTGAGCCGCGAACGCATCGACGCGGTGGCCGCCGCGGAGCCGCTGCCGTTCGCGCCGGAGGAGTACGCACGGCGGCTGCAGGAAGTCCGCGAGCGGTTGACCACGCTCGGTGCGGACGCGATCATCGTGTTCCGACCATCGGCCGTGGAGTACCTGTGCGGTTACCACACCGAGGAAACGCTGCCGCAACCGTTGCTGGTCGCCGGCGATGACACGTTCCTCTACGTCCCCGACCTGGAAGTGGGGCGTGCGCTGGCCAGCTCCACCGCGCACCACGTGCTGTACTGCAGCTACGCGAACACCCGCACCAAGTCGGAACTGATCGCGCACCACGTGCTGGCTACCCTGCCCGCAGGCGCCCGACTCGCGATCGAGTTCGGCAACACCTCGACCCCGCCACAGATGATCGACCTGCTCGGCGACGGCAAGATCCAGCTCGTGGACGGCAGGTTTCTCGTCGAGAACCTCAAGCTCGTCCTCTCCCATGCCGAGCTCACCTACATGGAGCGGGCCGCCGAAGCGACGCAACGCGGTGTCGACGCGGCCGCCGTCGCGGCAGCGGAACCAGGCGCGACCGACTCCTCCGTGGCCGCCGCGATCGCCGCGGCGCTGTTCCGCAACGCCAACTCCGCATCGGCATGGGGACCGCTGGTGGTCACGGAACCACGCAGCGGCATCCCCCACTCCACCTGGAAGCAGGACCCGTTGAGCCAGGCAACGACGTTCCTCGAGTTCGCCGGCACCTGCCACCGCTACCACACGCCCGTGATGCGAACCCTCGTTCGCGGCAAACCATCACCCGAGGTCTGCCGGCTCGCGGACCTCGCGAAGACCACACTCGCTGCGGTGCTCGAACACGCCCGCGCCGGTGTGCCGTGCTCGGAAGTCGCCCAGCGAAGCCTCAAAACGCTCGGCACCCTGCGCGATGACGAGGTCTTCCACCACATTCTCGGCTATCCAGTCGGTCTCGCCCACCCACCGCACTGGATGGACAGCGGCCCGTTCTGCATCACCACGGACAACCCCGAGCCGCTCCGCGCGGGCATGGCCTTCCACATCCCCGCATCGTTCCGATCGTTCGGCGTCCGCTGCGTCGGACTCAGCCAGACCTTCGTCGTGGGGGAGAGCGGAACGCGAGTGCTCACACACGGCACCGCCGACCTCATCGAAATCTGACAATCCACTGCGGCAACGTGGGCCATGCTTGGAACCTTTATCCGATCACCGGGAAGGCGATCACCGGGAAGGTACGCCCATTCCCAGTCGATCCACAGTTCCGATCATTCCCAAGGATGAACTCATCGCGAAACACGGGGACTGGGCTCGGTGATATCGGAGTGCACCACTCGATGTTTCGACTTCAAGACGTCTTCGCAAATCGGCACGAGGCGAACGTGGTCACTCGCAACCGCTCCGCAGGTCAGCGTCCGGCCAGTGTAGGGGCAACGGCCTCCCTGCCGTTCGAAGGCGGCGACAAGCAGTTTCGCACCAGCGACGGTTGCAACGCCCAGAGCCCTTCGAGCGGACCGCGACCAGTAGGGGATCAGACACCGCAATGACACCCGCCACTGCCCGCACACCTGGCTAAGGAACCTCAGCTAACGTGTGGACGGGCCACGCACGCCCCGCGCTCACCCCGACCGAAAGGACGCCCGTGCCCCACCAGACCGCCCGGGCCTGGTCACTGTGGGGTTGCGCCGTCGTCGTCTACGTCGCCGCCGTCTTCCACCGGGGCAGCCTCGGCGTCGCCGGCCCCGAAGCGCTCCAACGCTTCCACGTCGGCCCCGCCGCCCTGTCCACCTTCACCGTCCTACAGGTCGGCCTCTACGCCAGCATGCAAATCCCCACCGGCATGCTCGTCGACCGCTTCGGCCCCCGCCGCGTCCTCACCACGGCCACCGTGCTACTCGGCGCCGGACAACTCCTGTTCGCCGTCGCCCACACCTACGCCCTCGGCCTGCTCGCCCGCGCCACCCTCGGCATCGGCGACGCCCTGACCTGGGTCAGCATCCTCCGCGTCGTCGCCGCCAGCTTCACCGCCCGCCAGTACGCGCTGGTCACCACACTGTCCGCGGCGCTCGGCGCCATCGGTGGGGTAGCGGCGACCTTCCCCCTCTCCGACGCCCTCACCCACTACGGCTGGTCCACCACCTTCACCGTCGCCGGCCTCGCCACCGCCGGCTACGCCCTGCTGTGCGCCGCACTGCTGCGCGACCCGCCACCACAGCCCACCGCCGCCAAGACCGCGACCCCACCCACCAACCTCGCCACGCTCCTGACCGGCCTGCGCCACACCTGGACCGTGCCCAGCACCCGACTGTCGTTCTGGGTGCACTTCTCCACCGCCTTCGTCCACCAGACCCTCGCCTTCCTCTGGGGCTACCCGTACCTCGTCAACGGCCTCGGCATCCCACCCGCCACCGCCAGCCTCGTGCTCAGCGTCCTGATCATCGGCCAGATCGTCGGAGGCCCCCTGGTCGGCACCCTCATCGGTCGCCGGCCCGCCTGCCGCATGCCCGTCGTCCTCGGATACCTCACCTGCAACGCCCTGGCCTGGGCCGTACTGCTGGGCTGGCCCGCCGGCACACCCCCGCTGGCCGTCGTCGCCGCCGTGTTCGCCGTCTTCGCCCTCGGCGGACCCGTGTCCGCCACCGCGTTCGCCCTCGCCCGCGACTACAACCCACTCCGGCAGGTCAGCACCGCCACCGGCATCGCCAACACCGCCGGCCACGGCGCCACCGCCGTCGCCGTCCTCGCCATCGGCCTGCTGCTCAACCTCACCCTGCCCACCCACGGAAGCGGCGCCTACCGGCTGGCGATGCTCGCCCCTGTGGCGATGCTCCTGCTCGGACTGCTGCGCACCGCCGTGTGGTGGCGCCGCGCCCGCTCAGTCGTGCTCGCCGCACAAGCACGCGGCGAACACGTCCCCGTCACCCTCCGCCGCCGACGCTGGGACCTGCGCGCCACCTACCGCGCACCCGCCAACGCGGCATGACCACCCAGCGACCGGGCCAGCCCGCACCACGGGCAACAACCGCAACGGATTCCCGTCATACCCACCACCGTGCGCCCTCCCTGTCCATGGGACGTTCATCGACAGGGAGCCACGCCATGGACCGCTTCGCCGAGTTCCTCCGCGCGCAGATCGACGCCGACCTCAACAACCTGCAGACCCTGCGGGAACAGATCGAACAAGGCAGCTCGGAGGAACCCTACGTCGACGTCGTCCGCGGATTCCGCGAGTGCGAACTGAAATCCCGGCTGCTGCGGATGCACCATGACTGCGGCCGCGGCAGCGGACCCTGCGACCGCGCCGGCACGGCCTACCCCAGCGAAGACGAACGTGGCTGCCCCACCCGAGCGCTCATCGGCCTGCCCTACACCGACCGCACCGGCTACCGCCAACGATGGCGCCCCTGACACCCGTGACAAACACGCCCGTGTCACCAGGTGTCCTGGGCGCAAGCAGCCAGGTCAGACAGCCGCGGTTCGCGCAGCGGTGACCGCCACCGCCGCATAGCGCATCGTGAAGCTGCCCCCCATCGCGTCGATCGCGGCCCCGATGCCCGCCAGCAGTTCCTCCCAAGCGCCCGGCGAGCACTGGCTCGCATCGCCGAAAGTCGGCAGCTGATCCAGCCACGCGTCCCGGCTGTAGGACCGCTGCCAGTCAAACCGCCACTGCTGCGGGGAATCGAACCCACCCACCTGCCGTATCCCGTCGGCGGCCCGGGCGAACAGCGCCGCGTACCGGTCCAGGACTGGCCTCGCCCACGGATTGCGCGGCGAGTCGGGCAGGACCCGGCGGTACACCTCGAAGAACGCGTCCGCGACCTCGCGACACGGCTGGAACACGTTCCAGAACACGGCCAACCGCCCACCGGGCCGCAGCACCCGCGCCGCCTGGGCCGTGCCCGCGACCGGCTCCACCCAGTGCCCGTTCTGCCCGGCAACTACCGCATCGAACGACCGGCCACCGGCCTCCCACGCTTCGAACGCCGCCACCTCGACCTCAAGACCCTGCCGCCGCGCCCATTCGACCATCCGCGCGTCGACGTCGACCCCGAGCACCCGGCATCCAGCCGCGCGAAACTGCCGGGCGACGATGCCGGTACCGCTGCCGACATCAAGAACGTCGCGGCCGGGGCTGGCGTCGACGATCCGCTCCACCAGCGCGTCGGGGTAGCGGGGGCGGGTCCGGTCGTAGCGTTCCGGGTCCGCGCCGAACGACTCGGCCCACTCGCGGGCCTGGTAAGGCCCGGGTTCGCCCGAACGGGCACCCTCCGGCGGTATAGTGGGCATACGCCCACGCTAGTGGGCGCATGCCCACCTAGCAATCCGGCCAGCGAAGGAACCGAAAGGGGAGAGGCACGTGCCGACCGGGGTCGCCATGCGCGATGCGCGCGAGCAGCTGTTCGACGCCGCCGAGCGCGTCCTGCTCAGAGCGGGACCGAACGCGCTGACCAGCCGGGCGGTCACCACCGAGGCAGGCTGCGCCAAGGGGGTCCTACACCGACACTTCGCCGACTTCGACGCCTTCCTCACCGAACTCGTGCTCGACCGCATCCGTCGGATCGACAACCAGGCCGCGGCCCTGCGCGACCGCGCCGGGACCGGCACCGTCGCCGACAACCTCACCGCCGCGCTGACGACCCTGTTCGAGTCCGTCGCTCGGACGATTCTCGGCCTCACAACCTCCCGGGACGAGCTACGTGCCCGACTGCGCCAGGCCAGGTCGACCGGCGGCGTGCCGGTCCTCACGGAAGCGACCGACATGATCACCTCCTACCTCGCCGACGAGCGTGAACGGGGCCGCATCGCTGCGGATGCCGACGTGGATGCGCTCGCGCCCACGCTCGTCGGCGCCGCACACCTGCTGTTCGCCAACCGGGAAAGCACACCGCCCGAGGCTGGGGCCCTCCGCAACGTCGTGACCACGGCCATCGCCGGTGTGGTGCAAGAACCGCGGGCATGAACGGCCTGCGGCGCCTGTGGGGTAGGGGAGCCGGCCGAGCTGGGATGACTAGCGCCGACAGGGAAGCGGCGACGGACGGTAGCGGAAAACCGCGCCTCACTTCCAACACCAGCCCGCCTGCCGGGGAAGAACCCGCCGGCGACCGTTGATCTTGCGGTGGGGAAGGAAAAGGATACGGCCTGGGTCATTTGGTGGATAATCTTCGTTATCCACCAAACAGGATGAGGGGAGCGGCCAC
>JBPYFK010000093.1:0-47953 GCA_051984675.1 Pseudonocardiaceae bacterium | reverse complement strand
CCGAGCCCTGGGCTTCCAGGATCGCCTGCGGTGCGAAGTTCTCCGAAGCGATCATCTCCAACGTGGACTGCTGCCGCTGAAGCTCAGCCGAGACCGCAGCCGCCACCTCGGGGTCGACCGCCGACAGCGGTTCATTGAATTGCGTCGCCATGTTGCCTCCTGGTGGTGTTGATCGAGTCTCAGGACTCGCGGCGGTAGAACGGCAGGGGCACGACCTCGACGGGCACCGACTTGCCACGAATGTCGACCTGGAGCGCGGTCCCCGGTTCCGAAACCGCTCGATCGACGTACGCCATACCGATGGGATGGCCGAGGGTGGGGGACGGAGCGCCGCTGGTGACTTCACCGACTTCGGTGCCGTCGGCGTCGAGCACGCGGTAGCCGTGGCGGGGGGCTCGGCGCTGGTCGGTACGCAGACCGACGAGGGTGCGCGCGGTGGGTTGCCGGGCAACCTCGGCCAGGGCCGCCTTGCCGACGAAGTCACCGGGCTTGTCGAGCTTGACCACCCGTCCCAGGTTCGCGTGGTAAGGCGTCAGCTGGGCGGACAGCTCGTTGCCGTACAGCGGCATGCCGGCTTCCAGCCGCAGCGTGTCGCGGCAGGCCAGTCCGGCCGGGAGCAGGTCGTGCGCGGCACCTGACTCGGCCAGTGCCCGCCACACCGCGGACGCGTCGGCCGGAGCGGTGAACAGCTCGAAGCCGTCCTCACCGGTGTAGCCGGTGCGGGCCAGCAGCACGTCGCGGCCGGCGACCTGAGCCGAGTAGCCGGCGTAGTAGCGGACGGTGCTCAGGTCGGTGGAGGTCAGCGGGGCGAGGATGGAGACCGCGTTCGGGCCCTGGACCGCGATCAGCGCGTAGTCGTCGGAGACATCGGTGCTGGTGGCGTCGAAGTCCTTCACCCGCTCGGCCAGGGCGGGGACGACCACACCCACGTTGGCGGCGTTGGCCACCACGAGGAACTCCTGCTCGCCGGTGCGGTAGACGATCAGGTCGTCGAGCACGCCGCCCTCGTCGTTGCAGATCATCGTGTAGCGCGCCCGGCCCACGGTGATCGCCGAGGCGTTCGCCACCAGCGCGTAGTCCAGCGCCTCCGCCGCCTGCGGGCCGGTGATGCGGATCTCACCCATGTGCGAGAGGTCGAACAGGCCAGCCGAGGTCCGCACCGCGTTGTGCTCGGCGGCGTCCCCTGAGTACCGCACGGGCATCCGCCACCCGGCGAACTCGGTGAACGTGGCCCCCAGTTCGTCGTGGATGTCGTGCAGGGGGGTTTCCCGCGCCTGCTGGCCGGCTGGCGACCCGGATGATGACATGGTGGTTGACTCCTCCTGGTGACGTAGATCGGCTGTCAACTGGTTACCCCGGCTGGGCTGCCCTTCGCGATCACGCTCAACGGGTTCACGCTCGGTGAGATCACGCGGGACCCGGGTGTCACCACCTGGTTCCACCCTGCCTGAAGGCGGCCACGACCGCCCCGTGGTAACGGGTGAGCCGACCTGCTCACTCGGGAAATAACCATAACCGGGGGCTCCTCGGGAACGTTCAAGCACGTGCTGCGCGTGCCGGACTGTCGAGAGCCTCCCCGGAGTCATGAGCCTGAGAGTTTCACCAGCGTGCCAGGCGTCGGCAGGTCACGCGGCTTGCACCTTGGGCGAGGGACACGGGGGTCCCTGCTTTTCTCCTCCTGGCCTGGCCACGCGGTACGGGGCCTGAGAGTTTATGGGGAGTGGATTGCTCCTTCGGCGCCCCGCCTGCGGCGGAGTCTCTCCCGCGTGGTGTCGTAGGCCATCTCTGGTTCGATATTCACTTGTTGACGATCTTCAGTTGTCGGTCATCCGGCCTGACGCTACGGAGCGCGGGCACCGCCAGTCAACCGGTCAGCGAGTGATCTCGCCCGGTGGACGGCTCGTCCCCACCCGGCGTGTCCAGGGTGCGGTACACCTGCCGAAGCCCCTCGACCAGGGAATGCAGCGCGAGCTCGAAGCTGTCGCGGTCGATCTGCTCGGCGTGCTGGCGCAGCAGGTGCGCCTGGGTGAGGTTCGGGAACCGGTCGTCGTAGACCTCGGCGTCGTCGACGAACCCGGAGGAGAACGAGCCCATCGCGGCGCCGACGACGAGGTACTTGGTGGACGCGCCGATCATGGTCGCGTAGCGGCGTGGCCACTGCGCGCGCACGAGTCCGCCGTGCACGGCGTCGGCCTGGCGCAGCGACCTCTCTCGGTGCGCCGGGCCGTAGGCGAGGAACGGCACAAGGTTCGGGTGCTTGGCCAGCGCCGCGCGGTAGGACCGCGCCCACGTCATCAGCCCGGTGGCCCAGTCGACCTCGAAGTCGGAGGTGTCCACCTCGGCGGCGAGCTCGTTGGCGATGTCGTGCAGCAGCTCGTCCTTGGTCGACACGTGGTTGTACAGCGACGCGGCCCGCACGCCAAGCTGCTCGGCCAGCCGGCGCATGGACAGCCCCTCCAGCCCGGACGAGTCGATGATCTCCAGTGCGACCTGGCGGATGCGTTCCGGGGACAGCCGGGGCGTGCGCGGTCTCGCCACGTTGCTTCTCCGTTCGGTGCTGACGGCGCTGGCCGGCCGGGCGGTGCCGGCCGAGTCACGGACGTTCCCAGTGTGGGGCTTGCCGCGGCACGGGTGGTAGACCTACGCTCGAATGAAAACTAACGACGTTAGTTGCTGCTTTGTGAGTGCTGGAGGGTCCTGCCATGGTCGACTTCTCGCTGTCCGAGACCGAGCGCGATATCCGCGACTGGGTGCGCAACTTCGTGCGGCGCGAGCTGACGCCGCTGGAACCCGAGGTGCTGCGTCGGGAGCGCGCCGGGCAGCCCGGCCTGCCGCCGGAGGAGCTGGAGGCGCTCCGGCGCAAGGCGAAGGAAGCGGGGTTCTGGGGCGTGCAGACGCCCGAGGAGTACGGCGGAATGGGCCTGTCGGCCGTGATGACCGCCCTGGTGGAAGCCGAGCTCGGCCGCAGCTTCGTTCAGTTCTCTTTCGGGGGCTACGCGGACAACATCCTGTACTACTGCAACGACGAGCAGAAGCAGCGTTACCTGCTTCCGACCATCGCCGGCGAGCGCAAGTCGTGCTTCGCGATCACCGAGCCCGGCGCCGGGTCGGACGCGAAGAACATCCGCACCTCGGCCCGCAAGGAGGGCAACGAGTGGGTGATCGATGGTGAGAAGACCTTCATCACCGGCGGTAACGAGGCCGACTTCACGATGGTGTTCGCGGTGACGGACAAAGAGAAGGGCGCCAACGGCGGTGTCACCTGCTTCCTGGTGGACCGCGAGATGGGCTGGAAGTCCGAGCCGATCGACACGATGGGTGAGTGGGGACCGGCGGCGCTGATCTTCGACGGCGTGCGGGTGCCGGAGGAGAACATCCTCGGCGAGGTCGGCCGCGGTTTCGAGCTGGCCATGAAGTGGATCGGCCGGGGCCGGTACCTGCTGCCGGCGCGGGCGCTGGGCGCCTGCGAGCGGATGGTGGAGATGGCGGTGGAGCAGGCGAAGTCGCGCCACACCTTCGGGCAGCCGATCGCCGAGCGGCAGGCCATCCAGTGGATGCTCGCGGACTCGGCGGTGGAGATCGAAGCGCTGCGCTGGCTGGTGCTGCAGGCGGCGTGGCAGGTCGACCAGGGACTGGACTCGCGGCAGGCGCAGTCGATGGCCAAGCTCTTCGGTGGGGTGAAGGCGAACGAGATCGTCGACCGGGTGCTGCAGATCCACGGCGGCATGGGCTATACCCGGGAGCTGCCGATCGAACGCTGGTACCGCGAGCTGCGGCTGCTGCGGATCTACGAGGGCACTGACGAGATCCAGCGCCGGACGATTGCCCGCAACCTGCTGAAGGGACACGCCTCGGTCACCGGCGTTCTGGGCTGAGAGGCGAAGGGGTCGGGACGTCGCCGAGAGCTGGTTTCGCCCGGTCGAGTGCCCGCGGCGGCACCCGCTCGGGAAATCCAGCGATGCGATGCCAGTACCAGGTAACTTCCAGGTGACTGCCGGTCATCGGTGTCCATTGAGGACTGTGAAGCAACCGGCCTGGAGGGTACGTGGGTACTGGCGAGCACAGCCGGCGGGTGATTCTGCGGATCGCGGGCGGCATCGCGGCCGGCCTGGCCACGCCAGGTCTGGCGTGGGGCGCCGACGAGGCCAACCCGTCCGAGGAGGATCAGTCCGAATCGGACGGTGCGACCGCCGCGCCGCAACCCCAACCGTACCCGGCGGTGGGGCCGGGGACCGCGTTCCTTGACCACCGCACGCTCCTCGGGGATCTGCCGGAACCGGGCTGGTTCGAGGCGAACATCCCGTTCGTCGACCTGCCGGACGAGACGATCCAGGGCGTCTACTACTACCGCTGGCGGGTGTTCTACGAGGCTCTGCGTTACACGCGCCCGGAGGAAGGCTGGATCGTCACCGAGTTCCTCAGCCACGTCGACTACGCCGCACCCGGTGGCGCCATTGTGGCGGCGGCTGGTCACCACCTGACCGAAGGCCGGTGGCTCCGCGACCGCCGCTACCTCGACGACTACCTGCTCTACTGGCTGCGCGGATCGGGCATCAGTTTCAAGGCACCTCTTGAGGACTCGAACCCGCATGCCACGGACTGGGCGCACCAGTACTCCTTCTGGTGTGCCACTGCGGCATATCAGCGGGCGCTGGTCACCGGCGACTGGGACTTCCTGGCCCCACTGCTGCCCGAACTGGTCCGGCAGTGGGAGCGCTGGGCGCGGCAGTACGACTCCCAGCTCGGGTTGTACTGGCAGGTGCCGGTGTGGGACGGGATGGAGTACAGCGCCAGCTCCTACGCCAGTGGCGATCCGTTCCACGGCGGCGCCGGTTTCCGGCCGACGATCAACAGTTACCAGTGCGCCGACGCGCGAGCGATCGCCGCGCTCGCCCGGCGCACCGGTGACCACAGGCTGGCCGACACGTTCGACCGCCGCGCCAACGACCTGCTGGCGAACCAGCAGCGGTGGCTGTGGGAATCCGGCGCCGGTTTCTACAAGCACGTCATGCGCGACGGGAATCCGGCTCGCGCCAAGCTCCCCGATCGCGAGGAGTTCGGCTTCGTTCCCTGGGCGCTGTCGGTGGCGCCGCCCGAGCATGCCGTGGCGTGGCGCCACCTGCTGGACCCGGAAGGGTTCGCCGCCGAGTTCGGACCGACCACTGTGGAGCGCCGCAGCCACTGGTTCATGCACCAGGCGGCGGAAGGCTGCTGCCGCTGGGACGGTCCGAGCTGGCCGTACGCGACGAGCCAGACGCTGACCGGGCTGGCCAACCTGCTCATCGACTACCCGGCCCAGCCGTACGTCGGTGCCGACGAGTACTACCGCCTGCTGGAAGGCTATGCGCGAACCCAGTACAAGGACGGCCATCCGTACGTCGCGGAAGCACATCACCCCGACCGACCGGTGTGGATCTACGACACGCCCGGCCACAGCGAGGACTACAACCACTCCACCTTCAACGACCTGGTGCTGTCGGGATTGCTCGGGATCCGCCCGCAGGCCGATGACACGGTGCGCATCTCGCCGCTGGTTCCCGAGTCGTGGCACCACTTCGCCGTGGAAAACCTGCCCTACCACGGGCACAACCTCACGCTGATGTGGGATCGCGACGGCTCCCGGTACGGCATGGGGACCGGGTTGTCGGTGTATGTCGACGGGGCGATGGTGCATCGGCAGGAGACGCTGTCACCCGCGTTGGTCCGGGTGGGTCCGGTGCGCGCGGTGTCGTTGCCGCACGTTGTCGACGTGGCAGCGAACCAGCAACCGACCGCCGGGTTTCCGGTGGTCAAGGCGTCCTACGAAGCGCCCGGGCACGAGGCCGTGCAAGCCATCGACGGGCAGAAGCACTTCCTGGACCGGCCCAGCACTCGCTGGACCACCGAGGGGTCGCCGAACCCGCAGGACTGGCTCGCGGTCGACTTCGGCCAGCCGACGGAGTTCGGCGACGTTCGGGTGTTCTTCCACAGCGACGGTGGGCGCGTGCTGCCACCCGCCTGGTTCCAGTTGCAGCACCGGGTCAACGGGCAGTGGGTGGAGATCCCCGGCCAGCGACGGGTTCCTGACCTCCCGGTAGCCCAGGACCTCAACCGCATCACTTTCCCACCGGTCCCGATCCGCGAACTGCGCCTGCTGGTGACCCGACATGGCAACGCGGCGGTCGGGGTCGCGGCGTTGCAGTGCTGGGCGGTCCGCTGAGCGCCCTCGTCCAAACGAGCGACAAAGGTGATCAACCGGCGGACTGTGCCGTTAGAGTGCTTCGTCGTGCACACCGAGTCACCTGCCGCGTATGTCGTTGGCACCTTCGACACCAAGGGCGTCGAGCTCGCCTGGGTCGCTGACCTTCTCCGGCGTGCCGGGAGCCCGGTGGTGACCGTCGACCTCAGCACGAGCGAGGGGAGGGCGCGGGACTCGGACCAACGGGTCGACGTGCCCGCCCAGGAGGTCGCCGGACACCACCCGTCGGGCGCGGACGCCGTGTTCACCGGCGAGCGCGGCTCGGCCGTCTCCGAGATGTCCGCGGCGTTCGAGCGGTTCCTCACCGCGCGTGCCACCGAGGTGGCCGGCGTGCTGGGTCTGGGCGGTTCCGGTGGAACCGCGCTGATCACGCCGGCCCTGCGGGCACTCCCGGTGGGCCTGCCCAAGGTCATGGTCTCGACGGTCGCCTCCGGCGACATCTCGCCGTACGTCGATGCCAGCGACATCATGATGCTGCCGTCGGTCACCGATGTCGCCGGGCTGAACCGGATCTCGCGCCGGGTGCTGGGAAACGCGGCACACGCGCTCGCCGGGATGCTCGCCCACCACGTCCCGGGCGCGGACGAGAAGCCCGCCCTGGCGCTGACCATGTTCGGTGTCACGACGCCGTGCGTGACGGCGGTGACCGGCCGGCTGGAGGCCGACTACGACTGCCTGGTGTTCCACGCGACCGGCACCGGCGGGCGCGCTATGGAGAAGCTCGTCGACGACGGCCTGGTCCGGGGTGTCCTGGACATCACGACCACCGAGGTGTGCGACCTGATCGCCGGCGGGGTGATGAGTGCCGGCGAGGCCCGGCTGGACGCGATCGCCCGCACCGGAGTTCCGTACGTGGGCTCGTGCGGCGCGCTGGACATGGTCAACTTCGGCGCGGTCGACACCGTGCCGTCGCGGTATCGCGACCGCACCCTCTACGTCCACAATCCGCAGGTCACGCTGATGCGGACGTCGGAGGAGGAATGCCAGCGGATCGGTTCCTTCCTCGCGTCGAAGCTCAACGCGTGCGAGGGGCCGCTGCGGTTCCTGCTGCCCGACGGCGGATTCTCCGTGCTCGACGCCCCCGGCGGGCCGTTCCATGACCCACGCGCGAACGGCGCGCTGTTCGAGGTGTTGGAGCGCGAGGTGCACCAGACCGACCGGCGCCGCCTGGTCCGGCTGCCGTACAACATCAACGATCCCGAGTTCGCCGAAGCGATCGTGAAGGCGTTCGCCGAGGTCACGGCATAGCAGGGAGGCGTGCGATGGCCCGCGTGGCGCGGACCGAGCTGGTGAAGACGTTCCAGAGCCTGGTGGCGCGGGGCGAGCCGATCGTCGGTGGCGGCGCCGGCACCGGCCTGTCGGCCAAGTGCGAGGAAGCCGGCGGGATCGACCTGATCGTCCTCTACAACTCTGGTCGCTACCGGATGGCCGGTCGCGGATCACTCGCCGGGCTGCTCGCCTACGGCAACGCCAACGACATCGTGGTCGACATGGCCAAGGAAGTCCTGCCGGTCGTGCGGCACACGCCGGTGCTGGCCGGCGTCAACGCCACCGACCCGTTCATGCTTCGTGACCGGTTCCTGCGCGAACTTGCCGACCTCGGGTTCTCCGGGGTGCAGAACTTCCCGACCGTCGGGCTCATCGACGGCACCTTCCGGGCCAACCTGGAGGAGACCGGCATGGGCTACGACAAGGAGGTCGAGCTGGTGGCGGCGGCGCGGGAAGCGGACCTGCTCACGACGCCGTACGTCTTCTCCGCCGCCGACGCCCGGGCCATGACCCGCGCCGGCGCGGACGTGCTCGTCTGCCACATGGGACTGACCACCGGCGGAGCGATCGGCGCGGAGACGGCGAAGACCCTCGACGACTGCGTGACGCTGATCGACGAGTGGTCGCACGCCGCCGCCGAGGTGCGCGACGACATCATCGTGCTCTGCCACGGAGGGCCGATCGCGATGCCGGAGGACGCCGCCTACGTGCTGGAACGCACCGAGCGCTGCCACGGCTTCTACGGCGCGAGCAGCATGGAACGCCTGCCCACCGAGCAGGCGCTGACCGAACAGACGACGAAGTTCAAGCGGTTGGAAGCGTTCAGGTAGCCGCCGGTGCCGGCGCGAGCGGAGCGAGGTGGTTGATCATGTCCAGG
Organism: Pseudonocardiaceae bacterium; assembly: GCA_051984675.1. GTDB lineage: Bacteria > Actinomycetota > Actinomycetes > Mycobacteriales > Pseudonocardiaceae > JBPYFK01. The sequence continues at coordinate 39,569 of JBPYFK010000093.1, read as the reverse complement.
TCGTATGCCAGTGCGATCGTCGCGGCGAAGGCCGACGAGGTGTGGCGGTTGGTGCGCGACTTCGACGGGCTGCCCCGCTGGCATCCCGCCGTCGCGGACAGCAGGATCGAGGACGGCCGCAGCGCCGCCGAGGTCGGATGTGTGCGGCACCTGAAGATGCCGGACGGCGCGGTGATCCGCGAGCGGCTGGTCGCTGTGGACGACCCCGGCCGCAGCTACACCTACGACATCATCGAAAGCCCGTTCCCGATCCGCCGCTACCGGGCGACGATCCGGGTCGTACCCGTGACCGCGACCGGCGACAGCTTCGTGGAGTGGTGGACAGATTTCGACGCCGACGCGTCCGATGAGCCGAAGCTCGACAAGGTGTTCGCGAACAACGTCTTCGCTGCCGGTCTGCAGGCCCTCCAGGAACGCTTCAGCGGCTGAAGAAGACGATCTTCGTGTGCGTGATCCGGCCACGGCCGATCGCGTGATCGGGGACGTGGCTGCTGGGAAGTACAACGTGGAGGGACTGGCCGAAGCGCTGCGGTTCCTCCGGGTGCACGACCTCACCGGTACGTGAACGGGCGGCAACGCGGCGGGGAAGACCGCTCCCAGCGACTTCTCAGGACTAGGGGTTAGAGTCCGACCCGTGCGACACAGCAACTCGCGTCCAGAACCGCCGGAAGTCGTGGTGACCGGCGGTTCGGGCTTCGTCGGTCGGGCCGTGGTGCGTGCTTTCGTCGAGCGCGGGACTCCTGTCGCGGTCGTCGACCAGAGCCCCCCACCGGAAGACCTGCGCGGTCCGCTCGTACGGCACGTGCGCGGCGACCTCCGTGAGCCGGCGGTACGCGAGTCCGCTGTCCGCGAGGGCAGCGGCGGGATCGTGCACCTGGCCGCCATCACGTCGGTCCTGCGTTCGATCGACAAGCCGGTCGACACCTACACGGCGAACGTCGAGGTCACCCAGGGGCTGCTGGAGCTCGCCCGGCAGCGTGGCGCCGGCCGGTTCGTGCTCGCGTCCACCAACGCCGTTGTGGGTGACGTCGGGCGTGGCACGATCACCGAGTCCCTGCCGCTGCGGCCGTTGACACCGTACGGCGCGACCAAAGCGGCCTGCGAGATGCTGATCTCCGGCTACGCCGGAGCCTACGGCCTGGCCACCAGCGCGCTGCGGTTCACCAACATCTACGGTCCGGGCATGGGGCACAAGGACAGCTTCATCCCGCGCCTGATGCGGGCCACGCTCGACGGCGGCGGCGTCGAGGTGTACGGCGACGGCCGGCAGAGCCGCGACTTCGTCCATCTCGACGACGTGGTGCAGGGCATTCTGGCCGCCTGGGACAAGCAGTTCACCGGCACCGCGATCATCGGTTCCGGGCGGTCCTACAGCGTGCTCGAACTCATCGACGCCGTGCGCGAGGCAACCGGGCGGCCGTTGCGCGCCCAGCACGTACCCGCCAAGAACGGTGAGATGCCCGCGGTGATCGTGGACGTCACGAACGCCAGCTCCGAACTGGGCTACGAACCGACCGTCGACCTCGCCACCGGCCTGCGCACCGTCTGGCAGGACTTCGCCGTCCGGGCGCACCCCTCGGCTGAGGCCCACTTCGCTGCTGGGGAAATGTGACGCGGGCGCTGCCGAGCGCCGTCCGGCGCCACTGGCTGCTGGGGCTGTTCCTGCTGGGAGGCGTCGTCCTACGCGTCCTGGCCGAGTTCGCCTACCAGCCGGCGCTGCTGTACATCGACTCCTTCCGCTACCTGACCGACCTGGGCCTGTTCTATCCGGGAGGAATCGACCCGGTCGGTTACGAGTGGTTCCTGCTCGGGCCCTTGCTGGAGATCCTCCACACGGGGCTCGGCGCCGTCGTGGTCGTACAGCATCTGCTGGGCCTGGCGCTCGGCGTCGCGATCTACGCCCTGCTGCTGCGCTTCGGCGCTCGGCACTGGGTGGCCGCCCTGTCGGCAGCGCCGGTGCTTCTGGACGCCTACCAGGTGCAGATCGAGCACAACATCATGTCCGATCTGCTGTTCGAGGTCTTCCTGCTGGCAGCGGTGTTGCTGCTGATGTGGTGGGGCAGGCCCGGGCCGGTCGCTGCCGCGTTGGCGGGCGTCATGCTCGCGGGTTCGGTTCTGGTACGCATGGTGGGGCTGACCGCGATCGTGCCGGCTGTGGCCTTCGTGCTGCTGGCCGCCGGGCTGCGCCGGTGGCGGCGGCAGCTGCGCGTGACCGGTGCGCTGGTCGTCGGGTTCGCCGCCGCGCTGACCTGTTACGGCTTCTACCACCTGAGCTGGACCGGGAACTTCGCGCTCGGTGGCTCGACCGGCAGCGTGGTGTACGGGCGGGCGGCCGTCGTCGCCGACTGCGACCGCCTGCCGCTGAACCCGGAGGAGCGCCTGGTGTGCCCCCGGGAACCGATCGCGCAGCGCGAGGCCAACGGGATCGACTTCTACGTGAACTTCTTCCGCGTCGACGCGAACGTCAACGCGCTGCCGGCGGGCGTGGACTACCAGCGCGCCCAGCACACCTTCGCCCTCAAGGTGCTGACCCACCAGCCGCTGGACGTCGTCGGTGGCGTGGTCGCGGACTTCCTCAAGGGCTTCGCCCCCACCCGCCAGGACCACCCCGGTGACGTTCCACTCGATCGGTGGAAGTTCAGCACCACGTACCCGCTGTACTCCGACCCCTGGTACGTCACGGAGTGGACGGAGGTCTACGGCGACGGCACCTATTCGGTGAATCCGGGACTGGCTTCGCTGCTGCGTTCGTACCAGTCCACTGTGGGCTATGCGCCCGGTATCGTGCTTGGTGCCGCGTTGTTGCTGGGTGCGGGCGCGGCCCTGGGCGTGGGTCGTGCCAGGAGGTCAGGTCTGCGCGCGGTGTGCCTGCTGCCCACCGGCATGGCCCTTGCCCTAACAGCGACGGCGGCCGTCATGGAGTTCTCCTGGCGGTACCAACTTCCCGTCCTGGTCCTGGCACCGCTGGCGGGCGGGCTGGGGCTGACGGCCGTCACCGGGCGCCTCCGCCCGGCAGACGCTGGGGGCACCAACATCACCGACATGCGTGATCACGCCGACCCGGCGGGACCAGCGGTCCGACGGACGGGCCAGCCGGCGGCGGACGAGTCAAAGGAGAACGATATGGCGGGACGCTCGCCACTGGCTGCCTTCCCGGACGAGGTCGACGAGGCGGCCCTGGACGAGTACGAGCGGCGCTACGACGGCCACTCGTTCGCCCCGGTGGTCATCCTGATCGCCGCCTACGACGAGCAGGACTCGATCGGTGGCGTGCTGGACCGCATCCCGGACATCAGCTGCGGGATGTCGGTGGACACGCTGGTCGTGGTGGACGGGGCGACGGACAGCACGGCGGAGGTCGCCGCCCGGCACGGCGCCTACACCTGCCACGCCCCGACCAACCGGGGTCAGGGGGCGGCGCTGCGGCTCGGCTACCGGCTGGCCGCGCAACGCGGCGCCAAGTATGTCGTGACCACCGACGCCGACGGGCAGTACGACGTCGCCGAGCTGCCCAGGCTGCTGGAACCGCTGGTCGACGGCACGGCGGACTTCGTGAGCGGCTCCCGGACCCTGGGGCGTTCGGAAACCACCGACGTGTTCCGCAAGGTCGGCACGCACGTGTTCGCGTGGATCGTCAGCGCGTTGACCGGCCAGCGCATCACCGACACCTCGTTCGGGTTCCGGGGCATGCGGGTGGAGGTCCCCAACTCGGTGCGCCTCGAACAGCCGCAGTACCAGTCGTCCGAACTGCTCGTCGGGGTGCTCGCACGCGGCTTCCGGGTGCTGGAGCAGCCCATGACGATGCTTCAGCGGGCCGCCGGCCAGAGCAAGAAGGGCAACAACCTGCTGTACGGCTTCCGCTACGCGCGGGTCGTGCTCGGCACCTGGTGGCGGGAACGGCGCGGCGTTGTGCCGGACCGGGAGGCCGGAGCGGCCGGGCTCAGCGCGCCCGCTCGCGAGGACGCCGCTCGGGCCGTCGGCCAGCGGTGAAGACCAGGCGGTCGACGAGCACGAACTTCACCACGAACATCCCCGCGTAGGTGCCGCAGAACGCGCCCCACACCACCGCGACCTGCAGGGGCCGGGAACCGGCGAAGTCGGTGCGGGCGAGGCTCTCCGCGCCGCTGGTCGCGAGCGCGGCGAGCAGCGCCGTACCGACCGAGATGGCGGCGTAGCTGACCGCCTCGCGGCGGAGGGTCCCCCGACCACCACCCCGAGCACGGCGCCAGGTGCGGCGGTTGAGCACGAAGTTCGGGATCGCTCCGGCCAGCCACGCGAGCACCGTCGCGACCACCGCTGGCGCGCCGACCGCGTAGCTGACCACGAAGGTCAGCTGGCTGATCGCCGTCGCGACCACCGACGCCGCGGCGAAGTGCGTGAGCAGGCGCCAGTAGCGGGAGCGCACCGGCTTCGGCGTCTCCGGCCCAGCCCCGGTAGCGCGGCCGACGTGGGCCTGCCGCGGGGCGGCGTGCCCGACTTGCTGCATGCCGGCTCCTTCTGGGGTCGCGGTTGGCTCGTTGCGCGGTAGGCGCCGCTGACCAGTCTGGGTGTGGCCCGATCAGCCTGGACAAGGGCGGACCGCACAATACCTGCGGACAGTGTCGGACCTTCGTACGGTGTCAGCCGGGTGGCCCGTGCTACGAGACTGGGCGCCCCCACCGACGGCCTGTGCTACCGGCCAGCTTGGTGAGAGCATTCAGGCTACGTCCAGGTACGTCCCGTACGGTCACGCCTAGTGGAAGGCAGCATCGTCCGACCCGGCTCCATCAGGAACCCAGCTTCCTTCCGAGCAGCACAACCCGGCTACTTCAGCGGCGAAGCAACGTTCTCTACGATGCGCTGGCGATCGTCGGCGCGGAGGCAACCGCAGACGCCGACGACAGCTCGCAGCGCAGGCGCCCGTGCCGCCAAACAGACGAAGAGGAGAAGAACGCGTGCGAATCCTCGTCCTCGGGGGGGACGGCTATCTGGGATGGCCGACCGCTCTGCATCTATCCGATCGCGGTCACGACGTGGCGGTGGCCGACAACTTCGCGCGCCGGCAGTACGACCAGGAGCTGGGAGTGCACAGCCTGGTCCCGATCGAGTCGCTGCGGGTTCGCGTGCGAGCCTGGCGTGAGGTTTCCGGTAAGGACATCCAGAGCTACTACGGCGACTTGACCGACCCCGAGTTCACGTCGGAGATGATCGCCGAGTTCCAGCCCGACACCATCGTCCACTTCGGTGAGCAACGGGCCGCCCCGTACTCCATGATCGACCGCAAGCACGCGGTGTACACCCAGTACAACAACGTGATCGGCACGATGAACGTGCTGTTCGCCATCCGGGAGACCAACCCCGACATCCACCTGGTGAAGCTGGGCACGATGGGGGAGTACGGCACCCCGAACATCGACATCGAGGAAGGCTGGCTGGAAGTCACCCACAAGGGGCGGACGGACCGGGTGCTGTTCCCGAAGAAGCCGGGGTCCTTCTACCACCTCAGCAAGGTGCACGACAGCCACAACATCGAGTTCGCCTGCCGCATCTGGGGCCTGCGGGCCACCGACCTCAACCAGGGCGTGGTCTACGGCCAGGAGACCCCGCAGACCGCGGGGGACCCACGGCTGGCGACCCGGTTCGACTACGACGCGGTCTTCGGGACGGTGCTCAACCGGTTCGTCATCCAGGCGGTGCTGGGCCATCCGCTGACCGTCTACGGCACCGGCGGGCAGACCCGTGGGCTCATCGACATCCGGGACACCGTCGAGTGTGTCCGGCTGGCGTCGGAAAGCCCGGCCGAGCGCGGCGAGTTCCGGGTGTTCAACCAGATGACCGAGAGCTTCTCGGTCGGGGAGATCGCCAAGGTCGTGGCCAACAGCTATCCGGGTGAGACCCGTGTGGAGTACCTGGAAAACCCGCGCGTGGAGCAGGCCGAGCACTACTACAACGTGGTGCACACCGGTCTGATCGAGCTGGGGCTGAAACCGCACCTGCTGTCCAACACGCTCATCGAGTCGCTGTTCAAGGTCGCGGAGACCTACAAGGGTCGGGTGGATCTCGACGCCATGCGCCCCACGGTGAACTGGCGTTCCGCGTCCAGCCCGCTGCGCAACCAGGACCTTCCGACCGGCTGAGTCGTCGCGCGCCCGAGCGTCCTCCGCCGCCACACCGGCGGTCGGAGTTCGCTCGGGCTGGCGTCGTGCGGAACGTCACTTTCCCGCTGCTGTACGCCGTCTGTGTGAGCTGAGCCGCTCGCGTCCTCGGCGGTGGGTTGACGGGTCACCCGCCGGCTCGCGGGCCGCGATCACGGTCGGTGCCGCGCTGGGCCGCTCATCGTGTCGGTGCCCGGAGAAGCGCTTCTCACCAGCGGAAAGAGCATGACCAGGGGTCGGTGGGGACGCTGTCCCACCCCGCGCCGGAGCCGCTGTCACGACCTCGTCGACGAGGCCAGAACAAGCGTGCGCTTGGTTAGCTCGCAAATTTCCTGTCATCTGGCTCATATAACTCAACGTGTTCAGACGAGCCGGAACCGATGGTTTGATCAGGTGAAAATCGGGACCTGGTTGCCCCTTCATGTAACTCTCCGCTACGTTTGCCCCGGAACATCACGGCGCGATCACGGATCACTCGTTCCCCGCGGGTGAACCACCCCCCGAAGTGATCGAGCCCCCGGCACAGCGAGCGGCGACACGGCTGGAGGAGGCACGCGATGTCCCCACCTCGGACGCGGGTGAGCGCCCCGACCGCCCGGACCGAGGCCATCGCCATGTCGCCGGCGTTCCAGCACAGAGCACGGTGCTCGCACCGTGGCCAGCCTGCTGCCCGAGCCAGCGTTACCCCCGGCCTGGCTCGGGCAGCTTCCCTTCCTCCGGCGGCGCGTCCAGCCGCTTGCGCAGCCAGCTGAGCGTGCGCGAGAGCAGCCGGGACACGTGCATCTGGGAGATCCCGACCTGCTCCGCGATCTGGGTCTGCGTCATCGACCGGAAGAACCGCAGCACGAGGATGCGGCGCTCCCGCTCGGGTAGCTCGTCCAGCAGCGGCCGGATGACTTCCCGGTTCTCCACCTCGGTCAGTTCGAAGTCGTCTTCCCCGATCGCGTCCCCGAGCGGAATCTCGTCGGTGTCGGTCAGCAGTTCGTCCAGCGAGGTGCTGCGGTAGGCGTTGCTGGCCTCCAGACCCTGGTAGACCTCGTCGCGCTGGATGCCCAGGTGCTCGGCGATCTCGCTGGGGGTCGGAGCGCGCCCGAACTTCTGGGACAGCTCGGCGATGGCCGCCGATACCGACAGGTGCAGCTCCTGCAGCCGGCGTGGCACCCGGACCGCCCACCCGGTGTCCCGGAAGTGCCGCCGCACCTCGCCCATGATCGTGGGCACCGCGAACGACAGGAAGTCCACGCCACGATGGGGGTCGAACCGGTCCACCGCGTTGATCAGGCCCAGCGTGGCGACCTGGGTGAGGTCCTCCTGCGACTCGCCACGGTTGCTGAACCGGCGTGCGATGTGCTGGGCGACCGGCAGGTGCTCGGTCACCAGCGTCTCCCGCAGCTGGTCATGGCGGGGGTCGGCCTGACTGGTCCCGGCGAGCTCGACGAACAGCGGCGCCAGCTCGTCGTATCGGTCGTTGCGGGAGCGAGCAGCCTGGTCGGCGTCCGCCTGCTTCACCCGTGGACCACCCGTCTCTTGGTGAGTTGAATGCGCACCAGTTGCTGGTCGGTGCCATTGGTGTCCGGTTCGACGGCGGTAGAGACAGTATCCGTGAGTGCGCGCAGGACGCGCCAGCTGAAGGTGTCGGTGCGCGGCGCGGCCCGCTCCGCGCTGAGCACCTCGGCCTCGATCGACAGCCCGGCATCCTCCCGATGGAACCGGCAGGTCAGCCGGGTGTCCGCGCCGGCCAGCTGGATCAGGGTGGAGCAGACCTCGTCCACCGCCAGGCGCAGGTCCGCGATGGCATCGACATCGAAGTCAGCTCGCATCGCGAGGTCACCCACCACGGCACGCATCACGGACAGCTGGCTGGGCTCGGCGTCGACACTGACCTCGATCGCGGAGGTCGTCTCCTTGCCTGACGGCCCGTCGGCTTCCTCGTGCTGGGCCTCACGATGTTGGAACACGGACATTTCGGCACCTCGCAGCTGCCACCTTGGCTGACGGCGACGACCTTCGTCGGTTCGTGATCCTGCCGGACGAGGTAACCGACACGCCAGCTGTTCGGCTGCCTCGGGCGGTCTGCCTGCCTGGTACCCGGGCCGATCCCCGGGTAAACGACCTTGTCGCCGGAGGCTACGTGCCGCGTGAAGGGTGGGAAGGGCGTGCACACGAACGTGGCCCCGGCGCCGAAAGCGCCGAGGCCACGCTTGCCCGAGAAATGTGTCGTTCCCGGAGTTCAGCCGGTCAGAGCAGAGTGCTCCAGTAGTACCAGAACCGGATCAGAACCAGCACGATGACGGCCAGGTACCACAACGTCAGCACCACGCTGTGGAACCGACCGATCGCGAGGACGCCACCGCGCCAGCCGCGCGGGGTCGGCAGGTGGCCGTGCTCCAGGTTGTACAGCGTCGTGTACCAGAACATGGGGATGGTGACGGTCCAGACCACCATGCAGTACGGGCACAGCGCCCCGATCTCGTACAGGCTCTGGTAGATCAGCCAGTGCACGAAGACGACGCCGAGCGTCGTTCCCAGCTGCAGCCCCAGCCAGTACCAGCGAGGGGCGCGCAACCCGGCCAGCAGGGCCGCCCCGGCGGCGGCGACGGCCGCGAACGCGCCGATGCCGATGAACGGGTTCGGGAACCCGAACACCGCCGCCTGCGCGGTGTTCATCACCGACCCGCAGGACAGCACCGGGTTGATGCTGCAGGTGGGGATGTAACCCGGGTCCTTGAGCTGCTCGAACTTCTCGATGCTCAAGGCCGTCGCGGCGACCAGGCCGATCAGGCCGCCGATCACGTACAGCCAGGGCAGTCCTGGCCGCCGCGGTGTGGCCAGCTCGGCGGCTGCCGCTCCCGCATCGCTGGCCGGCACCTTCTCCGCCGCCGTCACGCTGTCGGTCTCGGTCATTTCGCCAGGTCCTGGTCAAGTTCCTTGTGGAACGCGGTCGCGATGTCCGCGGCCGTCTGGCCGTTGGGCTCGAACCGCCTACCGTTGATGAAGAAGGTCGGCGTGCCCTGGGCGCCACCGGACGCGGCGTCAGCCTTGTCCTGCTTGATCTGGTCGAGCGTGGCCGGCGAGTTCATGTCCTGGTGGAACTTGTTCATGTCCAGCCCGAGCTGCTGGGCGAACCCGTCGAAGACCTGCTGGGCGTGCTGCTGGTCCGAGTTCACCTGCTGCCCGGCGACCGCCCACTGCGTGTAGTTGTCGTACATCATGTGGAACATCTGGTCGAACTTGCCCTGGTTCGCGGCGGCCTCACCGGCCTGGGCGGCCAGCTGCGCCAGCGGGTGCGGGCTGGGTGACAGCGGCAGGTTCCGGGCGATGTAGGTGATCCGGCCGTGGTACTGCTGCTCCAGCTGCTTGGTGACCATCGAGTAGTACTGGTAGCAGGCCGGGCACTGGAAGTCGAAGTACTCGGTCAGCCTGACCTTGCTGCCCGGCGCCTGGGACAGGAAGTGGCTGTTCGGACGCTGCATCACCGTAGGAGCGACCTGCGCCCCAGGGGCGGGGGTCTGCTGCTTCTTGCTGCCGATGAACAGCACGCCGCCGATGACCACCACGGCGACGACCACCACCACGATGGTCAGGACAACATTGATGGAGACGCCGCGTTTCTGGGTCAGCGGGTTGGTCGTCTTCGGCATCGAATGGCACACCTTCACGGGGTCGGCTGCGTGGCGGGCACGCAGGCAGGACTGGTGGGCAACCGCGAGTTTCCCCTATTCACACGATAGTGGCGAACACCGGGGGGTGAGTGTTTCGCGTCTGTCGCCGGCACGGCCGGTAGTCACCCGATCGCTGAGGGTGGCGAGTCGGTCGCGGGCCGGGCAGGACCGGGGCAAACGTGTGCCATGCGGTGTCGAGCGCGGCCGATGCGAGTGTGGCCGGAGATGGCCGCGTTCCGACATTCGTTCGGAACGAATCCATACCGAAGTAGCGAGCCCCGTCAGGACCGAACCCATTCTTGGCAATAATCCGACGCCACTCTTCGCGCCGAAGAATGGTTAACGGGCCTGCGGTGGCAGGACCGCCACCTTGTCCGCTTTCCCTGGCCCTGCAAGAGACTCTGGCGGCGCCCATGCCGCCAACGCGACGGTCAAGACGACCATCGTCACCGTTGCGACCACCGACGCCAGGGTGTACCGGTTGATCTGCATGCGTTCCTGTCCCAGTGATTCTTCAGCCGTGAATGCCGCCTGGATTCGCGGTGCTGGTGAGTCTTCGCGCCGCTCCCATCACGTCTTTCGCGCACGTGATCACGCTGTTAACGGGGTGGGAGGTACGTCACTGGAACAACGAGGGAAACGGTCACTCGCAGTAGCAGGTCAGGTCTGGTCCGTCCAGAAGCCCTGCTGCTCCAGGTGATCGATGAGGAGTGCGCCGGCGTGCATGATGTGCGTGCTCATGCTCCGGCGGGCCTCGTCGGGGTCGCGTGCCCGCAGGGCGTCGAGGATGGCGCGGTGATCCGCCACGGAGGCCCGTTGCCAGCCGGTGATCGTGCGGTAGGAGCGGCGGGGCGCATATCGCACGGCGATGGCCAGGAACCAGGCCAGCTTGCGCGACCCCGCGGTGTGGTTGATCAGGCGGTGAAAGTGGAAGTTGTGCGCCTCCACCTCCTCGACCGCGCTGCGCGCGGAGGCCTGTTCCAGCTGTTCCTGCACCGCCCCGAGTTCGTCGAGTCGCTCATCGCTGATCATCGTCGCGGTCCGGGCGGCCAGCTCACCGGCGAGCGTCGCCTGTACCCAGAAGGTGTCCCGCACGTCCTGGCGACTCAACGGCGCCACCGTGAACCCCTTACGGGGTTCGAGGAGCACGAAACCCTCGCCCCGCAACGCCAGCAGCGCCTCCCGGACAGGGGTGACGCTGATCTTCAGCTGGGCGGCGAGCCGTTCCAGATGGAGGAAGGACCCCTGGCGCAGCTGCCCGCTCATGATCATCTCGCGGACGTAGGAGGCGACTGTGTCCGGCAGTTGGGGGCGGCTGTGCGCATCCCTGCGGCCACCGTGTCTGGACATCGCACTTCCACGCGTTCTCGCCAGTGTGTTACCGATCACGTTCGGCTTGCCGTAGTCGGGCCAGGGTAGTTGATTCCAGGAGTATCGGCGCGCGTTGGCGAACACGATTCCCCCAGGTTGCCGGCGTTCGGCCAGGGGCGCGCCGGTGGTGGAACCCGGTGGTCGCGGTGAACGGGAGGGTGATCAGCGGCGTGAACGCATTCCAGGGAGCGGCGGCAGCTTCGGCGACGGCGGCCGGAGAGCGGAATCGCGGGGACGCGCCCACTTTCCCACCGCTGAGTGAACTGCTGGATCTGACCGACCAGGGCGACGACCACTTTCTGGGGCGGACCCAGCCCCGGCCGGCGCACCGCCTGTTCGGCGGTCTGCTGCTGGCGCAGTCACTGGCCGCCGCCGGCCGTACGGTTCTCGCCGATCGCCGAGTGCATTCGTTGCACGCCCTTTTCGTGCGCCCGGCCCACCCGCGCGAGCCCACGGAGTACACAGTGGACCGGATACGCGACGGTGGAGCAACGTCCGCCCGCCGCGTGATCGCGCGGCAGAGCGGAGCCGAGGTGTTCTCCGCGACGGTGTCCTTCCAGCGGGACCGGGCCGGCGTGCGGCACCAGACCCCCGCCCCGGTGGTCACCCCGCCCGAGGAGCTTCTGCCGCTGCATCGCCGGCTCGCCGGATGGACCGTGCGCGTGCCGGACTGGTGGCGCAAGCCGCGCCCCATCGAACTCCGGCACGTGGACGCCCCGCCATACCCGCCACCGGACACCGTCCCGGACGAACTGAATCACCGCGTGTGGCTCCGGTCCGTCGAGCGGCTGCCGGACGATCCGTTGCTGCATGCGTGCGCGCTGGCGTACGCGTCCGACATGACGCTGCTGGAGCCGGTGTTCGTGTTGCACGGCCTGGACCGGCACGCGCCCGGCGTGCGGTTGGCCAGCCTCGACCACGCGATGTGGTTCCACCGCGAGGCGCGCGCCGACGAATGGGCGCTGTACGACCAGCACTGCCCGATCGCCGAAGGTGGTCGGGTGCTCGGCCAGGGCAGCCTCTTCGACCGCGCCGGCAACCAGATCGCCACTGTCGCTCAGGAGGGCCTGATCCGCGTTCCCTGACACCGCACTACCCACTCGGGGGTCCGTTGATCCGGTCGCCCAGGCGGCGGCGGAGATTGCGGATCGGTACAACTCGGGTGTCTGTCTGGACTCCGCGCCCGAAGGGTGGTTGTGATGCGGTTCCACTCCATGGTCCTGCCTGTCCTGCTCGTCGCCGGACTGACCTTCGCCGGAGCGGGTCCGGCGTCGGCCGACGCCGTGGATCAGCAGCCGCAGTCGCCCTCGGTCTGTTCCCTCCTGCACCTGCCTCCGGTGCTGTGCTCGCTGCTGCCTTCGAAACCACCCCAGTGAGCCCCGCCGCACTTGTGATGCGCAAGTGAGCCGGGCGCGGGAGGCGCCCCGCGTACCCTGGAAAACCGTGGTGGCTGAACCTGCCGGAGCTGAACCTTCGATCGTGCGCTCGCTGGCCGTCGCTCGGCTGGACGACGTGCCCGCGCTCACCGAGCGGCTGATGGCGGCCATTTTCACCGACAACCCGGAATGGACCGACTACAGCCCGGTGCCGCGCGAGGACCTCTGGGACGGATGCCAGCGCTACCTCGAACGGGTGCTGCAGATCCTGTCCGGGAGCGTCGACAGTCCCGACGGCGACGACGTCGCCTCCGAGATCGGCCGCCGCCGAGCCGAGCAGGGCGTGCCGCTGGAAGTGATGCTGCGGACCTTCCGGTTGGGCGCGCGCATCGTGTGGGAGACGCTGGTCGACCAGGCGCACGCGGACCAGGTGGACCCGGACCTCATGCTGGACGCCGCCACCTCGATGTGGACCGTGATCGACGGGCTGTCCTCCACCCTGTCCACGTCCTACCGCAACACCGAGTTGGAGCAGTTGCGCCGGGACGACCAGCGCCGGCACGCGCTCGTCGAGGACCTGCTCAGCGGGCGTGCTCGGGACATCGCCTTCGCCCAGCGCACGGCCAAGGAGCTGGACCTGCCCACCGGCGGCAACTACGTCGTGGTCGTCGCCGACATGCGCCCGGACGGCAGCTTCGCCCTCCGTGGGCAGCAGTCGGCGCTGACCGCGCTACATGTGCGGTCGGTGTGGCAGGTACGTGCGGACACCCTCGTCGGCCTGGTCGCCCTGGAACACCGTGCCGAGAACGTGGTGCTGGAGGCGCTGCGGCAGCTGGTGCGCGGCCGGGTAGCGGTCTCGCCGGTGGTCAGCGGGCTGGCCGAGGTCGGCCTGGCGCATCAGCTCGCGCTCACCGCGATGGGTACCTCACCGCCGGGGGCGGCGGAGCTGGTGTCCCTGGACCAGCGGTATCCCGAGGCACTGCTGGTGCAGTCGCCGGATCTGGCGCAGCGGTTGCTGGACTCACAATTGGGCAACGTGCTCTCGCTGCCGATCAGGGAGCGGGACATGCTGCTGGAAACCCTCACCGCGTGGCTGGAGGAGAACTGCTCCACCGCCAACGCGGCGGTGCGCCTGCACTGCCACCGCAACACCGTCCTCAACCGGCTGCACCGGATCGGCACGCTGATCGGGCAACCGTTATACGGCCGGTCCGCCTACGTCTCGCTCTCCCTGGCGCTGTCGGCGCTGCGCCTGCGGGATCGATCGGCTTTCTGACCAGTTACGTGACCCCGATCACGGATGGTGTGCCACTTCGTCACGTTCGGTAGACACCTCCAGTCTCGCTGTGCGAGCTGCACATTCTGCTGACGCCAAGTCTGGGCGAGCGTGCGTAGCGCGAACGTGGTCGCGCTCACGACACTCTCAGTACAACTTGCTCGATTTCGGTGTTGACGGGAGCACAGCGGAGTGCGGGAATTCGACGTTCTCGTCGTCGGCGGCGGCCCTGGTGGCTACGTCGCGGCTATCCGGGCCGCCCAGCGCGGCCTGTCGGTCGGCTTGGTCGAAAAGGAACGAGCCGGCGGAGTGTGCCTGAATTGGGGCTGCATCCCCACCAAGGCGATGCTGCGGTCCGCTGAGGTGTACGAAACCGTGCTGCACGCAGCGGATTTCGGGGTGCACGCGGAACGCGTGACGCTGGACTACGACGCGGTGCGCCGGCGCAAGGACACCGTCGTCAAGGGGCTCACCGACGGCGTGGCGTCGCTGCTGAAAGCCAACGGTGTCACGGTGATCGAGGGGCACGCCCGGTTCACCGGACCGACCACTGTGGACGTTTTCCCGGTCGGCGAGTCCACGCTGGGCGAGGGCGGCCCGCGCTACGCCGCCGACCCGGTCGGCGCTGAGCCGACTGAGCGGGTGCGCGCCCGGGACGTCATCATCGCCACCGGCTCGGTACCGGTGCAGCCGCCCATCCCCGGCGCCGACCTGCCCGGCGTGATCACCTCCGACGGCGCTTTCGGGCTCACCGAGGTCCCGCGGCGCATCGCGGTCGTCGGCGGCAGCGCCGTCGGCGCGGAGTGGGCCAGCCTGTTCGCCTCGCTGGGCAGCGAGGTCACGATCATCGAGATGATGCCGCGGCTGGTGCCCGCCGAGGACGCCGAGATCGGCAAGGCGCTGGGCCGGTCGCTGTCCAAGCGCGGCGTCACCGTGTGCACCGACTCCACGGTCGCCAAGATCGAGAGCACCGGTAAGGCCAAGGCGGGCAAGCGCGATTCCGGCGCGCTGCGCGTCACGATCGACGGCGCCAAGGCACGCGAGGTCGACGTGGACACGGTGCTCATCGGCGTCGGCCGCAGGCCCAACACCGCCGCGCTGGACCTGGCAACGACCGGGGTAGCCCTGGACGAGCGCGGGTTCGTTCAGGTCGACGACCGGCTGCGCACCAGCGTCGAGCACGTCTACGCGATCGGTGACGTCACCGGCAAGGTGCTGCTCGCGCACGTGGCTTCGCACCAGGGGATCACCGCCGCCGAGGTGATCGCCGGCAACGCGGAGGCGCACATCGACTACACGGCCGTACCGGCGGCGACCTTCACGCACCCCGAGATCGCCAGCGTCGGGCTCACCCAGGAGCAGGCCGAGCAGCGTGGCCACGAGGTCGTGACCGCGAGCTTCCCGTTCGCCGCCCTCGGACGCGCGAAGACCTACGGCGACACCGAGGGCTTCCTGAAGATCGTGGCCGGCAAGCAGTACGGCGAGGTCCTCGGCGTGCACGTCATCGGCCCGTCGGCCAGCGACCTGATCACCGAAGGCGCGCTGGCCATCTCGCTGGAAGCCACGCTCGACGAGCTGGCGGACACCATCCACGCGCACCCCACGCTCGGTGAGATCGGCATGGAAGCCGCACTGGCCGCGCTCGGCCTCCCGATCCACACCGCACCACCGCGCCGTCGCTGAACCGACGTTTCCGAAAGGGGATCTCATGGCTGACACGGCCACCCGGAGCAAGCCCAAGTCCGATCAGCACAGCAAGTCCGAGACCCGCGCGAAAAGCCGTGCGCGCACCGGTGCGGGCGCCAGCAACGGCAGCGCCGTCAAACGCGAGACGGGCAGGAACACCGGCCGGTTCCGCGGCGAGTCGCCCGAGCTGCTGCGCGACTACTACCGGCAGATGATGCTGATCCGCCGTTTCGAGGAGCGGGCCGCGCAGGGCTACACGCAGGCCAAGATCGGCGGCTACTGTCACCTCAACCTGGGTGAGGAAGCCACCGTCGTCGGTCTGATGACCGCGCTGCGCCCCACCGACTACCTGTTCACGAACTACCGCGAGCACGGCTACGCGATCGCCAAGGGCATCGAACCCGGACGGGTGATGGCCGAGCTGTACGGGCGCACCACCGGCACCTCGAAGGGCTGGGGCGGCTCGATGCACATGTTCGACGTCGAAGCCGGCCTGCTCGGCGGCTACGGCATCGTGGGCGGCCAGCTTCCGCTGGCCACCGGCGCGGCGCTGGCGATCGACTATCGCGGCGGCGACGAGGTCGTGATGTGCCAGATGGGTGACGGCACCACCAACATCGGCGCCTTCCACGAGGCGATGAACATCGCGGCGCTGTGGAACCTGCCGGTGGTGTTCGTGGTCATCAACAACCACCTCGGCATGGGCACCACCGTGGAGAAGTCCTCGGCGGAGTCGGAGCTGTACAAGCGGGCCATCGCCTACCAGATGCAGGGCGAGCGGGTAGACGGCAACGATGTCCTCGCTGTGCGCGATGCCGCGAGCCGGTTGGTCGAGCGCGCCCGCGAATCCGGGAAGCCGGCGCTGCTGGAGACGGTCAGCCACCGGCTCAAGGGACACTCGGTGGTCGACCCAGCCAAGTACCGCAGCGCCGAGGACGCCGAAGCGGCTCGGGAAGCGGACCCGGTGGTCGCGTTTCGGATCGAGCTCATCGAGGGCGGCATCCTCGACGAGGACGGCGCGGCCACGATCGAGAAGCAGGCGCAGGCCGAGGCGGATGCCGCAGTGGCCTTCGCCGACGACAGCCCGCACCCCGACGTGTCGACGCTGTTCGACTTCACCTACGCGACACCGGTGGCCAACGACTCCCGCCGGCTGCCCGCCGATCCGGTGTTCTAGACCCCTGCTCTCCACCCTCTGAGTGTCCAGAGTGGACAACTCGACCGAGTAACCACACCCGGCTTACCGCTCGCGGTGGTGTTCCACCTGCGACACCGCCCGCGAGCCATGCTCAGGAGAACGACAGAAGTGGCCGTCATTACGTACCGCCAAGCGTTGCACGACACGCTGCGCGAGGAAATGCTCCGCGATGAGGACGTCTTCCTCATCGGGGAGGAAATCGGGGTCTTCGAGGGCTCCTACAAGATCACCGCCGGCATGCTGGCCGAGTTCGGCGAGAAGCGGGTGCGAGACACCCCGATCGCCGAGGAAGGGTTCGTCGGTGCCGCCGTCGGTGCCGCCATGCTGGGCCTACGGCCCGTCGTGGAACTCATGACGATCAACTTCTCGCTGCTCGCGCTGGACCAGATCGTCAACCACGCGGCCAAGATCTACGGCATGTTCGGCGGGCAGTGCAACGTTCCGATGGTCATGCGCACGCCCGGTGGGGGCGGCCAGCAGCTCGGCGCCACGCACTCGCAGAACGTCGAGCTGTACTACTCCTTCGTGCCGGGACTGAAGGTCGTCGCGCCCAGCAGCCCGGCGGACGCCAAGGCGTTGCTGCTGGCTTCCATCCGGGACAACGACCCGGTGCTGTTCCTGGAGAACCTCGCGCTGTACAACACCAAGGGCGAGGTGGCGGACGTCGTCCAGCCCGCCGAGATCGGCAAGGCGGCGGTGACCAGGCCGGGCAGCGACATCACCATCATCGGGTACTCGCGGATGGCGATGGTCGCGTCCCAGGTCGCCGAGAAGCTGGCCGAGGACGGAATCTCCGCCGAGGTGGTCGACCTGCGCAGCCTTCGCCCGCTGGACCGCGAGACGGTGGTGCGGTCGGTGCGCAGGACCGGCTGCGCCGTGGTCGCCGAGGACGACTGGCTGACCTA
The DNA here is from genome assembly GCA_051984675.1 of Pseudonocardiaceae bacterium. Taxonomy (GTDB): domain Bacteria; phylum Actinomycetota; class Actinomycetes; order Mycobacteriales; family Pseudonocardiaceae; genus JBPYFK01. Next base: position 21,961 of record JBPYFK010000093.1, on the reverse strand, counting down.
CGGCATCGGCGCGGAGATCGCGGCGTCCATTTCGGACGGTGCGTTCGACTACCTGGATGCGCCGGTGCGCCGGGTCGCCGCCGCCGAGGTCCCGCTTCCGTACGCCAAGCCGCTGGAGCGGGCCGCGTTGCCGTCAGCCGAGTCCCTGACCACGGCGGTGTACCAGACCCTCGATGCGGTCGGGCGTCGTCGCTAACCACCCAAGCTGCGTTTGAGGAAAGCAACCATGACCGAGATCCAGATGCCACGCCTGTCCGACACGATGGAGGAAGGCGTCATCGCCGCCTGGCGCAAGCAGGTCGGCGACCAGGTCGACCGCGGCGACGTGCTGGCCGAGATCGAAACCGACAAGGCCATCATGGAGATGGAAGCCTTCGACGCGGGCGTGCTGGAGAAAATCATCGTCGGGGAGGGGGAAACGGTCCCGATCGGCGCGCCCATCGGGATCCTGGGCAACGGCGACGGCTCGGCCGCGGCCGCGGCGGCGCCAGCTGCACCGCAGGCCGCCCCGGCTGAGCCGGAGGCGCCCGCCGCCAGCGCGGCGCCGGCCGAGAAGGCCGCTGAGGCGCCGCACGCGCTGGAGGCCGAGACGCCGGCCGGCGAACGCCCCAAGGCGTCGCCCCTGGCCAGGGCGGTGGCCCGGGAGAAGGGCGTGGAACTCGCGAACGTGACCGGCACCGGGCCGGGCGGCCGGATCATCCGGGCCGACATCGAAGCCGCGGCGGCTGCCGCCGAGCAGGCGCCGCCAGCGGCAGCCGCCGCCTCCACCCCAGCGCCACCGTCGACGTCCACTGTGGACGCTGGTGCGGACGTGGAAGAGGAGCCGCTGAACAACGTTCGCAAGGTGACGGCCCGGCGCCTCACCGAGAGCAAGCAGCAGGCCCCGCACATCTACCTCACCAGCGCGATCGACGTGACCGATCTGCTGGCGTTCCGCGGCACGCTCAACGAGCGCCTGCAGGCCGCGGGCGGCCCGAAGATCAGCGTCAACGACCTGGTGGTCAAGGCGTGTGCCACGGCGCTGCGCGCGGAGCCGTCGATGAACGTGTCCTTCGCCGGCGACAAGTTGGTGCGGCACCACCGCATTCACGTTGGTGTCGCGGTTGCGCTGGACAACGGCCTGATGGTTCCGGTGCTCACCGACACCGACCGCAAGAGCGTGTCGGAGATCGCCAGCGAGACCCGGGAGAAGGCGGAGCGCGCTCGCGCCCGTAAGCTCACGCCGGATGAGATGAGCGGCGGCACGTTCTCGGTCTCCAACCTCGGCATGTTCGGCGTCGAGCAGTTCACCGCCGTGATCAACCCGCCGGAGGCGGGCATCCTCGCCGTGGGCGGGGTGCAGGACGAGGTGAAGGTCCGCGACGGCGAGTTCGTCGCGCGCAAGATCATGCGCGTGACGCTGTCCGCCGATCACCGGGCCGTCGACGGCGCGACCGCTGCCCTGTTCCTGCAGCGGCTCACCGGCCTGCTCGAAGACCCGCTGCGCATCATCGCCTGAGGCAATAGGGCGTAACCGGGCCTGATGAAGTAGGGCCTGATGCACGGCGGCCCGACGGCCCCTGCCGCTCCCCCCGAACAGCGGCAGGGGCCGTTGGCGTTGATTCCGCACCCGCTCGGCTGGATGCCGTGACACACTCACCGGCGTGGACGCATTGATCGGGAAACCCGAGTACCTGTTCCTGGCCGATCGCGCGCTGGACGGGATGGCCCGCATCCTCACTGATCTCGGTGACGAGTTGGCCAACCAGAAGCCGGATCTGCCCGGCGCGAACTCACCGTTCGCGCTCGTCACCCACTGCGTCGGCATGCTCCATTTCTGGGGTGAGCACGTCGTCGTGGGACGACACGTGGAGCGGGACCGGGACGCGGAGTTCGTCGCCACCGGCCGGGTCGCTGAGCTGCTCGAACAGGTCGAAGGCGCCAAGCGCGCGCTCCGCGAGTACGTCGACGCCGCCGATCCGGGCGCCCCACCGCGCGGCGCGCCGCACGTGCACCAGGGCACTCCGGTGGGTGACACCCAGGGCGGCGCTCTACAGCACCTGTTCGAGGAACTGGCCCAGCATCACGGTCACCTGGAGCTGACCCGGGACCTGCTGCGGGCGGGACGCTGACTCAGCGAGTACCCCAGGCGTAGGTCTGCTTGCGCAGCTTGAGGTAGACGAACGACTCGGTGCGGGTGACCTTGTCGATCTGCCGGATCTGGTGGTTGAGCACGTCGAGAAGCTGGTCGTCGTCCCGGCAGACCACTTCGGCCAGCAGGTCGAAGGAGCCGGCGGTGATCACGACGTATTCGATCTCCGGCAACTCCGCGACGCGGTCGGCGACCTCCTGCACGTCACCCGTCACGTTGATACCGATCATCGCCTGCCGCGGGAATCCCAGGCGCAACGGGTCCGTGACGGCCACGATCTGCATCAGGCCGGAGTCCAGCAGTCGCTGCACCCGCTGGCGGACCGCCGCCTCGGACAGCCCGACCGCCTTGCCGATCGCGGCGTAAGGCCGGCGTCCGTCCTCCTGGCGTTGCTCGATGATGTGCTTGGACACGTCGTCCAGCAGGTGCTCGGTGGTCCGCTGGGCCCGCTCGCCGGCGTTGGCGGGAATGCCCGGGGGACCTGCGCTGTTGTGGTGTCCACAGGAGCGCACTGAGGGCGCTCGCACCGCACTGGAGGCGGGTCATGGCCAAGCACGATGGTGCCGAGCACGATGGTGTCGGGCAGGACTGGATGGATGCCTACTCGCGGACGGTGGCGTCCGTCGCGGCGATGATTACGCCGAGCGTCGCGAGCCTGCGTGTGCCCTCGGCCGAGCGCGGGGAAGCCGCCGGGTCGGCCGTGCTGTTCACCACGGACGGCTTCCTGCTGACCAACGCCCACGTTGTCGGCTCCGCCACGCACGGTCAGGCCGGTTTCGCCGACGGCACGACCGCACCGTTCACCGTGATCGGCGCGGACCCGCTGTCCGACCTCGCCCTGTTGCGGGCGCAGAGCACCAGCCCGCCGCCGGTCGAGTTGGGCAACAGCGACGAACTCGTGGTTGGCCAGCTTGTGATCGCGGTCGGGAGCCCCCTCGGGCTGGCGGGCTCGGTCACCGCTGGAGTCGTCAGCGCTCTCGGCCGATCGCTACCGACCAGGAGTGCGAACGCGGCCCGCGTGATCGAGGACGTGATCCAGACCGACGCGGCGCTCAATCCGGGCAACTCGGGTGGCGCCCTGGCTGACTCGCGCGGGCAGGTAGTCGGCATCAACACCGCCGTCGCCGGAGTCGGCCTGGGCATGGCGATCCCGATCAACGCGACGACAAGGCGGATCATCGACACCCTGATGAAGGACGGGCGGGTGCGTCGCGCGTACCTCGGGCTGGTGACCACCCCCGCGCCGCTGCCGGACGATCTCGCACAGCGCATCGGTCAGCACACCGGCCTGCGCGTGGTCGACGTGGTCCGGCGCAGCCCGGCCGAGCTGGCGGGGCTGCACGGGGGTGACCTTGTCCTCACCGCCGGCCGGAAGCCGGTGCGGCGCGCTCAGGACCTGCAGAAGCTGATGTTCGCCGAGGCGATCGGCAGGCCGCTGCAGATCACCGTGATGCGCAACGGAGCGCTGGTGGATGTCATCGCGGAGCCGACCGAGTTGCTCGACGCGCCGACGTGAGGTGCGGCGCCGGCGTACCCTCCCCGGTCGGGCAGCGCGAAAGGAAGGTGCGATGAGCCAGGAAGGGTCCGACGGTCTGGACGCGTTCCATCGCCGCTTACATCACCAAACACCGTCCACATTGGTCGGCGACACCGGCCAGACCTCCGGGATGCGGCGCTGGGAGGCGGTCAGCGGCAAGACCGTCGGCTCCAGCAAGTTGTGGATGGGGCAGACGCACGTGGCACCGGCCACGGCCTCCGGGAACCACCACCACGGCGAGTCCGAGACGGCGATCTTCGTGGTGCGCGGGAACCCGGTGTTCGTCTTCGCCGAGGGTGAAGGTGCTGATGGTGAAGGTGCTGGCTACCGGGAGGTCCGGGTGGAGACCGGCCCGGGAGACTACGTCTATGTCCCGCCGTTCGTGCCGCACCGGGAGGAGAATCCTTCCCCGGACCAGGAGGCGGTGGTCGTGATCGCGCGCAGCACCCAGGAAGCGATCGTGGTCAACCTGCCCACCCTACGGCCAGACAGCGCCTGAGGTGTCACGGAGCGTGTCTCTCTAGTCACCTGCGGTGCTGTGGCACCCTGCTGGGTGACCCCGACCTGGACTAGGGACGGCCCCCGCGTGTACGACACCCTGCTGAGTTCCGGCAAGGCGCTTACCCTGCTGATCGCCCTGGTGGCGTTGGTGCTGGTAGCGCATCACGGCCTGTGGCGCGTCATGCGCAACGTTGTCACGATCGCGCACGAGGGTGGCCACGCCGTCGTGGCCCTGCTCAGCGGTCGCAAGCTGGAAGGTGTCCGCCTGCACTCGGACACCTCGGGTCTGACCGTCTCGGTCGGCAAGTCCACCGGTCCCGGCATGGTGTTCACCCTGTTCGCCGGATATCCGACGGTGTCCCTGCTCGGCCTGGGCGGCGCGGCCCTGGTCTCCGCCGACCAGGCCAGGGTGATGCTGTGGATCGCGGTGGTCCTGCTGGTGGCATTGCTGGTGGAGATCCGCAACGCCTACGGTGTGGTGTCCGTGCTGGTCACCGGTGGTGCGGTCGCTGCGGTCGCCTGGTACACGTCGCCGCCGGTGCAGGCCCTGTGCTGCGCGCTGTTCAGCTGGTTCCTGCTCTTCGGCGGCATCCGTCCGATCTTCGAACTGGGCCGCAAGCGTCGCCATGGAAGAGCGTCGGATTCCGACGCCGACCAGCTCGCCCGGCTCACGGGCCTGCCGGCGCAGATGTGGCTGCTGGTGTGGTTCGCGATGGGCGCGGTGTCATTGGTGCTCGGAGCCCGCTGGCTGTTGCTGATTCCGCAGCTCTGAGCACCCGGTTCTGGAGACCACGGTCTAACGAAGGTGTGCGGAAGATACGGACACGTCTGGCGAGGTTCCCACAGTGTGCTTGGTCGACCTTAAGATCGACGAGATGACCACGTTCGTGACCGCCGCCGCTGGCACCCGCGCCCGCGCCGCAGTGCCCAAGATCCGCTCTGACCTGGCATGAAACGCGCGAACCGCTGCGTTGACCGGCGTGAACCACGGCGGTGTGATCAACGGGGACTAGCATCGGTGAGTAGCCTTTCAACGACTCCAACGATGGACGAGAGGGACGCGGCTCACACGAGTTCGTGGACCGGGGAAGGTGGATCGTGACGACCGAACGGGCGAACTGGGTTCCCGAAGACGTGGACGAAGAGGTCGTGAGCTCGGCCCGGCTGTACGACTACCTGCTGGGTGGCGGGCACAACTTCGCTGCCGACCGGCAGCTCGCGGAGAAGTTCCTCAGCGCGTTACCCAGCGCTCGGGACGTGGCGCGGTTGAACCGGTCGTTCCTGCGGCGTGCCGTGGTCTTCCTGGTCGAGCAGGGCATTCACCAGTTCCTCGACGTCGGCTCGGGCATCCCGACGGTGGGCAACGTGCACGAGATCGCCCAGCAGGCGAACCCGGAGGCGCGGGTGGTCTACGTCGACCGGGACCCGGTGGCCGTGGCGCACAGCCAGCTGCTGTTAGAGGGCAACGACCGGGCGACGATCGTGCAGCGGGACATGCTCGACCCGGAGAGTATCCTCTACGCGGAGGAAACCAGGCGCATGCTGGACTTCGAACAGCCGATTGCCCTGCTCATGGTGGGAGTGTTCCACTTCGTCGCTCTTGATCAGGACGCGCCCGGCGTGATCGCTCGGTACCGGGACGCGCTCGCGCGAGACAGTTGGCTGGCCCTGTCCCATTTCACCGCCGACATCAGCCCGGACGAGATGGCGGGTGTCATCCAGGTGATGCGCAACAGCGCCGACCCCATCTACACCCGGACCCACCAGGAGGTGAGCGAGTTGTTCACGGGCTTCGAACTGGTCGAACCGGGCGTCGTCGGTACCGCGATGTGGCGACCGGAACACCCCGAGCACGCCGCGGACGAGCCCGGCGGGGAGCAGATCTATGCGGGGGTCGGACGGAAACCATGACCTCCCCGTGGGATCAAGCCGACTGGCGGGCGGAGCTTGCCCGGCAGTGGGCCGCGCGGGTCAACAGAACGTCCTACATCCCGATGTCCACTTCGGACATCGAGCGTTACCTGGCGGACCTGCTTGACGAGCTGGCGGCGGCGCTGGACGGCGCGACCAGCATCGAGCGGGTCGGCCGCGCCGTCGGCGAGCGCATGGTCGCGGCGCACATCACCGGGGAGGAGAGCCTCCGCCACAGCCTGGAGTTGCTCGGCGAGCACCTGCTGGTCAGCGCGGATCCGGCCACCCACTCCGTCATGAGCCTGCTGACGTCGGTGGCTTCCGGCTACGCCGAAGCGGTGCGGGAGAACATCTTCAAGCAGCAGGAGACCATCAAGCGGGCGCTGCTGCGCTCCAAGCTGCGTGCCGAGCGGGATCTGGAAGCCAGCGAGAACCGCTTTCGCGAGGTCTTCTCCGCGACCCCGATCGGGGTGGCGATCAGCGATCTGGGTGGCAAGTTCGTCGAGGTGAACCCGGCGCTGGAGCAGATGCTGGGCTACTCGAAGGAAGAGTTCGCCTCTCGCACGGTGTACGAGCTCTTCCATCCAGATGAGCGCAACCGTCTCACCAGCCTCTACAGCACGCTGGTGGAGGGGCGCACCCAGCACCTGCACGAGCGCTGCAAACTGTGCAAAGTGGATGGTGGCTACGCCTGGACGTTCCTCGCGGTGTCGGTGCTGCGGGACGCCTACGGCGTGCCCCACCACATCGTGACGATGGTGGAGGATCTCTCCCAGCTGCACCTGCTGCAGGCCCAGTTCCAGCACCAGGCGTTGCACGATGTCTCCACCGGCCTGCCCAACCGGCAGTTCTTCCTCTCCCGGTTGGAAACCGCGCTGGCCACGTTCGACCCGGACACCAGGTTGACGCTGTACCAGCTGGAACTCGACGGGATCGACGTGATCAACGAGGGCATGGGCCAAGAGGTCGGCGACGGGATGCTCAAGGAGATCGCCCGCCGCCTGGACCGTCTTGTCGAGACCGAGGACGCGCTGGTCGCGCGAATTTCCGGCAACGAGTTCGCCGTGCTGTACCGGGAAAAGCCGGACAGCCCGGGCATCGGCCGGTTCGCCGAGGAGATCAACAACGAGCTCGGGGAGCCGGTGTACGTCGGTACCGAAGGGATCGCGACCACCGCCACCATCGGCGTGGTGCAGCGCCGAATCGACGAGATCCAGCCGGTGCGGATGTTGCAGGACAGCACCACAGCCCTGCGCTGGGCCAAGAAGGCGGGCAAGCGCCAGTGGGCGCCGTTCGACGCCGAGCGCGCCGAGCGTGAGCGGGTGGACGCGAAGCTGGCCGCCGCGATGCCCGGCGCGTTGGAGCTCGGCGAGTTCGAGGTGCTCTACCAGCCCCAGGTGAGTCTGGCCGACGGGCGCCCGGTGATGGTGGAGGCCCAGCTGTGCTGGGAGCCGGAGGGAGGCTCCCGACTCGGCCACCAGCAGTGCCTCCAGTTGGCCGAACAGTCCGGTGTGACGCTGTGTTTGAGAGACTGGATGCTGCGTACCGCATGGGAGCAGCTGGCCGCGTGGCACCGGGCGGGCGAGTTCGACCTCGGATTGGCTGTGCGGCTCAGCCGCGACCAGACGCAGGACCCCGACCTGGTCGCGACCGTGCGGTCCGTTCTGGAGGACGGAGAACTCGACCCGGCGTGGTTGCGGCTGTGCGTGCCAACATCGGTGCTGGTGGACGGCTGGGCGGAAACCCGCGAGAACGTCAAGCTGCTCGCGTCGATGGGGGCGAAACCGTGCTTGCACAGCTTCCACGCCTCCCCACGGGAGTTGCACCAGTTGCGCGAGCTTCCGGTGCATGGCGTCCACCTCGACGAGCAGCTCACCGCCCTGGTACCGGAAGATGACGACGCCGCCTCGCCGGAGGCGCGGGCGGTCGCGGCGATGCTGCCGTTGGTCCGGGACGGTGGTATCCCGATCGCGGTCGGCGGGATCGCGACGGAGGCGCAAGCGCAGCGGTGGCGGTCGCTGGGATGCGACATCGGCTCCGGCCCGCTCTATGGCGACCCCGCGCGGGCGTATGAAGGAGCGGAGGGTTTGGTACCTCGATTGTCGTAACCGCAGGCAATCGGTCCCCACCCCTCCAGCTCGACCTCACCAGCTCGTGACCTCTGGGCGCCGGGTCAGAGCTGATCATGAATGGGCGCTGTAGCAGGTGGTTCATTCCGCCTACCGGCGGCGGAATGCGTCCAGGATGCGGTCCGCTGCCAGGCTCGCGGTGAGCGTCCCTTCCCGGACCTGCCGCTCGATGTCCGGGACGAGATCCCGCACCATCGGGTGCTCGGAGAGTTCGGCCAGTAGCTGGTCGCGGACCATCGACCAGGTCCAGTCGAGCTGCTGGCGGCTGCGTTTTTCCGCCAGCTCGCCGGACTCCTCCAGCACACACCGGTGCCGCCGCACCTGGTCCCAGAGCGCGTCCAGTCCGACCGCGTTCAGTCCGCTGCACGTCAGCACCGGCGGTGTCCAGGACGCGCTGCGCGGGGTGAGCAGGCGCAACGCGCTACGGAGTTCGCGTGCGGCCTTCCGGGCTTCTGTCTCATGTGGACCATCGGCCTTGTTCACCGCAACGATGTCAGCGAGTTCCAGGACGCCCTTCTTGATGCCCTGCAGCTGGTCCCCGGTGCGCGCGAGGCTGAGCAGGAGGAAGCAGTCGACCATGTTGGACACCGCGATCTCGGACTGTCCCACCCCGACAGTCTCGACGAGCACGACGTCGAAGCCGCCGGCTTCCATGAGCACGATGGTTTCGCGGGTCGCTCGGGCGACCCCGCCGAGCGTGCCCGCCGTGGGGGAGGGACGGACGAACGCCGCGGGATCGTTGGCCAGCCGCCCCATCCGGGTCTTGTCGCCGAGGATGCTGCCGCCGCTGCGCGTCGACGACGGGTCGACGGCGAGCACCGCGACCCGATGCCCGGCGGCGGTGAGCATGGTGCCCAACGACTCGATGAACGTCGACTTGCCGACACCGGGCACTCCGGTGACACCGACCCGGTGCGCGCCACCAGCGTGCGGGAGGAGCTTGACCAGCAGCTCCTGCGCCTGCGCGCGGTGGTTCGACCGGGTGGACTCCACCAGCGTGATGGCCTGGGCGAGCTTGGCACGGGAGCCGTCCAGCACGCCCTTGGCGTAGTCGTCGACGTCGATGATGCGCGGCATCGCCTGAGTGTTCAGTCCCCTTCGTATTCGGTGTGGCCGAGCTGCGCGGCCAGTTGGTGCAGCAGGCGGGCCGCCGCGTCGGGGATGACCGTGCCCGGCCCGAAGATCTCGGCCGCGCCGGCTTCGCGCAGTGCGTCGTGGTCGGCGGGCGGGATCACCCCTCCGACGACGATGACGATGTCGTCCCGACCGACGGCTCGCAGCTCGTCGCGCAGCGCGGGCACCAGCGTGAGGTGGCCGGCGGCGAGGCTGGACACGCCGACGACGTGCACGTCGGCTTCGGCGGCCTGGCGGGCGACCTCGGCCGGGGTCTGGAACAGCGGGCCGACGTCGACGTCGAAACCGAGATCGGCGAAGGCGGTGGCGATGATCTTCTGCCCCCGGTCGTGGCCGTCCTGCCCCATCTTGGCGACCATGATGCGCGGGCGACGGCCCTCGGCCTCGGCGAAGGTATCCACCAGCGCCCGAGCCTGGTCGACGCTTTCGGAGGGGCCTGCTTCTTCGCGGTACACACCGGAGATTGTCCTGATCTGCCCGGAGTGCCGGCCGAAGACCTGCTCCAGGGCGTCGGAGATCTCACCGACGGTCGCCTTCGCGCGGGCCGCCTCGACGGCGAGGGTGAGCAGGTTGTGGTCCAGGTCGTCCGGGCGGGTGCCGTCCGCGATGGCCTCGGCGGTGGCCGTGAGCCGGCGCAGCGCCTCGGCACACGTCTGCTGGTCACGCTCGTCGCGCAGCCTGCGGAGCTTGTCGAGCTGCTGCGCCCTCACTTGGTGGTTGTCCACTTTGAGCACGTCGATCTGCTCATCACCGTCGTAGCGGTAGGTGTTGACGCCGACCAGTGGCTGGCGGCCGGAGTCGATCCGGGCCTGGGTGCGGGCGGCGGCTTCCTCGATGCGCAACTTCGGCAACCCGGCGTCGATCGCGGCGGCCATGCCCCCGGCCTGCTCGACCTCGGTGATGTGCGCCCAGGCCCGCTCGGCCAGGTCGGCGGTGAGCCGCTCGATGAAGTACGACCCGCCCCACGGGTCGATGACCCTCGTGGTGCCGGACTCCTGTTGCAGCAGCAGCTGGGTGTTGCGGGCGATACGCGCGGAGAAGTCGGTCGGCAGCGCCAACGCTTCGTCCAGGGCGTTGGTGTGCAGGGATTGCGTGTGCCCCTGGGTGGCCGCCATCGCCTCCACGCACGTGCGGATGACGTTGTTGTAGACGTCCTGGGCGGTCAGCGACCAGCCCGAGGTCTGCGAGTGTGTGCGCAGCGACAGCGACTTCGCGTCCTGCGGTTCGAAGGGCTTGAGCAGTTTGGCCCACAACAACCTGGCTGCCCGCAGCTTGGCGACCTCCATCGCGAAGTCCATCCCGATGCCCCAGAAGAACGACAACCTGGGTGCGAAGGAGTCGATGTCCAACCCCGCCGTACGGCCCGCGCGCACGTACTCCACGCCATCGGCCAGGGTGTAGGCCAGTTCCAGGTCGGCGGTCGCCCCGGCTTCCTGGATGTGGTAGCCGGAAATCGAGATCGAGTTGAACTTCGGCATCCGCTGCGAGGTGTAGGCGAAGATGTCCGAGATGATCCGCATCGACGGCTGCGGCGGGTAGATGTAGGTGTTGCGGACCATGAACTCTTTGAGGATGTCGTTCTGGATCGTGCCGGCCAGTTTCTCCGGGCCCACCCCCTGCTCCTCGGCGGCCACGATGTACAGCGCCAGTACCGGCAGCACCGCCCCGTTCATGGTCATCGACACGCTCATCCGATCCAGCGGAATGCCGTCGAAGAGCTGCCGCATGTCGTAGATCGAGTCGATGGCCACCCCGGCCATGCCGACATCCCCGGCCACGCGCGGGTGGTCCGAGTCGTAACCCCGGTGCGTGGCCAGGTCGAACGCCACCGACAGGCCCTTCTGCCCCGCGGCCAGATTCCGGCGGTAGAAGGCGTTGGACTCCTCAGCCGTGGAAAATCCCGCGTACTGGCGAATGGTCCACGGCTGGTTGACGTACATCGTCGGGTACGGACCACGCAGGTACGGCGGAAATCCCGGGTAAGTGTCCAGGAAATCCAACCCGTCGGTGTCTCCAGTGGAATACAACGGCTTGACGCCGATACCTTCCGGCGACTCCCACACCAGCGCGTCAGCCGCCTTGCCGGTCGCCGCCAACACCTCCGCCTGCCAGCGCTGCTGGTCCCCCGCCGGTTCGGGCGCGCCGACCGGTTCAGGAGAGTCGAGGGGAATCTCCGAGAAGTCGGGAACCGGGTGGTTCATCGCCTGTGTCCTTCCTCTACCGCACCAGGTGCTTCAACCAGAGGGGTACCCAGCAGCCGGTGGAAGTGCCGCAGCGTGCTCAGCGCGTCGCAGCCGGCGTAGACCAGCCCGTCGATGCCCTCTGGTGCCGGGCCCTCTGGTGCCGGGCCCTCTGGTGTCGGATCGGGTCGACCGGCCAGCCACACCTCGCGCGCTCCGGCGTCCTTGAGCGCACGGGCGGTCTCGGCGGCCCGCTCGGCATACACCTTGTCGGACGAGCACAGGCAGACCACCGTCGTGCCCGCTTCGCGGAACGCGCGCACCACGTCCTCGACCGAGTCGGTCGGCCCGGCCTCCGGCGCGGTGACTCCTCCGGCCGCGAGCAGGTTGCGGGCAAACGATGCGCGGGCCGTGTGCACCGCCAGCGGTCCCAGCGTCGCGAGGAACGCGGCGGGACGGGCACCGGTGGCCGACAAGTGCGCGTCGGAGGCGTCGCGCAACGCCTCGAACGCCTCGGCGTAGCGATGCCGCGGCAGCCCGCCGCCCGGCTGTGCCGGAGCCGGCGGGCGCTGAACGGGCTGCTCGTCGAGGTCGGGAAACTCGCTGACGCCGGTGAGCGCCTCGCTACGGTGGGCCACGGCGTTCTGCCGCGCCTGCCAGGTCCGCGCCAGCCGGTCGGCGATCAGCCCGGAGTCCAGAGCCGCGCTCATGCCACCAGCCGCCTCGATCTCCTGGAACCACCGCCAGGCCGCCTGCGCCAGCTCGTCGGTCAGGGTCTCGACGTACCACGACCCACCAGCCGGGTCGATCACCTGAGCGAGGTGCGACTCCTCCAACAACAACGACTGAGTGTTCCGCGCGATCCGCCGGGCGAACGCATCCGGCAACCCGATCGCGGCATCGAACGGCAACACCGTGACCGCCTGTGCCCCACCGACACCGGCAGCGAACGCGGCGACCGTGGTGCGCAGCATGTTCACCCACGGATCGCGGCGCGTGAGCATCGCCGGTGAGGTCACCGCGTGCTGCAACTGCGCCCGTGCCGGCTCCAACGCCCCGCACACCGCCGTGACCCGGTCCCACAGTCGCCGCGCCGCCCGCAGCTTCGCGATGGTGGCGAACTGGTCCGCGCTGGCCGCGTACCGGAACTCCAACAAGCCGCACGCTGCGTCGATGTCGAAACCAGCCGCCGTCAACTGGCGAAGGTACGCCGTCGCCGCCGCCAGCGCGCACCCGAGTTCCTGCGCCTCCGAACCACCGGCCTCGTGATACGGCAACCCGTCCACGGCGAACACCCGCAGCTGCGGGTAGTGCCCGCCACAGCGCCGCGCCAACTCGACCGCGGCACCGACATCCGGCGCCGCACCCGTGCGCGCCCGCACTCCCAGCGGATCGGCGCCCAGGTTGCCGCGCAGCGCACTCGCCGGAACGCCGGTTTCGGCGGCCAGCTCCAGCAGCGCCGCGCCGGCCTCGGCGAACTCGGCGCCGGCGTCCAGCACGACCCCCGCCATGTCCAGATGCACGCCGTGCAGGGCGTCCGCGAGGTCACTGAGGGCCACCCCAGCCGGCCCCAGGCACAGCCCCACCGAATGTGCGCCGCCCGCCAGGTCAGCCAGGATCTCCCGGTTGGTCACCGCCGCATCCGGGTCGGCATGCCACTGCCGGACGTCCCAACCTTCGTTGACACAGCCCTGCGGCCGGCTCCCGCGCACGAACGGCGCCAGCCCCGGAAACCCGACCCCAGCGCCCTCCGGCGCCCGGGTGTAGAGCGGGTGGATCGTGATCCCGTCGTACGTCGTCGTGGCCAGCACATCCTCGACCGCGCCAGTGGTCTCGCCTGGCATCAGCCCGGTGCGGCGCAGCACCTTCTCCACCGCTGCCTGCCACTGCCCGTATCCGGGCGACGGGAACTCGTCGCCGAGGACGAGCGGTCGGCGGGTGGGATGATCATCCCGGTGCAGATGATCGGCGAGGTCCTCATCGACGGCCATGGATGTTGATGGTAGGCGCGTTCTCTGGGCCTTCTCCATGGTGTGACGCACCTCGCAACCTGGAGCGATACGGCCCGAGCAAGATCGTTCAGCGCGCGCCCGAAGTGGGCGAATCACGTGTCAGGGGGCGTGGTTGGGGCGAAGGTGGTATTCCCACCCGGCCGCGGTCGTGTAGCGCAGTTCGTACTGCGTTTCGATCTTCGGCCCGTCATGCAGGTGGATGTGCCGGAGCAGCCGCCCGGCGACGGCCTCGGCGTCGCGCAGCTCCTGGACGCGCCCGTCCAGCGGCCCACCCACGAACCGCACGGTGCGCCCTGGTCCAGGGTCACTGGAGAGTGGGTCCCCTGACATCAGGCGATCGGACACAACTCCTCCTCGTCGCTGCGCGTCCTTGTTGCTGTGGCCAGCGATGGCTTGCTGCGGGCACTTCCTAGCGGACCAGATGCAGCCGGTGCTGTCGAACGGAAGCGCGCACACCCGCAACACGTGTATAAAACGATTAGGGCCACCGCCGTGGTGGCGCTCTTGTCGCGAGGTGCTGGCTGACGTGGGAGACGACCGCCAAAATGTTGGAATCTGCGGAAAGTCGTTGACTTGTGTGGCCGATCGCGGCAAGCTCCGGTAATGGGACGCTGAAACGATTCGATCGCGGGTTGTGAGGAGGAAAAGCGGTGACTGTGGTGTCTGGGGAGACGGTCACGCGCCACCCAGAGGTGACGGAGGACGACCTCCGCTTGCTCGCGTTATTGGCCGACGGCCTCCCGCTGGAATCGGTGGGTCGGCGTCTCGGGTTGTCTGATCGCACGGTGCGCCGCCGGACACGGGCGATCTGTGACCGGCTTGGGGTGCGGGCGCCGATCCAGGCGGTCGTGTGGGCGGCGCGGCGCGGCTTGCTCTGACGCTGTCGTCCTAGAAACGTGCTGCTGTGACGATGGCCAGCCGCCTGAACGCGGCCGGCTCGTCACGCCTCCGATCATCCGTACACAGTGGACATTCGGAGTCGTGTCCGGCGGGCGAGTGGCGCAGGTCGCTTGAGGCCACCCCGGCTGCGGCGACCCCCCGGCGACCGGGGACCATAGGTGGCACGATGCAGCTCACCGACCAGATCCCGGAGCAGCCCGAGCCCGACGCGTTGCTCGACGCCTTCACCGCGTGGACCTTGAAGCAGGGCATCGAGCTCTACCCGGCGCAAGAAGAAGCGCTGATGGAAGTCGTCTCCGGGACGAACGTGATCATCAGTACGCCCACGGGGTCGGGCAAGAGCCTGGTGGCCACCGGCGCGCACTTCGCCGCGATGGCCCACCAGCGGCGCACCTTCTACACCGCGCCGATCAAAGCGCTGGTATCGGAGAAGTTCTTCGCGCTGGTGGAGATCTTCGGCCCGGTCAACGTCGGCATGATGACCGGCGACTCCAGCGTCAACCCGGGCGCGCCGATCATCTGCTGCACGGCGGAGATCCTGGCCAACATCGCATTGCGTGACGGTGACCGCGCCGACGTCGGCCAGGTCGTGATGGACGAGTTCCACTTCTACGCCGACCCGGACCGGGGCTGGGCGTGGCAGGTCCCGCTGTTGGAGCTGCCACACGTCCAGTTCATCCTGATGTCCGCGACCCTCGGGGACGTCAGCCGGTTCGAGAAGGACCTCACCCGCCGGACGGGTCGGGACACGGCGGTGGTCAGCTCCGCTGAGCGGCCGATTCCGTTGAACTTCCGGTACGCGATGACCCCGCTGCACGAGACGATCGAGGAGCTGCTGTCCGGCCAGCGTGCGCCGGTCTACGTCGTGCACTTCAGCCAGGTCGCCGCCGTGGAGCAGGCCCAGGCGTTGATGAGCGTCAAGGTCGCCAGCCGGGCCGAACGTGACAGCATCGCCGAGGCGCTGGGCGACTTCCGCTTCTCCGCTGGCTTCGGCAAGACGCTGTCCCGCCTGGTGCGGCACGGGATCGGTGTGCACCACGCCGGCATGCTGCCGAAATACCGGCGACTGATCGAGCAGCTCGCGCAGGCCGGTCTGCTGAAGGTCATCTGCGGTACGGACACCCTGGGTGTGGGGATCAACGTGCCGATCCGCACCGTGCTGCTGACCGGGCTGACGAAGTTCGACGGTGTGCGCATGCGTCAGCTCAAGGCGCGCGAGTTCCACCAGATCGCCGGTCGTGCGGGGCGGGCGGGATACGACACCGCCGGGGACGTCGTCGTCCAGGCTCCCGAGCACGAGATCGAGAACGAGCGCGCGCTGGCGAAGGCCGGCGACGATCCGAAGAAGCGCCGCAAGGTGGTGCGCAAGAAACCACCCGAGGGCTTCGTGTCGTGGAGCAGGAAGACCTTCGAGCGGATCATCGCCGCCGAGCCCGAGCCACTGGTCTCCAGCTTCACCGTCAGCCACTCGATGCTGCTGAACGTGATCGACCGGCCGGGCAACGCCTATGCGGCGATGAAACACCTGCTCACCGACAACCACGAGGACCGGCCAGCGCAACGCCGGCATATCCTGCGCGCGATCGCGATCTACCGGGCGTTGCTGGCCGCCGGCGTCGTCGAGCAGCTGGAGCGGCCAGACGACCACGGCCGCTGGGCTCGCCTGACCGTGGACCTGCAGTTCGACTTCGCGCTCAACCAACCGCTGTCGCCGCTCGCGCTCGCGGCCATCGAGCTGCTCGACCCGGCATCGGTGTCCTACGCGCTCGATGTGGTGTCCATTGTGGAGTCGATTGTGGACGACCCGCGCCCGGTGCTGTCCGCGCAGCAGCACAAGGCCCGGGGCGAAGCGGTCGCCGCCATGAAGGCCGAAGGCATCGACTACGACGAGCGGATGGAACTGCTCGAAGACATCACCTACCCGAAACCGCTGGCCGAGCTGCTGGAAGGCGCTTACGATACCTACCGCAGCGGGCACCCGTGGGTTTCCGACCACGAGCTGTCGCCGAAGTCCGTGGTGCGCGACATGTACGAGCGGGCCATGACGTTCACCGAGTACATCGGCCACTACAACCTGGCCCGCTCGGAAGGGCTCGTCCTGCGCTATCTGGCCGATGTCTACAAGGCACTGCGGCAGACCGTGCCCGACGAAGCAAAAAACGAGGAACTGCACGATCTCGTCGAGTGGCTCGGGGAACTCGTCCGGCAGGTCGACTCCAGCCTGCTCGACGAGTGGGAGAAG
Organism: Pseudonocardiaceae bacterium; assembly: GCA_051984675.1. Classification (GTDB taxonomy): domain Bacteria; phylum Actinomycetota; class Actinomycetes; order Mycobacteriales; family Pseudonocardiaceae; genus JBPYFK01. The sequence continues at coordinate 5,284 of JBPYFK010000093.1, read as the reverse complement.
CTGCGCCACCCGGACGCCGGCGTCGAAGGCGGCGCGGAAAGCGCCGCCGCCCAACAGGAACCGGCAGCGATCACCGCGAACGCGCGGGCTTTCCGCGTGCTCGTGCGCAACCAGCTGTTCCGGCGAGTGGAACTCGCGGCCCGGCAGCGCTACGACGATCTCAGCGCGCTCGACGAGGAAGCGGGCTGGGACGCCGCCGCGTGGGAGGACGCGCTCGAGCCGTACTTCGCCGAGCACGACGAGATCGGTACCGGGCCCGACGCGCGCGGCCCACATCTGCTGATCATCGACGAGCAGCCCGGCCGATGGGCCGTGCGGCAGATCTTCGACGACCCGGCCGGAGACCACGACTGGGGCATCAGCGCCGATATCGACCTCGCCGCCTCGGATGAGGCTGGTACGGCAGTGTTGCGAGTGACCGCTGTGAACCGGCTGTGAATAGGCATCTCCAGCGGCCGTGGCCTGCCAGGACGGCAGCCCCCTTGTTCATGGACCATCCACGATCGCGTATTCTGACGTCCAGATCGGCCCACGTAGCCCAATCGGCAGAGGCAGCGGACTCAAAATCCGTCCAGTGTGCGTTCGAGTCGCACCGTGGGCACCAGCTCGACCAGGCAAAACAAGCGAATAGAGATCAACTAAGTTGATCGTTGGGTGCGGCCCTGGGCTTTCGGTGTTGATCGGAATCAGGGCCGTCAGCGTGGTCGGATCGAGGAGCGCGGGAAGACCCTTCGCGTGATCGTCTACGCCGGGGTCGATCCGGTGACCGACAAGCGCTCCTATCTCCGCGAGACCATCAACGGCACGGACAAGGCCGCGCAAAGCGCGCCGAGAAGGTATTGAACCGGCTGTTGGCCCAAGTTGACGGCCAACGGTCCGCACCGTCCTCGGTGAGTCTTTCGCGCGCGTTGGACGAATGGATGCGTACCAGCGAAATCGAGGACAGTACGCGGAAACGTACGACGGGTATGTCGATCGCACGATCAAGCCGGCGCTTGGTGACGCGGCGATCAACAAGATCACGGCTCGGATGTTGGAGAGCCTCTACGCGGATCTACGGCGTTGTCGTGGGCGATGCGACGGCAAACCGTTCATCGAGCACAAGAAGGAGGGCGACCGCGACTGCGGGACGGCGAAGTGCAAGCCGCACAAGTGCAAACCGATGGCGGCTTCGACAGTCAGGCAGATCCACGCCATCGTTAGCGGCACTCTGGATGCTGCCGAGCGCTGGGACCTGGATCGGCTCGAATCCCGCTCGGGTCGCCCGTAAGTCCCGCCAAAAGTGAGCCTGACCCACCCACGCCCGCAGAAGCCGCGTGGTTGTCCGAAGAGGCGTTCCGTACGGACGAGGACTGGGGCGCTCTTGTCTGGCTCGCGATGACCACGGGACTGCGCCGGGGCGAACTGGTCGGGTTGCGTTTCTCTCGGCTCGACCTGGCACGGCGAAGTAATCGATCTGCGGCGCAACTGGGTGGGCGGCAAGGAGAAGGAGATCAAGGCGCATCAGCACCGCTGCGTCGCGCTCGACAGCGAGACCGTCGTCCTGCTCAAGGAACACAAGGAGCGTGTTCGGCAGCGCGTGGAAGAGCTTGGCGGCACGTTCACGGAGGACTTGTTCGTGGTCAGCGCCGGCAGGACGCCCGACCACTCCGAGCCGTATTCGCCCAACGCCGTGACCCAGCGCTACAAGGACATGGCCGATCGAATCGGAATCGACGCCCATCTACACGCGCTTCGTCACTACTCAGCGACCGAGCTACCGTCGATGGCCTAACACCGACGGGTGACAAACAAGATCACCATCCCAGCTCTGCGACACAGGGGCGAGCGACAAGGCTGCGACGACACCATCGGGTCACCAGTGTTCTCGAAAATCCGTAGTGGACGGATCACCTGGCTCGCCGTCTCAGATTTCACAAGCCAGCGCCCTTCGCCCATCAAGCAGCATGAGGGCGAGGACATCGTTCCTGCGTCAGACATTGACGATGGCTGCCACGCCTTGAGCTGCCACGGAAGCGCAGCATCCGCAATGAGGTCTTCGGCTCTACCACGAGGTTGGGAAAATTAACCACCTGGCTCGCTTGGGTGCGGCAGTCAAGCTGTCTCCTATTAGGTCGGAAAGCGCCGCCGAGGACGGTTCGAAGCCACACGGTGACTACGGTTGGTCATCGCCGAGGTGGCCGCTCGTAGCGACTCATCCAGGGCGGCGCAAGCGTCTGCGTAAGCGCGATCGATTCGTCTGCGTGCAACACGTTCTGCCTGATCGGACCACACGTGAGGGTCAGCCTGGTCCGGCACTGTGTTCACCTCCGCCGTGGTCATCGACTGCCGCGGTGTTACATGCAGCCAGCGCACATCCGGCCATTCGCGCGACTCCCAGAGTGGCGTCCGACCTCGCAGCCGGGGCAACCCTGTTCTCGTCGTAGGCCGCGGTTATACCACTGTCTCAAGGTGACACCCTAGGTTTTCGCTGGGTGCATGAACGAGAGGACCAGCGCCGGCTGGGCGGTTGGTTCAAGACGGTGATGCGGTCACGATTTCTCCCAAGTATCAGGATCTGTAGTCCCGCACAGGGATTCGTAGCAAGCATTACTCGTCACCGGCGCCTCAACCACGGGAGCTCAACGCATCTTCTCGGCGCTACAGCAGATCGTGGTCCATATTAGACGATCCCGGTACATCACGATCGCAGCAGTCGTCGTGCCTGCCGGCCGACGGATGAGTGGTGGCTACTGCCCATTTGGCGGTACCGAACGTCGCTGCATTGCGCAGAAGATCATACGGTGGACGATGCTGCATCAAATGACCTGGTCCCGGAGGTAGAGGAGATCGCGCGACAGCTCCGCGACGCGATCCACACTGGCCAGTACGCACCCGGCTCAGCGGTACCCTCTCGTGAAGAACTCGTGGACACCTTTGGTGTTACGGGACCGGTTGCGCAGAGGGCCCTCAAGCAGCTCCGCGAAGAGGGACTGATCGTCGGTGACCCGGCCAGTGGGCATATTGTCAGGAATCCCAGCCACCTCGAGATACAGCCACGCGAGGTCCGAATGGAGGTGGAAAAGCTGCGGCTGCGCGTCGAAGACCTCGAACACCGTGTCAACAATCTGGAGACCGGCAGCCACTGACCGATGCAGGTTCCCTCCCGGCTCCGGTTTTCCTGGCCTGGACTGTCCTCCGCCGCCACCAGCTACATGCGGGCGGCAATCAGGTTTGGCCCCCTCCACGCGCCACCTGGCGCACCACGGTGTCCACTTTGGAGAAGACTATGCTGTCGTCGTGCCATCAGCCCCTCACCCGCCCTAGATGGGCTGGGCGCGCACGTGTTCGGGCCCGCCCGTGAATAGGTGCTGATCACCTCCTGTCTCAATACTGGGAGTAGACAGTCTTGATCACGAGCGTGTTACCTGTGGCGGACAGCGGAGACTCACGTTCGCTCGGACTCCGCTTCTACGGGCCAGTCTGCAAGCTCTCGAGTGAGACGAGCGGCATGTTGCAAACCGGCGACCTCCCCAGCCAAGAACCGTCGCTGTACCTCGTCGTGGGTCATTTCGCTTTCTTCATGTGCCAGCTGCTCGGCTTTCGCCAAGCGGGCAAGTAGCTCCGCCGCTTCCACCATTTGCGACGGTTTGGAGATCAGACCCATGGCCATTGCTCCTGTCCTGTTGGTTCCGAGTTGCCACATCGTAGCCGGCCGGCAAAACACGGAGTAGCACCTGTCGCCTCAGCCGGAACGCAGTACTCAGTGCTCGCCTCGCCTCGCCTCATCGAAGCAAGAACCTCAGACGAGATCGTAATGGACTTTCAGCCTAACCAGCCTCGTATGCGCCAACTCTGTCCTGACGACGGAGACAGACCGCGACACCTGTGGGACGACCTTGGGACAGTCGCACCATCAGGAAACGCCCCGCGCAGTGGCGGCTCGTGCGGTGAGGCGGTCCGCGCCGGATTCCGCAGTTCGTGGCCACACGATGTTGATCGTTGAGACAAACCCGCAGGTCACCGACTTGCGGTCTCCATCCCGGCTGCAAGCCCGAAAGGTGAGCTAACACCACGTGGGAGGCTCTGTACTCACTGGGGTAGTTGTGCTTGACTGTGGTCAAATATCTGCGATTCACCAGGCGGACCAACGTCGACGGTGCTCGACGGCGAGGTGAATCCCAGCGTGGCGGTGATCCTCGGATGATTCGACCAGGTGGACCCGGACGAACTGCTGAGACTCGCGGCAGGATCGGGAAACACTTTCGTACGTGAAGGCGCTGGGACTCACCCATCTGACGGTGTGGAAGGGGGCTGGCGGTTGCGGCCTCGCCTCTGGAGTTGCTCGACCACAGTGCATATTGATCTATAGGCAGCCGCGTGTGCGTCGTGGTAGAACCAAACGATGGAAGGAGTCCAACCGTGCCTAACAACTACAACACGGACCGGAAAACCCAGAAATCCGATGACACCACCAGCCACACGGCAGATCAGGCTGCTGAGGTGGTGAAAAACGCCGCTGGCGAGGCTAAGGACGTCGCCGAGGACGCTGCGGGCAAAGCGCGGTAGCCAGCGATGCGACGGGCAAGATTCGTCAGGCCGCAGGCAATACCATGCACACGGCCGGGAAAGTCGGCGGCGAGCTACTACAGGCATGCACGGAGATCAGCAGCGCGGTGAATAAGGCTGTCCGCAACAGTGCCCATGCCGTCCGCGAGGTCTGGGGCACGCAAGACACCGACACCAACGAACGCAGCTGATTCACGAGCGCGTGTCCGGACAGTACACGAGGCACGCTCGCTCGCGTCGGGAAGCGCCGGGGTGAGGCCATCTCCATCAGGCTGCCCGGCAGCCGATGGAGATGAGATACCCCAGGCACATCGCTACCGACAGCACGGAAAGACTGTGCTCTCGCAGTTGCCCGGTCCCCGGCGAGACAATCCAGACGGACAACGCGACCGAGTTCGCTTCAGCGGCGTCGGGTGGGGGATCTCGTCGGGCATCCGATCCGTCCGCGAAAAGGGGTGATCCCGGGCGGGTCCACGTGCGCGTTGCTCCTGGCGGTGTGGATCTCTGTGATGACGAGACTCGACTGACAGTCAGCCACAGCCGGGAGCCGCAGGTCGGTTGTCGCAACCGCGAGCAACGAGCTGGCACCAACACCGATCGCTATCGCGCTCATGCCCCGGCGTTCACACCCGGTGGCAGGCGCGCAAGAGCGAAGAGGGGCAGGCTGCGAATCGGTTCGCCAGCCGATGGGCCGGTTGCTGGTTACGGGGCTGGCGTTGAGCGTCGACAATCTCGC
>JBPYFK010000092.1:0-28460 GCA_051984675.1 Pseudonocardiaceae bacterium | reverse complement strand
GGGTTACGGTGCGAGCGCGAAGGCGACAGGATGCCGTCTTCGCGCTCGCCCGTGTTTCCTGCTCGGATGAGCCGGCGGTGACGCAGGGGTGAGGGGTCACCGCCCATGCGGGCGTGGCCGTTCGGGGCGCGGTCACACCCAGAGGTCGCGCGAAGCGAGTCCGGTACCGAGTCGGGGTTCGGTGGGCTCGCTTCGCGCGCCACGTGCTCACCCACCACCGAGCGTGTCGAGATCTTCTACGGATCGCAGCCCAAGGCGGTCGGATGCGATCGATCAGTGGACACGTCTGCGCCCATATTCACTCGTCTGAGCCAACCGTAAGGCGGCGCGGAAGCGGCGCATCTCGCGGCCAAGGGCCCGGGCTGAACGAGCGCCACAGCCACCGCGCTCCAAGGGCTGACGGAGACCTCCGCCAGCCCTTGGAGTACCAGTCGGTGGAGTACCCAGCCGTCGGAGTACCCAGCCCTTGGACTACAAGGATCAGAACGGCAGGCGGCGGAAGATCGCGCGTGGTAGGAGACGCAGGACGGTCATCACCCACCGCATTTGCGGGGGTGCGTAGACCTCCTCCTTGCCGTTGCGCACGCCGTCCACGATCGCTGAGGCGACCTGCTCCGGTGTCTGCGCCATGGGGGCCGGCTTCATGCCTTCGGTCAGCTTGGTGTGCACGAAGTTCGGCCGGACCACCGTGACCTTCACCCCGGAGTCGCTGAGCGCGTAGGTCAGGCCCGTGTAGAAGACATCCAGACCGGCCTTCGACGACCCGTAGACGAAGTTCGACCGCCGGGCGCGCTCGCCTGCCGGCGACGACATCACCGCCAGATGCCCGTGGCCCTGCTTGCGCAGCTTCTCGGCCAGCAGCACACCCAACGTCATCGGCGCGACGTAGTTGATCTCCGCGACCGCGCGGGCGGCCTCGATGTCGGTCCAGCCCTTCTCGTTGTCGCCCTGGATGCCAAAGGCCACCAGCGTGACGTCGATATCGCCCTCAGCGAAGGCCTTGTCGATGACTTCGGCGTGTGTTTCGGGCTTGCGGGCGTCGAACGTGAGTGTCGACACGGTGCTGCCGGTCTGGCGGAGTCGTTCGACGGCCGCTGCCATCCGTTCCGACTCCTCCGGGCGATCGGCGAGGACGATCCGCAGCGGACGCTGTTCGGCGTACTTCTGCGCCGTCGCCAGGGCGATGTCGGACGTACCACCGAGCACGAACAGGGACTGGGGGTTTCCAACCGCGTTAATCACAGGGCCAACCTTTGAGACAAATCGAAGATGCGCCGCTCGTCGAGACGGGGATGCATCTGCTGGATTATCTTGGGGCGTGGTGCACGAGTCCTTGGCGAAGGGGAGCCTGCCGCCGACCGGCAGCACCTCGTCGCACAGCTTATGCAGCTCATCCTCGATGGGAAAGTCGACGAATGATCGTCCGACCCGGCGCCGGCAACGGCAGCGGTGCTCGATTGCTCTTGCCCATGCGGTTGATTGCGTAATGAACCGCGGCTGGCCGTGTCAGATGGGAACCTGCCAGAGATGCTGGCACCACAGTGAGACTCCGCAAGCTCCGCACTCATCCGCCATCCACGACGAGATATCTGCCAAGGACATTGAGACCCTACATGCGGCGGGCGAGGACGGTGTCCGACCGTAGGCCGGCGGTGACGACCCCAACGAGCGGGGTGTCCGCGAGCTGGAAGACCACCCCGGGATACCCGTGACAGCCGGCGCCCCTCCGACGCGGCAGTCGGCCCCACGACCAGCACCGCAGGTCGACACCGAATGATCAAGACTAGTACGGGTGCCGATGGGGCTTGTTCATCCACGCCTGGTACGCCCTGTCCCCGATCTCGGGATAGATTTGTTGAATCGAAATTCGCCGCTGGTCGAGCGGTTTCTGGAAGTCGTCGTACTGGAAGGCGTCGTCGAAACCGATCTCTCGGGTGTCTTTGAGGTCCTTGGCGTAGTACACGGCGCTGATCCGTGACCAGTAGATCGCGCTCATGCACATCGGGCAGGGCGCCCCGCTGATGTAGATGGAGCATCCCATGAGCATGCGGGCCCGTTCGGGCACCACATCATCGGAATCCTTCGGACGTGGCACGAACTCCAGTGTCGACTCGTTCTGATGGTCTTCCGGAATGGTCGGCGCTTGGGGGTTCAGTACCTGCGCGGCCTTCCGAATGGTCTCGACCTCTGCGTGCGCGGTCGGGTCGCCGGTGAGCAGAACCCGGTTCCGTCCCCGTGCGATGATTTCCCCGTCCCGAGTGATCACCGCGCCGAACGGCCCGCCCCAACCGTTCTCGACGGATTCGGTCGCCAACCGCACGGCTTCCGTAATGAGTTCCTTGTGCCCCATCCCGGGACCTCCCATCAATCCACCCACTACTTCCTATTCGAGTTGTTCGACCAGTCGGCGCTGCATTATGGTTACCCGGTGTGAAGCGGGGGCCAAACCAGGAATTCGAGGGTCGCGGCGCGACCGTCCTGATCTCGTTGAAGGTTCGAGCTGGCCGCGAGGACGACTACCGGCGATGGCAACAGAAAGTGGATCAGGCCGCCGGTGACTTCAGCGGGTTCGAGGCGGCGGAGCTGTATCCACCGACGTCAGATGAGCAGAATTCCTGGGTGGTCCTCTTCCGTTTTTCGACGATCGAACAATTGACCACCTGGCTTAACTCAAGGAAGCGGCAGGATCTGCTCGACGAGGGCGAGGAACTGTTCGAGGGGCCGCCGAAACAGGAGGTTCTCGCCGGAGAGGCGCCACCCCAGGATGTCGTGACCGCCGTCGTCTCGCACGAGGTCAGGCCGGGAAGGGAACGTGAGTTCGCGCAGTGGCAGAACAAGGTCCGTAGGGTGCAGGAGAAGTCTCCCGGATTCATGGGGCTCGAACTGTTCGAGCCCGTACCGGGAGTTCAGGAAAAATGGGTCGCGGTGTTCCGATACGACAGTCGTGAACACCTGGACGAATGGTTGGAGTCGGAGACGCGGGCGAAGCTTCTGGAGGAAGGAAAGGATTACTTCGCCGCCTATGACGTGCGAAAGATCAGATCGGCATTCGGCGCCTGGTTCCGCTTCGACCGCGCAGCCGCGGACGGGATTCCGCCCAACTGGAAGCAGGCCATGACGGTGTTGCTGGCGCTCTATCCCACCGTCATGGTCCTGAACCTCACAGTGGGCCAACAGTTGGACTCGGCAGGGCTACCCGGGTACCTGTCCCTGTTCATCGGCAACCTGTTGAGCGTCAGCATCCTGACCTGGCTGCTGATGCCCCTGGTGAACCGGGCCTTCGCGAACTGGCTGGTACCCGGGGGTGCACGCCCGGTCGTGACGAATCTGGTGGGCGCCGGCGCCGTCGTCGCCTGCTACCTGCTTTTCCTCGCCATCTTCGCGTGGGTCACGGCCTGACCCCGCAGGTCAGAGCCTCGTGGTGCTCGGCGAACCGCATGTCCCCCACACCTGATCGAAGCAGGTGTGGTTTTTGTGTATACGTAATGACGAATAGCGTGGTGCGGGTGGGGCGCCAGTGCCGAAGAGATGGAATGTGCCCGCCCCCGGCAGGCGCGGATCGGTCAACGGAGGCGGGCGAGCGCTTTCGGTACGCGGTTAGACAGAGCCGACCGGCTGCCGGGTCGCGGCGTTGAGCCGATTCCAGACGTTGATCGCCGCGATCGACAACAGCAGTGACGAGAGTTCCTTCTCGTCGAACTGGTCGGCGGCGGTGTCCCAGACCGCGTCGGGGACAGCGTCGGGCTGGTCCGCGAGCCTGGTCACGCACTCGGCGAGTGCCAACGCGGCGCGCTCGGCGTCACTGAAGTACGGCGACTCCCGCCACGCCCCGACGCCCCAGATCCGCTCGTCCCTCTCGCCGGCCTCCTTGAGCTCTCTGGCATGCATGTCCACGCATACGCTGCAACCGTTGATCTGGCTCACCCGCAGGTGGATCAGCTTGTGTGTCGTCTCGGGCACGGTGCCCGACTGCGCCGCCTTACCCAGCGCGAGCAGCGCCTTCATCGCGTCTGGCAGTACCATCACGGGGTTGGTCATCCGAGCCTGCATCAGGTCCTCCTCCTGTCACGTCCGCCCGTTCGGGCGGGTCATAGTGGTGACCCGCCGGATCGAGAGGATGTGACAGTGCGGGACGCGGAGTTCTGGGCGGAGCGGTTCGAGGAGCACCGACCCCGCCTGCGGGCAGTGGCCTACCGGATGCTCGGCTCGTTCGCCGAGGCTGAGGACGCGGTGCAGGAGGCATGGCTGCGGGTCTCAGGCGCGTCGGGCGACGACGTGGAGAACATCGGCGGCTGGCTCACGACGATCGTTTCGCGGCAGTGCCTCAACATGCTGCGTGCGCGGGCGACCCGGCGCGAGGACCCGCTGGACGTGCGGGTGCCCGATCCAGTCGTGGAGTCCGGCGCCGGCGTCGACCCGGCCGAGCAGAGTGTCCTCGCCGACTCCGTGGGCCTCGCGCTGCTGGTCGTGCTGGAGAAACTCGATCCCGCGGAGCGGCTCGCGTTTGTACTGCATGACATGTTCGCGGTGCCGTTCGAGGAGATCGCCCCGATGATGGGGCGGACCTCGGCCGGGGCTCGACAGCTGGCCAGCCGGGCCCGGCGGAGGGTCCAGGGCGCAACGCCCGCCGGGCAGCCCGATCGCGCCCGGCAGCGCGAGATCGTCGACGCCTGGCTCGCGGCCGCACGCGGCGGTGACTTCGCGGGTTTGGTCGCGCTCCTGCACCCCGACGCCGTGCTGCGCGTGGACACCGGCGGCGCCGGCTCGAAGCTCGTGCGGGGCGCGGCCGAGGTCGCCGGGCAGGCGACGACGTACCGGGCAACCGGGCTCCAGACGCGGTTCGCGGTGGTCAACGGTAGCCCCGGCATCGTGTCCACGCTCGACGGGCGACCCACGGCGGTGTTGGCGTTCACGGTCGCGGACGGGCTGATCGTCGAGATCAACATCCTGGCCGACCCGCAACGGCTGGCGGCCCTGGACCTCGCACGCTGATGACGGCCGACCAGCTCTACGCCCCGCACATCACTCATTCCGGGACCCTCGCTGGTTGGTCAAGGACTTGTAGGCGAAACGGCAAAGCGAGTCCCTGAGCAACTCCAGGGCTGGGGTTGGTAGCCGGCGTGTTTGGGCTGTTGAGACGGTGCAGGGCCACTCCCGGTCTTGGCGCGCTTCCGCTCGGTGACCTGGTGCGAGGAGGTCACCGCAGAAGTGGCTCCGACGGTGTGCGGTCGGCTGCTGGAACTGCCCGCATTCGCTGGCGATGTGTGCTCGGCGTGCGCGGACGAATGCCACGCATTCGCCACGCGTCGCGTCTGGGTCGTGGATCGGCCACATCGGTGCGGGGTTGTCTCGCCGGATCTCGTCGAGAGCCCGGGCGCGAATGCGACGCGGCAATTCGGGGTTGGACATGAACATGGCATCCTCCGCTTCTGGATTGGGCGTGGCTCTCCCTGGGAGGGGCAAACCCGAACCGCGGGTTCCGCTCGTCACCCGCTCGTGGTGACCTGGCTCCCAGCCTCGACCGGTCCGCTGGTGGCACGACCCTCGATCGTGTGGCGTCGGGAACCACGCTGCTTTGGTGCGCCTCTGACAGGGACCGGCGTCGTACCGCGCCTTCCCCAACGCCGGTCGCGCTGGCATGCCCGACCTTTGACGGGCTAGCCGCGTTAGGGCGGGGAGGTCCGTGCGTCTCGCCCCGATTCACGCGCGGACCTCCCCGTCCTTAGGCGCGAATCGTTGCTCCCGCACGCGGAAGGTTGGCTGGACCGATCGCTGGCTGGACCGATCGCTGGCTGGACCGATCGTGGTCAGGGAACGTTTCTCGCGCGCCTCAACGCGAGGAACCCGGGCGGCGGTTCGGCGGGCGCACCGGTGAGATCGGTTCGCTGGGCCACCGTCGCGGTCCAGACCACAGCGCCGGCACGGCATCTGTCGCGACCGCGAGCGCGTACGCGGTGGCCTCATAGTTGACGCGCCATCCCCGGAAGTGCGGCCATGCCTCTTCCGCACTGCGCTCCACGGGAAAACCAACGTCGGCCAGCCGGTCAACAGCGGCGCGGTACTCCTGATACGGCAGTTGGAGTTCGGCGTCGGGGTCCGGGTCCTCCTCGACCGGTATCCCGATGGCATGCGCGATCTGCCGCAGGGCCGTGAAGCCCATCCGCAGGCACAGCCTCGGTTCGATGCGTTCCCGGCTCGGGCACAACGCGAGCAGCAACGCCGCCGAGTCCATCACGGCAAGCAAGGCAATGAGCCACGACTGCCGTGGTTGCGGGGAACGAAACCAGACCAGTACCGGGTAGTTGCTGTGGCTCTCGGTGATGTCGGCCGCCCATCGTTCCCACTGCCGATACAGGTCGATGAGGTCATCGTCGGGCAGTTGGATGCCGTACCGCGTGCGGGCGAGGAGTTCGGGCCCCCAAGGCGGGGAGCCGGCCCGCGCACCCAACAGGGTGACCTCGGTCTCCCGGCGGTTGAACGAGGCGTACAGGGTCGGGAGGTAGGCGATCTGGAGTGCGACGATCAGCAGTCCGGTTGCGGCGGCGAGAAAGTCGATGATGCCCGGTCCGGCGGCGGGTGTGGTGGCAAAACCGAGGGTGAACAGCGACGATCCGGCCTCGCGAGCTGCCAGACCGAGGCTGGAGACCCACGGCAGCAGCAGGAGCGTGTAACCGAGGAAGAAACCCACAAGCCACACGGCCAGCGTCGTTCCGAGGAAGGTGACCGGCTGCGCGGCGAGGATCCGATCCCGCCTCGGGTAGTCGCGGGCCGAGCGGCTGACCAGGACGAACCACCAGTCCACCACCCGGCCGACCAGGCGGGTGAGGCCCCCGGGACGGGCACGCGCGATGACCAGCGTCCGGGCGGCACTGACCGTGACTACCACCACGAGAAGCCCGCCAATGATGGCGGCGAGAACCCGCACCCACTCCATACCCCCAGTGTGCCGAGCGACGGCGGCTCGCGGGAAACCAGAGTCGATTATCCGCACGGAAGCTGCCGGAACGGGGGCCACTGGCGAACGTCCTTTGAGTACTGTTCCAAGGGCGTTACCGGTGTCGATGGGACTCTCTGGCTAAGGCCACGCCGCCCACGACGACCGTCGCCAGCACCGCGACAGTGGCCGCGAGGGTGGTTCTCTGCTTTCGGTGCGTGGGTTGCCGGTATCGGCGGAACATCGATTCCTTTGGGTGATGTTGGGCTGGAGGTGTCAGGTGCCGCTTGCCTCGATGCTGGGGAATCACGGCTACAGCGTGCGAGTAGGTGTCAGCGTCAAGAGACGGATGGCCGGGCGTGACGGTGCTGAGCAGGTGCGTCAGGCAGGCGTTGACCTGGTCGGGCTGTTCTAGAGTGACGGCGTGTCCGGCGTTGGGCAGGACCATGAGGCGGGCGCCGGGTACTGCCTCAGCGATGGCCCGGCTGTGCTCTGGCGTGATGATCGAGTCACGTTCGGCGGCGAGGACGAGGGTCTCGACCAGAGCGAGGGTGGGGAGCACGGCCGTCTTGTTGAGACGGACGAACTGTGGAAGCAGTGCTGCCACCACCATGCTCGGGGTAAACCGCGCCATCTTGAGACACCAAGCCAACGTCGGCGGGGACATTCGGGCCGCGAACGACAGCCAGCCGTCGAGGACCAGGGCGGTGTCTCGTACCGTTCGGACAACATCATCCGGGAGCGGAAACCGTTGGGTCAGCGGTGGGCAGTGTGCGGACAGCCAGTGCAGTGCCGCGCTGTGCGCGGGACAGTTGGGTCCCGGTCGGATCGGGTCTGCGGACGTGGTCAGGAGCGCCGTTCCCACGATGCGATCGCCGAAGAGTTCCGGGTGTTGTTCGGCTAACGCCAGGATCGCCATGCCGCCCATCGAATGGCCGACCAGCACCACCGGCCCGCGTGGTGCGGTCTGTTCCAGTACCGCGAACAGATCCGCGCCGAGCTGATCGATCGTGAGCCGACGGAGTGCGCCGCGATCGGAGCGGCCGTGTCCCCGCTGATCGAAGGTCACCACTCGCGCATGGCTTGCCAATGCGGCTCGTTGATATTTCCAGCTTTCGCCGCTGAGCGTGTAGCCGTGACACAACACCACTGTCACGGGCGCCTGCTGGTCGCCGTCTATTTCGACGTGCAGGCGTATCCCGTCGTCGCATACGACGAAGGAGATGTCTGTCCGCGAGGGCTGAGCCGGTGTCGGGGGTACCTCGGCCATAGCCGTAGACGCTTACATGAGACCTGGATCACAGCGACCGGGAATGTACCTACCTGTCTACTTAGAAACCCAGAGTGTCTGACCGGCGATTCAGGGTGATATCCGGTCGCACGGCACGAGCAAGTGCTGTGTGTGAATATCCGGTCGCGCACCGTTTCCGGGCACAGCGGGGATGCCCTGCCCGCCGTCGCCGTTCTGGCCGGGTGGTCACATGGCTGCAGACGAAGGTGGACGTGGGCTGCGGCTGTGGAACGGACCGCCTCAGCAATGATCTCCCGGCTGCGTCAACTGGTCATGCCCGCCAGGTCCCGATGCCGGTCGCCGATGTCCCGCCACACCTGGCCGAAGCTCTTCCGCTTCACCGAGGGAACGGCCTGGCACAGCCGAAGCCACGCCCTCATGCCCTGCCTGGCGAGCGGGTTGGTGGAGATCGCCAGTTCGGTGTATCTGGACGCCTCGCGCACTGCGCCGAAGCCGTACTCGCGCATCCTCGTTTCGAACTCGGCGATTGCCGGAATCAGGCCGGTCTTGCCCCGCTGCGCCGCGGCCAGCGCCGCGGACAGTTCGGCCGCGTCCCGTAGAGCGGTGTTCGCGCCAAGCCCCATCACCGGTGGCATGTTGTGTACCGAGTCGCCGATCAGGGTCACCGGCGTCGCACTCCAGTCGCAGTCCGTTGTCGATCGCTTGAACCGGAGGTATCCGACCGTGGACGGGTCGGTATCGGCGACGATGCGACGAAGCGTCGGGTGCCAGTCCCGGATCGTCCGGTCCACGATCCGCTTCAGCTCCGCACCATCCAAAGTGGACAAGTTCGACGGATAATGCTTGCGGTGGGTGATGAACGCCCACAGCACGTAGTCCGAAACGTCGTCGAGCAACAGTTCGGGATCGAGTCCGGCCGCGGCGAGGTCGTGCCCGCGCCCGATCGCGTCGGACATCCGCCGTTTGCCGTCGAACGCCGAGGTGAACAGGAAGCTGCCGGCTGAAGGGAGAATCGAATTCATTCCCGCTGCGGTGTCGCCCGGTAGCCAGGCCAGGGTCTCGGGGTTGAGCGGCAGCCGGCCGGCGATCGACACCGCGTCTGTCTCCAAGCGTGGCGCCTCGGGCAGGTACTGTTGGCGGACCACGGAGTTCGCGCCATCGGCACCCACCAGCACATCGCCGGTCGCGGTGCTGCCGTCCGCGAAGAACGCGGTCACCTTTCCGTTGGCGTGGCGCTCGAATCGCTGGAAAGTCCGGCCGTAGCGCACGATCCCGTCCATTCCGGCGAGCAGCAGGCTTCGCAGCACCGACCGCCCGACCGCGTAGTGCTGGTCGACCGGACTTGTTGCTCCCGCCGTCATCACGGCCCGCTCGACGACCGCCAGGTCCTTGAGTTGCTCGGTGCGAAAGGCCAAACCGGCGCCGGGATCGACTGAGGTCGCGACAAACGCGTCCCACAGCGGGCGGGGCAGGCACTGGTGCAGCGACCTGCTGCCAACCTGGTTGATGTTGAGCCGGTAGCCGGACCTCCAGCTCCGCACGTCTTCGTTGCGCTCGTAGATCTCGACGTCGATGCCGGACTTGACCAGGGCCTGGCCGAGCGCGAGGCCCCCGATGCCGCCGCCGATCACGATGACGGTGAAGCGTTTCTCGGTCATTCGGTCTTCCCCCGTTCCCGGATGGGGTGTTCCCCGCCGCGCTGCGCGGCGAGCAGCTTCGGCAGCTCTTGCAGTACCAGGTCGTGCCAGGCCAGTTCGGCCTCCAGCCGGATCAGCTGGTGCTGGAAGCCGAGCGGCTCGACGCCGGTGAGGTAGGGGGCGGCCGTCTCCTGGAGGTGCCGCCAGGACCGCAGCTCCGCGTCCAGCGCCGCGCGCCGGTCGGCTACGGCGGCCAGCAACTCCTCCTCCGGCATGTCCTGGCTGTACTGAAGGGCCAGGTCCACCGGGTCGGCCCGCAGCCGGGTGTCGCGCAGGATGGCGGCGCGGAGCGCGGACAACTCCTTGCGGCCCTCATCGGTGATGGCGTACACGGTGCGCGAGGGCAGATTGCCAGCTCGCTCCGTGCGCACCACCTCGATGACCCCTTCGGTTGCCATTCGATTCAGCGCCGCGTACAGGGAGCCGACCTTGATGTCCGTCCACAGCTCGGTCCGGTCGGTCTGCGCGTCCCGCCGAATCTGGTGACCGTGCATCGGCCCACCTCGGGCCAGGGCGCCGAGGATGAACAACCGAACGCTACTCACACGACTACTCAAGCACGAGTAGGAGAAGGTAGTCAAGCACGAGTACCCGAAGACGAGTATCTGACAACCGCGACATTATCGGGCCGCACGGCAGGCTTCGGATGCGCAAGTTTGGAGAAGACGCGCTCATAGCATTCGCATAGCGTCGGGGGCGTTCACGACTCCCAAGGAGGCGAGCATGACAATCACGGCAACCCGGATCGCAGCGATCAGCCTGGTGTGCGTTCCGACGCCGGACCAGGACCGCGCGATCGAGTTCTACGAGTCGTTGGGGTTCGAGAAGCGGACCGACACGCCGTTCGGCGGCGGCTACCGATGGGTGGAGGTCTATCCGCCGGAAGGGTCGACCGGGATCGCGCTGGCACCCCCGCCCGAGGCGGGCGAGGTCACGCCGACGCAGACCGGCATCACGCTGACCACCGACGACATCGACGCCACCCACGCCGCGATGAAGGCGCGGGGGGTGGACGTGGACGCCGAGGTGGCGAGGATGGGCGACCCGGTGCCGCCCATGTTCTGGTTTCGCGACCCGGCCGGCCACACGCTGATGGTGGTGGAGCAGCGCTGAGCACCCAGAACTGACAACCGGGTGATGCCACCCGAGCATGGCCGCCGCTGAGCCAGTCGGCGCGGTCTAATAGCCGGTGAAATGGACGAGAAACACAGGGTTCAGGTCTCCAAGCGGTTGGCCCGCTACCTTCGTCACGCGCCGGAGGAGATCGGGCTCGTACTTGGGGATCGGGGGTGGGTGTGCGTCGATGATCTGCTGGAGGCGCTACGGCTTCATGGACTGCGGCTGAGCCGGCGCGAGCTGCACGAGGTCGTAGCGCGCAACGACAAGCAGCGGTTCGCCTTGGACAAGACGGGGACGATGATCCGGGCCAGTCAGGGACACTCGATACCCGTCGAACTCGACTTGCCGGAGGCGGTGCCGCCGGAGGTGCTCTTCCACGGCACGGTGGCCGCCGCGCTGCCTGCGATCCGGTGGGAGGGGCTGCGGCCCATGAGCCGGCATCACGTTCACCTGTCCGAGACCGAGGACACCGCGACCCGGGTCGGAGCGCGGCGGGGAAAACCGGTGGTGTTGCGGGTGGACGCAGCACAGATGGCTATCGACGGGTATCGGTTTTTTGTCAGTGCCAATGGAGTCTGGCTGGTGGACAGGGTGCCGCCGCAGTACCTGACCTAACGCACCCACGAAGCACTGTCACGCCGCTGATCGTGCGTGCGGTGTCCGCTCTCATTCCGATGCGCGGGTGTCAGATTCGCTCGGCAAGTAGTGCTTGGCCAGGGCCTGACAGTTCGTTGATGGCGTGGCCGCGTCCGGCGATGGCCATGAGCAGGGCTTCGCCTGGGCCGCGTGTTTCGGGTCCAGAGCCTCGTGACCAGTCCAGGTCGGTGGCGATGAGGGTGAGGCCGCGGGCTCGCTTGGGTGCTCCGATAGGCGGCGCGGTCAGCGCTAGCCGCAACGCGGTGCGCAGCCGGTCGTGGGGTATCTCGCGAGGTATGCCGAGTGGGCGACGAATGTCCTGCTGGTGGATCATCCCGTCCAGGAGCGCGATCATGCCGCCGCGCATCGCGGTCAGACCCCTGGGCCGCTGGTGCGCACGCAGCAGGTCGATCAGTTCCCGCGGGCTGCGGGAATACTCCCGTACGCCAATCTCTTGGGCCCTGCTGGGGATGAACCCGCTACGGGCGAAACGCTTGAGGATGCCCGCCCACCCCAGTTCCTCGTAGCTGATGACGTGAGCGACCACGTCTCGGACGGTCCAGCCGTCACAGAGGCTCGGCACCTCCCACTGCTGCGGGGTCAGCGTCTCGAGGAAGTCGGCGAAGTCGCCACGCTCTTGCATCGCAAGGGTCATCACGTCAGCCGCGTTTGAGTCTTGGCTGGTCACTCGGCCACCTCCACGAACCTTCGGGTACGTCGCCTGATCTGGTCAGCCCCGCTGGCGAGTCTCCCACTGGGGGCCGACAGGCGGCCTCGCCGTGGTGATCTCATGAGACCGACCCATCGAACCCCCGGCCGGGCGGGACTCGATCGATCGGACGATCTTGGGGCACCGCGCGGGTGACACCCGCCGTTGCGCACTGTCGGTCTCGCTACCAGGTCGGAAAGTGGGAACGCACTCATCAACGGCAGGGGAGACGGAGAGCGACCGTGACGGATCGAGCGCACTCGAAACACTCGCCGCCCGCGTCGAGCCGGCGGCGTTTCCTGGTCGGCGGCGCCGCAGTGGCGAGCGCAGGCGCACTGGATCTGCTCTCCACTGGGGTAGCCCACGCAGCAGGGGACGACCCGGACGTGTCCACACCGCAGCAGGCGTTCCGCTTGCTTGAGGAGGGCAACCAGCGGTGGGTACGGGGACGGCTGATCCACCCGCACCAGACCGTGGCCCGGCGGGTAGCCGTGGCGCCGGCGCAGCATCCGTTCGCCACGGTGTTCACGTGTATCGATTCCCGCGTGCCCCCGGAGATCGTGTTCGACCGTGGGGTCGGCGATGTGTTCGTGATCCGCACGGCGGCGCAGACGATGGACGGGCTGGTCCAGGGGGCTGTGGAGTACGGCGAGGAGGAATCCTCCACACCTCTGGTCGTGGTGCTGGGTCACCAGCGGTGCGGTGCGGTCACGCTCGCGGTGGAGGCTCTCAACACCGGCGCGGAGGTGCCAGATCATCTTGTGGAGGTCGTTGACGCGCTGAAGCCCGCCTACGAGGCCGCCAAACCGCTGCCCGGCGACCAGATCGACAACACCATCCGGGCCCAGATCCGGTTGACCGTCGAGCGACTCCGTGCCGACCCGATCGTCGAAGCCGAACGCAGCCACGTGATCGGCGCCTATTACTGCCTGGACACCGGGGTTGTGGAGTTCAGCGGCCGCCCCTGAACGCCGGCACGAACCGCCCCCCTACAGGCTCGCCGCGGTCTGACACCAGTTGGCGATATCAGTCACTGACATCACTGCGGAAGGAAGCTCTTCATGCGCGTCTTCGTCATCAGTGCCTATGGGTGGAGCGGCTCGCGTCCTTGGGAAACGAGGATGACCGCGCCTCTCTCCCATCCCGGTATGACCAGGTGCGGGTAGGGTTTGTCTCGTGACCGCTGACTGGAGAGCTGACATCGCCGACCGCGTGCGGGCGCTCATTGTCCAGGCCGACCCCGACGTGGTCGAGGAGGCGAAGTGGCGCAAGCCGTCGAATCCGGAGGGCGTGCCGACGTTCTCGCACTCGGGACTCGTTTGCACGCTGGAGACCTACAAGAACAAGGTGAAGATCACATTCGCCAAGGGTGCCTCGCTCGCTGACCGGGACGGGCTGTTCAATGCGAGCCTGGACGCGGGCACACGGCGTGCCATCGACATCCACGAGGGTGACGAACTCGACGAGGACGCCTTCGTCGTGCTGGTGCGCGAGGCGATCGCGCTCAATCAGCCCTGACATCCGCAACGCCGGTACCCACCATCCGATCGATCGCCTGTTACTCGAAGTAACAGGAAAACCGAGGGTACAGTGCCGTCAATGTTCGTCGCCTGAGTGACCGGACCTAACCGGTGGCTGCTCTAGCCCTTGGTAGGGAGGCCGCGCGGCGCGACAGTCTTGAGTGCCTCAGCACAGGTCAGGCTTGTCGACGCACGGGGCGTAGCCGGCGCGGCGGAGTTCGGCGCGCGCGGGATCGCTGCCGAGGTAGTCGAGGAACGAGTTCGTCATGGAGCGGCCGATGGGTGAACCCTGGGTGTAGAAGTACTCGATCGTCCAAAATGGATACCCCAGATCCGTACCGCCGGGGCCCGGGCGGAGGGCGTTGGAGACGTCCGGGTCCTTGCCGTTGATCCTGATGACGTTGAGCTTGCGCTGCTTCGCGGTCTCCTTCGCGGTCGCCGCGTCGGCGTAGCCGATCGCACCGGGTGTGGCGTTGACCTTGGCGAGCAGGTCTTCGGTGGTGGTGCTAACGCAGCGAATGGTGGGGGCTTGCGGGGCAAGGTCGCGCTGATCGCACTGGAGGGAGGAGTGTGGTGCTTCTTGCGCGCCCGAGAGGAGTTTGTTCTGAAAGGTCCAACGGGTGCCGGAGTCCTCGTCCCGGCTGACGATCCTGATCCCCATGTCGCGCCCACCGACGTCCTTCCAGTTCGTGATCTGTCCGGTGTAGATCGCGCGAAGCTGGTCGGAAGTGAGCTCGTCAACGCCGGCCGCGCTGTTCACCACGATCCCGTAAACGATGACGGCGACCGGATGCGGCTGAGCCCCCGCCGCGTGCACCTCGCCGTCGGACACCACTGCCAGCTCACCGGCCTGCGATTGGCTGTTCAGTTCCGCGATACCGGCCAGGCTCCCGGTGGGTTTGGTGGCGATTTTCGTGTCACCACACGTGTTCTGGTACTTTCGT
Source organism: Pseudonocardiaceae bacterium (assembly GCA_051984675.1). Lineage (GTDB taxonomy): Bacteria > Actinomycetota > Actinomycetes > Mycobacteriales > Pseudonocardiaceae > JBPYFK01. The sequence continues at coordinate 13,649 of JBPYFK010000092.1, read as the reverse complement.
GCGATCACGTCGACAGTAGGCATGAATGCGCTGGAGCCGTCGATTTGCAGGCTCCCGGCAGAGCATTGAGCGGAATCGCCCCTGCCGCTGCTGCCCAGCAGCAGTGTGGCGATCAACGCGCCCATGAGCAGAACGGCCACCGACAGGGTCGCTCGCTGCCAGGTGATGGCCCGTTCTTCTCCCTCATCCTTGATCCGCCCGTCCTTGTGGAATCGACCGCGTCGCTGGATGTTCTTGGTGATCGTGCCGTGCGCCGTGTCGTCGGGTTCCCGAAGGAGGACGACGAGTTTGAATTTCTCCCTGCGGTGTAAGGACAACCTCGTCAGTCTGACCTCCTGCCACTGCGGGTCCGGGTCGACTGCGGCGGGTTGCTCAGCCCCCAACTGCTTCAGCAGCCGGCGCGCGAGCCAGTTGCGTACCGTGTTGAGGTTTTCCCTGCTGTCGGTTTGCTCGGCCGGCGAGTCGACCGAGGGGACGAACTCGAGGTTGCGCCGGACCTGTTCGCGGAGGTCGTCACTGCTGGCTTCGGAAACCCGTGCGTCCCACACGGTGCGCCGGCCGAACGTGAAGGAGAGGTCGTCCGCGAAGTCCTCCGGGCCGATGTCGTAGCTGCCGCTGTTGCGGATGCGGATGATCACGATGCTCATCCGATCCAGCACCCGAGTCAGCTGCAGCAGTCGCGGATCGGCCTGGGCCGAAGGTGGGTTGCCGTCGCGCAATTCGACTGGGCTGAGCCCCAGCTTCGAGTTGTAGAGCACGCGGTAGCGGATCCGTTTACGGCGGACGATGTACCGGTCGGCCAGCGGAGCCGCGGTCAGCAGGAGGATGGCGATCCCGAGATAGCCGGGGTGCGTTCCCAGCAGGTCGGCAAACGACTTCAGCGCACTCCCGACGCCGACCGCCTCTCCCACCGTCGCTCCTCCCAAGCTGGTCCAGGACGATCAAGCCTATGGCCAGCGGCGGACGCTCCCAGCGCACAAAACCGTTCGTTCACGTGAGGTTCGCTGTCCGTACTTCAGGGGTTGAGCGATAACACCACTGACCACAAAGCAAGGAGAGATCAGGGACGGGTCAGACAGGTTCGCCCCCAGTGTTCCCCGCATGCGCTGGTAAGCGGCTGCCCAGCCCGGTGAGTGCCAGAAGCGCGCTGATTGGAAGGGCAACGATGGTGATCGCCATCGGCAGGGCGGTCCCGGAGCCCGCGATGCCGACCAGTGGCGCGATCGCGCCGCCGAACACGAACTGCGCCACGCCGAGAAGTGCCGAAGCCGATCCCGCCGCTTCGGGGTAGTTCCCGAGCGCGAGGGCGGTCGCATTGGGCAATACGAGACCGACGCTGGCCACGACGACGAACAAGGCCAGCAGCACCCACGGCAAACCTGCGCCGGCCAACACAGCGATCAGCAAGGCCAAGCCGCCCAGCACCTGGGCGACCAGCCCCGAAGCGAGCAGGTGCCGGGGCCCGAAGCGGTTCACGAGGAGGCGGCCGTTCAGTTGGCTGAGCAGCACGATCCCGATCGCGTTCGCAGCGAAAACCAGGCTGAACCGCTGGGGCGACAGCCGGTAGATCACTTGGAACACGAATGAGGACCCCGAGATGTAGGCGAACATCGCCGCGAAGCCCAGGCCACCGGCCAGCGCGTGGCCGAGAAACGCCCGGTCGGCCAGCAGTCGCCGGTAGGTGCTCATCGTGGTACCCAGCCGGCCGGGTGCGCGTGCCGTCGGCGCCAGGGTGTCGGGTAGTGCGAGGGCGCAGGCAACGAGCAGCACCAGACCGATCAAGGCCAGGACCACGAACACACCCCGCCAGGAGGTGACTCTGATGAGCTGACCGCCGAACATCGGCGCCAAGATCGGTGCGACGCCCATGACCAACATGAGCGATGAGAAGAAGCGTGCGAGCGCGATCCCCGAGTACACGTCGCGGACCACGGCGCGAGCGATCACCAGACCTGCCGAGCCGCTGAGCGCCTGCAAGAGCCGGAACACCACCAACGCCGACGGTGATGGCGCCAAGGCACAGGCCACCGAGAACACGGCGTACCCCGCTAGCCCCACCAGCAGCGGCCGGCGCCGGCCCACAGCGTCGGACAGTGGGCCGATGACGAGTTGCCCGAGGCCCAGCCCGAAGACACACGACGTGAGGGTCAACTGGACCTCCGACGCTCCGGCCCGGAATTCCTGGGCCATTGCCGGAAGTGCGGGGAGGTACATGTCGATGGACAACGGGCCGAAGGCCACGAGGGACCCCAGGATGGCCGCGAGTACCGTCGTGCGAGGTACTGGCGGGCCTCCGTGTCTCTCCGCAGAGTGGGTCCAGGCCATCACGCGGACCAACCACCGGCCCCGGCCCAACTATTCCTGATGATCACCGCTGGCAGGCTGAGGCGGGGGCGCTTTCGACGACCGGAGCTGCTTTTCGCCGGCGCCAGGCTGACCGTCACGGGTTCCGTTAGCGCAGGTCTTAGAGCTGCCCTGGCGCCGCGATCCGGTAGAAGAACGGCCCAAGGCCGGCCTGGCTGATCGCGAACATGAGGTGGATGTGTTCCTCAAGCAGTCGCGCCTTGTCCAGACCACCCACGTACACCGGCGCATACCCGGCGTCGAGGATCAACTGCTCGGTCACCTCGCGAGCGCCTTCCTCGGCCGCGTAGAGATTGCTCGGGGCCACGCGCTGCTTCGCGATCTCGTCGTACAGGGCAGCGAAGTTGAGATTGAATGCCTTGGCGACAGGTCCACCGACGATCGACTTGACCTCATGCGCCAGCGACTCCGCTCCCGGCCCTCGCTGATCCAGCGCGTTGGTCGCGTCGATCACCACCTTGCCCCGGGCGCCGTCGACCGTCGCCAGCGCTTCGCTGAGCGCATGCGATGGGACGGCGACGAGCAGGACATCCGCAGGGGAAACGTCACCGCCGTCGCGGCCCAGGGTCGTGACCTCGTGGCCGGCGGCCTGCCACTTGCCGGCGAGGCCGCCGCCGACGTTTCCCCTGCCCAACACCGTGATGTTCATGGCTTCCCCCAGCACACGTCGCGCCCCCAATCCGAGGCGCTGCCGTTGGCATCAGTGACCACAATGACGTGGGCGCCCGGCCAGAGCAACTGCAACCGTGCAAATGGCACTTCGCGATGAATCGCGATTTTCAGTGGCGGTTGCAATTCTTCCCGACCGCGATCCACTCGTCGGTCATCAGGAAGCGGGACGCCCAGCCAGGGGTACGGGTCGTGGGCGATCTGGGGCTGCTTGTGAAGAGGCTCAGTGCACCCGCCACTGGTGGACCGTGGCGTAGAAGTGTCGCTCCAGCCCCTGGTCGTGGTGCGTGTTGTCGAGACGACGGGCATAGCGAACCAGCCGCGAGAACGCGGCGGAAAGCGAGTGGGCCATGACTTATTCCTGCCGTGAGAAGGTATTTCGCTCGGAATATCGCCGCACTTCGTCCGGTGTTACCAGGGGGCCCTTGTGCGGCGAGTCACGGTTCTGGCTTCGAGAATGCCCGCGCTTCGCGGTCTTCATCCCTGCTGACGTACCAGGTGCCGATCACGACGGCGGCTAGCTCGATCAAGGCGAGCAGGACCACGTCTTCCATGGGAGCCTTCCTCTCAAGGTCCGGTGCTCAGCGCCCCCGGCGTGTTCGCACTCGTAGGTCGCGCCGGTGACGCGTCGGTGCGGTGGAACCGCAGGCGGATCTTCCCGATCCAGATCTCGTCCCCTTCGGCAAGCTCGGTGTGCCGCACCGACCGCCGGTTGACGTAGACGCCATTGAGCGAACCGCTGTCGCTGATCGCGTAGTGGTGGCCATGGAGGTGGTACAGCGTCGCGTGGTGGCGTGCGACAGTCGGGTCGTCGAGCACGATATGGCAGTTTCGGTCCCGACCAATCATCGTCGGCTGGGCACCGATCGAGAATCGGGTACCGGCTTGGGGTGTTAATCCGGGCGTCGAACCGCGTGTGACCACCAGTTCGACAGATGCGGCCGGCTCCGGCGGTGGGCCAGGCTGGTGCAAGATCTCCACCTCGGCCATCTTCGATCCCTCGATCCGCGCTGGCACCGCCCCCGGCGGCGCTCCGTGTCTCTTGGGCGCTACGGGTGCTGAATGCTGAACCAGTCCGCTCATCACGAGCCTATTGCGCGGAAAGTAACAACGGGTTAACTGAGAGTGTCCATTCGTTGTTGGTTTGAGTGCCCGCCGTTTTCGAACGCGCGTGCGCGGTCGTCGGCACGGCGCTCGATGCCGAACTTGGTGGCGGTCGATCAGAAGATATCGCGCTGACCTGTGGAAAAGATCCTTCAGGTCAGGGCGATTCCTGGACGTTCCAACACTTGAGCGTGCCGGCAGTCCGCGTGCCCTCGACACGCCCGCGGTCAGTCGGCTGTTTCCTGCAGCTCTGGTGTTTGATTCTTTGATTCCACTGCCGGGGCCGAACCCAGGAGGGGTTTGTTCGCGGATTCCTTGGTGAACCAGACCGCGATCCCGCCGACCACGCCGGCGCCCATGAGGTAGTAGGCGGGCCACATGATGTCCCCGGTGACGGCAATCAGTGCCGTCATCACGGAGGCCACCGTTCCACCGAACAGCGACACGGAGACGTTGAACGAGATCGACAGTGCTCCCTGCCGGATGCCGGTGGGGAACAGTGCCGGGAGCGTGGAGGGCATGGTCGCGCTGAACACGACCAGCATGAAGCCCATGAGCATGAGACCGGCGAAGACGGTCAGCATCGTGTCCTGCTGGATCAGCAGGACGGACGGCACCGACAGGACTACCAGCGCGAGGCACCCGGTGAGGATCACGGGCCGGCGGCCCACGCGGTCAGAGATCCGGCCGACGAAGGTGATGACGAGCAACATGATCAGCATGACGGCGATTTGCAACAGGTACGACTCGGTGTCGCCGATCCGCGGTGGCAGTACGTCGGAGAGGTAGGTCGGCATGTAGGAGGTGAGCATGTAGTTGGTCACGTTGAACACGAGCACCAGACCACCGCACGCCAACATCGCCGGCCAGTGCGTGCGGAAGATCGTGCGGAGCTCCTGCCTGGCGGGCTGGTTTTCGCGTGCCTCCGCCCGCTCGGTCAGCCGTGCGAATGCGGGGGTTTCCTCCAGGTTCAGCCGCAGATACATCCCGACGACGCCGAGCGGTCCCGCGATGAGGAACGGGATGCGCCAGCCCCACGACAGCAGGTCGCTGGGGGAAAGTGCCGCGCCGAGCACGGTGACGATGAGCGCGCCCATGATGTAGCCGATGAGCGTGCCGAACTCCAGCCAACTTCCGAGGAATCCTCGGCGCCTGTCGGGTGCGTACTCGGCGATGAACGTCATCGCGCCGCCGTACTCGCCACCGGTGGAGAAGCCCTGCAACAGGCGCGCCAGCAGCAGGGAGATCGGCGCGGCGATGCCGATGGTGGCGTAGCCGGGGATGATGCCGATGCAGAACGTACCGATCGCCATCATGATCATCGTGGCCGCCAGGACCCTGGTCCGGCCGATCCGGTCGCCCAGCGGTCCGAAGAACAGACCGCCAAGCGGGCGGACGAGGAAGGCGGCGGCGAACGTGCCAAACGTCGCCAGGAGTTGTGCGGTGGGACTGGATCCGGGGTAGAAGACCTTGCCGATCGTCGTCGCCATGTAGGTGAACACGCCGAAGTCGAACCATTCCGTGATGTTGCCGATCGCCGCTGCGGCCACGGCCCGCCTGATCAGGTTCGACTCCACGACCGTGACCGGGGACGGATCTGCCGCGCGTCGTTCCGGTGAAGCATGTGCTGACACGGCATGGGGTATTTGATGCATGCTGCCCCTTTTCCTGAATTGGGCACAGATCGTCCACTCTGCGTCTCTACGGTGAGAACCGTTGCTACACAGAGGAGAAATGGCTGATTTCGACCTGGAAGAAACGTCCTATTGGCGGTGCTGCGCCGAAAGCGTCCGGTGGTCTCGCTGGAGCACTGGCATCAAGGGGTCGGGCTGGCCACGTGTGGCTTGGCCAGCTGCCGGCGAGCCCGGCCGAATCCGCGGGGCTGGTTGAAGGCCAAGACACCAACGAGCTGCCCTTCCCGCTGGTAGTGCGCGAGGAAGCAATGGTCCTCGATGGTCCCGTCGACGAGGTGGAAGTCGTCGTCATGCTGGGCGCTGCCGGCGAACTGGATGCGAACGCCGTACTGGTCGGACCAGAAGTAGGGGAGATCCGCGTGATGCTGCAGCGTGCGGCCGGCCAGGAGGTTGTGGACGGCGACGCGCGGCTGGTTGGTTGCCGACGTCCAGTGCTCGGTGCGCACGGACCGGTCGAGTTCCGGCCGGTACACCCGCGCAACGTCGCCGGCAGCGACGATGTTGGGCAGATCGGTGACACCGCCGGCGTCGCACGAAACGCCGTCGTGCAGCTCCAGTCCCGAGTCCGTGAGCCAGCCGGTGTTGGGCCGGACCCCGATTCCGACCACGACGACGTCTGCGGGAAGGTCCGCGCCGTTGCTTAACCGCACACCGGTGACGCGATGACCGTCGGTGCTGATGCCGTCGACGCTGGTGCCCAAGCGGAGGCTCACCCCGTGATTGCGGTGCAAGTCCATGCAGGCCACAGCAATGCGGTGTCCCCATGTGCGTGCCATCGGGAGTTCTGATGCCTCCACGAGGGTCACGTCCAAGCCGAGTGCGGCGCAGGAGGACGCGACCTCCGCGCCGATGAAGCCCGCTCCGATGACGACGACCCGAGGTGACCCCGTAATGAGTCGCTCCCGCAGTGCCGTGGCATCTTCCACCGTGCGCAACGTGTGCACGCCGGAGATGCCGTCCGTACTGGGAAGGGCGCGGGGCGAGGCGCCGGTGGCGATGACGACCCCGTCGGTGTGGATCTGTTGCCCGGAAGCCAGCTCGACAGAGGCACTGCCTCGCCGCAGGCGAACCGCCGGATCGCCCAGCACCCAGTCCGCTTGAAGCTCGTCGTAGTCGGACTGATCGCCGAGTGCGAGGTCGGTGCACTCGATCTTGCCGGTCAGGAAGCCCTTCGACAGCTCAGGCCGGTCGTAGGGCAGGTGCGGCTCGGCGCCCACCATGACGAGCGCGCCGTCGAAGCCCTGCGCGCGCAGCTGCTGGGCGGCCGAGAAACCGGCCAGGGAGCTTCCGACGACGGTGACCGTCCTCATGCGACTCCCTCTCGTGCCGGGGCGAGTTCCGGGTGTGCTGGCTGCTGGGACGCCACGTGCACGTAGATGACACCGTCGTCGACCAGCACGGGGTGGGTACGCACGGGCCGCTTGGCGGGCAGGCAGGTCGGCATGCCGGTGCGCAGGTCGAAGAAGGCCGCGTGCAGGGGACATTCGACGTAGCAGCCTTCGACGAAGCCGTCCGACAGGGAGGCGTCCTGGTGGGTGCAGGTGTCATCCACCGCGTAGAACTCGCCGTCGGCGTTGAATACGGCGATGGGGACGTCGGCGAAGAACCGGATCGACTCACCGTCCGGGAGCTCGTCGACACGGCACACGGGGATCATGAGCGGCTCCTTGTTGCGAATTGCTCAACTGGGTATCGCAATGCGCAACAGAATCCACGAACGGGCTGCGGCCGTCAAGAGATCGCAGGGATGCATCTTGCCCTTGTTTCCGCTGCTAGAACACGAAGCGTGACAAGTTGATCACCTGCTCAAACCTACCGGCGGGTAACTCTTGGTCGCCCCCTTGACAGTCCCCGGGGGTGGATTCATCGTGTTTCTCATCAAGCAACACGGCGCGCATTACGCAACGTGGGCTTGCGGGATGTCGGACCTGCGCTCCTCCGCCGAGCCAGCCGCGCCCTCTGACGCGAATCTGTCGAATCCTGCGCTCGGAGAGGAGATTGGCCTGTGCCACACGAGGTCCGTGGCGTCGTCGCGCGCAAGGAAGGCGCCCCGGTGGAGGTGCTCGACATCGTCGTCCCCGACCCGGGGCCCGGCGAAGCACTTGTTGCCGTGCGTGACTGTGGTGTTTGCCACACCGATCTGCACTACCGGGAGGGCGGGATCAGTGACGAGTTCCCCTTCCTGCTCGGGCACGAAGCTGCCGGTGTCGTCGAGGCGGTGGGGGAGGGCGTCACCGAAGTCGAACCCGGGGATGCCGTCGTCCTCAACTGGCGCGCGGTCTGCGGGCAGTGCCGGTCGTGCCGGCGCGGGCGCCCTCAGTACTGCTTCGACACGCACAACGCCCGGCAGCCGATGACCTTGGCCGATGGCACGCCGCTGTCGCCCGCGTTGGGCATCGGAGCGTTCGCGGAGAAGACCCTGGTGGCGGCGGGGCAGTGCACGAAGGTGGACCCAGAGGCGGAGCCGGAGGTGGCCGGACTGCTCGGCTGCGGCGTGATGGCCGGGATGGGTGCCGCGCTGAACACCGCTCCCGTGCGGCGCGGAGACACCGTCGCCGTGATCGGCTGCGGTGGTGTCGGTTGCGCGGCGATCAGCGGAGCGGAGCTCGCCGGCGCCCGGCGGATCATCGGAGTCGACATCGACCCGGGGAAGCTCAACTGGGCCGAACGCTTCGGTGCCACCGACTTGGTCAACGCCCGTCACGCCGAACCTGTGGCGGCCATCCAGACCCTGACTGACGGAGTCGGTGCCGACGTCGTGATCGACGCCGTGGGCCGGCCAGAGACCTTTGAGCAGGCTTTCTACGCCCGCGACCTCGCCGGCACCGTGGTGCTCGTCGGCGTACCGACCCCGGAGATGACGCTGCGGCTTCCGCTGCTGGACGTGTTCGCACGCGGCGGGGCCGTGAAGTCCTCCTGGTACGGCGACTGCCTGCCCAGCAGGGACTTCCCCATGCTCATCGACCTGCACCAGCAGGGACGGATCAACCTCGACGAGTTCGTGACCGAGCGTATCCGGCTGGACGAGGTGGAGTCCGCCTTCGACAAGATGCACCGCGGCGAGGTACTGCGCTCGGTGGTGGTCTTCTGATGGCCGCTCGCGTGGAACTGGTGCGCACCTCCGGCGTGTTCACATTGGACGGTGGAACGTTCGAGGTGGACAACAACGTCTGGTTGGTCGGCGACGACCGGGAGCTCCTTGTCGTCGACCCGGCCCACGAGCCCGAACGGATCCTCGACGCGATCGGCGAGCGCCATGTCATCGCGATCGTGTGCACACACGGGCACAACGACCACATCAACGGCGCCGTCCCGTTGGCGGACAAGACCGGCGCACCGGTGCTGCTGCACGCCAACGACGAGCAGTTGTGGAGTCAGGTCCACCCGGACCGCAACCCGGACTGGGCACTGTCCGAAGGCGAGGTTCTCAGCGTCGCGGGGACGGATCTCGAAGTGATTCACACTCCCGGCCACACCTGGGGAAGCGTGTGCCTGCACGCTCCCGATCAGGGCTGGTTGTTCTCCGGGGACACCCTCTTCGAGGGCGGACCCGGTGCGACCGGAAGGTCCTTTTCGGACTTCCCGACCATCGTCGAATCCATCTCGACCCAGCTGTTCGGTCTGGACGGCGACACGGTGGTCCACACCGGACACGGTCCGACCACCACCATCGGTGCCGAAGCGCCGCACCTCCAGGAGTGGATCGACAGGGGCCACTGACCGGCGATCCGCACCAACGTCAGGCTTTCGCACTCACCAACCCACGTCTGAGAGGACGACCTCTGGTGACTCCTTCCTCCTCGCTGCCCAGAGTGATCATCATCGGAGCCGGCATCGTGGGATGCTCGCTGGCGGACGAGCTCACCCAGCGTGGCTGGACCCAGGTGACCGTGCTCGAACAAGGACCGTTGTTCGCCACCGGCGGTTCCACTTCGCACGCGCCCGGCCTGGTCTTTCGGACCAACTCGTCCAAGACCATGACCGAACTCGCCGACTACACGGTCCGCAAGTTCCGCTCGCTGGACCTGGACGGCCAGCCCTGCTTCCTCCCCGTGGGTGGGCTGGAACTGGCCACCACCCCCCAGCGCTGGGACGACCTCAAGCGCAAGCACGGGCTGGCCACGTCCTGGGACATTCGCTCGACCCTGCTCAGCCCCGAGGAATGCGCCGACCTGTGGCCGTCCGTGGAGCGCGATCAGGTGCTCGGCGGCTTCTACACGCCCGACGACGGCTTGGCGAAGGCGGTGCGGGCGTGTGAGGCACAGGCTCGCCGGGCCACGGCCCGCGGCGCCACCTTCCTCGGTCACCACACGGTGCTCGACATCGAGCACAGCGGTGGTCGGGTCAGTGGAGTCGTGACCGACCAAGGCACCTTCCCCGCCGACATCGTGATCTCCGCTGCCGGCCTGTGGGGCCCCAAGATCGGAAGCATGGTCGGTATCGACGTGCCGATGGTGCCCATGGCCCATCAGTACGCGAAGACCACCCCGCTGGCGGAGCTGGCCGGCAACGCCGACGGCACGGAGATCCGGCTGCCGATCCTGCGCCACCAAGACGCCGACCTGTACTTCCGGGAGCACGGCGACCGGCTGGGCATCGGCTCGTACTCGCACCGCCCGATGCCGGTCGACCTTCGGAACGTTCCCGGGGTGGACGAGGCCGCGGTCATGCCGTCCATGCTGGAGTTCACCCAGGAGGACTTCGACCCGGCGTGGCACGACGCCGTGCGGCTGCTCCCCGGCCTGCGGGACGCGAAGGTCGACGACGGCTTCAACGGGATCATGTCGTTCACCCCGGACGGCATGCCGCTGCTGGGCGAGTCCCGTGAGATCGAGGGCTTCTGGCTGGCGGAGGCCGTGTGGGTGACGCATTCCGCCGGTGTGGGCAAGGTGGTCGCGGAATGGCTGGTCGACGGGGTGCCCTCGATCGAGCTGCACGAATGCGACATGCACCGCTTCGAGCAGGTCCAGCGCGACCCGGAGTTCGTCCTCGCCCGTTCCTGCCAGGCGTTCGTCGAGGTCTACGACGTCCTGCACCCGTTGCAGCCGGCGGAAAAGCCGCGAGCGGTGCGGACCAGCCCGTTCTATCCCCGGCAGGTGGAGTTGGGCGGATTCTTCCTGGAAGCCGGCGGGTGGGAGCGCGCGCACTGGTATGAGGCCAACGCCCGGCTCGCTGAAGATCTGGAACTGCCACGGCGCGGTGAGTGGGCCTCCCAGTTCTGGTCACCCATCGCCGCCGCGGAAGCGAAGGCGACCCGCGAGCGCGTGGCGATGTTCGACATGACACCGTTGAAGCGAGTGGAGATCTCCGGGCCCGGGGCGTTGCCCTTCCTCCAGTGGATGACCACGGGCCAGATGGACCGCAAACCCGGCGCGGTCACCTACACCCTGCTACTGGACGAGACCGGCGGCGTGCGCAGCGACGTCACCGTGGCGCGGCTGGGGGGCCAACGCTTCCAGCTCGGCATCAACGGCAACCTCGACGTCGACTGGTTCCTGCAGCACGCCCCGGAGGACGGCTCGGTGCTGATCCGGGACATCACCGCCGGAACCTGCTGCGTCGGAGTCTGGGGGCCGTCGGCCCGTGACCTGGTGCAGCCGCTGAGCCACGACGACTTCTCCCACAAGGGCTTCGGGTTCTTCAAGGCCCGCCAGGCCAACGTCGCCGGGGTTCCGGTGACCGCCATGCGGGTGTCCTATGTGGGCGAGCTGGGATGGGAGATCTACGCGGACGCGGATGTCGGCCTGCGGCTGTGGGACGCGCTCTGGGAAGCCGGCCAAGACCTGGGCGTTGCCGCCGGTGGCCGCAGTGCCTTCAACAGCCTGCGGCTGGAGAAAGGATACCGGGCGTGGGGCACGGACATGACCGCGGAGCACAATCCCTACGAGGCGGGCGTGGGCTTCGCCGTCCGCATGGACAAGGGTGACTTCCTGGGCCGGACCGCGCTGACCGAGCTCTCCGACGCCCCGCCCGAGCGGAAGCTCGTGCCGCTGCTGCTGGATCACCGCGAGCATGTGGTGATGGGCAAAGAGCCGGTCTACGTCGGAGATTCCGTTGCCGGCTACGTCACGAGTGCCGCCTACGGCTACACCCTGGACCGCTCCATCGCCTACGCGTGGCTGCCCGCCGAGGCGGCGGTGCCGGGCACGGCCGTGGCGATCGAGTACTTCGCCGAGAGACTTCCGGCCACTGTCGCGCAAGAACCGCTGTTCGACCCCGACATGGCACGCATCCGTCGCTGACGTATCCAGCTGGCTCGCGGCGAAGGCCGCGGGACCCCGACAGCAGTGAGGTTTGCATCATGACCACAACGCAGCTCCCGCAGAGCTTGATGGCGACGCTGCCCGGCCACTACTACACGGACTCCTCCCTGTTTACCCTGGAACAGTCGCGGATCTTTGAAGACGACTGGTTCTGCGCAGTGCGCTGCGATGACCTGAGCGCGCCCGGTGCGTTCCGCAGTGTCCAGGTCGGGCGGGAGAGCGTGCTCATCGCTCGCAACCGCAACGGGCAGCTGAACGCTTTCCTCAACGTGTGCCGGCACCGGGGTGCCCGGCTGTGCACCGAGGCGCAGGGCCAGGTGAAGCGGTCCTTCCAATGCCCTTACCACGCCTGGACCTACGGGCTGGACGGCAAGCTGATCGCGGCCCCGAACCTGCAGGGGATGCCCGACGTTGACCGTACGGAATACGGCCTGCATCGGGTTCACCTGCGGGAATGGCTCGGTTACGCCTGGGTGTCGCTGGCGGAAACGCCACCGTCCTTTGAGGACACCGTGATCGCTGACGTCGTGGACCGGCTCGGCGACGCGAGCGAGATCGACGCCTACGGCATCGGCAACCTCCGCCTGGGCAAGCGCATCGAGTACGACGTGAAGGCGAACTGGAAACAGATCATCGAGAACTTCATGGAGTGCTACCACTGCGCGACGATCCACCCCGAGCTCACCGAAGTGCTGCCGGAGTTCGCCGACGGCTTCGCCGCGCAGTACTACGTCGGGCACGGAGCGGAGTTCGGCGAGGACGTCCACGGGTTCACCGTGGACGGCAGCGAGGGGCTGGAGCGGATTCCGGGTGTCGGTGAGCACCAGGACCGCCGCTACTACGCGATCACGGTCCGGCCGCAGGTGTTCATCAACCTGGTGCCCGACCATGTGATCTTCCACCGCATGTTCCCGCTCACGCCCGACCGCACCCTCGTCGAGTGCGATTGGCTGTACCTGCCCGAGGTCGTCGAGTCCGGGAAGGACCTCTCCCGGTCGGTGGAGCTGTTCCACCGGGTCAACCAGCAGGACTTCGACGCCTGCGAACGTTGCCAACTGGCCATGGACTCCCGTTCCTACGCCAACGGTGGCGTGCTCGTCCCCAGCGAGCACCACATCGGCGCGTTCCATGACTGGGTCCGCGTCAAGCTCGGGGAGACCAGCGGCAACTAGGCGCAGGAATCCGGTCGTCGGGTGGCGGGTCGGAGGGCCGCCACCCGATTCTCAGTGGAGACGGCCTCGGCGTCGTAGACCACACGCCCTTGACCACGGTTTTCCTTTTCGTTACCGTGACATCTAACTGATATGTCAGTCGTATGCCAGACGGAGGCTCGTCCTCTCCCTCGATCAGATCGCTGCCGTGAGCCCGGAAGGAATGCACATGACTTTGTCCACCGCACGTGCTGCCAGTGACCCGCTCGGCGGCGAACTGTCGGCGGTCGACCCCGAGGTGGCGGCTGCGGTCTCGGCTGAGCTTCAGCGGCAGCAGTCCACGTTGGAGATGATCGCTTCGGAGAACTTCGCACCGCAGGCGATCCTGGAAGCCCAGGGCTCGG
>JBPYFK010000091.1:0-26779 GCA_051984675.1 Pseudonocardiaceae bacterium | reverse complement strand
GCCGCGCCGTCCCGCTCGCCCTCATCGTCCAGGGGGCGCGCCGTCACCCCGACAGTGGAAGGAAGGGTCATGGCTTGCCGTGGATGGTGCTCTCACCCCCTCTTTCCCTCTTGTCAAACCTACGACGGCACATATTCTGGGACAGCGAGACTAAGTTTGCAAGTCTCTTGAGTTGGTTGTTTGTCGGTTGTTTGGGTGAAGAAGATGGGAGCTGGAAGCGGAGGATAAGGATGACGGCGTTGGGCGACCACCGACCGCGCCCGCACCGGCGAAGTCGCATAAGCCATCCAGCAGTACCCCGCGCGTGGACCGGGAGGTGAGGATCATGGCAGGCCAACATGCTGCGGATACGCCGACGCTGCCGATCGAGCTGCGTATGTCGGGGTGGATGCACGTGCGCACCCACCATCCTCATCTCGGCGTGTCCGTGGTGGCGGTCGCCGGCGACATCGACCGGCACACCCGCCCGCTACTAGCCCAAGCACTGCTGCCCGGCCTCGCCCAGGCCGAGCGGATCATCGTGGACCTGCACGAAGTGGACTTCCTCGGCCTCGCCGGTGTGGACCTGCTCCTGCTCGCCGACCGCCTGGCCACCCACCACGGCGCCCAACTGTGGCTGGCCGCCAGCCCACCAGCGCTGCGCAGGGTGCTCCATGTCGCCGGAGTACTGCCCCGACTACGCCTGGCCCCCACCGTGGCTGCAGCACTCCCCACCCCCCGCCGGGCCACCCGGCCACGCCCGAGTCGATCACTCGCGCCGACCGCGCGGGGCGTAGGCTCGCCCACGACAACCACGACGGAGGGGATCGCAATGACCGCGCCTGATCCTGACGAGCTGCCGGTGGACCCGAACGCCGAGGACGCCGACAACCTCCCGGACGACATCGACGACGTGGCCGACGCTGACCCCGCCGACGTCGCCGATCAGCGCCGCAGCGCGCCACCCCGCGAACACGGCGACCGTGGCTAACCCGCGCCACACCGAACGGACTGATCCCCGTGGCACAGCGGCGAATCCAAGGAGTACAGACGACTTTGCGGACCCCCGCCAACGCTTGGCCACGGAAACGACCGCGGCGAGCAGGCTGTGGTCCCACGAGCCGCCTCGTCACACGAGCGGGCGATGCGCTCTAGACAGGCCCGACCGCAGCGGAGAATCCAAGGTCGCTGGCGTCCACGGGTCACGCCTGGGATCATCCTGCCGCGGCCGGCTCGGCATCGGTTCCAGCCTGGCCGTCCTGCCCGGGGGTAGTTCGAACCCGCTGAGGGCCGCACCACGCTCGTCGCGGATCGTGATCCACGGCCGCAGGCCCTCGCGGCTGGCGTACCAGTAGGCGGTGCAGGTCACCGGGATCCTCCCGTGGCCTCACGTCCGATGCTGCGACACCTGGGCGTTGCCACCGTTGTCCCGTTCGGGTCGGGGCTCAGGCATGGCGGTGTCGGCGCCCGCGCCGAGGTCGTGGCGAGCGGACTCGCTCGACTGCCAGGAATGCCCGACTTCCACGGCGGCGTGATCCAGCACCTGGCCCAGATGGATCATATGCTCCACTGCCTCGTCAAGCTTGTCGGCGGGAGCATCGCGACGGGCCCGCTGCTGCACCGCTCGCCGGTCGATATGGCTGGCCTGCTCGGCCAACAGCGCCGCGACTGTTTGTAGCTCCAGCAGCGTCTGCTGCAACGCGGCGGCGAACGCGCTGAGATCCTCCTCAGTGACGGCTTGGGCGTCGCGTTGAAACGCCTCGGCGGCGCGCAGCGCATCCCGCGCCTGATAGATGTCCTCCACGGCCTGAGAAACCCCAGCAGTCATCACAACCCCCTGTCGCACTCCGCAGTGGCTGTCGTGCGTCACCTGTCGGGTACCCGATTGGGTGCGAACGATGCTGCCGCGGACGCCACGCGGCTGGTCGTTGCGTGCGCGGCGACGTTGCACCCTGCGCAAGCGCAGGCACAAGCCGACACAAGACCCTCTCGACAGGGACTTGATCATGAGCGAGATGCTGGCCCGGGCGGAAGTCAGCCGTGACCCGCCCCGGAGGGTGTCAGGCATCCAGGCCACGACCGAACCGTTCAGATGCCATGAGAAGGGTGTTCAGATCGGTCCCCACAAACTGATCTTGAACACCCTTCGTCTGTCCTCCGACACCACCTCCAGGTCGATGGGATGGCGATGAAGCCTCTTGAGGGTTCAAGATCTTCGGTCGCACGCCATATGGAGGCTTCCCTCACTGCGGTCCGAGAAGATTCGTTCAACTCCTAGGACAAAAGTCCCTATCGAACGCAGGATTCCGGCTTACTGTCGAGGCCGATATGTCTGCTCCTTCCCGGGCAAGCTCAGCGTGCGAAGCCGCATCCAGGCCGTTGTGCCCGCGACCGGGTTGGGGCTGGACCGTGATGTTGCTGAGAGAACGTGAGCAGGCCGGAGCCGCTGGCAGGTAGTTCACGAGGGCGCGCCCCGGTTCGCCGCCGCCTAATGCGGTGCGTTGCGCACCGAGACACTCCGTTTGAATTCTGGACTCATTCGGCGTGCGGGGCCGGCCATGGCGTTGTCCAACCGATTTGGGGTGGCCAGGGTGACTACGGACATTTCATCGAGCGTCGGCACGTCGGGCGCTCGATGGCTGGCGAACGAGGAAACGGTCGAGATTCAGTCGCTCAGGCGCCTGCTGGACGGGATGAAGGACCTGTGCGGGGGCAACTTCCGCCGTCGCGTCATGGCCACCGGGGGCGGCCTGTCCGCGGAACTCGCCACCGCGTTCAATGAGCTCGCCGAGCGCAACCAGCGGTTGGTTGGCGAGATGGATCGGGTGCGAACCGCGGTCGGCAAGGACGGACAGCTTGGTGAGCGGGTCGAGCTCACTGGCGACGGGGACGGTTGGTCGATGGCGGGGTCGGCGATGAACGGGGTCATCGAGGACCTGTTGCGACCGACAACGGAGCTGTCTCGCGTGCTGGAGGCGGTGGCCGAGGGCGACCTCTCTCGGCGCATGCCCGGCCCGCCGAGTGGTTCCCAGCCGCATGGTGAGTTCGGTGGCCTCAGCACCACGGTCAACTCGCTGCTCGATCGGCTTTCGGTGTTCGCCGACGAGGTGACGCGGGTGGCCCGAGAGGTCGGTACCGAGGGGCAATTGGGCGGACAAGCCGAAGTGCCAGGCGTCGCCGGTACCTGGCGCGACCTGACGGACTCGGTCAACTCCATGGCCGGCAACCTCACCGAGCAGGTCCGCGACATCTCCCGGATGGCCACCGCTGTCGCCCGCGGTGATCTCACCCAAAAGATCGACGTCGAGGTCTCCGGGGAGATCCTCGAGCTGAAAAACACCCTCAACACCATGGTCGACCAGCTCTCCGCATTCGCCGACGAAGTGACGCGAGTGGCCCGAGAGGTCGGTACCGAGGGGCAACTGGGCGGACAAGCCCAAGTGCCAGGCGTCGCCGGCACCTGGCGCGACCTGACGGACTCCGTCAACTCCATGGCCGGCAACCTCACCAACCAGGTCCGCAGCATCGCCGGGATGGCGACGGCGGTGGCTCGGGGCGACCTGACCCAGAAAATCACCGTCGACGCCCGCGGGGAGATCCTCGAACTCAAGACCACCCTCAACACCATGGTTGACCAGCTCTCCGCATTCGCCGACGAGGTCACCCAACTCGCCCGGGAGGTCGGCACGGACGGCCGGCTGGGCGGCCAGGCCAGGATCCGCGGCATCGGCGGCACGTGGAAGGACCTCACGGTCAACGTCAACGAGATGGCGGCGAACCTGACCAGCCAGGTGCGCAACATCGCCACGGTGGCGACTGCGGTGGCCGGCGGCGACCTGTCAAAGAAGATCACCGTCGAGGCCAAGGGCGAGGTCGCCGCGCTCGCCGAGACCATCAACACCATGGTCGACACGCTGCGAGCGTTCGCCGACGAGGTCACCAGGGTGGCGCGCGAAGTCGGCACCGAAGGAATCCTCGGTGGCCAGGCCCAGGTCCGCGACGTCGCGGGCACGTGGAAGGACCTCACCGACAACGTCAACTCGATGGCGGGAAACCTGACCAGCCAGGTGCGCAACATCGCGCTGGTCACCTCCGCGATCGCCCGAGGCGACCTGACCAAAAAGATCGACGTGGACGCCCGCGGGGAGATCCTGGAGCTCAAGACCACCCTCAACACGACGGTCGACCAGCTGTCCGCATTCGCCTCAGAGGTCACCAGGGTGGCCCGGGAGGTGGGCACCGAGGGCAAACTGGGCGGGCAGGCCGAGGTCGAAGGCGTCTCCGGCACCTGGCAGCGGCTCACCGACAGCGTCAACCGGCTCGCTGGCAACCTCACCGAGCAGGTCCGCGCGATCGCGGGGGTGGCGACCGCGGTCACCGCGGGCGATTTGACTCAGCAGATCACCGTGGACGCCTCGGGCGAGATCCTCGAGCTGAAGAACAACATCAATCAGATGATCGCCAACCTCGAGGAGACCACCACCTCCAACCTCGAGCAGGACTGGCTGAAGACGAACCTGGCGCGCATCTCCGCGCTGATGCAGGGCCACCGCGACCTCTCCGCTGTCGCGTCGCTGCTGCTCAGCGAGCTGGTGCCGCTGGTCTCCGCCCAGCAGGGCGCATTCTTCCTCGCCCAGACCGATGCGGACGGCGAGAGCGTGCTGGAGCGCATCGCCAGCTACGGGTGCCGCCCGCCTGCCAACATGCCTGCGCGCTTCCGTGGATGCGAGTCGTTGGTGGGTCAAGCCGCAGCGGACCTGAGAACGATCATAGTCACCGACGCACCCCCGAGCTACGCGTCGATCTCCTTCGGCCTCGGTGACTCCGCGCCGGCCAACGTGGTCGTGTTGCCGGTGCTGTTCGAGGGTGCGGCGCTCGGTGTGCTGGAACTCGCCACGGTCAACGAGTTCTCCAGCGTCCACTTGGATCTTCTGGAGCAGCTCAAACGCAACATCGGCGTCAACCTCAACACGATCCTGGCCAACGCCCGCACCGAAGCGCTGCTGGCGGAGTCGCAGCGACTTACCCAAGAGCTGCGGGCTCAGCAGGATGAGCTGCAGCGGTCCAACACCGAGCTCGAAGAGAAGGCCACCCTGCTGGCCAGCCAGAACCGCGACATTGAGATCAAGAACACTGAGATCGAACAGGCGCGGCTGGAACTCGAAGAGCGCGCCCAGCAGCTGTCCACGGCGTCGAAGTACAAGTCGGAGTTCATGGCGAACATGTCCCACGAGCTGCGCACGCCACTCAACAGCGCGCTGATCCTGACCAAGCTGCTCGCCGACAACCCGGAGGGCCACCTCAGCCCGAAAGAGGTCGAGTTTGCCCAGATCATCTACTCCGCCGGCAGCGACCTGCTGGGGCTCATCAACGACATTCTCGACCTCGCCAAGGTGGAGGCAGGGCGCATCGAGCTGCAACCCACCCCCGTGTCGGTGAAGGAACTGGTGCGCTACGTGGAGACACTCTGCGGGCCACTCGTGGCGGAAAAGGGCCTCGAGTTCTCCGTGCAGGTGGCGCCGGACGTGCCGCCGAGCCTGAACATCGCCTCCGACCGGCTGCGGCAGATCCTGCGTAACCTGCTGTCCAACGCGGTGAAGTTCACCCACGAGGGAAGCGTCCACATGGGCATCCGTCTCGCGGACCCAGTCGAGCTTGCCAGCGACTCCCCGCTGCGCAACGCCGACGGCCTGATCGCCTTCGACGTGTGCGACACCGGGATCGGTATCGCCACGGACAAGCTGCCCGTCATCTTCGAAGCATTCCAACAGGCCGATGGCACGATCAACCGCCACTACGGCGGTACCGGTCTCGGACTGACCATCAGCCGGGAGCTGACCCGCCTGCTGGGCGGCGAACTGCACGTCAGCAGCGAGCCCGGGGTGGGCAGCACCTTGACCCTCTACGTTCCCCCGCACCGGCACCCGGAGACGGTCAGCGAGCCCGGTGGAGCCGAACTCGCACCTGCCCTCGTGGACGGCGCACCCACCGTGTCCGCCGATGACACTGCCGTGGACGGACCAGACCCGGTGAAGGCGACCGACCGCCAGTCGCGGTTCAACGGCGAGAAGGTACTCATCATCGACGACGACCCGCGCACCGTCTTCGCCCTGTCGACCCTGCTGCAACAGCACGGCCTGTGCGTGCGCCAAGCGGAGGACGGCGCGACCGGCATCGAGGTGCTGCATCGGGACAAAGACATCGTGTTGGTGTTGCTCGACATCATGCTTCCCGGGCTCGACGGGTACGCCACCGCCGCGGAGATCCGCAAGGAACCCGAGTACGCCGACCTCCCGATCATCGCGGTGACCGCGAAGGCGATGAAAGGCGACCGGGAGAAGAGCCTCAACGCCAGCTTCACCGACTACGTCACCAAACCAGTGGACACCGAACACCTGCTACGACGGATCGCGGTGAACCTGCGAACCCCATCGATGCGCCAGTGATCCACCGGGTCCAACCGTCCCCTCCGTGGCGCCTCGCGCGTGATCTGGGGCGGCTGGCGCAGAATCAACCACCACGACGAGGCTTCAGAGGTGGACGCGCGCCGAATGTCCCTGTTCGGCTCGGTTGTGGAGCGCGATCGTCCAGTGCGGTATCTCGTCGAACACGGTGCCACCGCTCAGTTGATCGTGGTGGGCAGCCGAGGCGAGGCGGGTTTACCGGATCGCCCCGTCGCTCGCCCGATGATCACCGGAGAGAGTGGTGGTGAAGAACGGGCGGATGCCGATGAGGTCATCTGGCGGATTCGTACCGAGCTGATCTCGGCTGATCCTTCCCGCGCCCTCGGCGACATGGCCGGGGGCGCGGACCTGCTCGTGGTGGGCAGGCAGCTACGGCAGAGGGCCGATACGCCGACTCCTGCTCGGCTCAGTCAGCCACACCGCCGTCAACCATGCCCCCTGCCCCATCGCGATCGTCCCCGCAGCACACGAACGCTGAGAAACAGGGACTTGTGGCCCATGACAGCGGACCTCACGTGGAGGCAACCTGCGAGTGCCGGGGAAACCCGGTGACCTGGCTCGAGGATGTGGATGACGAATCGGAGGCTTGCGAGCCTCGATTGGCCCATCGTCATAAGACGGGGAAATGTCCACTCCTCAGCCAGGCCCTTGTTGTGGACGCCTGCCACTGCGCCGCGACCCGTCCTCCTTGTGAGTGAGGGCCCAAAGGCTCTGCTGGGTGGCACGGTGAGCCCAGCCAATCACAGACACACTGTTTCCACTGCCTGTTTCCACTGCGTCGTCTGGGGTGGTCATGGACACCGGGATTCGCTACCGGTTTGCGTGGCTGGCGCACGCGCTGGCCACCAGCAGGAACCCGTTGCGTCGACGTGTCGATCGGCTCACCGCCGTGGCCATGCTGATATTGATCGTCCTCGCTGCGGCGGCGATTCCGGCTGCGGTCTTCTTCGGCAGTGACCTACACCAGCAGCAAGCCCGGGTTGCCGCAGCGGAAGCGGCGCAGCGGTACCAAGTCCCGGCGGTGCTGACCGCCAACCCGCAAACCAGCGCCCCCGGGGACGGCCCCGACGGACAGCGCCCCGTAACCGATGCATCCGTTCGGTGGACCGACCGCAATGGCCAGGGCCATCTCGGGGTCGTTCAAGTACCCTCGGACACCGTCCAAGGCCGCACCGTACCCGTATGGGTTGGCCCCTCTGGTGAGCTCACACCGCCGCCACGCACTGAAGCCGAGGTCACGGGTTCGGCCGTGTTCGAGACGATCATGGGGCTGGCTGCGGCCACGATCTGCTGCTCGCTGCTTGCGGCTGGGGTACGAGGCCTGGCCGACGCGCACGCTCGCCGAGCGTGGGCACGCGAGTGGGAGATCGTAGAACGGCGCTGGACCCAGCCACATCAGTAAGGCATGAACCGCCATACGTGGCTGTCCTGAGGATGCGGCGTCGAAACCATCATGGTATGGGACCCCAGCTCGCCACATCGCCGGGTGCTACAACCGACTCACTGACACCGTCGCGGGCCGCGAGGTGGAAAACGAGTCGCTGGTCAACATGCCCAACTGGCTTTCGCCGTCGTTTCGCTGCGGTGACGACTCGTGGTTGGACCTCCGCGCGGTCGAACTGCTGGGCTACGAACAGGAACTGACCTCGAACGGAGCATCCTCTCGCGCCGCCTCCGTTTCCGCGACCACACGGGACGGACAACCCGGCTTTCCCAACGCCGGTTCGTCCACATGAGCCGCGCTACCACGGGTTCAGCGGACAACACCTCGAAGAGCACGTCGGCTTCGAAGCCGCACCAGAGCTGGTGCTGCTGCATGAGCACACCTGCCAGTCGCACATCCGCATCGCCGAGGCCAGCCGCTCCCGCCTGTGGCAAGCCGGGACACCGACCGCCGGCAACCGCTCACTGGTCGGGCAGGACGAGTTCCTCGCCCATGACCTCACTACCGAAGCACACGAGGGCGAGGAGGTCCGTTCAGCGAACCGCCACGGAGGCAGCAGCGACTCTGGGCGCGATTCCACTGTGGATTGTCCACCAGCCGACCCGCCGAGCAGGCCGTCCGGCTGCACCTGTTCCCGAGACCGAGGACGCGTACGTGTATGAGGTCGACCTGCCCGGCGTGAATCGTGACGAGCTCCAGGTCGAAATCCGTGATCACGACCTGGAGATCACAGGTGAAATCAAGGAACGGGAGCACGCCGGAGTGCTTCGGCGCCACACGCGGTGCACTGGACGATTCTTCTACCGCAGCACCCTGGCCTCAAACGTCGACGCCAGCAACGTCGAAGCCAAGCTCGATAATGGCGTCCTTTCCGTGCGAGTGCCGAAGGCCGCAGCGGCCAAGCCCCAGCGTATCCAGATCACATAGGGCACACCGGCCGGCAGAGCAGGTCCCGCCGTACGGCGTTGAGAAGTTGTCATCTCCCGGTATAAGGGTTCCTCCAGGCTGAGTATGAGTTTTGCAGGCTCAGCCGCGTGTTCCGAACGCTGTTGAGCACACTGGTTCCCCGCGTTCGCTTCCCATCACGTTTCTTGCTGTTGAGGGTCGTCTGCCAGTGTTGTGCGCCCCATTGCGACCCCAGTGCTTCTGGCCGTGGTCATCCGTGGTCAGGCGGACACAGGATGTCTGCCGGGTCGTCCTAACCCTCCTCCTCCGCTGCCTGTTTCAGAACTTCTCGTTCACTGGCAGCCGATTGCCGCTCAACCTCTTGCTGCTGACGACGATCGCGGTCCCGCACACGCGCCAAAGCCTCCTGGCTACGCTTCAGGGCTGCCTGACTCGCCTCCAGCAGCGCGCGCCCACGGGCGACGGATTCAGACGCTTGCTGCTCGGCTCTTGCGACATCGAGACCGAGTTTGCGAGCACGATCACTTGCACGCCGCTCATTCTCGTCAAATCGGTGCTCCCGCCGATTCTCAGCCTGCTCCCGCTGATCCGCGACGGCGTCGCGTTCGTCGGCGGTTCGTTCCCGCTGGTCGGCTTGCGCTTCACGTGCGTCGGCGGCTCGTTCCCGCTCGTTCGCGATGACTTCGCGTTCGTCGGCGGCTCGCTCGCGCGCGTCGAGTACGTGTTGCCACCGTTGTAGACGAGCTTCGCGATCTTCGATGGATTGATCGATCTGCGCTGGCCGGTCGACCTCGTGCTCAGCCTGTTCACTCTTCACGTGACCCACCTTCCACTTCTCCAGGTGGACTGGGGAGGGAAGAAGGTCCCAGTCAGATTTCATCAAACAATGAATGAACCGAGCCAGAGCACGAGGGGGAGGGCTAAGGCTATGGTCCCAATACCGTCGACCAGGCCGCAGGATGCCTGAACGTAGCCCACAGCGCGGTGACCGCCTAGCCCACGGACAGCGTGTGGGGGTGGTACTACGGCCATCAACTTCCGTCGCCATGGCCGTCGAACGGGCGGCTGACCCGGCTGTGGGCGCTGGGTGTTCCGCGGTGTCCGTGTCCGTGCTGCGCGCCCGCGTAGGTGGGCCGGTAGGTCTGGGGTGGTTTCGCCCGATGGTCGTCAATGAGCCGTTGGGCCATGCCCTTAGATCGGCTGGCGGCGTCCACGTCGCCTTCAGCGGCGGCGACGACCGACCCCTTCATCAGGACATGCAAAGCGTGCGCGAACTCTTCCGGGTCACGCAGCCCGGCCTGCACCCCCAACTCGCGCACAAGCTCGCGGATCTGGGCCAGGTGGCTAATCGCGGCTCGTCCGGCCGGGTGCTCAGGTCCCAGCTCAAGCAGCACGTGAATGAACGGGCACGCGTCGAAGGCCGCGCGTTCGTGGAACCAGTTGTCGAGCAGGTCGAAGATCGTCAGAAGCTGATGCTCGGGTGTATCACCGCGTCGCCACGCTTCGTCATGGATTAGCCCGAGGGTCCATAGGGATGCCCGGTTGGCAAGAAATGCCAGCACCAGATCGGTCTTGGAGGGGAAATAGCGATAAAGCGTGTCACGAGCTACGCAGGACCGTTCGATGATCTCCTCGATACTCACGGCCTGGATACCGCCCCGACGGGCAAACAATTCACCGGCGGTTGTCAGTATGTGCTCACGGACACCCGCCCGCGCGGCGTGTTGGGTCTCGGTCGTCATAGAAGCCTGCCGCAAAGTCACAGGGTCTTATACAGAACCTTCCGCCCTCTATGGCTACGGTACGTGATCAAAAACAGGGTCGAAAGTCCCGGTAGGAAGACGGTTGTAGCTGTCGGCGAGAATAACCACACAACCGTAATTCACCACCTCATCCCACAGTGGGGCGAGATCTGCAGAAGAAACCGTAACGGACCGTTCCATTTCGACCGAGAATCACACCGTCGATAGCGTCGGATCGTCCAGCCGCAGTGACCAGAATCCGCCCTCGATCCCCTTATGCCAGCATTCCACCCATGACCCCATCACTCAGGTACCCAACATGTAGCACGAGTCAGCCGGAAAACACGTGGGGCCAGTGGTGATCAGCCGAGTTGCCTACAGCGACCACAGCGGTCAGCTGGAGTCAATCGCCGCCTGTCCCAAGCCAGTGCAGGATCGCGTCGGCTGTGGCGCGGTCGGAGACCATGCGCCAGGCCACGTCGCCGAGCCGCAGGTTGTGCCCGCGGGCGTAGCGCCGCAGGTGCCCGAAGGCCTCGTCGACGGCGAAGTCACCGCGATCGGCGAGCACGCCCTTGGCCTGTTCGATCGTCACACGGCTGTTCAGGGCGCCTTGCAACTGTTCGATGATGACATCACGGCGCGCGATGGCTCGGTGTTGCAACACCGCGATGGTGGCCACATCGGCGAGCGCTTGCGCTAACACCAGGTCCTCGGCGCCCAGCCCGGTGGTTTGGGTGCGGAAGAGGTTGAGCGTGCCGATGGTGTTGCTGCGCAGTCGCATGGGCAGGGCGTGCACGGTGTGAAAGCCTTGCCGCTGCGCCTCGGCCACGAAACTCGGCCAGGTGTCGACATGCTCGGCCAGGTTCACTGCCGTGATGGGTTGACCGGTGTGGAAACAGTCTGTGCACGGGCTTGGCTGGTCGCTTTCCAGCTGGAACAGTTCGATGAGTCGAGCCTGCTCGTTGGAGGAGGCCAACAGTCGCAGGTGCTGGTCCTCGTCGGTGAGTAACAGACCCGCGGCGGCGGTGTCCAACAAGGCCACGCAGTCGGCCGCCAGCGTGTGCAGCAAGTCCAGCACGTCGAAGTCGTTGACCAGGCTGTCCGCCAGCTGCACAAACGCCTCGGTGATCTCACGTCCCGGAGGCATCGGTGAACGGGTGGTCATGGTGGCTTCCTTACACGTCGAGACGATCACAGGTCTGGGGATGTCTACGTCGAGTCCGGCTCACGAGGCTCCGGGTGAAACCGCACCCGACGGATTACGACGTCGTTGGCGAGTTCCTCCAGCGGGCGACCCTCGCGAAATGCGTGCGTGCGCAACCGGGCCAGGGCCTCCTCCGTGGGCACCCGCCACTGGGAGGAGGCCATGCCGGTGGCCTGGTGCACCGTGGCGTGACTGCGCCAGGACAAATCGATGAGCTCGGGTTTGTCCAGCGTGGTGAGGCTGCCGGCCTGGTAGTCCAGCACGGCCGTCGTGAGGGCGTTGGCCACCACGAGCGCTTCGGTGACCTCCTCCAGCGGCCCTGGCTCGGCCCGGTGGCAATCCAGGACCCCGATGCCGATCGCCCCCACCTGCAGGGGAAACGCGAACAGCGCCCGCACCCCGCGGTCGGCGAGGTCTTCAACAAAGGCAGGCCACTGCAGCCGTGCCTCACGATCGGTGATGTCGGGCACCAGCACCGGCCGGGCCTGTTGGAAGGCCGTCACGCAGGGGCCCTCCCCCAAGCTGAACTGAACCTCTTCGATGTCTCGGCCCGCGTCATCGCTTGCGGCCAACAGCATCCGACTACCCGGGTGCCGACCGGTCATCAGCGATAGCCCAACCCCATCCACGGGCAACGCCGCCACACACGCCTGACACAGCCGTTCCGGCAGCTCCTCCGCCTTACGTACTTCCGCCACGATCGCCGTGAGTGCTTGGGCAAACTGAGTTCGATCCACCACGATGCCGCCCTCGCTCACTGGGCGCCGACCAGGGAACACGGGACCGGGTCAACGATGCACACCACACGTGGGGCATCCACCATTCAGAGTGCCCAGTTTGGGTGAGGCCCCGCCTGAGTCCTTCGTCCTGACCTGCGCTCAACCGCCACACCGAAAGCTGTCAACGGCCCGCGAAAACTCTTGCTCCGAACGGGGTCGGTCCGCGTCGCGATGAAATCGTCGATCAGCAGGCCGGTCAACGCGTGCGTTGGCGCAGCCGCAAGGAGGCAACGGTGGCGGCAGCGCGAACCGTGCCGCAGCCCGCCGCCGAGCAACAATACGTAGCAGTGATCTGACAGTGTTCGAGGGCGGTCGGTGCCGGTCACCGGGCGGCGGGTAAAACTAGGCCGTGATGTCCAGGTCCAGGATGTTGTCGCTGACGTCGCGGGCCACATCGCGTAAGCGTCGGTTGTGGGCGAAGGTGTAGACACGCAGGAGATCGAGGGCGACATCGAGGTGCACACCGTATTGTTCGGCTACGATTGCGCTGGCTTGATAGATCTGCACATGATCCGGTGGCCCGCCTATCGGCCATTCCGGTTCGCCCGGATTGTATGCGGATAGCTCGGCGCCGAGAGACGCGAAGACGCACTGGTCACGATGTTGCCCGGCCGTCAGCGGGCCGGGGCTCTCGCGGTAGACCACGAGGACGCCCCGGATGCCGGCGGGGACGGCGAACACGGCGCGTACACCGTAGCGAAGCGCCTCATTGGCAAACACGGGCCACGTGGGGTGACCGGCGTTGAGATCGGGAACCCACACCTCGGTGCGTGTCTCGGCTACCTCCCGGCCGGGTCCCTGCGCCAGCGTCATTTCCAGATCAGCAAGATCCCGGCTGCGCTGGTCGCTGCAGCCCACCGGCGGCTGTAACCCGGGCACGATGATCACCGTCGCAGCCACGGCGTCCACCTGCAGAATCGACAGGCACGCCTCGCACAGCGTCCCCACCGACACCTGGTTACTCGCGGCATGCGCCGCAACGCAGTCGCGTAACCAACCGCGACGTTCCTGATCCATACGGCCCACTGTTCACCGGAAGGTTGGGCTGCATCCCGACCGCGGACGGGGCAAACCCATCGACTACCTCAAGTTACACATTGAGTACGGTATGTAACAGACCATCAGAGGCGCGATTCTTGATTTCATTCGACATCACGAGACGGGGCGCTGAACGACAGCCCACCACAGTCCCAATTGAGCACTCCACTCCAATCTGACCTCACCTGTTTCCGGGCTCCGCCGCAAACCCCACACCTCACCGCGACGTGTGTCCCAGACGCCGTTCCACGTCCAGCACGTGCCGTGTGGTCTTCAGAACGGTGTCCGGGTTGAGGCTCATGGAGTCGATGCCGGTCTCGACCAGGCATTCGGCCATCTCCGGGTAGTCCGACGGCGCCTCGACGAAGTGCCGCGCGAACACGTCGAT
This sequence comes from Pseudonocardiaceae bacterium, assembly GCA_051984675.1. Taxonomy (GTDB): domain Bacteria; phylum Actinomycetota; class Actinomycetes; order Mycobacteriales; family Pseudonocardiaceae; genus JBPYFK01. The sequence continues at coordinate 12,835 of JBPYFK010000091.1, read as the reverse complement.
GAGCACGACGTTGTTGGGGATCTCGCACATCGCATAAACCTGCAAGCCGTCCTCTCCGTGCTTGAAGTCGAGATCGGCCATGCAGGCCGGCACCCGCTCGGCTTCGGCGACGCGACGTACAAACGGGATCATGAGGATGGCATTGACCAGTCCCATCTCGTCGCGGACGCGCTGTGGTTCCGGCACGGGCCCTGCCCCGCCTGACTGTTGTGTAGCGACGGCGCCATCCCTGCCAGCCGATCACGTCCTCGGTCTGCTGCGGCGACAAGCCAAACGCGGTCGGAAAGGAGGTCATCACACGTCCCTGCTTCCCCCGGCCGGAATCCCCGCCTGTGTCAAACCGACGGGTGGCATCCCAGCCCGCTGGACCCCACGGCCCAAAGTCAAGGCGCTCAGGTGTCAGCGCAGGCCCGGAACCGTGACCTCTGCTCCCGTCCGCCGCGAACGCTCAGCCCGAGGGCTGTCTCGCCAGTTGCTCACCCGGTCCGGGTCCTGCTAGATCAACGACTGTGCATCGAACCCTCAGTACTGGTGTTGGGTTACTGCTCCTCGCACAGGTCGTGGCAGCGGGTCACACGTCGACACGCCTCGGCCAGAGTCAAGCCCAGCGCGGATAGCTCGGAGGTGAGGTCGCGTTCGCGCTGTGCGTTCTGCGTCGCGGTGCCGCACACGATTACTTCCTCCAGCTTGCCCACCTGTACGGCGAGTACCGTCATAGTGTCCAGGACACTGTCTAAGACAATCGCGGTGGTCGGCGATCGACCAACGAACTCTGGATCGTCGCTTTTCATTGTGGTCTTTACCCCCAGGGTCTAGAGAGGCTCAGGCGCATCAGGTGGGTGCGTCATCAGCAAGCCGGTGGCGATCGATGAGGGTGATGCCCATGGCGCGGCCACGCTGGGCAGCATCGACGTCGCCTTCGACCGCCGCGATGACTGAACCTTTCATCAAGATGTGCCAGGAGTGGGCGAAGCCGATAGGGTCGCGCAGTGGAATCTGCTCGGCCAGCTCACGAACGATCGCGCGGATGTTGGCCAGGTAGCCGAGGCTCGCCTTCCCCAAAGGGTGCTGCGCGCCCATCTCCACCAGCGTGTTGATGAACGAGCACGCGTCGAAGCCATCGCTACGAAACCACTCATCAAAGACGTCGAAGATCGCGAGAAGTCGTTCCTCCGCGGTCTTCCCACGACGCCACGCCTCGGCTCTGACCACCTCCATCGTCCAACATTCCTCACGGCGCGCCAAAAACGCCAACACCAAGTCAACTTTGGACGGAAAGTGCCGGTACAGGGTCGCCTTAGCAACCTCGGAGCGGGCAATGATCTCCTCAATGCCCACGTCGCGTACCCCGCGTCGAGTGAACAAATCGTAAGCCGTATCGAGGATGCGCTCGCGCGCCTCACTTACCCCCTCCGGTACTGACTGTACCGCATCCATTTACGCAGAGTAGTGGTAGACAGTGCGGTCTGTCTACGGCAGGTCCCTACCTGCCACAACCACACGTGGCCGAGGTCGACTTCCGCGCCATGGCCGGTCTGGTTGGACATGGCAGGGTCGTTCGTCCCTGGGCGGGGAGGGTTCTCGGCAACTGCGGAGCATGAACGAGCAAGTACCCGGAGGGGGCATCGCTCTTCCGGGCGACCTTGAGTGACGTGCCTTGCGTGCAAACACGTTACCGTTCGATCCACTCGCAACAGTGAAGAGTCACATCATGGCAGGCTCAGTTTCGACATCCGACCACCATCGACCGAATAGACGTTCCCAGTGACAAAGGAGGCCTCCTCGGCTGCGAGGAAGGCCACGAGTGCGGCGACCTCCTCCGGCTTCCCAGTCCGGGCTACCGGGTGAATGCGCCCGATGTCCCGGCGGAAGGCATCGGGGCCGGGCATGCTGTCGATGAACTCAAGATTGAGATCCGTGTCGATCCAGCCTGGCGCCACCGCATTGCAACGGATACCTTCATGCCCATGATCGACCGCCATTGCGCGGGTCAACCCGTGCAGACCTGCCTTTGTCGCACAATAGGCCGCGTGGTGGGGGTTGGCTCCCAGTTCCGCAGCCGATCATGAACCGGTCCCGGGCAGGCCAGCCTGGATCGGGGACGGGTGACGGTCGAACGGGACACCTGTGGTGGAGAGGACCTCATGGGTCGACTCGTCGGTCTTTACCTGATACACACCCCAGTGTGACGCCGTCTGGGTGGCTCGAACGGACCTTCTCCTCATCGCTGCACTCTCCCGCCTGCTCAACCGTGATCACCAGGCCACGATCAAACCGACACTACGCGCAACTCGTCCTCCCGTGTACCAGGCCGCCGTCGGCCGTCCCCGTGGGCGCTAGTTGTAACCCCGGACGAGGTGGTTCTCTTCGTTGCTCTCCGCTGTGTTTGATTCGCTTCCGGGTGGGAAGATTTCGTCTTCCGAGTGGGGATCTTCTTGACCTAATGGTTTGCTCATCAGCTCTTCTGCGGCAGACATCGTGGTTCTTCCGTTCGAGGGATATCGTTGCTGGATTCGCAGTCCTTGTTTTACTTCTTCATGGTGAGTTATTGGCGTATTGGGCATAATTCCGTCTCTGTCCCCGCCGGTCACCGTCCACTGTGAAAGGTCCTGTATGTGGCCGTTCGGTAACAGCGCGCACGTGTCGCCGTGAGCGGGGAACACGCTCAGCAGGTCGATGCCGAGCATGCGGGCAGCCACAAACGGCCCGGTGATGCGTGCGAGGTCGCAAACCGCACCAATGTGGAACAGCGAACGGGATTCGGTCGTGACCTCGTCCCCGCCAGCGCGCAGCACGATCCGCTGCTGGGGCGCGATGGCGCGGGCGGCCACGGCGACAGCGATGTTTTCCCGACCATCCGAGGAGACGGCAGCCAGCGCCCGAGCATGGGGCAACGACAAGCGGCGCAACAGGAACCGGTCGCCGCCACGCCCGAGCACCACGGGGATTCCCAGCGCGCGGGCCAAGGGCAGACACGGTGCGTGTCGATCCCGCTCGACGGCGACCACGCCGATGCCCAACGCCTGCAGCTCGCGGCACAGCCGCAAACCCACCTGCCCGAGACCAACGACCACGACGTGGTGACGTCGAGGAACCGCGCGGGTGCCCACGATCGCGGTGAGACGACGGGACATCAGCCGGTCCACCAGTCCCGCGGTGAAGATCGCCGCCAGCGCGAGTACCGCGAGCATGGACACAGCGGAAAGCACTTTGTACCAGTCGGGGGCGTGCTCGGCGGCCGGGGCGGACCCCACGGTCGTCAGGGTCCGAGCCGCCTGCCAGACCGCGCCCGGCCAGCCCTCGTGCAGCACCAACACCCCCAGGACCGTGTCCATGACCGCCACGAGCAGCAGGCCCACGAAACCAGTGAGCATCGCCTGCGCCGAGCCGTCGACCGGACGAAACTGACCCAGCATCGTGCCCAGGCGCGCCTTCCACGACTGCGGCCAGCGCTGGTGCCGCCACACGGACAGCCCGGCGGTGGTCTGCTTCACCGCGAGAAGCTGGTCGTCCACGCGCTGGAGGCTCGCTAGCTGCGGCGAGACACAGGCGCCCAGCAGCGCCGGCACAATCGCATCGGTCATGCCCAGCACGGTGCAGTTCGGCACGGCGCGGTTGATTTCGCACGCCACGGTGTGATCGAAGATGGTGACGACCAGTCGAATGCCGGGCGTGAGGTGCTCGACGAGCAACGCGTAGCGCAACGCGACGATGTCATCACGGGAGACCACCGCCACCGCGTCCGCCGGGTCGCTCAGGTGACGGCGTAACGCCTCGTCGTCCGGCTGGTGCAGGAGCACTACCTCGTTTCCCCATTGCTCGGCGCATGCGGCCACCGACTGGCCCAGCCCCTCGTCGTCGCCCACGACCACGAGCCGACGACCTGTCGGCGGGACGATCGGCGAGCCGGGACGCGGACCCTGGCCGCTGACGTTCATCGTCGAAACCCTCATTCGTTGCGTGGCCTAGCGGCGCTCGGGTCCGGATCATGCGATCGACCAGGCGCTCCACGGCTGCCGTGATCTCGGCGTGGCATCCGTCCGCGGAGTGGCTGGCGGATAGGTGAACGCACCATACGGTGACCGCGGACACAACAACGTTGTCCGATCTCACGAACCTCTCGCTGCAGCGTTGTCCGGGCGGACACAGAAACCGGCACGTGAAACCAGTCAAGATCGCGTGACAACGCATCATGCGCGTTCGCTCGGCGATGTCTCGCCCTGGGACGCGGTGTTGATCACTTGAGGACAGAACAACCGAGGGCGACGTTAGGTGTAATACCTAGCGTCTGGCATCTGAAGGTGAGAGCGATGTCTGGACGTTGCTGGCTTGCCGGGCAGGGCCGTCCTGCGCCGGAGGATCGTCCTGCAGTGACCGACGATCAGGGGCGCACGTGGGTGCCGGCCGACGGTGGTCTGTATCGGGAGCTGGATAGCGGCCGACGCGACACGTTCGTCGGGCTGCTCGCTCGAACTGACCTGGTGGAAGTGGCGTGAGGCTGATGCGACCGGATGCGCGACGAGCCCGAGACCACACGACGCTGTCGCGGGCGACTCCGGCGGCGCACACCCATGGCGACCGGTCGCATGCGTTGCCGACCGCGCCGTACAGCGTGGTGTGGAGTGCTGGCCACGCGTATGTGCGTGAGGAGCGCGGTGGCCCGACGCGCTGGACCGGTGTGGATGATCGAGGTCGCCCGTGCTTCCTGAGCGATGCGGAATTGCATCGCAGGGGTTGGAGTTACCAGCGCTGACCCCCAACGCTGTCGCGTCTGGTGCGATCTAAGGTGTCACACCTTACTGGTCTTCAAGCTGCGCACCGTGCTCGAAGTGCCAGCTGTTTCCGAGGTCGTCCAAGTCTTGGACGGCAAGGACGCCGCGCCGTTTCGGCAGTTGGCCGAGCAGATCACGCAGCCCGCACGCGGCGGGGACCTCACCTCGTTTCTCGATCTCGACCGGCAATTCCATCTCGGCCTGCTTGAGGTGCTGGGCAACCGGCGTCTCGTGGTGACGGTCGGCCAGTTGCGCGATCAGGCGCGCATGCAGGGCCGGCGGAAACTGGCAGACCAGGGCGAAGTGACGCAGTCCGGCCAGGGACACATCGACATCATGGACACGGTCGAAGCCGGGGACGCGGAACGGGCCGCCGAGCTTATGCGCGAGCACCTCGCCCACAGCCGCGGCATCTGGGCCGGGCGTTCCGAAGACGCCTCGTGAGTCAGCCACGCAAACCCCGACATCGCTGGCCGCGCTGCCAGCCGAGGCTCCTTTCGCCGCGTCGCTGAGAAACCCGCCAATCTGCGGTTCTTTCTTCGTTCGGTGGTCAGCTATCCGATTATTGCTGGTTGGCTTTCCGGTATTCGTCGTCGGTGACGGGTTCGAGCCAGGTGGTGCCATCCCCTTCCTCGGTGCCTTCAAGCATGGCGAGGTGACACATGAAGTTGTCGGCGGTGGCACCATGCCAGTGCTCTTCACCGGGTGGGGTGAAGACGGTGTCGCCGGGGCGCATGCGGATGACGGTGCCGTCGCGGGTGGCCACGAGGCCGATGCCATCAGTGACGTGCAGGGTCTGGCCCATGGCGTGGGAGTGCCAGTTGGTGCGGGCGCCGGGGGTGAAGCGCACCAGGCTGACGATCATCCGCGAGGGATCGTCGCCACGGTAGATGGGGTTGACGTAGACGTCACCTCGGAAGTTCGTGTCGGGGGCCTTGGCGGTGGCCGTGATGGGCTTGCGTTCCATTCGTTTCTTCACCCTTCAGGGTCGGTCCACGCGGGGATGTCGAGAAGTTGGTGGTATTAGGAGGTGCGCTGGTCGGTAGGTGGATGGTCGGCCTCGGTGTGCGTGGTGGCCGCCCAGCTGGCCAGGAGCGCAAGCGCGTCTTCAGAAGGCGAGCCGGGTTCGGCGGTGTAGGCGGTCAGCGTCAACCTGTCGATGTCGGCACTGGGCAGATCCATCGCGTCAAAACTGAGTTCGAGGTCGCCGACCACGGGGTGGTGGAAGTGTTTGACCCCAGCGCGGTGTAGCCGCACGTTGTGAGCGCCCCAGCGGGTGCGGAAGGCATCGCTGCGGGTGGCGAGTTCGCCGACAAGGTCGCTGAGTTCGTGGCTGTTGGGGTCGCGGCCGGCCTCGGTACGCAGGAGCGCGACGCTGGTGTCGGCGGCTGTGTTCCAGTCGGGAAAGAAATCTTGGGCGCGGGGGTCGAGGAAGTGGAACCGCGCGATGTTCGCCGACCAGGCCGGGTTGTCGAACACGGGCGCGTAGAGGGCGCGGCCGAGCGGGTTGCTGGCGAGAATGTCCAGCCGCCCGTTTCGCACGAAGGCTGCGGTGGTCGTCATCGAGTCCAGGATGCGCTGCAGGCTGGGCCTCAGGTCGGGCTTGCCGCGTCGGCGCGGTGCCTTGCCGGGTTTGGCGGCGCGGGCGAGGTTGAACAGGTGGGTGCACTCCGCCTCGTCGAGTTGCAGGGCGCTCGCGACGGCGTCGAGCACCTCGTTGGAGACGCCGGTGATGTGGCCCTTTTCCAGCCGCACGTACCAGTCGGTGCTGACCCCGGCCAGGACGGCGACTTCCTCGCGGCGCAGCCCAGGCACGCGCCGCCGCCCTCCACCACGGGGCAGGCCCGCCTGCTCGGGGGTGATCTTGGCGCGCCGGGTGGCGAGAAACTCGCGGATCTCGGCTCGCTGCTCCATGCCTTCACTCTACGTCGATCATGCGTGGTGAAGGGGGTTGCGTTTCTACCCCCAATAACCTCGACCTCCCGCGCAGCCGGCACGGCGGGTTTCCTCAAGGGTGACCAGGGCGTTCGTTTCGATGTTCGCGGCGCCCACGCAGACGAGGTTTCCACCATCGCGTGTCAGGAGCACCCGGCCATGTCCCTCACGGTTGCGGTCAGTAACCAGGAACACGACTCCACCGCGCCGTCCCGCGCTGCGCACGCGCGGTTAGCGCTGATCGCGGCTGTACTCGGCTTCTTCGTCATCACGCTGGACGCGGTGATCGTCAACGTGGCACTGCCGTCGATCCGGGCTGATCTGGGCGGCGGTGTGGCCGGGTTGCAGTGGGTGGTCGACGCCTACACGTCGCTGTTCGCCGCGCTGCTGCTCACGGCCGGGTCACTGACCGACCGGGTCGGGGCGCGCCGGGCGTTCGGTGCCGGGCTAGCGGTGTTTGTGCTGGCTTCGGCGGTCTGCGGCCTCGCGCCTGTGATGACGGTGTTGGTGGCGGCGCGGTTCGTGCAGGGCAGCGCGGCGGCGGTGATGATGCCCTCGTCGATGGCGCTGATTCGCCAGGCTTTCCCCGAGGCGGTGACGCGGGGCCGGGCGCTGGCCGTGTGGGCGATGGGCGGCGCGATCGCTTCCTCGTCCGGGCCGGTGCTGGGTGGTGTGCTCGATCTGGTCGACTGGCGGTGGATCTTCTTCATCAACCTGCCCGTTGGCGCGATCGCGCTGGCACTGCTGGCCCGCGTACCTCGGTCGCCGCGGCAACCCGCGCCCTTCGACTGGATCGGGCAGGTGACCGGTGTGCTGGCCATGGCCGGACTCACCTACGGCGCGATCGAGGCCGGCACGGCCGGTCTGGCCGCTGCGCGCGTGCTCGGCGCGTTCGCCGTCGCCGCCGTGGCGCTGGTGCTGTTCGTCGTCGCGCAGGGCAGGGTGGCCCACCCGATGATGCCGCTGGAGTTGTTCCGGTCTCGCACCGTGGTGATCACCACGGTGACCGGGTTCGCGTTCATGGTGTGCTACTACGGACTGCCCTTCGTGTTCAGCCTGTACTTCCAGCAGTTCCGGGGCCTGTCCGCGCTGGCCACGGGCGTGTTGTTCCTGCCGATGATGTTGATCGGCGCGATGTTGACCCCGTTCTCGGCCCGGATAGCCGAACGTCTCGGGCACAAGACCCTGATCATCGCCGGGCTGGGATCGATGACCACCGGCCTGGTCGTGTTGGGCCTGTCGTCGGCCTCGACGCCACTGTGGGTGCTATCCGTGCTGATGATCCTGGTCGGGCTCGGCGGACCGCTGGTGGCCCCGCCGGCCGTCACGGTCCTGCTGAATGCTGTTCCCGCGCGCCACACCGGCACCGCCTCCGGCGTGTTCAACACCAGCCGCCAGTTCGGTGGCGCGCTGGCGGTCGCCGTATTCGGCGCACTGCTGGCCGATCCGACCACGTTCCTGAACGGCGTGCACACCAGCCTGCTGCTGGCCGCCGCCGTGGCCGTGGCAACCGCGTTGGCCGTCCTGCGACTGCGCGCTCCGCGCACGACGCTGAAGGGCACACCGCGAGGAAGGGAGACGGCATGACGACCTGGCCCACCCGCGAACTGGACCGCATCGCCGGGGCCGAGGAGTTGGAGGTCACGACCACCCGCGGCGACGGGTCGCTGCGGGCGTGGGTACCGATCTGGTGTGTCCGCGTCGGTGACGAGCTGTTCGTGCGCTCCTACCGCGGCACTGAGGGCGCCTGGTATCGGCACGCGACTCGGCAGGGCGCCGCCCGTATCCGAGTAGCGGGCATCGAACGCGACGTCACCGTCAAGCCTGCCGACGAAGGCATCCAGCCCGCGATCGATGACGCCTACCGCAGCAAGTACGCCCGCTACGCCACCAGCTACCTGCCGCCGATGCTTGCTACCCCCGCTGTGGCGGCGACTTTGCGGCTGAAGCCGACCGATTGACCCGTCAACTGTCCGAATCGGAGGAACAGATATGACTGACAAGGAGCCGTCCGGCGCGAAGAAGGCGTTCGGAGATTTTGCCCCGGCGCTGGTCGGATTCACTGACGAGGTGCTGTTCGGGCAGGTCTGGCCCCGTGAGCAGCTCTCGCCCAAGCAGCGCAGCCTAATCACGGTCGCCGCGCTGGTCACCGGCGGCAACACCGAACAGCTCACCTATCACCTCGGCTTGGCCAAGGACAACGGCGCCACCGAGGACGAGCTGAAAGAGGCCATCACCCATCTGGCTTTCTACGCCGGCTGGCCCAAAGCCATGTCCGCGATGGCCGTAGCCAAGCAGGTCTTCCACACCGACTGACCCGCCGAAAGCCCAGTACAGAAAGAGAAATCGCTATGCGTGGTGCCTTTTCTGCACGCCCCCGGCTCCGACCTGCCCCTGGACCAAGGCGCCGAGGGCTATCGTGCGATGGACGAGCGTGCTTCGGTTGAGGATCACGCCGGCGGCCCGGAAAGGAGGTAGGTGCGCGTGCGTGAGGTCAGAAAGGATGTCTTCTGCGCTGAGGGCACGGACGTCAACTGGGTGCTGGTGCGCGAGGGCAGGGATCTGACCCTGATCGACGGCGGATGGCCCGGTGATATCCCCGCGGTGGAGGACTCGATCCAGGCGATCGGGCACCGGCCGGAAGATGTTCGCGCGGTGTTGTTGACGCATGCCCATATCGACCACATGGGCGTGCTCATGCACCTGCACGAGCGCTACGGAACACCCGTCTACCTGAACCCCGCCGAGGTAGACAACGCTCGCAGCGGCGACCTTGAGCAGGCCAACCCGCTGGACGTGATCGTGCGCGCATGGCGACCCAGCATCCTGACCTGGAGCCTTCGGATCATCCGCGCCGGCGCGTTGCGCCGCGTGAAGATTCCGCACGCCCAGCCATTCCCGCTGCGGGGACCGCTCGACCTACCGGGCCGTCCCGTGCCGGTGGCCTGCCACGGCCACACCTCCGGCCACAGCGCCTACCACCTACCGAGCGCCGGTGTCGTGGCCACCGGCGATGCCCTGGTCACCGCACACCCGACTTCCCGGCTGACGGGTCCCCAGTTGCTGCCGTCCTTCTTCGCCCACGCCCCACACGACGCTCTAATGGCGCTGGACGCATTGGGCGAACTCGACGCCGACATTCTCGTACCTGGACACGGCGCTCCTTGGCATGGCCCGCTTTCACAGGCCGCGGTCACTGCCCGCGACCACGTCCTCAACAGTTCGACGAAGGGACCCCGCTGAGCATCGGGATGTCGTTCAGTCGCGACCGAAAAGCTTCCGCAGGAACCCGCCAGCGCCTCCACTCATCGCGTTGGGCGCGCAGTCGCACCGCTGTGCCTTACCACACTTGCGGCAGTTAGTACGACGACACATGATTCACTCCCAATTCACACATTCGTTGCCGGGGGACCGATGTCCGGCTTCATCCCAGAGCGGAGGCGCTGACGAGGGCGGTGACGGCGGCGAAGACCGCCACGGCCAGGACGACGTAGGAGAACCAGCAACGCACGGTCGAAGAGTTCAGCCTCGTCGACATCCGAAAGGCCACAATGGACACCAGTAAGGACACACCGGCGAACACCAACAGCACCCGGTAATCGATGCTCGCGGTCGCCCCGGCGTGAGCGACAAGTCCGGCAACCGAGTTGATCGACACCACGACCAGGGAGGTCGCGACCGTCTGCTGCGCTCCCAGACCCAACAACAGAGTCAGGGCGGGGACGATGACAAAACCACCGCCGACACCGAGCAAGCCGGTGAGCACGCCGACGAACGCACCGGTGACCACTGACTTGGGCAGGCACGTGCGCCAGTTGACGCCACCCTCCCGGGTACGGCAGGCGCCGGTGTGGTTCTCCCCGCCGCGCAGCAGCCGCACCGCGATGACGACCATGAGCGCGGCGAAAACCAGCAGCAGCCAGCGCTGCGGGAACAGCCGTCCGAGCGCCGCCCCGCCGAAGGCGGCCGGGATGCCGGCAGCACCGAAGACCAGTGCGACGGGCGACCGCACCGCAGTGCGCCGTTCGCGGGAGACCAATCCTCCCAACGAGGAAAGCGCCACCACGGCCAGCGAGGTGGGAATCGCCGTCTGCAACGGCTGCCCGACGCCGTAGACCAGGGCCGGCGCGGCGAGGATCGAACCACCGCCCCGAGTAAACCCAGTGCCAGGCCGATCACGGCAGCGAACACCACTGCCAAGTACAACGAACCACCAATCCCGGCCCCGGACTCACCGCGCACCGCGGCCCTTGGCCGTGATCGTGCTCGTTGGCCCTACTGCTTCTGCGGTCCGTCGGTCATCGGCACGCCGGCCTCGGCGGTGACACCGAACATGTCGTCGATGACCACGACCTCGCGACCAGCAGCCTCCAGAAGCGAGGCCGCCGCGGTCGCCCGGTAACCGCTGCCGCAGTGCACCCAGACCGCGCCGGCAGGGACCTCCCCGAGCCGGTCCTTGAGCGCGTAGAGCGGGATGTGCACCGCGTCGGTGAGGCGCGAAGCGGCGAACTCGTTGTTGGTACGCACGTCAAGCACCACTTCCGGTGCCGGCAACTCGGTGGTTTCTCCGTGCCGCGCTGCGGCCAGATCCGCGAAGGTGGCGGTCGGAGTGCTGCGCAATTGGCCGGGGTGGGCCGCGAGCTCCTCCGGGCTACCCACGGCCGCCGCGGCGAACCTGTCGATGCCGATCCGAGCCAGCTCACGCTGGGCCTCGCCGACCTGCTCCCGGGACTCGCCCAGCAGTGTGATGGGCGCTCCCCAGTCGATCAGCCACCCGAGCCAGGTCACCATCGGCCCGTCCAGCCCGAGGCTGAGCGTGCCGGCCAGGTGCGAGCCCACGTAAGCCTTGCGGGAACGCAGGTCCACCACCCACTCCCCGTGCTCCAACCGGCGCCGCAGTTCCTCCGGCTCTGCCCGGACCGGCTCGCGCAGGTCGAGCGGCTCTGGCCCCGCAGTGTTCCGCACACCCATGTGCGCGTAGTACGCCGGGTACACGTCCAACCCCGCCAGCGTCTGCTCGACGAAGTCGCGTTCGGCCAGCGTCAATGCCGGGTTGATCTGCTTCTGCTCACCCAACGTCGCCGAGTCGCCGGATGCCTGCGTGGCCGAGCAGAAGCTGCCGAAACCGTGGGTCGGCCAGATCTGCGCACCGTCGGGCAGGATCGCGGCCAGCCTCTGAGCGGAAGCGTGCTGGTGGCGCGCCAGCTCCTCGCTGTGCTGCTCGCCAAGCAAATCCGTGCGCCCGGTCGTGCCGAATAGCAGCGACCCGCCAGTGAACACGCCGACTGGCCCCTCCTCCCCTTCCAGCACGTACGACAGGTGGTGGAAGGTGTGCCCCGGGGTAGCCACCGCGCGCACCCGCATGCGCGCCGACAGTTCGACCACATCGCCATCGGACAACGGGCGCCGGTGGAACGGCACCTCGTCGGCGGCCGCCAACCCGTACTCGGCCCCGGTCAACCGGGCCAATTCCAGGCCACCGGAGACGTAATCGTTGTGCACGTGGGTTTCGAGCACCAGGGCGATGCGCACGTCCAGCCGCCCGGCGGCCCCGAGCAGTCGGTCCACGTCCCGCTGCGGGTCGACCACCACCGCCACTTCGCCGTCAGTGGCCAGATAGCTGCGGTCCCCCAGCGAGGAAGTCTCGAGCACCTCGACCATCAGGCCACCGGCCAGCCGCTCTTTCCGCTTTACAGCGTTCATCGCCGTCACCGCTGCCCACCTGTCTCGAACTCCTGGCCGGCGTGATTCCACTCCGATGTCCCACCCGACACCGAGACCGCTCGCGCACCGGCTATACCCTCTGGGGTATCTGTCGGCATTCTGGCCGCGCCTGGCGGCGTCGACTTGCACTCAGGCGAGCGCGAGGAACAACCTCTCCAACTCCTGCTCGGTCATCGGCGGCTCATCGCCGTCTCTCCGAGCCTGCTGGCAGTAGCGCATCCCACTGGCCACGATCTTGAACCCGGCACGGTCGAGAGCGCGGGAAACAGCGGCCAACTGAGTCAACACCTCGGCGCAGTCGCGCTGTTCCTCGATGGCCTCGATCACGCCACTCAACTGGCCCCGCGCCCGACGTAGCCGCGTCAGCGCGTCGCTCACCATCTCCGGCTTCATCTCCACGACGG
>JBPYFK010000090.1:0-32448 GCA_051984675.1 Pseudonocardiaceae bacterium | reverse complement strand
GCTGCCGTTCCTGTGGAACGTCTTCACCAGCTACCGCTACGGCGAGGTCGTCACCGTCGACGACCCGTGGGGTTACGGCAACTCGCTGGAATGGGCGACCTCCTGCCCACCACCCCGGCACAACTTCAACGAGCTGCCACGCATCCGTTCGAACCGTCCGGCTTTCGAACTGCACTACCCGCACATGCGCGAGCGCCTGGCCGCCGAAGCACACGGAGTCGGCAAGCGGAACTGACCTACCTGATCTCGGACCTTCCTAACCGGGAGAGGGCAGCGACCAGCATCGATCGGACCCCGGTGGCCAGGGTCGGGTCCAGCACCGGCGCGAAGCACGGCGAGTGGTTCGACGGGATGTCCTCGCTGATCCGGCCTTGGCGCTCGGCCTCGCGGTACTGCTCGGGGTCGATGCCACCGACGAACCAGAACACGGACGGGAACCCGCCGGCCGTTCCGAACCGGCCGAAGTCCTCGCTCCCCATGAACACGCCGCTGCTGCGCACCCGTTCGGCGCCGAAGTGCGCCCGGAACGCGCCTACCAGCGCTTCGGTGGCGGCGTCGTCGTTGACCGTGGTCGGAAACCGTGTGATCGGGATGATCTCCGGCACCTTCGGCGCTCCGGCGACCTGCGCTTCACCAGCGAGAATGCGCTCGATGCCGGCAAGCACCCGGGTGCGCACCGCCGGTTCGAAGGTGCGCACGTTGATGGTGAACTCGGCCTCCGAGGGAATGATGTTCTCCTTCGCCCCGGCCCGCATCGACCCCACCGTCACCACCGCCGCATCGGTGGCGCTGATCTCCCGGGAGACGATCGTCTGCAACCGGACGATCATCGACGCCGTGAGGACCACCGGGTCGCAGGTGTTCTGCGGCTGCGACCCGTGCCCGCCACGACCGAACACGCGCACCCGGAACGAATCCGTGGCGGCCATCGCGATCCCCGGCGAGTAGACCAGCTCGCCGGCCAGCATCGGTCCGACGTGCTGGCCGAACGCGACATCCGGCGTGCCGGCGATGTCCAGCACCCCGTCATCGAGCATGGCCTGCGCGCCCCGCCCGACCTCCTCGGCCGGCTGGAAGACCAGCACCAGCGTGCCGGACCATGCCTCCCGACCGGCGGCGAGCACTTCCGCCGCCCCCAGCAGCCAGGTCACGTGCATGTCGTGCCCGCACGCGTGCATCACCGGGACCTCGTTGCCGCCCGGATCGACGCCGGTGGCGGTGCTCGCGTACGGCAGTCCGGTCTGCTCGGCGACCGGCAGCGCATCGAAGTCGGCGCGCAGCAGCACGGTCGGTCCGGCACCGTTGCGGAGCACGCCGACCACTCCGGTTCGACCGACCCCGGTGGTCACGTCGTAGCCGAGTTCGTCGAGTTGCCGTGCGACCCTGCCGGCGGTGCGCTCTTCAGCGAAGGAGAGCTCGGGGTTGGCGTGGAGGTCCTTGTAGAGGTCGGTCAGTTTGGGCAGCAACGGGTCCACCTTGGACGGCAGCGCGCTGAACTCCATCACGGCACCTCCACCGAGTCGACTCCCACTGTCCTACCATGGCCGGGCCGCCGAGTGTGACGTGAACGACGGCAAGGCGGGCTACAGCCATGGCACGATCGTCCACTGTAGACACTCCGGGGGTTTCGGTCCAGGTCGCAGCATCATGCACAACGAATACCCGGAATCCTGTTGGACGCGCACAATTCCGAGCGGGTTGACGAAACGCTACGTGCGTTCGATCACGTTACTTTTCGTTTCTTTCCGTGGCGCGGTTCATAATCGATACAGGGAATGCCTCACCAGCGGCTATTGTTGATGCCGCTGGGATCAACGCCGATCACGATCACAGTCCTCACTCCCACCCACGACTCCCTGGAGAGATCGTTGCCTGTTGCCCTGTTGGCGCTCGCGATCGCAGCTTTCGGCATTGGTACTACTGAGTTCGTGATGATGGGGCTACTGCCCGAAGTGGCCCGAGACATGCACGTGTCGATCCCGGACGCGGGCGGATACGTGTCCCTGTACGCACTCGGCGTGGTCGTCGGCGCGCCCCTGCTGACCGCGGCCGGAATGCGGATGCGGCGCAAGACGATGTTGCTGAGCATGCTGGCGCTGTTCGTCGTTGGCAACGCGCTGTGCTCACTCGCCCCGACGCACGGTGCGTTGCTGGGAGCGCGGTTCGTCGCCGGCCTGCCGCACGGCGCGTTCTTCGGCGTCGGCGCCGTGGTCGCCGCAAGCCTGGTGGACCGGGACAAGCGTGGTCAGGCGATCGCGATGATGTTTCTCGGCCTGACCGTCGCGAACATCGTCGGTGTCCCGGTCGGAACCCTGCTGGGGCAGGCTCTGGGGTGGCGCTGGACGTTCCTGGTCGTCGCCGCGATCGGGCTGGTCGCGCTCGCCGCGGTGGCCGGCATGGTGCCCCGGCAGCCGAAGCCGGCCGACGCGAGCCTGCGCGGCGAGCTGGTGGCCTTCCGACGTCCCCAGGTGTGGCTGGCGTTCGCCGTGGTGATCTTCGGCTTCGCCGCGACCTTCTCCTTCTACAGCTACATCAAGCCGCTGCTGACCGGGGTGACCGGGTACTCGCCGACGGCGGTGACGCTGCTGCTGTCGCTGTTCGGCGTGGGCATGACCACCGGCACCGCGATCGGCGGACGGCTGGCCGATCGTGCCCCGATGCGCACGTTGTACGTGTTCCTCGGCGCGCTGGCGGTGTCCCTGACGCTGTTCCTGGTCACCTCGCACAGCATGGTGCTCGCGGCGATCAACGTGTTCGCGGTCGGCCTGACCGGGTTCGCCGCGATCCCGAGCATTCAGGCACGCATCCTGGACCAGGCCAAGGAAGCGCCCGCGCTGGGTTCGGCCAGCATCCAGTCCACCTTCAACATCGCGAACTCGCTGGGCGCCTACCTGGGCGGGTTGGTGCTCGCCGCCGGGTTCGGGCTGGTGGCGCCGAGCTGGATGGGTGCACTGCTGGCGCTGGTCGGGCTCGGGTTCGCGGTGCTGTCCGGGGCTCTGGACCGGAGGGCGAAACGGCCGGAAGCGATCACGGGTGCCGAGATCGCCGCTGTCCAGCCAGCCGAAACGACCGCGTGACGTAATTCACCGCTCCGGCCGACTGTCCGGGTCGGGGAATACATGGTTCGCTGCGGGCGTTACCTGAATCGGTAACGGTGGTGGCAGACCTCGGGCACCACCCGGGGTTCAGCCACCGACTTCACTGTCCACTTCGGACTCTTCGAACGCGGGCCCGGAGTGGAAGCATCCGATCGACCGCTCGGAGGAACGTTTTCATGCCCCAGGTCCCAAACATCACCCTCAACACCGGTGCTCAGATTCCGCAGTGCGGCTTCGGGGTCTTCAAGGTCGGCAACGACGAGGTCGTGGACGTGCTTCGCACAGCGCTGCAGGCCGGCTACCGCAGCATCGACACGGCGGCGATCTACGGCAACGAGGAAGGTGTCGGCAAGGCGCTCGCGGAGTCCGAGGTGCCGCGCGACGAGCTGTTCGTCACCACCAAGCTGTGGAACGACCGCCAAGGCTATGACGAGACGCTGCGGGCCTTCGACGAGAGCCTCACCAAGCTGGGCCTGGAGTACGTGGACCTGTACCTCATCCACTGGCCGATGCCCGGCCAGGACCGTTACGTCGACACCTGGAAGGCGTTCGAGAGGCTGCACGCCGAGGGGCGCGCGAGGGCCATCGGCGTCTCCAACTTCCACATCCCACACCTGCGCCGGCTGTTCGAGGAAACCGACGTGGTTCCCGCGCTGAACCAGATCGAGCTGCACCCCAACCTGCAACAGCCCGAGCTGCGGGCCTTCCACGCCGAGCACGGCATCGCCACCGAGGCGTGGAGCCCGCTGGGCCGAGGCAACGGGTTGCTGGAGCACCCCACGGTGACCGGACTGGCCGAGAAGTACGACAAGACCCCGGCACAGATCGTGCTGCGCTGGCACCTGCAGCTGGGCAACGTGGTGATCCCGAAGTCGGCGACACCCTCGCGGGTCAGGGAGAACATCCAGATCTTCGACTTCGAGCTCGCGGATGACGACCTCACGGTCATCGCGGAGTTGGAGACCGGTGAGCGGGTCGGCCCCAACCCGGACACCTTCGGCGCCTGAGCCGCCACCTGACGCCCCCGTGAAGACGGCCGTGCGGGAGGCTTCCGCCACGCACGGCCGCCGCCGGCGTTCGAAGTACGCGGCGTCACCTCGGGATGGCCAATCCACATCGGACGGATGATGCCCGGATAACGCGGGGTGACCATGGCTGCGGACGCTCACACCAGGTGACGGCGGAGAAAGCGCAGCGTACGTTCCCACGCCAGGGCAGCCTGGGTGGCGTTGTAACTGCGCGGATTGCGATCGTTGTGGAACGCGTGCCGCGCCGGGTACGTGTGGAACTCCGGTTCCTTACCGGACTGTTCGCGAATCGCCGTCGCGAGTGCCTCGACCTGCTCGGGCGGCACCGAGGGGTCATCTTCGGCCCAGTGGCCCTGCACCTCGGCGTGCAGCCCGGAAAAGTCCGGCGGCTCGCCCGGCACGATCCCGTAGAACGGCACCGTCGCACCGATCTTGCTGCCCTGCTGCGCTGCGAGGCTGAGCGCGAAGCCACCACCCATGCAGAACCCCACCACGCCGACCGTGGAGGTGGTGACCGAGTCGTATTCGAGCAGGAAGTCCACCGCCCCGGCGAGGTCCCGGGCCGCCTGCTCCACCGGCAGCTCTCGCACCAGCCGGGCGGCCTCCGAGACGTTGTGTGCCGTGGCACCGCCGAAGAGGTCGGGGGCCAGCGCGACGAAGCCCTCTTCCGCGAGCCGATCGGCGACATCCGCGATGTGCGCGGTCAGGCCCCACCATTCCTGGATGACGACGACCCCCGGGCCGGGCGCGGTCTCGGAGAGGTAGCCGTACGCGGTCGCGCCGTTACTCGCGAAACTGACGTTCTGCCTGGGTTTCCGGCTCTGCTGTCCGTCCACCCGCTTATGATCGCCCAAACCGCGGTGATCGGCCTGCCCGGGCCGGATGGGCAGGGCAGGCAGGACACCACGTCAGGCAGCGGGTTCAAGGAACCGGCCGGCGACGAGGCCGGGTTCTTCCTCACCGTCGAAGCGCACCCACAGCACGGGGCCGTCGAAGACGTCCGGCAGGCCGGTTGCCGCTTCCACCACAGTTCCCACCTGATCACGAAACCGGCCGAAGGAGGCACGCACGCGCGTGCCTGGTGCCAACGGGATCTGTGACTGCTCCATGACGGACGACGGTACGTCGCCGCCCCGACGAACGGAAAACCGCGACAGGGTGACTCCCGGGGAAATGGCGGCCCAACGGGCGGGACGGCGCAGGGTACGGCTTCGCTTACACGAAGGGGTGAACTGCTGCGCGTGACCACAGTCACGCGGTTCCGCGCGTTGCCGCACGGATCCGACGTAGGCTGGCGCCGTGCGCACGATCAGGAGCGCTGGGGAGCACGAGATCGAGGTCAAGAAGTCTCGATTCCGCTGCGCGCTCGCCCGCGTCAGTACCGCCGAGGAGGCCCGGGCGTTCGTCCAGCAGCGCCGCAGGGAGCACCACTCGGCGCGGCACCACTGCTCGGCGTACGTCCTGGGCGCGGCCGGCGAGACGCAGAAGTCCAGCGACGACGGCGAACCCGCGGGTACGGCGGGCGTGCCGATGCTGGAAGTGCTGCGCCGGCACGAGGTGACCGACGTCGTCGCGGTCGTGACCCGCTACTTCGGTGGGGTGTTGCTCGGCGCCGGCGGGCTGGTTCGCGCCTACAGCGGTGCGGTCTCGGCGGCTCTCGACGCGCTCGGGCTGGTGGAGCGCAGACCGATGCGGGTGGTGTCCACGGTGGTCGGCTACACCCTCGCCGGCAGGCTGGAGAACGAGCTGCGCTCGTCGTGCTACCCCGTGGCGGATGTGCACTACGGCGTCGACGTGCGCTTCGACGTGCAGGTACCCGAGGGTGACGTGCCGGGCTTCGAGGTGTGGCTGGCCGAGGCCACCGGCGGCGCGGCCACGAGCACCATCGGCGAGCTGACCCACGTCGAGGTCGAGCCTTAACGGCCCTCCCGCAGAACGTGAGCGCGGCGGCCCGCGAACATCCCGGCGAGTACCTCCACGCCGGCGCACAGCAGCAGGAACGCCAGCGGCGCCATCCACCCACCGGAGACCTCGCGTAGCAGGCCGACCACGAGCGGCCCCGTCGCCGCGATGAAGTACCCGACGCCCTGCGCCATCCCGGACAGCGCCGCGGCGGTCTCGCTGTCCGCCGAGCGCAGCCCGAACAGGGTCAACGCGAGCCCGAACGCCGCGCCCTGCGCCAGCCCCAGGACCACGATCGACGCCCACAGCCCGACCGGAGTCGGCGCCAGCAGCACGCCGGCGAATCCGGCTCCGGTGGCGCCGGCCACGAGCGCGGCGAGCGCACGCTGGTCGCGTGCCCTGCGGCACAGCACCGGGACCGTTAGTGAGCCGGCGGCCTGCAGCGCGCTCTGGATGCCGAGAACGATCCCGGCGACGGCCGGGGCCATGCCGCGGCTGAGGCACATCGACGGCAGCCATCCGAACACGACGTACGCGCCCAGCGACTGCAGGCCCATGAACGCGGTGACCTGCCACGCCAGCCGGTCCCGCCACAGGGCGCCCACCCGCACCAGCGCGTACGCCGTGCCCGGCCTACCGCGCAAGGCCCACACGGACACCGCAAGCGACACGAGGACCGGCGCTGCCAGCAGGCCCAGCGGCATCCGCCAAGGCGACCCCAAGGCGTCGCCCAAGGGCACCACGACCCCGGCCGCCGCCGCTCCGCCGAGCGTCAGGCACATCGTGTAGACGGCGGTGACCAGCGGCACACGGCCTGGGAAGTCCCGCTTGATCAGCCCGGGCAGCGCGACGTTGGCCACCGCGATGCCTGCCCCGACCAGCACCGTCCCGCTGAACAGCACCCACGCCGGCCCCAGCGGGCGCAGCAGGTTCCCGACCAGCAGGACGACCAGGCATCCGGCGAGCACCTTCTCGTCTCCCCAGCGCAGCCGCAGCCTGGGGGCGAGGAACGCGAACGCGCCGAGGCACATCACCGGCAACGTGGTCAGTACCCCAACCACGGCCGGCGTCAGCCCCAGCCCGTGCTGGATCCGGTCCAGCAGTGGTCCGATCACGGTGACCGGCGGGCGTAACGTCAGTGCCACGAGCACCAGGAGAACCAGCGTTCCCACCAGGTGTGTCCGGCCACCGGCCGGGGTTCGGCCGGCGGTCTTCTCCGCTTCAGCAGTCACTCGCGTATTTTCGCTACCAGCCCCCCGCCCGGGTTTCCACCATTCGGCGGGCATCAGTACTGTCTGCGTGACACTGCGAGCCGAGAACGGGAAAGGCATGACCCACGCAACCCCGGCCAGCGATCCGGGTGGCCGACCTCCGGCCGAGCGGGTGCTCGCCGACCGCTACCGGCTGGAAGCCCACCTGGGCGGTGGCGGTATGGCCGACGTCTACCGCGCGGTGGACCTCCGGTTGACCCGGACGGTGGCGGTCAAGGTCTTCCGCTCCGCCGCCCAGGAAGCCGGCGGGCGCGACCGGTTCCAGGAGGAAGCCCGGCTGCTGGCGAGCCTGGATCACCCGGGGCTGGTGACCATCTACGACGCGGGCACCGACTCCGGCGAGCTGTTCCTGGTGATGCAGCTGGTCGAAGGCACGACGCTGTCCGGGCTGATCGCCAGCGGACCGATGTCTCCCGTCGAGATCGCCGACCTCGGTCAACGTCTGGCCAGCGTGCTGGCGTACGTGCATGAGAACGGGATCATGCACCGGGACGTCAAGCCCTCCAACGTGCTCGTCGCTTCGGACGGGCGGGTCTTCCTCGCGGATTTCGGCATCTCCCGGCTGGTGGACGCGGCACATCGGATGACCGCGTCCGGGATCGTCGGGACGGCCGGGTACCTCTCGCCGGAACAGGTCCTCGGTGCGGACGCGAGCTACCGCGTGGACGTGTACGCCCTCGGGCTGGTGCTGCTGGAATGCCTCACCGGCGAGCCGGAGTATCCCGGCACCGGCATCGAGTCGGCGATCGCCCGTGTCTCCCGCTCGCCGCGCATCCCGGACGACCTGCCCCCCGCTCTGGCCGACACGCTTCGCGCGATGGTGGCCGACGACCCGAAGCTGCGGCCTTCGGCCGCGCGCTGCGCCGAACTGCTCGACCTAGCCGGCTCCGCCGGGGTCACGGCTGCGTTCGCTGGCGCTGGCCAGGCCGAATCCGCCCCGACCGTCCAAACCCCTGCGGCGGCCCCCGCCGCCGCCCCTGCTCCCGCTGAGCGGACCGTCCTGGGCACCAGGTTCATGCCTGCTGGCGAAGGGTTCACCGAGGTCGCCGGCGCTGCCCCGGACCAGCACGTGCGGCACCGGGGTCGCCTCAGCAGGGCCGTCTGGGGTGCTCTTGCCGGGGCTGTGGCACTGATCGTGGTCGTCATCGCGCTTGTGTTGGGCGTTTTCTCCGGGCCGCCACCGGCTCCGGCCGCTCCGCCGCTGCCTCCCGCGCAGGGTTCGCCCGGTGTCCAGCGCTTGCCCAACGACCTCCAGAACCTGGAACGGGCGGTGAACGGATGAGGCGCCTAGCCTTCTGGCTGCTGCTCCCGCTGACGCTCGTCGCGGGGTGCGCGACGCAGCAGCAAACACCCTCGGTGAACCCGCAGGCGAAACACCAGCTCACCACGGACGTGCGGGCGGTGCATACGGCGGCGAGCGAGCACAACCGCCCTGCCGCCGAGTCCGCGCTCCAGCGGCTGACCACCGACGTCGCCACCGCGCAGGCCCAGGGCCAGGTCACTCCCGCCTACGCACGCACCGTGCTCGCGGCAGCCGACCGCGTGACCCAGGACGTGCGTACCCTGCCGCCGCCAGCACCCGTGGTGGTCACGGTCCCGACTCCGCCGTCCCGCCAGAACGGCGGGCAAGATCACGGCGAGCACCATCACAAGCAGGGCGGCTAGCAGAACAACGAGAACTGACACCCGCGCGCTCGCCCGTCCAGCCCAGCGCTGTGGCACCTTTTAAGGGGAGGGTGGTGTTGGTGCGGCATGCCGTGTATCGGTGCGAAGCCGAAAAGCCTTCGCGATGGCGCGCGTATCTGTGCGGCACGGACCTGGACACAGCAGGTGTGACCTTTGACGAGGTCCGGCAGATGCTGTTGCGCGCGTACGAGGAATCGTTCGATCCCCGAGAACCGCTGGTGGAGCACGTTGAGCACGCTCTGCTACCCGGCGTTTATCTGCGCAGCGCACGGGACCGCTACGCGGTGGAGCGCGACGAGGTCAGTGCGGTGTTACGCCGGTGTCTGAACGACTGGCGTCTGTACACCACGCTCACCTCGCTTGCCTCCCAGCAGGCCGAGACCGTGGTGGTCACCTGCCTGCCGCACGACCCTTGGCGCTGGATCAGCGGGCAGCTCGAAGCGGGGCCATTGGTGCTGGTCACGCGCGAGAGCGACCGGCGCGTGTGGTGGCACACCGTGCTTCCGGGCAGCGGACACGCTCCCACCCCGGGACTGGCCCCGCACGGCCTTGCCCGTTGGGGGTTGGATGACCACGCGTTCGTCAGCGACCTCGTGGCCGCGTGCTCGCCCGGGGAAATCACCGAACTCGGTGCTGAGCGCTAGGGGAGTCACCGACGCGCCGCCCCGGCTGCCCGCGGGCCCGCGCGACGCCCGACGTTAGAGCGCCGCCTTGAGGGACACGACCACGAGCCCGATCACCAGCGCGATCACCACGTACAACACCCGACGTGCGATGCTGGAATGGGCGACGTGCGCGGCGCCGTAGCCGAAGGCCGCCAGGCACAACACTCCGATCCCACTGTCGATGTTCAGCGCGAGCGGAAGATTCACCAACCGCACGTCAGCGAACACAAGCACCAGAACCGGGATCAGCGCGACCGCGGCTACCGGCCAGTTTTCCGCCGCGATCCGCCGCAGGTCATGCCCTTTGCGGAGGCCGGAAGCCCGTACCGCGACGGCTTCGGAGTAGAGGCGGGCGAGAAACAGCATGCAGGCACCTCCGCCCACAGCGACGATAGCCTCCTCCGGCGTTCCGGGTTCGTCCGAGAGGTAGTCGAAAACGGAAAGCATGACAACCGTGCCGTAGATCGCCTCGGTGATCCGCCTGCTGGTGCCGATGTCGCTCACTCGGTGGCCGATCGCTACCCGCCTGCTGCTGTTCATGGCACCTCCGGCGCAGTGCGGTGCCCTCCATCCACCGGCCCTGCTGGCAGATGATGGCCGGTGGAGACGACGTCCGCACTACAACCGTTGGCGACACCGCGACCGTTGGCGACACCGCGACCGTTGGTGACATGGCACGTTATGACGCTGCTTCCTCGCTGGCGTCCAGGTGACTGTCGGCGTCGTTGTGATCCGTGTTCCGAGCGCTGGTGGAACCGTTCTTCTTGGCGGTCGTCCTTCTCGGCGCGGCCTTCCTCGTTCCCGCTTTGCGGGTTCCGGCCTGCCCCACTTTCGCCTGCCCCACTTTCGCCTGCCCGGTCGCGGTCTTTGTGGTCCGGCTCTTCCGGGTGGGTGACTTCTTCGAAGCCGTGGTGGCTGCCGCTTCCGGGACGTCCGGCGGTCCCGTGTCCTCGTCGCGGTGCCGTCCACCCGAGCCGCCCGCCACTTCGGCCGCGAAGCGCGGCGGTTCGGCCAGGTTCCACGCTGCGGCGTTGGTCCGAGACACCTCGTCTCCACGGTGCCGTCCGCTCAGCGTTTCAAGGGTCAAGTCGGCGACGAAACTCGGCGGGTCGGAGAAGGTCCACTCGGCGACCTCCGGGATGCGGATCTCTCGGGTCAGCTCGGCGTAGATCGGGTTGGGTCCGCTGGTGCTGGCCGGATGCGTGGCCTGTTGTGTCATGGCGGGTCCCCTTTGTCGGTTATCTACTGGCGCTGGGGGATCAACGACCGCTGCAGCAGCCAAACATCTCGGTGTCCGATCGAACACCCACTCCGACGACAGACCACACGAACGAGTGGATTTCGATTTTCCGCCTAAAGGGTCAGACATGCTGCGGGCGGCCGGTACGTACCACGCACGTTCCGGCCGCCCGCTCCGTTCTCACACGGTTACCCCGTGACCGCGTGGTGTCCCGCGATCGGGCTCGGGGCTGGTGCGTAGGGCAGCTCACCCCCACCATTGGGCTGGGCCGACGGGCCCGGCTGGTGGTGCTTCGGCGGCTGAACCTTGTGTTCCGGGGGCGTACCCGGCTGTACCGGGGGCGTACCCGGCTGTACCGGGGACGTGCCCGGCTGTTCCGGGGGCTGCTGCTCCGACCCTCCCGAAGCGACCGGGTGGTCCACGACCGGTGCGTTGGTGCACTGGGCGGACGTTGGCGACAGCAGCGGCACGATGACGCCGACCGCGGCGGCGACGTTGTCGTTGCACAGCTGCACCGGGATGACGCTGGCGTTGTTGCCGTTCCCGCCATTCACACCGTTGTCGTTGGCGGAATCACCGAACGCTGTGGGAACAAACGCGAGAAGGGCGCTGAACGCGGCTGCGGAAGCGCCAGCCAGACGGACCTTGTTCGGCACTCTGACGACCTCACTTGCTAGGCATCGGTTGAAAAGGTTGACAAGGCAGTGCTGGCACGCGGGTGTGGCCGCCGAAAGTCAAGGAAACCGGCGCCGTGCCACGGCAGCATGGCCAGCCCTGCGCAGTCTGGGCGCCGCCCTACGCCGCTCCCGCGCCGAAACGCCGTGAGCGTCCAGCTCATACACCAAGGAGTGACAACAGGCGCCCCACAGTTGGTGTCCCGTGTGGGCCCCCTGCGAACCCGCGATGTGGCTCCACCGGGTGATTGTGGGCGGCGATTCGTACGCTGATCGATCACATCCGGCCCCCTTGCGCTGCGGAACACCCGAGATCGGGACACGCTCACACTGGGTGAGATCGCGGTCGCACGAAGCGAGCCGCACCCACACCCCCGACGCGGGTGAACTCGCTTCGTGCGACCAGTACGTGGCGGAGCCCCGAACTCCGGCCACGACACCCGCGGACCCGGAGGCCCCAGAGCTCGCCTGCATCAACGGGGTCACCGGTACGACTCACCCGCGGTGGGAGGAAGGCAGGCGAGCGCGAAGGCCGCTGGGCACACCTGCGGCCTTCGCGTTCGTACCGTACCGGCGGCGCTGACCGGCCACCCGCCGCTTCCCCCGGCAGAGCACCGCAGAACACCCGGGGGTGTGGGTCACGTCCACCAGGCGGCGGGCGGGCACCACGCCTCGGCGAGTCGAGGAGGGCCACCAGCAATGACTGAACGCGTCACCGCAGGAGTGCCCGGTCCCATCTATGCCGCGCTGCTGCGTGAGATACCCGAACTCGATACCGGTGACTGGGATCTTTCCGCGCCGCCCGAGTTCGCCGCTGAACTGATCGACTCCGTGCTCGGCGCCAACGACCGCGAGGACGACCGTACCAACCGGGAAAAGTCCGCACGGAATGCGGGAAAGAGCACGTCGAAGAGACGACCGAGATCTCGCGCCAACAGCGGCAAGCGCTGACGGGCACGGGTTCGCGCCGTCGGCGATCTCAGGCGATCCGGTAGGCGCTGTCGGGCATGTCGGTGATGAACATGTGCCCGGGAGCGTGGGTGATGGCCAGCGGCGGGCGGGAATCCATCACGGCCGCCTGCGGCGTGACTCCGCATGCCCAGAACATCGGAATGTCACCGGGTTCGGCATGGACCGGATCACCGAAGTCCGGGTGGTTGAGGTCGGTGATGCCCAGCTCGACGGGGTCACCGGAATGTACCGGCGCGCCGTGCACGGCCGGCATCCGGCCGCTGACGGTCGTGGCGGTCTCGGAGAGTTCGGCGGGAATCGGCCGCAGCGACACGACCATCGGCCCGTGGATGCGGCCGGCGGGCCGGCACGGCCGGTTCGTCACGTACATGGCGACGTTGCGTCCCTGCTCGACGTGACGCAGCGGGACGCCGGCCCTGGCCAGCGCGGTTTCGAAGGTGAAGCTACAGCCGATGAGGAACGTGACGAGGTCGTCCCGCCAGATGTCGGTGATGTCCGTGGGTTCCGCCACCAGCTCGCCGTCCCGCCACACGCGATAGCGCGGAAGGTCGGTGCGCAGGTCGGCGTCCGGCGCGAGCGGGGTGGTGGCGCTGCCCGGGTCGGTGACGTCCAGCACCGGGCAGGGCTTGGGATTGCGTTGGCAGAACAGCAGCACGTCGTAAGCCCAGTCGGCGGGAACAGCGATGAGGTTTGCCTGGGCGTATCCGTCGGCCCACCCGGCCGTGGGTGCGGCGGTGCCGGCCCGGAAGATCATGCGTGCTCGCTCCGGGCTCAGCGCCGACCGGTCGGACGTCTGACGCATGCCAGAACACTAGAGAATTGTTGAACGATCCGTCAACGCCCCGGTGAGCCGGGCACCACAACCTGACCATCCACAATGGATGCTTGACCGAAAATCACCGTCCACAAGAGACACCGCAGGGCCCCGGCTCGCTCCGTACAGCGAATCGAGGCCCCGCAGGTGCAACTACTTGACGCAGGGGATTCCGCCACCACTCAGCGCGCTGGGCTGGTTCGGGTTGGGCGGGTTTGGCGCGGGTGCGCCGCCCGGAGGCCCCGGCGGCGGCTGCGCCGGCGCCGGCTGCGTGGCTGGGAAGCCGGCGACGGCGGCGTTGGCCCCGCCCGCACCCCCGGCGCCGGCGGCTGCCGAGTCGCCTCCCGACGAGTCGGAAGCCAGCGAGGCCGGCATGCTGAAGTCGGTGCCGACAACGACCTTCAGATGGCCGGCGGGCACGTTCGGGTCCTGCTCGATCGGAATCCCGCCAAGCAGGTTGGACAGCCCCGTGGCCGCCTGCTGGTCACCGGAGTAGCGCACCGACGAGTGATTGAGGTTCTGCGAACCGTTACCCGCCGAGCCCTGGGTGTAGCCCTTGGCGCCCAAGCCCTTTTCGAGCTGGGCAGCAAGCCCGCTCTGCCCGGACGCGTTGACGACGTCGACGGTGCCGCTGGGTGGCGGCGGGGGCGGCGGCAGCGGGGTCTTCCCCCCGATCAGCTGGTGGACCATCATCTGGACCTGCGGCACGTTGACGAGGTTGATGTCCTCGCCCGCGTTGTCCTTCCCGGGGCCGGCGATCGGCAACGTGACGAAGGAGACGTTGCCGCCGGTCAGGTTCGTCGCCTGCTGGGCGAACGACAGCGGGTCCAGGCCCTCGTCCATGGCGATGTTGCTCTGGGCCACGTTGAGCAGGCCGGACAGCTTGGACGGGTTGGTCATCGTGCCCGCCTGCTTCAGCTGGTAGGCCAGCGAGGAAATGAAGGCCTGCTGGCGCCGTTCCCGGTCAAGCTCGTTGAAGTCCGGGATGTTGGCGTCGCGCCGCTGCCGGACGAACGCCACCGCCTGCTGCGCATTGATCTGTTGCATGCCCTGGTGGAAGTTCGCACCCGAGAAGCGGTCCGACGTGCTCTCGTTGACACACACCGTGATCGGCTGCACGACCCGCGCGATCTGGAAGAACGCGGCCATGGTGATCTCGACGAAGTGGTCGACCGGTTCGCCGCCGACGAAGTGCCGGACGGTGTCGATCTCGGTCTTGCGCCCGGCGTCGCGGCTCTGCTGGTTGATCTGCGACGGGTCGGTCACGCCCTGGCTGACCAGCTTGTCGTGCTCCTGGGAGTACGACAACCCGTAGGCCTGCTTGATCTTGCCCTTGCACTGCCCGTAGGGGCACCCCGGAAAGTCGACGTAGTCGTCCCGGGGGATCGAGATGGAGGTGGCGCGGCTGCCGTCGCCCGGGACGTGTAAGAGGATCAGCACGTTGGAGTTCTGCCCGCCGTTGCTCTGATCACCGGCGTGCAGCGCCTCATACATGTCGGGGGGCAGTGGGTTGCCGCTCTCGTCGAGGCGGCTGTCCAGACCCATGATCAGGATGTTGGTGTCCTTGCCGGACGAGGTCGCCTCGCCGGCCAACACCCCGGACTTGTAGAGGCTGCTGTACTGCGCCCACGCGAAGCCGGTCAGGGTGAACACAAGAAGCGACACGACGCTCAGCGCGATCTTCCCGGCCATCGCCGGCCCGAACGACCATCCAGAGCCGGCCTGGCTCCACGGGTCCGCAGGCGGTTTCGACGGGGGCGGCCCGGCGGTCGCGGCGGCTCCAGCCGGCTGGGCGGCGGACTCCGCCGCCGGCCGGGGGCGCCCGCCAGGCGGGGCGGCTGGGCCGCCCGGCGTCGCTCCGCGACGCGGCTGCGGTGTGGGACGTCCGCCTTGCGCACGGTCTCCAGGCGTCGACTCCTGGCGAGGACGACCGCGATTCGGAGGCTGGGCAGATCTGGCGGGCTTGCCGTCACGATCTCCGCGCCCCGGTGGGCGCCAACCCGCGCCGTCCATTCACACCTCCTTTTTCACAGGTCGCCTCGCGGCCACCGCGACAGGACACGCGGCTGCCGAAAGCGTCGGACGCCGTACGGATTCGTGTTCGTGTCGCATTCACGTCACTCTGCCGGGTGAACGATAGCGTTCGTCTGTCGTGTTCTTGCCGGGGCCGGACAACTACGGACACATGCGGACGCTGCCGGCGGGAGCTGGCGACAGCCGGGGCGTGCCTCCCCGACCAGTCGATGATCGTCTCAGGCGGATGGGAAACACAGCTCATGGGGCAGCCGGCGCCCTCTGGGAGCGAACCAGATCCCGCGATGCAGCCGGTCACTCTATCGGGCGCCTTCTGGCGCCACGAACTGCCCACGGCCACCGCATCGCACGGGTTTCGGCAGTTCATCGCCGGTTTCTGGCGCGCATCGAGTGCGCGAGAACAGCAGGGCAACGACTTCAGCGCTGAGAGGTCGACGATCCATGAATCCCCTCACTCACCTCATGTTAGGTACGTCACATTCGACGATCAGCACCCGACAGGAAACCCTCGACCACTGCTGCCCGTAAAGGTCGTTGATCTGTGGGGCATCCTCGTCTGTCGATCAACGACCTCCACGACCACCTGGACCTTGCTTCGATGAGTGATACATCTCACACAACGGGGTGGACCCGAGGTAGCCGCTTCTCACAAGGATCAAGCGCCGAAGCTGGCACTGACCACCTCGATGTGCCTCACGAATTCAGGGCCTTCACGGTTAGGGTGATCACTGGGTCCGGAGGAGGTCACGGTCATGGCTCAGCACGACGATCCCGGCTCAGCGTCGATCGACACCAGCAAACCCAGCGTCGCGCGGATGTATGACTATTACCTGGGAGGCAAGGACAACTTCCAGGTCGACCGCGACGCTGTCCACCAGATGCCCGTGCCCATGTCGGAGATCCGCGGGCTCGCCCTGGAGAATCGGGCGTTCTTACGCCGTGCGGTGCGGTACATGGCCCGCCAGGGCATCCGACAGTTCCTCGACATCGGCTCCGGCCTACCGACCCAGCGCAACACCCACGAGGTCGCGCAAGAAATCGACCCCGAGGCGCGCGTGGTCTACGTCGACAACGACCCCGTCGTCCGAACCTTCGGCCGCGCACTGCTGGCCACCAATGACAACACCACGATCGCAGCCGCCGACATGCACTACCCGGCCGACGTGCTCGACCATCCCAAGACCAGGAAGCTGCTCGACTTCGACGAACCCGTCGGAGTGCTCATGATCGCCATGATCCACTTCCTCACCGCCGAGGAACGCCCCCATGTGATGGGGTCTCTGCACGATTCCCTGGCGCCAGGCAGCTTCCTCACCGCCACCCACGCCACCAGGGACGGCAAATCACCGGACTGGGTCAACGAGGTCGAGTCGATCTACCGGAAGACGCCGACGCCTGCCTACTTCCGCGAGTACGCCGATATCGTCCCCTTCTTCGACGGCTTCGACCTCGTAGACCCCGGCCTGGTCACCCTCGACCGCTGGCGACCCGACCCGCACGACCCAGCACCCGAGGCGACCGGTTGGCTGTACGGAGCAATCGGCGTCAAGAACTAGCGAGTGCTGGCCGAGGCTTGGCATCGTTGGCAAGCCCTTTCCGCCACTGACGCGGTTGCCCTCGACAGTCGGCTGGCCGATGTGTGTCTTAGTGGCTAACCCGACTGGTGGCCAGCTGCCGCGAGCTCGGGTTCCGCAGCAGGCACAGTGGTTGCCTCGTCGCCCGTCCTCGACTCGGACTTCTCCCGGTTCTTCGTCGTGTGCAATGCCCAACGCACGAGTGGTGGTGCAAGCAGGACCACGACAAACAGCCGCAGACTCTGCACCGTGGAAACCAGCGCCAGGTTGGCGTGCAGCGCCAGCGCGACCGGGATGACAAGGTAGATGCCTCCGGGAGTGGTGGCCAGGTAGGCATCCATCAGCGAGATGTTCGTGAGCACGGCAAGAGCCCACGACAACACTCCGCAACCCAGGATGACCAGGAGGCTGCCAACCAAGATGCGGGGCAGCAGACCGCGCAGCCGCACCAGGGATCGGCGGGTGAAACGCAAGCCGACTTCCAACCCCACCAAGGTGAATACGAAGTCCTGCAGAATGCCGTCGGGCGCGAACCCTTGAGCGGCACCGGTGGACACGGCTACAGCCGAGATCAACATTGGCCCCAGCACGGCGGCGGCGGGCAGGGCCAAGCGTTGGCCCATCTGAGTCCCCAGGACAGCCAGCGCCACGAGCCCCAGCAGACCCGCCACCTGGTTGTGCCCGGTGACCAGGTGCGTGAGCCCAGCCGATATCGAGGAATGGTGGGGTGACGAGGACGATTCGGGCGCGAGCGCGGTGGCGACGAACGGGGTGGCCACGGCAACCAAACCCAGGCGCAGATACTGCGAGACGCCAACCACCCGAATATCGACATCCAGATCGTCGGCGGCCACGGTCATCGCGCTGGCCGCCCCGGGCACCATGCTCAACGTCGCGGTCGGCCGGTCAAGCCTGCCACGGCGAGACAGGCGAAACGCCACCCAGATGCTCAGCACAACAGTGGCAGCGGTGACCGCGGTCAGCGGCAATGCCGCCGGCGCGGCTGAGCGCAGCGCGGACAGGTCCATGTAGCTTCCCATCGTCACGCCCACCAGCGCCTGCACCCATCGGTAGGCTGAGCGGGGAATCCGGTCGGAAACCAGTCCAGACAGCGCGACGCCGACACCGACCATCAAGCCGGCCAACAGATGAGGGGCTGGAATGCCAGCCAGCCGTCCCCCCAATCCCAGGAAGTAGCCAGCGGCGATGAGTCCCATCCACCGCGCAACAGCAGTCAATAACGTGATATTGATCATCTGGCGCTTGACGTTGACAATTAGTTGGCTGATCGATATCAATACCTTCCTCGTCAATGCAACATTCGAGCTATCATGCGTTAACATGACTTCCTCCTCTGGCAGGGATTTCCCGCACCAATCAGCATCGACAGCGAGGATGACCCGACAATTACAGCGAGACGGAAGACTGGGTTAACAAAAAAGAACAACGCAAAAAGAGTCAGCAAGATCACATCGTCATTACCGCTGTGTCGGTATACACGACCGTCCTTAGCCTCTTGTTTTGGCGCAGTGTGGCCGGGCCGCGAGCGCCCGCGGGACGCCATGTCAACGTGCGGCTTGCTCTGGTCGCATTTGAACGAGTCCGACTAGCTATAGCGTCATGCGTCCAGGCGCGAGTCCGCGAGACGATGCCCTTTCGGCCCGGGCCGGTCCGTTGTCTCCGGCCTACTCTGGGACGGTCCCCGTGACGTCTTCGGGAGGCCGGCATGGGCAACGTTGACGATGACTCATGGCTGGCCCGCACGGGCAGGCGTAACGCGGTGCGGCGATACCCGGTCGCGTGCTGCGGGCACGGGAGGCCGGAGGACTTCACCTTCCCCGGCGGTCGATGCTGGACGCCCAGTCCCACACCTCGCGGTGGCTGAGCATGGAGGGGCTGGCGGGCACGATCGCCACGGCCGCGGGCTTGTTCGCGGTCACCAACGTCGACGGTCTGATCGTGCTGACCGCGCTGTTCATGGCTTCGGCGACCGGCTGGCCACGCCCCTGGCAGATCGTCCTCGGCCAGTACCTCGGCTTCGCGGTGATGGTCATCATCAGCATGCTTGCGACTGCTGGCCTGGTCCTGGTTCCCGACCGCTGGGAGGGCCTGGTCGGCGTGGTCCCACTGGGACTCGGGGTGTGGGGGCTGGTGCGCGCCCGCGCGAGGACAGACGGGGCAATGCCGTCGCGGGTGGGGACCTTGTCGTCCATCGTCGGCGTGATCCTGGCCAACGGCGCGGACAACATCTCGGTGTATATCCCACTGTTTGCGGTGCTCACGCCCGGCAGAATCGCGGTTACCATCGCCGTGTTCCTGGTCTTGGTCGGCGTGTGGTGCACCATCGCGCGACTGCTCGGAAGGAACAAGAAGGTCGTCTCCGCGCTGGAAGGAGTCGGGCGCTGGCTCGTGCCAGTAGTGTTCATGGCCATCGGCACGGCCATCTTGATCAAGACCGGCGTCGTCCCCCGGCTCCTTGGTCTCTCGCCATGAATCGAGCGGTAGCCGCGCAAGGTGCACTGATGATCTTGCCCCGATAGTCCGGTACCGCTGTAACCTTGGTGGATGGTGGGGCGCCCGGGGATCGAACCTGGAACCCGCGGATTAGGTGTCCACGTCTGCCGTCGCCTGTCGATCAATGACAACACCTACGGTCACCTGGGATATTAACAACTGCAAATGTCGAGCGAATCTCGTCGCCGGTGATCATTTGACATCGTTTTGTACACGTAAAGTGCACGGATGATCTTGCTGACGCTGCTTCCGAGGGTGGAACCCGCCGTCTTACTGCACCGACCAGTTCGAGGCAGTGACTAGTTCATGATGATCGCGGGCGTTGACGGCCCACTTAGGCGCTGCTAACTTCCACTCAAATTTCATGCACGTGCATCTGCATCAGCATCTGCAAGGTTGCTCGCCTTCCGAGGCTGGTGAGAACCGCCACCGTGACCCCCGCACGCGGGGCGCCCTACTCCGCCCGGCGTGCGGCTTTCCGGCGAGACAGGTCCTCCGAGGTGAGGACACGACTCTGCGGGGAGGGCTCGTGATCGACGCCGACAGTGTACTGCTAGCGGAGCTAGCAGACGTCAACCAACGAATGGGCCAGCAGACCATCACGCTCCTCGACCGCCTGCATGATGGGTGTTTGCCCGCAGCGGAACTGGACACGTTGGGCGAAGCACTCGTGGATCTGGGCAGCCGAATGCGCCAGCGTGCAGGCGAACTCGCCCCGCTTATCGTGGAGGGCTTCGCTTCGTCTGCCTGAGGGGGTCTCGCGCCGCCAGCTCGGCCTGAGCGTTACGTCGTCATGCCACGGCGGCGGGGCGGCCTATACTGGTGGCCCCCGCAGGAGGTGTTATTGGCATGGCAGCGGGAAGGGGGCACCGATCATGAAATCTGATCAAGAGCCTTCTTCTGACGCCGCGACGACGGCGATGCTCTTGGATAGCGTGCTCGACACCATGACTGCTCTCGCCGCAGAGACCGGCCGGCTGGAACAGACGATTCACGCCGAACGCCTGCGAGATCCACAGCGTCAACACGATCTTGCGACCGAGCTGTCCGGGCTGGGGTTGACGTTGGCTGAGGCATATCGGCGCATCAGGCGCTGCCACGATCTGTGCAAGGACGAGGACTGAGGGCAACCCATCCACACCCGCAGGAGGGCTCTGTCCTCATCCCGTCGACCTGGCTCCAGTGTTTGTGTCTCTTGATCGGCGTCGTGTACCCCAGATGTGCCCCACTGCCAGCACTGAGGTGACGGTTGGCCAGCGGCACGAAAACGACCGCCACACTGCGATCGATGGCCATCAGATCCCGGTTCAGGAGCGTTTCCAGATCAGCGCGACCGGTTGCCGTCCCCAGCGCCAGAAGGCATCCATGGCCTGGTAGGCGGCGCCAAGGGAAATCATCGCCGTAGCAGGCATGAGGCGAGACGTCGCACCATCGGCGAAACGGGTCCGTATGCCAATCCGAGCGCTGCCGTCGTGGGTGGTCCAACGCGGGGCCAGAAGGTCGGCTGTCCAGTCCGCGCAGCTCGTGACTGCTCCCAGTCCGATCGACAGCATTGGTCCATCCACGAGGTCCTCATCGGCGAGGTGGACCATCATGGGGTCTTCCCGCCAGATCGCCCAGGCGGTGAGCTGATCCAGCACTCTGGACCGCTCGCAAGGACTGGAGATCAAGAATGCTCCGACGCACGACCGCTAGTCTTCGCCGAGCTCGGGCGCATCGTAGGAAAGCACGTACTGCATGAGCATTGTCACCTTCGTGGGGCTGCGCGCCCCAGTGTCACACACGGCGTTAGGCCATGGGTATCGATTTGTGGCCCCCTCACGGTGTTGTTGTGACTACTGTGCGTTCTACGATGTGCCAGGACAACACACACTCCGTTGAGGGGTCCCCCCCCATGTCCTCGTTGCACGCTCAACCGCAGACCGTGAACGCAGCGTTTGTGGATCTCGCCGATATCGTGGCGAGCAAGCACGACGTGCCGGAAATGCTGGACCGGTTGTGTGGCTACTGCATCGACTTCGTCGATGTGACCGGAGCCGTCGGAATTCTGACTGATGAGCACGGTCAGCCTCACGTCGCCGCCACCACCTCCGCCGGGATGGCCCGGATGGTCCAACCACACCCACACCTCGGGCACGAGCCTGTATCAGCATGTGTGCGAAGCGGAGCATCCGTGGTTGTTCCAGATGTAACCCATAGCGGCGATGGCTGGCCCCTTGCGAGTCAGGCCCGCGAGCAGGGAGTGACCTCTGCCCTCCTGCTGCCCATGCGGGCTGGGGGCGCGACGCTTGGCGCGCTCGTGCTGCTCAGCGGACCGTTCGCCGCTCTCACGGGTAAGGAGGTCGACCTGTGCCAGGCCCTGGCCGATGCGGCTACAGCCGGGATGCAGCAGCAACAGGCCCTCGATCAGGCCCACGCTGCAAACCGTCAACTGCAAGAGGCCCTCGATAGCCGCATCGTCATCGAGCAAGCTAAAGGCATCCTCGCGTGCCAGGGGGGCATCAGCGTGGACGAAGCCTTCAGCGTCTTGCGTGGCTATGCCCGCGCTCATCAGTCTCCGCTGCACGACCTCGCGAGCGGCGTTGTCAACAACAAACACATGGCCGACGAGATCCTCGGCCATCAGCCAGCGGCCATGAACGCGAACGAGACCGAGTGACCACGATCGACGCAACCGAGCTGACCAGCGGCTGAAAGGGACCTCGTCCTCAAGTCGTTGACCGTCGGCGGCGCGCTGGGGTTGGGACGTTGGCTGAGGCATATCGGCGCATCAGGCGCTGCCACGATCTGTGCAAGGTGCACTGATGATCTTGCCCCGACAGTCCGGTACCGCTGTGACCTGGGT
This sequence comes from Pseudonocardiaceae bacterium, assembly GCA_051984675.1. Lineage (GTDB taxonomy): Bacteria > Actinomycetota > Actinomycetes > Mycobacteriales > Pseudonocardiaceae > JBPYFK01. The sequence goes on along the minus strand of JBPYFK010000090.1, from coordinate 10,131 downwards.
GGATGGTGGGGCGCCCGGCGATCGAACCCGGAACCCGGCTCCAGGCCCACGGCGCCGCCGCTACCTCGTTCGAAGGTGAAGCGCGACCCATCCCATACAACAAGGGAGATGATCTTGAGCGGGTCGGGCCAGCTGTTGGGCGCAGTCTCGACCCGACCCTGTGGTATCGACCAGTCTTCCCCACTGCCCGATGCCATATCCAAGTATAGAACGTATGTTCGTATAGTGCCGGATGGGGAGGATGCCTGGTTCGGAACGCATCGACGACTCGATGCGCCTGTGCCGGTCTGGGTTGACCTTCGCCTGGTGCTGCCGGCTCAGCGGGTCCGATGGAGCGACGGCGTACCGCTGCGGGTGCGAGTCGGTGGCATCGACAACTCGGGTGTGGTTCCTGGTCGGCTGCTGAGCTGGCACATGACGCTCACTGGTGACTGGTGGGCGCGCGTACGGTTCGACGTCACCAATCGCAACGGCCAAGCGCGCATGTCTCTGACGCAGCTGGTTCCTGCAAAGGCTGTCCGCCCGCAGGCCTGACACAGGTCGGAAGGAGTGCCAGTGGATCTCTGAGACCCGCCTTAGGAGAGCGATTCAGGCAACGCGCCTACCTGCGCTTACGCCGAAAACCCCTGATGGCAGGCCGATTTTGTCTGTCGTCGTCTGCCGTCAACAATCGTCGTCTTCTGACGTGATGTGCCCCAGATGTGCCCCACATGTGCCGGAGCCTTGGACGCTCCTAAATGTCGGATTTATTCTATTTCGCATCTCTTTTGCGCGGTCCACGGAGGCTTGCGCTTCGCTGCAGAGCCTCTTGCTCTTCTCGGTGATTTCACGCGAGATGTGGATCGCCTGCTGCAAACGCTCGCGCGCAGGCGTGGCACGGTCTTGTGGGGTGAAGTCCGGCGCGGTCTCGGCATCTTGTTGCTGCTTGAAGCGCCCTTGTTCCTCTCTCTGGGCGTACTCGACTTCTGCGTTCACTTCGCGTTGCTCGCTACGCGCTCGCTCGTCGCCGTCGTGACCCGGTTCGGTCCCCACGTTCTCAGGCTGGGCCACGCCGGTGGACGCGGCAAGAACCGCGGGAGCCTCGCCTTGCCAACGCGGGGCAGCCAGAGCTACCAGCATCTTTGCGGGAAAGTCCTGGTCAAGGGCCGAATTTGTCTATGGGTGTCTATGGGTGTTTATGGGTGTTTGTGGCTCTTGATCCGTGCCGTGTGCCCCGGATGTGCCCCAGGGGTTCTCGGGTGTGGCAGTGCTGTGGCGGTCATCCATCAGATGAGTGCGGGTCGTCTACGTAGGTGACCTGACCATCCTCGTGTCCAGCCTGTTTCAGAGCGTCCCGCTCACTCGAAGCCGATTGCCGCTCGATCTCTTCCTGCTGACGACGATCGCGCTCCCGACCACGTGCCAATGCTTCCTCGCTGCGCTTCAGGGCTGCTCGACTCTCGTCCAGGAGTGCCCGCCCATGCTCAATCGCTTCGTATGCGTGCTGCTGGATGTTGGCAACGTCGAGACCAAGCTCGCGAGCATGGTTAGTTGCGCGCCGCTCTAGGCCAACAAGAAACTGCTCCCGCGCACTCTGAGAATGCTCCCGGTGATCTGCGCTGGCTTCGCGTTGGTTGGCGGCTTCTTCCCGGTGGTCCGCGCTGGCTTCGCGTTGGTTGGCGGCTTGTTCCCGCTGATTGGCGATGACCTCGCGTTCGTCGGCGGCTCGCTCCCGTGCGTCGAGCACTTGTTGCCACCGTTTTAGCTGAGCTTCGCGCTCGTCGGCGGATTGATCGCCCTGTACTTGCCGACCGCCGTCGTGGCGGGGCTGTTCACACTCCACGTGGCCATCTTCAGCTCCTACCGGTTGGCTGGGGAGAGGCGAAGGTCCTCGAGGGAGATTTCATCAATCGATGAATGGGCTCACCCAGAGCACGCGGGAGGACTCTGTCCTCATCCCGTCGACCAGGCTGGCGGTGAGCGCTTCGCATGGCAGCCACCAGTCCCTCGCTCGTGAGCGGCGGTTCAACCCGGGCAGCCCCTCTGCTGGCGCCCAGGCGCTGCCTCTCCACCTTCGGTATAAGTTAGGACTTAAGGCCCTTGTATTCAGGGGGACTTTGCGTTCCACGGTTGCGGCCGAGTCTGTGGGAAGCGCAGGATGGAAGTCGCCGGATGCGCGGCGGACGGGGCTGCTGATGGCGACGGTTGTGGCAATGATCGACAACGAGACGCGGTACGCCTACACAGCGTCCCAGCTCGATCCGTTGCTACATGTGGTATTTGACGAACCCCACTCTGGGTGGGCTGCCCGGATGGTCATCTTGCTCGGGGGCCGCGTGCCGCTCCAGGCCCCTGCTCCTGGGTGGGGGGATCGGCTGCGGGTGGTCACCGATCTCAACACCAACTGGGCTGCTCTGAACTTTCTGCATCCCAACGAGGAGTCGCCTACGTGGCAGGGCTGGGATAGCTACAACCCGGAAGTGTCCGCGCAGTCCCCTGCGCTACCGTTCGGTTCCAGTAGTCTCGTGTTTCCACGAAGTGCTGCCCTTCCACTTGGTGTCGTCCGGGCGGCCGTGCAGGAATATTGCGCCACCGCAACGAGGCCGACCTGTGTGCAATGGCAACGAGCGAGCTACTTCTGATCACCTTGCGGTCCGAACAGGTCACGGCAACGTTGCACGTGGCTATGGACCTCGAATAGCAGCGAGTCGAGCGTCAGCAGCTCGGACACCGCTTCGGAGCACCCCGTAGCGCGTAGCTGCTCCTGATGATCCACTTCCAAACGGAGCCGCTGTAGGTCTCGCGCAACGATCGCGAAGGTCTGCAAGACATCGCTGACGGCCTCTGACCTGATGTGCCCCAGGCGCTCTCGCGTGTGGCAGAGCTATGGGCGGTCATCATCAGATGGGTGCGGATTGTCTACGTGGGCGACCTGACCATCCTCGTGTACAGCCTGTTGCAGACCCTCCCGCTCACTCGGAGCCGATTGCTGCTCGATCTCTTCGTGCTGATCGCGCTCTCGCGTACGTTGCAATGCCTCCTTGCTGCGCTGCAATGCCTCCTTGCTGCTCTTCAGAGCTGCCTCGCTCGCCTCCACGAGTGCCCGCCCATGCTCGATCGATTCGTAGGCGTCGTGGCAGCTGTTGGCAGCCTCGCGACCGAGCTCGCGAGCATGCTCAGTTGCGCGCCGCTCTAGGCCATCAAGCCAGCGCGCCCGCGCATTCTGCGCCTGCTCCCGCTGATCTGCGGCGGCTTCGCGTTGACTGGCGGCCTGCTCTCGCTGACTTACGACGGCTTCGCGTTGACTGGCGGCCTGCTCCCGCTGATCGGCATCGACTTCGCGTTGATCAGTGGCTTGTTCGCGCTGGTCGGCGGTGCCCTCGCGTTCGTTGGCGACTCGCTCCCGTGCGTCGAGCAGTTGTTGCCGCCGATTTAGCCGAGCTTCGCGATCGGCATCGTGGCGGGACTGCTTACCGTTCACGTGCCTACCGTCGCTTCTTCCGGTGAATTGGGCAAGGAAGAAGGCTCTCGTCGGCTCCATCAATCAATGAACGGACACCCCGGAGTACGAGGGAGGCTCTGCTCTCATCCCGTCGGCCTGGCGTCAGCCCGATCAGGTCGTGTCAAGGGGGCAACCGATGAGGGGCAACCGGAATGGTCATTGCCAGGCCTGCCCCCTTGATGCGACCTGATAGCCCTTGCGGAGGTCGTCGGGATGAGGGCAGATCCGACCGAACCGCACGCCTGTTCGAGACTCATCCCGGAGGTCTGCCGGGGGTCCGGGGGCGGCGAGCGCCCCGGCGGCTTCGGTGTCAGCGTGAGGCTCCTTCTGGTCTGGCGGCCCCTGCGTGGTCCTGGCCGCGCTGCCTTCCGCTTCGGGCCGCGCGCGGGCGGCCGGGACCGGCGGCAGCCGCACGCCCGGCGTCCCGCTTGCGCGGCCCAGGAAACAGCAGGCAGGCGGCCCCGCAGGGGCCGCCTTGATGAAGAAAAGAAACTCTGAACACACCAAGATCGCGAAGCTTGTCCCGTCGGTTGATGCGCGACGGGTGTCCGCCAGCTGATGTGCGACACCGGCGTTTATGGCGTCCAGTCAGCTGTCGGGGCTGGCCGTGTTGTGCAACCGGCGTCGCGCATTTTGGGTGACGGGGCGGTTGCGTCGGATCACGACCACCATCACGAGCACGGCGAGGAACCCGTTGTAGACGAGTAGGAACGTGCTGTGGCTGCGGAGTTCCTGCATCACAGTGTTAAGCACCAGCAGCGCCAAGACGATGCAGGGCATGATGAGCAGGTAAGCGCGCATGCGGGCGAGCCATCGCATTGAGGCGTGCGCCACGCTTGGGTCCATGTCCGCGGGTGCTGGTTCGTCGCGGCGCAGCGCTTTCACGAGTCGCCGACGGTCTTTGAATCGCAGTGCGAGCAGTGGTGAGGGTTGGGCCCACCAGACGCCGCGGCGCCTCAACAGCCAGAACGCCGCGTAGTTGACCACGAGTACAGCGAGGATTACCCCTGTGCTGATCAGGAGTATGCGGGCGGGCATGTTGTCGCCGTTGCCCGTTCGTAGGAACGAGATGTAGACCGTACCCATGGCGATCAGGACTACCAGAGCCCCGATTCCGTAGATCAATAGTAATAACCTGGAATACCGGTGTTCAGCCGTCCGGCGATGTTCCGGATCAAGGAATTCGATCGGATTGGGCTCGTCAGAAGGCATGGGGTTCCTCTTCGGGCGTTGGCCAACTTTGCCTTGAGTACCAGCCCGGCCCCGCAAAACCAAACACTATTTCCCTTCGTATGGGGACTGATACGGGGAGTGATGGCCTGACAGGTCAGCTGGCAGATCACAAAGATCGCGAAACGGCTGCGATCATGGATAGGTCCGCGACCTGGGGCAAACATGATCAGTCTGTGCGATATGCTGCCACAGCATGGATCCGCATGAGCGTCCTCGATCGGATAGCCGCCTACTGATGTGGCTCGCCGGTGGATACGTCACGGCGGTCCTGGTTGTGGCGCTGGCCGGTCCGTATGTGTGGCCAGGCCGCTTTCCAGCAAAGGTATTTGTACCTATCGCGGCCTTGGGTGGCGCTGCTGCCCTCGTCGTCGGCCTGATGTTGGTAGCGCGTCGGCGGCGCCTGGGACGGTTAGTTCGCATTCCCTCCGACCACCCCAGCAGCGAGAGGACTCCGCTGGTGCAGGCCGCTCTACGTGGGCTACGGAATCTTGTGGTGTCCGTGGTGATCGGGGGTGGAACCGTTGTGTTCGGTGTCGGCCCGCTGTTAGCCGGCCCGCAGTTGTTGGGACGGCCCGTTGGTCTCTCGGTCGGGGCAGGGGTGGCCGCGGTCGCGATGGTCATCGTCGTGTGGGCAGCGACCCGCTATCCGAGCGTTCCTGGAGGGTTCGCAGCAGGGATGATCGCGTTCGTCCTCGGTATAGTGATGATCTTCTTTGCCACCGTGGACGGGGCATTTGAGTTGATCCCGTCCCATGTGGTTGCTGCGGTGGTAGGTGTGATCGCGGGGGCAGCGCTGGTGACCGGTCTGATCTTCACGGCCCGACGTCGCGGCATGTGGGCTCGTGCTTCCGGCGATCCAGTAGGTCCGGCCGCCTTTCCATACTTTTAAACGGGACGGCCTGTCTCACCCAATGCAGCAGGCAGACCGTCTGGGCAAGGCTCACCTAGGTGTGACGGCCAGGGCTCCGTGCTACCTCTCGATGGCCCGGCCGTAGCCCCTGTACCGTAGGAACAAGGAGGTGGTTGGGGTGGCCGACAACACTGAGCGTGCGAGCCACGGGGGCCTGGAGGGGCCGGCACTGCTGGCCGCCCTGCTCGCCGAGAAGGATGCCCAGCCAATCCGATCAATAGAGGACTTGGCCTGCGACGGGTTCTTTGACACCGATGAGGAGCTGTCCGAGTTCCTGAGCTGGGTGGACATCGAACGGAAGGCCAACCTCGCGTAGTGGCTGAAGCAGTCGTCTTGGACACGGACGTCGCATCCCGAATCTTCAAACGAGATCTTCCTAACGTCATTGCCGGCAGGCTTGTCGGGTACCGACCGGTGATCAGCTTCGTGACCTTGGCGGAACTGACTCAGTGGGTGGAGTTGCGATCGTGGGGCAACCAGCGGCGCGAACGGCTTGAACGCTGGCTTCAGCCGATCCCGATTCTGCCGGCCACTTCTCAGGTGTCTAGAAAATGGGGCGAGATCTCAGCATATGCCCGTCGTCGCGGTAGGCCCCGCCCACAGAATGACAGTTGGGTCGCCGCGTGTTGCCTAGTCTATGAAACTCCGCTAGCCACGCTAAATGTGCGCGACTACTCCGACTTTGCGGAGCATGAGGGTTTGATTTTGCTTTGATTCACCGTTATTTATTCGGCGAGCAACGACAAACTTGAACTCCCGTAAGAAGAAATAGGCATGAAAGAACGACTAGCATGGGTGCGACCGAGAAGGCTGCGAATAGTCCGATATAGTCAGCCAACGCGCCGAGAAACAATGGGGCGGCGAATAGGATCAGTCCACCTAGAAGCTGAGTCCGAGCATTTGCCTTATCGCTTTGTTGCGGTGTCGTAGCGCCCAGGGCCAATGTCAGCGAGAATGGAAACAGGTTCGCAATTCCAAGACCAGAAAGGAACAGACCAATTATGGCTATGAGTGCTTCATGCGACAGCCACAGTCCGCTCGTGCCCGTAAGGGTGATTGCCAATGATGCCCACACTAACCGAGTTGTGTGCTCTGGCTGGTACGCCAAGAAGCTGCCGACGATGCGGCCAACCAGAATGCCTGCATAGAACATGACCATCACGGTTGCCGCTGTGGTCGGCAACAGCCCCGTGTTGACAATAAGAAGCTCGGCGCCGAAGTATGCCACACAGAACTCAACACCAATCCCACCTGCCACCAGCAGGCAAAGTATCCAGAACGCAAATGACAAACGGGGGGTTCTGGCGACAGCCCTCCCGGGCACTGGCGAATGAAGTGGCTGCCTGCCGTATGTAAGATAGAGAACCCCCAAGGAAAGCACAGGTAAAAGCATGCCCGCTCGCCAGGTAAGTGGGGTTACCTGAAAGAATCCAAGGGCAATCGGCGCGAAAACGGCACAGACGCCTGCACCGATGTTGGCTTCAACAAGAGCTTGCCCTCTCCTGGGGCCATGCTGATCAGAGAGTACTGCTTGCGTCATGATTTGTAGCATGGTCCCAGCAAGCCCGAGAGCTGCGGCGGCTGTTAAGGTCCAGCCGATGGTGCGAGCCGTAACGAACAGGACGGCGCTGACTATTATTGCAAGCGCAGCCAGCCACATCAGCGAACGTCGCCCGATTCGTTTAGTGATGGCGGCGAAACTGAGTCCGGCGAAAATTGATCCAGCTGCCCAAACTCCTGAGTAAATACCGATCAGGGCGTACGGAAACTTGAGTTCATCACGCAGTAGAGATAGTGCGGGGCCGAACGCATATAGCCAATAGGCGTAGGAGCCGAGGGCGCCATAAGAAAGCCATGTGGTAGGGTCGCGAACAAAAACTTCATTGTTACGGTCAACATCCAATCGTGATGACTTGTCCACGCTGGACCCCCTCGCCGCTAGATCAGGCCAGAAGTTCCCCCATATGATCGATGATCACATCCGGCCCATGCTGTTCGAACCGTTCCCGTTTCCCAGGTTTGTTGGCCAATGCGATGATTGCCGTGTTCGCCTGCTTTGCGGCGTGAATGTCCGATACTGAGTCTCCGATCATCACGCAATGATCAGGGCTTGTTTTTAGGTCGATCATGGCCTGATCGAGCAGATAGGGATGCGGTTTCAGGAGAGCCGGGTTTGATTGAGTGCGTGAACTGATGCCTTGGACGTAACAACGAAGAGAGTGCGCCGTCAGATAAGCGCCTACTGCTCGCGCCGAGTTGTTGCTGACGATGGTCACCGTGTGCCCGGATGACACAAGAGCTTTTAGGGCCTGGTCTGAGCATGGCGCCGGTGGGGCATCCGCCACTGCAAGCATCTCTAGGCGCTGGAACTCACGATGAACCGTCTCCAAGGTCTCGTTATCTAGACCAGCGGCATACCGAAGCACGTCGAACGGGTCTTTAGCCGTGGCAACGTCAGCGGGCAGCTCGGTGTGCAGCAGTGCTCGCAAGCGGTCAGCCACTGTCCGGTCGCCCAAGCCACCGAATACCGCACACACGGGACCGTCAAAGTCCAGTAGCACATGCTTGCGGGATTGAAGCAGGTCAGTAGGCGTGATCACGGCTGAAGACTCCGGGCGACGGTGTTCCAGATGCTGTCAAACCACATGTGCGACTGCTTCACGAACTGGGCATTCATGGACTCGTCGTCGGTCTCGGCCGCGAAGTGGAACAGGACCGCGTCCTTGCCCATAAGGTCCCAGATCGCTGTGGCCTCCCCTTCCAGGGGGACAGTGTGTTCTTGCACCGGGTAGTACCCAAAGAAGGCTTCAGCGTCATTGATGAGGTACAGCTTGAACAGTGGAACCGCAGGGTAGACGCGCACTTCCGCTTGTGCCTCGGGTATGAGGCCGAGCGATCCAAGTTCGTTCACCGCATCGACGATGGCAAGCGTATGGCGCTGCATGATGCCTGTTGCGCGCTTACGGAAAGCCGGGCTGTCTTGCATGTCATCTACTCGCGCGGGAAGCGACCAAGGAATCTCTGTATCTGGAACCAGCAGCCTGACACGGATTGAGTCTGGCCGAAGCCGGCCGATACGGATCTTGTCGAGTGGTTCGGAGATCGCACCGTGAAGCGTTTCGCCGGAAAAGCCTGCGAAGTCGATGGACACGCTGGACTGCTCGAACGCGCTTTCGAGATGGGGACGAAGGCCCACAGGTCGCTCGGTTCGCTCGCGCACGAACACGCCGCTGCCCTGACGAGACACGACCAGACCCTCGTCACGCAGGATGCGGATTGCTTGCTGCACCGTCATCCGTGCTACGCCGTAGCGCTGTCCAAGCTCGGCACCTGACGGCAGCTTCTCCCCAGGCTTCAGCGTCCGGGTGAGGATCGATGCGCGCAGCGCGTTGGCCACCTGTTGGTACGGGGGCCGTGGGTCGTTGGGGTCGAGTTCGCTCATAAGCCCAGGATAAGGGCCACATCGCTTGGCTGGCTAGCCATGTTGGCCAAGGAGTTGACATGGCTAGCCATGCTGTCCTAATCTGTATATGGCTAGCCATGCTGTCCTAATCTGTACATGGCTAGCCAAGCTGGCCAAGACCGAACCCCACAATCAAGACGATCAACAGGGAGATCGAAATGCTGAAGAACGTTCCGGTGGTCCTGGAGGGCTACAAGCTGCGGGTCGCGGAGGACCCCGACGTCAAGAAGTACACGAACGAGACAGGCAAGGAAGAGATCCAGACCGACAACAACGGCGCGCCCATGTACGAGATGCCGCTGTACATGAGGGCGCGTCCGGTTGAGGGGCAGCGCACAGCCAAGGGCTTCGAGGTGAAGGTGACCTTGGAGACCGAGCCTGGCCCGGACGTTGTCGAGGGCGAGGTGGTCGAGTTGATCAATCCTCGTATCTCGGAGTGGGCACGCAACAACCGCAACGGCGTGAGCATGCGTGCCACGGGCGTGAAACTCGCCGGCTGACCAGTCTGGCCTTGCGCCAGTGAATGCGTGACCCGAATCGCGCGCACGCCTTCCGGTGGTGAATGGCGATCGGGATAACTGTGTGACCTTTCTGGTTCTTTGAGAATTCCATAGTGGGCCGAGCTATGCCTTCTTCCGGCACGAATTGATTGCCGGGGGAAGCCATATTGGCCCCCGAATAAAGCGACGTCGGGGGCCTTCATGGTTTCCCAACAGAAGGGAGATTCAGATGGTGTACCAGGAATCCACCACGGCGTCGTGCGCGAATGGATGCGGGACGCCGGTGTGGGGCTCTCAACTGATGTGCACTTCGTGCGCCACGAAGTAAGGAGGTCAATGAATGTCGCTGTGCTACTGCCCGGCGTGCCATATCGATAAGTACCTGTACTCCCATTCCCACGACCAGTACTGCGAGAAGGGATGAGCATCATGGACGGTTTCGGGTTTCACGGTTCGGGTTGCCTCGGTGGTGGTTCTGATGATGGGTGAAACAGATCTGCTCGGGAACCCTGTTGCCCCTTTGCCGCCACGGACGACGAAACGG
>JBPYFK010000089.1:0-10154 GCA_051984675.1 Pseudonocardiaceae bacterium | reverse complement strand
TTCTTGGCAAACCGCAGGGTGTGCTCGATATCGAAACGTCGCAAGTAGGCTCGCCATAACACGTCCAGATCGGGTGCGTCCGATCCGGTGTGCCACAGCCACAAGACCGTGCTGTTGGCGCGGGTGGAGGGCTTGGGCAGTCGTTCGACCTGCACACGGATGACCGTGCCTTCCACAATCGGCAGCTGGCGGATGCCCGTCCAATGTCCCCGCCGCCCCAGCTTGGGGTGCACCCGCGACCATGCCTGAACCCGCACGCGCCCGTAGCGATCGTCGGATGCGGTCAGGGCATCGCTGAGCTCACCCCAGGTGGCTGGGTCCTTGCAGTCGAACCGATTCCCATGCCGGGGCGGGCGGCCCGACCTGCCCTCGCGTCGCCGGTCCAGAGCCGGGCCGTAGAACACCCGATCACCCTTGATCCGCACCAAGACCTGGGCGCGGTCGTCAGCCAGCTCATGCGAGAGCGCGATCGGGTCGTACCCGGCGTCGAAGACGAACAGCGGCACCATCGCGTCTTGGCCCAGCCGGCGCAGTCAACGGCCTGGCCCTGGCCGGCTGGTCCCTCGTCCCGGGCTGGTCTCCGCATCGCAGCGCTATGGACAGATGTTCTCGCCGATGCGCCATCGCTGGGTGGCCAACCTCCGAGAGGTGTGGAGGGGGCGCGACCTTCTCGGCGTGAACTGTCGGCATGAAGGTCATCTGGAGGTTTCGTACGAGGTCACCAGCGGCCTGATGGGCACTTTTCGTTGCTGGCGGCCGGGTTGGTTGCTGTACTTCGCTGCTGTACACCAGTTGGCGATCTTGAAACGATCTTTAGTCCTAGACTTGATGTTTGCCTTCGGGTGAACGCAGCTGGGTATGGAGCTGGGTCATGTCACGGGCCGCTACTACTGGGTGTTAAGGAAGGCAGTACCGAGCAGCCGTCCCGTTATGCATGGCGAGCCGCTAAGGCTTGGTGGCCACAGCAAGTCACCCCGCGGTGGCCAACTCCGACGTCCCCTTCTTGGGGTTGGCATGGCCATCAGTAGGCCAACTCAAACAAAAGTTCGATTAATTCGGGCGGATGACAGGAAACCCAAAGTTCGGATGTTCCCCTATTGTCGCTGCGCACGGCGACGACCAGCATGAATGTGAGGTTCCGACTACAAGCACGAACCCGGGGCATGATGACATGGTCACCATCAGCATGATCGTCGACGGTCACATCTGGCACGCCGACGATGAGAACAGCCTGGCCGATCTTCTCGACGCCGTCTTCGCGACACAGCGAGAGGAAGGCTGGTACTTCAGCATAATGGCCTTTCCGAACGGAGGGCCTGACCCCCTGAAGCCCCACATGCGGCACAACCGACTGCGTGTGGCCATCGACCCCACCTGTAGCTGGGCCGCCCTCCATTTCCTGCAGCTATACCCCGAGCACCACATGTGGCAGAGCTGGACCAGCTTGAGCCACAACGTGAGCTTCGAGGTACCCCGCCTTTCGTTCGGACGCGGGCTTGTGTGCCCCCGCACGGCGACCATCACCGCAGCTAGCGCCCGCAAAGCCGTAGCCGAGTACAGTCACACCGCCTGCCGCCCCGACGAGATTCTCTGGCAACTGCCGACGACGTTCAGATCCACTTCCGCCAAGAACTTCCACGTTCACCCGCCGAGGCGGTCACGCCTTCGATGACTGCCGCCGGTCTCACCGAGCTCCAGGTCCGATCGGACCCTTCGGACTACATGGACGAGCTCACGAACCCGCCGACTGGTGCTTTTCCTGCGGTGATGGCGTGGGTGAGTTGGTGGATGGGGGCGGGGTGGGCGAGGTGGTATCCCTGAGCTTGGTCGCAGCCGAGGCGGCGTAGGGCGGCGAGTTGCCGGGCGGTTTCGACGCCTTCGGCGATCACGGTCAGTCCGAGCGCGTGGGCCATGGCGATGGTGCTGGAGACGATGGCTTCGGTGCCGGAGGTGTCGCCGAGTTCGGCGGTGAAGCAGCGGTCGATTTTGAGCGTGTCCAGGGGTAGTTGGTGTAGCTGGGCGAGGGAGGAGTAGCCGGTTCCGAAGTCGTCGATGGCGAGTGTGCAGCCGTGGTGGCGCAGGGCGGTGAGCACGTGGGCTGCGGCGGCCTGGTCGTTCATGAGGGTGCTTTCGGTGATTTCCAGGCCGACGGCGCAGGCGGGCAGACCGGTCGTGGCCAGCGCGGTGTGCACGGTGGTGGGTAGGCGCGGGTCGTCGAGCTGGCGGGCGGAGAGGTTGACCGTCAGGCGCAGCGGGTAGTGGTAGCGGGTTCGGAATGCCGCGAACTCGCCGAAGGCGGTGTGGAGCACGTGCGCCCCGATGTGGTGGATGAGGTCGCTGTGTTCGGCCAGCGGGATGAACTCCTGCGGCGGAACCGGGCCGTGTTGGGGGTGTGTCCAGCGCAGCAGGCCTTCCGCGGCGACGGTGTGGCCGGTGCCGAGATCGATGATGGGTTGGTAGGCCATCCAGAGTTGGCCCCGGCGTATGGCCTCGCAGAGGTCTTGGTGCAGCGACAGCGTGTGCTGCATGTGTTGGCGCAGTGGTACGTCGAAGAACGCGACCCGGCCGCGGCCGTGTGTTTTCGCTTGGTACATGGCCACGTCGGCGTCGCGGAGGATGTCGTCCGGGGTGCGGGAATCACCGGGGGAGGCCAGCGTGATGCCGATGCAGGCATCGACATGCAAGCGCCTGTCCTCGATGTGGATGGGTTCCGTGAGGCACTGGCGAAGGTGCTCGGCCAACGCCTGGATCTCCTCGACAGTGTCGGACCGGCGGCGGGCCAGGACGACGAACTCGTCACCGCCGAGCCGGCCGACCAGGTCGGCTCGGCGCACGTGCTGGCGCAGCCGCTGCCCCACGATGGTGAGCACGGCATCGCCGAGGCGGTGGCCGAGCGAATCGTTGATGACCTTGAACTTGTCCAGGTCGACGAACAGAACCGCGGTCACCCAGTCCGGGTGCTGCCCGGTTAGCGTGGCGTCGAGGTGTTCGAGTAGCACGGTTCGGTTGGCCAGCCCGGTCAGCGGGTCCTGTGTGGCATCGCGGTGCAATCGTTCGTGGGTGGCGCGGGCCTCGGTGATGTCGGTGAAGGAGGCCACGACCCGGTGCGGACCCGGGCCGTTTGGGGTCAGCGACCGGGTGGCCAGGGCGATCCACACGTCGCTGCCATCGCCCCGCCGCGTGCGCACCACCATGTTGTCGCGGGGGCGCCCGGTGCGGCGGGTGGGTGCGGTGGGACCCGACTCGCGGGACACGTCCATGCCGGCCTGGTCGTAGAGCGGCCAGTAGTGCACCGGCGTGCCGATGAGGTGCTCGCGGGGCACGCCCAGGATGTGGCTGGCGGCGGGGTTGGCCGATTCGATCAGGCCGGTCGGGCTGATCACCAGGACACCTTCGCTGAGGGCGTCAAGGACGGTGGCATGGGTGTGTTCGGCTTGGCGCTGTGCGGTCTCGTCGGCACACACCAGGACAAACCCGGAGGCCATCTCGGCGACGGAGACGCGAATAGCCAAGGTCGACCCATCGACGCGCCGGTGCCGTGTCTCGGCTACGCCTCCGGCGGTGACCAGCGCCGCGGGATCTAGGTCGGCGCCGATCACGTCTGCCACCCGTTGGCCGAGGACCTGCTCGGTGGTGCGTCCGTAGATGGTCTCCGCGGCCGGGTTCCAGTCGGTGACCACACCGTCGTGGGTGATCCCGATGATCGCGTCACTGACATGCTGGATCAGTGCCGCCCGGTAATGCACCGCGGCCGGGACGGCACCGTCGGTGGTGACCTCGCGCAGGACGGTACGAAACGCCGGCCGACCGGCCCAGTGCATCCGGGTCGTCACCGCCTGGACCCGGAGGACGCCGCCCTCGGTGCGCGGTAGCTCGTATTCCGCAGGCGAGGAGTCCCCCGTTTCGGGCACGCGCGCAAACCGTTCCTGAATCGCGACCAGCACTTGCGGGGGATGAAACTCCGCCATCGGGTGGCCTACCACCTGGGTGGGCGAGCCAGCATCGAACATCCGCACCCAGGCAGCATTGACATAGACAATGCGCTCGTCCTGGCTCACGCAAATGCCATTCGGGCTGTTATCGACCAACGCGGCGATATTCGCCACCCGGCGCCGCTGTCCGTTGTGGGGACTGGTCATCTTCCCTCGAAGTGCACACCCGGTCGTGGTTGGCTGTTTCCCGCCAGAGTAGGCCTCCCCGACGGTCAACGGGGGCCTTGTAAGAGCCACCGCGGTAGACCCGAAAGCCGCCATGGGCAGACTTTGATCGAAAAGTTCGGAGGTTCCGGCTCAACCCTTCGGTGCCGGTGCTGAGGTAGGGACGCTGCGAGGACCGGGGACTGCCGGCGTTGGGGGCGATCTCACCGCGCCCGGAGGAGCGCAGCTCCGGCCGTGCGCGGCGTGGTGCGCTTCCGGCCTATCCGGGCTGTCCCGCTGTGCTTCACCCCTACTGTTCACCCATTCGAGTGGGGCGTCCGCGAGTGCTCGCGTTACGGGGGGGCGCTCACCTACCCGGTCTTATGGCTACGACGTCGTGCAGAGGCGTGAGGTCGACACTGCGTACCTCGAGGACCGTGTGATCGGTCCGGGGGCGTGACGGCCTACCTGGTCCACACCAGCCACCGTGCGGATGACGCGACTGTACGCGGGGGTGCCGCGGCTCAATGAGGAACGTGCGAAGTCGAGGACGACCGATGGGACCGCGGCATCAGTCGTGGCATGAAATCGTGTTAATGAGAGTGGTTGTTGTGGTGTAGTGGGGCAGGGGTGTGTGCAAAAAGTCGCAGGTAGGTGGCGGTGTCGACGTCGTGTTTGTGTGACTATCTGCGTGACTGTTGTTGTCATTCGCTGGTTGCAGGGTTGGTTTATCGGCACCGCGTCTGAGCGGATTGGATCGTCGGATACGTTTCGCTCGGACGAGAGGGTTTAGCGTCTCGCCGAGTCGCGTGGATGGTGGTGCCGTGCGATGTGCATATGCTGCGCGAATAGGCTGCTACTCTGCGTAAGTGGCCGCGAAGTGGGCACTGGGGTATGTGCCGGTCGAGTTGACCAGCTTCGTCGGGCGTCGCCGGGAGTTGGCGGAAACTAAACGGCTTCTCAAGGAGTTCCGGGCGGTGACGCTTAGCGGGCCGGGGGGTGTGGGGAAGACTCGTCTGGCGCTGCAGGTCGCGGCCGACGTGCGGCGCGTGTTCCGCGACGGTGTGTGGGTGGTGGAGCTGGCGGAACTCCGCGATCCGGGCTTGCTGGCGCACGTGCTCGCTGACCGTCTGGGGCTCAGCGACGAGTCCGGTCGTTCGGTGGCGGACACCGTGGTTGGCTATTTGAAGCAGCGTACGGCGCTGATCGTTCTCGACAACTGTGAGCACATCGTTGATGCCTGTGCGGTGTTTGTCGAGAAACTGTTGGTGAACTGCCCGCATCTGCATGTGTTGGCCACGAGCCGGCAGTCCCTGGGTTTCTCGGGTGAGGCCGTTGTGCGTGTGCCGGGGCTGCCGGTGCCTGATCTGGATAGCGGGTTGTCGGTTGAGCAGCTCGCGCACTATGAAGCGATCCGGCTGTTTGTTGATCGGGCGGCCGCAGTGCAGCATGGATTTGCGATCAATGCCAGGAACGCGGCGGCGTTGATTGGGATCTGTCGTCACCTGGACGGGATCCCGCTGGCCATCGAGCTAGCCGCGAGACGGCTTCGGGTCCTGTCCGTGGAAGAGGTCGAACAGCGTCTGAGCCAGCTGACCGGCCGGATTGGTGGGCAGTGCCACACCGCGCCGGCACGCCACCAAACGTTACGGGCGTTGTTCGATTCGAGCTTCGAGCTGTGCTCGCGGCAAGAACGTCGTATCTGGGCTCGCGCGTCGGTGTTTTCCGGTGGGTTTGACCTCGAGGCCGTCGAGTATGTGTGCGCCGGCGAGGGAGTCGAGTCCGACGAGATCCTTGGACTTGTCGACGGTCTGGTGGACAAGTCCATCTTCACGCGGGACGAACAGGCTGCTGGCGTGCGGTATCGGATGCTTGAGCCGATCCGCGAGTACGGCGAGGAGAGGCTCCTGGAAGCCGATGATCGGGACCGGGCGCGGCTGCGTCACCGGGAGTGGTACGCCGACCTCGCGGCACGGTTCGAGGCTGACTGTGTTGGCATCGACCAGGTCGCGTGGGTGCATCGCTTGCGCCAGGAACATGCGAATCTGCGGCGGGCGCTTGAATTCTGCGTCACCGAACCTGGCCAGGCCACGGCCGGTATGCGGATCATGCACATGATCGAGGATCACTGGTCGATCCGGGGCCTGCTTCCCGAGGCGCGGCACTGGCTGGACCAGCTACTGGCCGTTGACACCCAGCCCAGATGGGAGCGGGCATCGGCGCTGCGACAAAATGGTATGTGGGCCCTGCTCTGCGGCGAGCCGGACGTCGCCACACCGTTGCTGGATGAGGCCGACGAGCTTGCACGCCGGCTTGAGATCGACACGGTACGGGCCTACATCGAACAGGCTCGGGGCATTGCGGCGTTGTGCAGGGCTGATCTGGAGCAGGCCACCGCCCTGCTCGACAAGTCGCTGAGTGGCTTTCGCGATGCCGGTGCCTTCCGTGGCGAGGTGCTCACTCTCTTCATGTTGGGCTACAGCCTCGCTCTAGGCGGGATTGAGCGCGGTTGGGATCTACTCGACGAGTGCATCACCGCGACCACGCGCCGCAGCGAGGTGTACTGGCGTTCGTGGTCTTGGTGGGCGCTCGCTCATGTCGAGCTGTTCCGCGGCGGGCTGGTGCGAGCCGATGCCGCGGCCCACAACGCACTGCGGTTGCAGCGCCGGCTTGACAACAGCATGGGCACGGCCTTGAGTCTCGATACGCTCGCCTGGATCACGGAACGGTACGGACGTCACATCCGCGCTGCCACTCTGTTCGGCGCCGCCGACGCCGTCTATGACACCGTCGGTGCCTCCCCCGCCTTCTACGCTCTGGTCCACGCCGCGCACCAGGAACATGTGATGCTGGCGCGTGCGGCGCTGGGCGACGCCGCCTTCGATGAGGCTTACGACAAGGGTCGCGCCCTGCGCCGGGAACTCGCCATCGACTATGCCCTCGACGAAACTGAGCCAACACAGGCGGACACTGCACACAACGCGGTAGGGGATTTGCTCACACCACGCGAGATCGAGATCGCCGAACTGGCCGCCAGGGGGCTGACCAACAGGGAAATCGCCACAGAGCTCGTGGTTTCCCAACGCACCGCTGAGGCTCATATGCAGCACATCCTGGTGAAGCTGGGATTCCACAATCGCGTCCAGATCGCCGGCTGGATCGCCGGAGAAGAGCAGACCGCGCCCGTGAGTGAACACGGCGCCGACAGCGGCTGACCCAGCTTGGCCAACACCAGCTGGGCAAGGAGGGTGCCACCGCCGATCAGCGGCGCAACTCTGTCGTGACGCGCGGTAGCGCATGCGAACGACATGGGTAAGGGCGCGGGCTCGGCGGGAGTCGATGCGCAGCTCGTCCTCGGTCCAGGTCACTGTAGGGGGTCGCTGGTTCGAACCGAGCTGCGCCACCTGCAAAACGGCCCGCCGACGATCGCCGACGGGCCGCTTGCCTGACTATGCTTCGTGTTCCCCGGCCGGGAAGAGGCGATCCATCGCGGTCGCTCCTTAGCTTCCTGCTGGCATGCCCAGTGTGTCCGTCATGCGGCGATGCATCGGTTGGGCAATGCCAACGTCCGGCGTGATCTCTTCGTCTTAGTTTCGCCCTTAGCGCGTACGGCCCGCCATACCGCGATGTGCGGCGGCTTGGGCGAGTCTGCGTGTGGGTCGCCAATCAAGAGGCACCTGCGGCAGGTTCTACTCTATCTTGGAGCCTTCCTCTTGTTTTGGAGAAAGCCTGTCGAGATGATTCGCGTGGTCAGTTGGGGTTAGCGTCGTGGCACAGCCGTCACGGTGTCGCCGACGGCACGCTCTCCGGTGGTATCGGAGGGGTGGTTGGCCAGCGCTCCGTTGACGGCCATCGTGGTGGACCCGCCGCCGTCGAGATTCAGGGCATCGACCGCTCCGAGGCTTCGCATGAGACGGGCGCCTTCGGCCACGGTGACGCCGTCGCTGGCACTTGGCTGTCGGCCGTCGACTGTGACCAGGAGCAGGCGCCCCTGTGCGTCGATGCCGGCCATCGTGCGGGGCTGGCGTTGTTCGGCCCAGGCGTAACCGAACGAGAGGTCGCGCGGGTCGACCACGCCTTCGGTCGCTGCGTCGATGGCCATCTGGCCACCGTGCAACAACATGGGTGCGGCGCTGACGAGGCCCGCACCGTCGTGCAACGTCACTGGGTCGTTTGACGCGTTGCGAATCTGCTTGTCCAGGCTCAGGTGAGTGCCGGGCACCGCGTGGTCGCGCAACCAGTCGGCTGAGGCGCCGATGCCTTGCACTACTGACTCGCCGGCTGCCACTCGCCCTCCACGGGATCCGATGGCGGTCACCTTTCCGGAGTGGTCCAGCGTGACCTGCAGACCGGCTCCGGTAGGTAGGTCGGCGCCGAATTCGGAGGTAAACACGACCAGTTCGTCATCGGTGGTGCAGGTGACGTCCTGGCGTGGCTGCGTGGTGGGTTGCGCGTTGGGGCGTCCGCAGTCACGGAGGATGCCGGGTTTGCGGTTGATGCCCTCAACCGGGTGGGACTCGCTTCCGGAGTGAACGGTCATGGTGGAGCGGAGATTCTCGATGCGTGGCGCCGTGCCGTGACCGAGCAGCAGCGCGGCCCGGTTGCCTGCGGACTGTGACTGCAGCTGTCCCTGGTAGGCGGCCAGACCCGAGGGCACGCCCTGGACCCCGTCGGCGTCCGAGGTGACGAAGAACCCGCCGTTGACGGCCACTGCCGCACCGAGTTTTGCTGCCACGGCAGTGGTTTTCTCCCGTTGTGCGACGTTCCCGTCGTGAGTGGCTTGGACGTCGCCGCGGAACTGTTTCGGGTCGATCACTGCGACGTGCACCCGCTCGTGATCCGGGGCTTGATCGGCATCGAATCCGGTCCATTCCGCAGCCGCTGTGGGAAAGCCGTGGGATCGCAGGTCAGCCGCTGTCGCCTGTGCTTGCGCCTGGTCCGGGTAGGAACCTGTGCGCACCCGGACGCCTTCGACTCCGTGCGGTGTATCGGAGAAGTCCGGCCAATTGATGGTGTCCTGGCGAGCGGGATATCCGGCGGCATTGAGCCGGTGAGCGGTATCACTGGCCCATTGGGGGCTGCCCAGTTCAGCGACGGTGGGCTTGCCGGTCAGGTCGTTGGTCGCCGGTGCACCGATGGTCACGGTCCAGTAAGGCGCAACGTCGGGCTCATCAAGCGTGCCCGTGCGAAGCGATACGCCGGGTGCGACTGTCTGGGTTGTCCAGTGCAGTCGCTGCCCATCCCAGCCGGCACTGTCGGGTGCGGCGGTTGCTGGGACGGCCACGGCCATGGCCGGTAGTGCGAGAGCGATCGCCGCAGCGTAGCTCAGTGGTGTTGTTGCCATCAGTCGAGTTCAACCGTTTGAGTAGGCGAAAGCCTGACTACTTATCAGAGAACGGGTGAACTCTTCGTGCCCACAGTCATGCCCCATGCGGCGCAAGCACGCGCGTAACACCGCCGCGCCTGTGGACGGCCACTCCAACGAGAAAACGGCGCCTGAGAGGGTCCACACTTTCACCCCTACCGGGGTAGCCACACGCCACGTGTGCCGACACCCCTCCCATGATCTGAGCCCAGGCTGCGCCAAATACGTTTCGACGCCGTCACGCGATCCGTCCTCCTCGATGCGAGCGCGACAGTCGGTGTTCCAGCCGGGAACTGCCTACGGGTGGGTGTCACGCCTGTTCTCAGGACTGCTTATCGCTGAGTCCATACAGCCGAGCAGAATAGTCACCACTGGTTCATCCAGGCGATGCCAGCAGGTAATCCGCGTATCAGCACAAGGGTCGGGTGCCCATCCCCATCCCGGAGAGCTGGTGGCGAAGGTCACCGACGAGTACCACCGTTCGGCCTGGTTCGATCCACTGCATCGTTGCGAAGTGTTCACGGTAGCCCCCTACGGTGCCCCGCCGGATTGTCTAGTTCCCGGGAGGCGTTGTCGTGTCAATCGCTTGGTGGTGGCTTCAATCGAGCAAGCTGGCAGGGGTGACGCTGACGTCGCTGGCCTTGGTGGGAGCG
>JBPYFK010000088.1:0-10373 GCA_051984675.1 Pseudonocardiaceae bacterium | reverse complement strand
TTCTTGGCAAACCGCAGGGTGTGCTCGATATCGAAACGTCGCAAGTAGGCTCGCCATAACACGTCCAGATCGGGTGCGTCCGATCCGGTGTGCCACAGCCACAAGACCGTGCTGTTGGCGCGGGTGGTGTCAACTCCGGCCGAATCTTGACCCCTCTGTTCCGTTTGAACCGTGACCCCCTGTGAGTTGGTTAGTCGTTGGTCTTGGTGGCCGCGGGGATGCGGCCGAGGTCGCGGTCTTTGAGGCGGTAGCTGTCTCCCTTCATCGAGATCACTTCGGCGTGGTGGACCAGCCGGTCGATCATGGCGGCGGCGACCACGTCGTCGCCGAAGACCTCGCCCCAGCGCCCGAAGGGCTTGTTGCTGGTGACGATCAAGCTGGCCCGCTCGTAGCGGGAGGAGACCAGTTGGAAGAACAGGTTGGCGGCTTCGGCCTCGAAGGGGATGTAGCCGACCTCGTCGACGATGAGCAGGGGAATCCGGCCGAGCTTGACCAGCTCTTCTTGCAGTCGTCCGACGTGGTGCGCATCGGCGAGGCGGGCGACCCATTCGGCGGCGGTGGCGAAGGCGACCCGGTGGCCGGCCTGGCAAGCGCGGATGCCCAGCCCGATGGACAGGTGGGTCTTGCCGGTGCCGGGCGGGCCGAGGAAGACCACGTTCTCCTTGGCGGTGATGAAATCCAGCGTGCCCAGATGCGTGATCGCGTCCCGCTTCAGCGACCGTTGATGGTCGAAATCGAACTCCTCCAACGACTTCCGGGCGGGGAAGCGGGCGGAGCGGATGCGACCCTCACCTCCGTGGGCCTCCCGGGCAGCGACCTCGCGTTGCAGGCAGGCGGCAAGGAACTCCTCGTAGGACCACTCTTCGGCGCGGGCGCGTTCGGCCAGCCGCTCGACGGCGCCAGCCAGTGACGGGGCTTTCAGGGCTCGGGCCAGGTAGGCGATCTCGCTGGCCACGTTGCGGTCCTTGGCCGCGGCGATTTTGGTGGCCATCAGGCGATCTCCTCGCTGTCCACGCCAAACAGGCGGTCGTAGTCGGCCAGCTCGCGGTGTTCGACCTCGGTGGCCACCGCCGGCACCGCGGCCAGGCGGCGGGCCTTGCGCAGTTGGGCGGCTGCGGCGGCGTGCGCGGGATCGGTGAGGCTCTGCTGCCTCGCCCAACACCGCTCGTGCCGGGCGACTTCGCTGCCGCCGCAGGTGACCACGACCTGGTCGAGGTCGGCGACGACGTCGACACGTCGGCCGACCGCGGCCGGGTGCACCGAGTAGTCGTTGCTATCCAGCCGGACGTAGTGATCTCGGGGCAGCCGGGTCGTGGCGCGCCACCCGGTCACCGGGGCCACCGGTGGCAGCGCCAGCATCGCGGCCCGGTCGGCCTCCCACCGGTCGACCGGACGGCAGCCCAGCCGGCGATGCTGCCGCTGGTTCGCCCGCTGCAGCCAATCGGTCAGTTGGCGGTTGAAGTCGTGTGGGCTGGTGAACCGGCGGCCGGGCAGAAACGACGTCTCCAGGTAGCCGTTGGCCCGCTCCACCAGGCCCTTGGCCTCCGGATCGCTGGGACGGCACTGGATCACCTTGATGCCCAACGTGCCTCGGAAGGCGTTCATCGCCTCCGTCAACTGCGGTTTCCCACCCCGCCAGGAGCCGATGGCGGACTCGTTGTCCCACACCAACGCCTTGGGCGCCCGCCCCCAGCCGGAGATCAGCTGCCAGTGTCCGGCCAACAGATCCGGTGCCTGCCGCGAGGGCAGCATCACCGCCGCGATCATCCGCGAATAGCCCGACACGATTACCAGCACCGGCGGGTGGCCGGCCTGCCCGAAGCCCAACGGGACCTCCGCAGGCGGAAACCACAGGTCACACTGGGCGAGCTCGCCGGGCTGATACTCGGTGCGCGAGGCCGGGTCGACCAGCTGGAACAACGGGCGCAGCTGCTGCACACGCTCGAAGAACACCGTCTTGCCCCGCGTCCACCCGACCCGTTCCATGATCACGGTCGTGGGCATGTCCGGGAATTCCGCCAGCAACGCCCGGATCCGGGGCTCGACATCATCCACGATCGACCCCGTGCTGGCCCGCCGATACCGGGGTGGTTCTGGCGAGCCCAGCGCCTTTCTCACCGTGTTCCGTGCGATCCCGAGCCTGCGCGCGATGGCCTTGATCGCCATGCCCTCCGCCCTATGCAAGCGACGGATCTCCGCCCAGTCCTCCACCTTCAGCACCTCCTGATCTTCAGGAGGGGTCACGATTCAGCCGGAACCACGTGGTCAGCTTTCACCCGGAAGCGACAAACGGGGCCGAACCGCTTACTCCGCTCCCACTCCCGCATGATCGTCTCACTCACCCTCATACGGCGGGAGGTTCAGCTCCCGGCACCGCTGGGCCACCCGTGACCAGTTGCGGATCGCCATCGTCACCTGGATCGAACGCACCTACCACCGCCGCCGACGCCAACTCGCCCTCGGCCGATTGACCCCCACCGAATACGAGACAATCATGACCTCACACGCGGCCCAAGCCGCGTGACCTAACCTGTCACCTGATCTTGCAGCAGTCCCGAGCTAGGCGAGCGCCCACCTACTCCGGGCTATGCTTGGTCGCGCCTGTGTAGGTGTGCTCGGGCCAACGCGAGCTCGCTGTGTGTGGGGGAATCGGGCCAGGCCGCGAGGTAACGTCTGGTGCTCTAGACGCGTTTAGGCGTGTTTGAGAAGTCCCTCACGCACCAGTAGGGTGCCGGCGTGTATTCAGACAGCGGTCCGGATCTGTCGCCTCTGTATCGCGAAACCCGAGAGCGCGTGATATCGCTGGTATCCGGGAATAACATTGCGTTGCGCCCCTTTCTGTCGGATCGAGATTGTTTAATCTGCAACTTCTTGCCGACGAGATGCTCCACCCCGTCTTCCATCCAGTCTCTCGCCGGATGTGCGCGCCGGGCTGCGGTACGCTACCCGGGCTGCGCCAGGAGTCAGCCCGCATGAGGACCCCATGAGCATGGATTCGGACTTTCCTGGGCCGGAGCCCGGTGACCGCGATACCGGTGACGGGTTCGCGGACGTGTTCAACTCCTTCTCGCTGAACAGCCGCCGTCGCTCGCGCCGGAGGAAAGAAACGCCCCCTTCAGAGCCGTACCGGCAGACGCCCCCACCGGGGGCTGAGCCCGAGATTCCACAAGAGCCACAGCTCCCCGCCGCGGATTCGCTACCGTCCGAACCCGAGCCGTGGCCGGAACCCGAACCCGCCGGCGAGCAGGAGTCCGGCGACCTGGCGGCCGTCGTGCGTGCCTACACCTGGACCGGTGGACGCACCAAGTCGGACTTCGCGTTCGAGCTGGAAACCCTGATCTCCACCCATGATCGGGGGTTCCAGCTGGCACAGCAGCTTCCTGAGGAGCACTACGCCGTCGTGACCATGTGCCAGCATCCGCGGTCGGTGGCCGAGATCGCGGCGACGCTCTCCGTTCCGCTGGGGGTGGCCAAGGTTCTCGTCGGCGACATGGCGGAACGAGGCTTGGTGCACGTGCATCAGACCAACACGCCCGTTGGTGGCGGTCAGCAGCCGAACCTCACACTGCTGGAGCGGGTTCTGCGCGGGTTGCGACGCCTGTAGACGCCACGACGAATATCCATAATGGACAGACAAGCAGGTAGTTCTACGGTTTCCAGCCAATGGCGCCGACAATGCAGTAGCTGACCGCCGCAAGCGGCTTGAGGCGCGGACCGTCCGGCCACCAGTCCGTGCACTTCACCAAACCTGGCTCGACCAGTTCCAGGCCGGGGAACATGCTTTCGATCTGAGGGCGGGTGCGGAAATACAAGTTCGAAATAGCGGTGGGTGTGGTTGCTGTACATCAACCGAGTACAGCAACCACACCCAACCTTCATCAGAGCCGTCATCAGCGCCGGCAAGACCAGCCCCGCCACCGTGAGCGACAGTGGCCAGGACCGAATCCGGTCCATGGCACGCATCCTCTCGGTATGATCAATTAGTTGCGGTCTGCATTTGACAGTGTGGGCGCCGAATGCAGGTCTCCCTGTTGTCGAAAGGAGGCCTGTCATTTCCATGCGCAACGGCCTGCAAGCGCAACGTTAGGACGCCCGGGCATATCCCGCCCGCCTACCAGCTCCCAACGGATCCACGTCAACGCGCCGCTGTCCTCGGTGGCCGACCGCAATACCTGAAACCTGCCACCATCAACGTTTGTGCCGCTGACGATGCATGCGGCAGTTCGCTTCTTTCCATAGACATCACAATGAGTCGTCGCTTTCTGTGTCGCCGTCGGGTTCCGGGTCCGGTGGGCAGGTCGGCCAGTGCAGACAGTTGCGGTGTCCGCGCGCGGGACAGCGTGACGGCAGGGAATGAGCCATCGAGTCCACCTCCTGGTGGGCATAGACGGCCCGGCTCTGAGTGGGCGTTCCGATCGCAGGCGCGTAGCCCTCGAAAGGGGGGTGCGCTTGCCTGCCGTCGTCGTGGACCGGCGCCGAGCCCGGGAGAGGTCACTTCGAGGCAGAACTGTGATGTGCGGTGGCATCGGCCGGGTCCGACGTGACAACGCACCGTTCCCTCCCAACGCGTGGTGACAGCGGCCACCAGAAATGGCTCTGTCCAAAGTTGCGTGATCAAGAACCTCCCGCCCGATGGTGGCGTTTAACTCATCACCAGTATTCTTTTGCGTAGCAAGGCAAAGCTGGCCCTGCCGAACGATCGCTTCTTCAGCATCTTGACCTTTATGTTCACGTGACCTTCGACTGGGCCAGAACTCCAGTGCAGACTGATGCCAGCGGCCACCGCATCGAGGTCACCGCAGAGACCACGCGCAAAGCTACGCAACGGTGCGAGGCCGGTGGCTTCGGCCTGCTCGATCCAGGTATCGAGTTGGCCGACGTCGCGGTTATCCATCATGGCGGCAAAGGCACGCACCTGATCGTGAACGGCGTGCAGTTCAGGACAGCGGGCAAGAACGTGTTTGAGCTGCAGGCGTTCCTCCTCGTCGAGGTTGTCGGGCTTGCGCAGGGTCCAGCCCACAGCCTGGCGCACGCTTGGCCCTTCAGAGACTTTCGGGGCGGGTTTGCCGGAAGTGCGCAGCGGTTGTAGGCAGCGGCGGACGTTGCGCTTGCTGCCCCGGTAGCCCCTCTGCTGGATTTCCTCGAATAGGCGCGCGGCGTCGGTGCAGCCCTCGTTCCAGCGGCGGTGGAGGTAGGCCAGCCAGGGCCGTAGCTGGGTGTCCTTGCGGCGGACGCGGGAGCCGATCATCTCGTCGGCACTGTCGTTTGGGGGTAGCGGCGGACGGTCTTGGGGTCCAGGTGCAGTGCCTCGGCGATGGCCTGGATCGTCACGCCCGTCGCGAGCAGCTCATGCACCGCAGCGTGGCGCTGGTGCGTCTTCGCTGCCCGTAAGCCCTCCAGCTCCACCGGGGCCGGCTCTGCTTCGGCGGACGTGGCGTCGGCCGGCTGCTCCTCAGGCGGGCGCAGACAACGACGGTGGGCGGCGGCGATCTTCTCGACGGCGGTGGACAGGTTGCGCCAGAGATGGAAGCGATCGGCGACCTGGATCGCGTTCGGCGCAGCCGACCGAACGGCCTCGGCGTACCCGCTGGCAAGGTCACGACACACGACCGTTGCTCCTGGTGCTCGTGCAACCAGTCGGTCAAGGTCTCGGCGGTGCGGTCGGGCAGGACGTCCACCGGACGGGCGGCCTCCATGTCGACCATAGGTCGAATACCGGTGTCCCCTTTTGATTGCGAAGTCATCGACGCCGAGCACTGCCACGGTCCCAACGTCGGGCTCGGGGAGTGCGTGCACGAGGTCCGCCGGGGAATCCCAATCGGGCTGTCAAGTTGCTGATGTTCGACTGCCCACGCTGCATTGGAACTGAACGCTCGGCGGGATCGATCGGTTTCAGCATGCCCGCTACGTGCTTGTGGACGTCGGAGATTGCCGCTAATCCGACCTGAATCCCCCGGGGTGGGGACCGAGCCGGCGAAGGAGCCGGGTCCGCGCTGCGGTGCGGCCACGTTGCCGCCGGTGGCGGCGATGAACTCTGCGGCGATTGCGCGCTTACTCGATCGACGGCTTGACGTCAGATTGGATCAACTGGCTCTCCGTCTTCTGCGCCGCGCGTTCAGCTCCAGCGAGTCGCCGGTCGACCTGCTCGCCATGGCGCTGATCGCGCAACTTCAGTCGTTTCGCTCGATCGCTTCGAGCGCGCGCTGCTCCAGCGTCGCCGTAGGCACGCCACGCTCTCGGGCGCGGCTATCCATACGCTCCTCTAACGTATGGACGTGCCCCTCCCGGTCGGCGACGATGCGCACTCGCGCATCGGCTTGCGCTTCGCGTCAATCGGCCTCACGTTCCCGCAGCTCAAGCAGATGTTGCCACTCCTGCAGCCGGAGCCGTTCGTGAGCGATTGTCTCCAACTCATCGGCCGATGCCTGCGACCACGGGTCCTCGGACTGCTGCTCAAGCTCCACCTTGCCACGATGACCGCTTACTAAACGTGACCGCAAGGGAACACGGCCCCCATGGATGCGATGAGCGCTGCGTGTTCGCTCGATGCAGCATGGCTGGTCACCGGTGTCGGTTGGTTGCAACCACGGACATGCGACCGGGTACGGACACGTGCCGGGTGGCACATATCGCCGGACTGCATTCGAACATTAGTTCATAATCGCGGTGGAGCCATGCACAGATGCTCCCTGCGTATCTCTATCCGCTTCGGGGAAGGGCGACTCCCGTAACGCGGGCCGGCCGCGCACCCGACGCGGTGCGGCCCGCCCTGGTCGCCACACGCTGAGATTGGGAGCAGATTACCTGGTCGGGCCGGCTGGGCTGCGTGACAATCGCGCCGAACACCTGCAGACGCCTCTGGACCCGTACGGATCAATTCTGCGAGCGTCTGCGCTGGTGACGGTGGTCAATTCACTTGATTAAGTGCTTGGCAGTCAAGGGGTCAGGGGTTCGAATCCCCTAGCTCCACGCCGATCAGAGCCCGTTGATCAAGCACAAAAGTGCAGGTCAACGGGCTTTTTGACTTTTCGCGGCTGATCTTGCACGTGATCTTGGTTTGTCGCCGTTGGGGACCGCCTGGGGACCAGGCCAGCACGTAGTCACGCAGTGCCGATGTGAAGGGGCTTGATTAACCCCGGGCCGGTCACGCCCACTTGGAGAGGCTATTCACTGTGTGAAGTTCGGCCTGGTGGGGACTAGGGTGTATCGACGCTGACGCAGTGCCGCTCTCGTGGATTCCCGCTCGCTCGAACCCACCTTCGCGGGCATCAGCCCGCCTAAGCTGGACGTGTGGCTCAACGACTGGTGACGGACCGACTGGTTTTACGGGCGTGGGATATCGACGACGCGTCTGCCGCGCTAGAGATCTATGGACATCCCGACGTAGCGCAGTGGCTGAGTCCGATCATGGACCAAGTGCCGGATGTGCCGGCCATGCGTCTGCTGCTGCGGCACTGGATCCTGGAAGACCTCAGGGCGCTCCCACCGGCTGGACGGTGGTGCGACCTTGCTCCCCCTGCCACCAGGCCAGCAGGATCTGGAGATCGCTTGGCACATGCACCCGTCGGTGTGGGGGCAGGGCTACGCCACCGAGACCACCTACGCGCTTGCGCAGTGGGCATTTCGCCACGAGATCGACGAGATCTTCGCGGTCGTCCGGCCGGACAACACTCGCGCGGCGGCCACGGTGCGCCGCAACGGTATGGAATGGGTGGGCGAGACCAGCAAGTATTTCGGTATGACGATGCAGGTGTACCGACTTCGCCCCGCCGACCTCGACTGGGACGCCCAAGAAACCAGCTTGCCCCCGGGCTATGAGTCGGAGTGAAGAGCGAGCCACAACTGCCAGCGATTCAGCCCCGGCAATGAGTGGAGTGGTCCCCGAAAGTTGGACCTTGGAATTAAACCTTATGCGGCGGCGGATGTTTGGGCGAGGTACTCGTCGGGGCGGAGGTAGCCGAGCCGTTGTTGGATGCGGGTCGTGTTCCACCACTGCAGGTAGTCGGTCACCCCGGCGTGGAACTCGTCAACGGTGGCGGGCTGCTGGATTCGGAACCATTCCTCTTTGAGGTGGCTGAAGAACCCTTCCATGACGGCGTTGTCGAGGCACGTGCCTTTTCGAGACATGGACTGTGAGGCCGGCCTCGCGGAGCACGTCCTGCCAGAGGGCGTGGCGGTACTGGAATCCTTGATCGGAGTGAACCAGCGGTTTCTCACCTGGCTGCAGTCTGTCGATCGCGGTGCGCAGGCCATCGGCGACCATCTTCACGCTCGGCGATGACCCGGCCACGGCAGAGATGACTCGGTTGTCGTAGAGGTCGAGGACCGGCGAGACATACACCTTGGAGGCCCCGATCGCGAACTCGGTCACGTCCGTAACCCCCTTGGCGTGCTTGACCGCTGCGGTGAACTGGCGGTTCAACACGTTTTCGGCCGCCTCACCGACCTCACCCCGGAAGGAGTTGTACCTCCGCCGGCGGCGCACAGGGCACCGCAAGCCGAGCGTGCGCATCAGTTTCAGCACGGTCCTCTTCGACACCCGCCACCCGCGACGCAGCAGGATCGCCAGGATGCGCCGGTGCCCGTACGCGCGTCGTGCGTCTTCAAAGGCCTGACGGATGGCTTCTTTCAGCTCAGCATGCCGATCCGCGCGGGCAAGTCTGTTCCGGTGGTCGTAGAACGTTGACCGGGGAAGGTGCGCGATCTGCAGCAAGAGCGATAACGGGTACTGCGCCTTGAGATCTTCGACGGCTTGAACCTTCAGCGTCGTTCCCGTGACCTCAAGGCCCGCAATTTTCCCAGGTACGCGACCTCTGCGCGCAACCGCTCGTTCTCCTTGCGCAGCGTGTCGATCTCATTCTCCGGTGGAGGGTTTCCGCGATCGGCGGGAGGCCCGCCGCGCCTCTTAGGCCGCAGCCCGTCTTCGCCCTCGCGTCGATAGATACTCGTCCAGCTGGCGACGGTGCTGGGCGAGGGGAGCCCGTATTCCGCGGCCAGAGCGCGTCCCGACTCGCCCGCAACATGACGGAGCACGATCTCGAGCTTGGTTCCGAAGTCGTACTGCCTGCGTTCCCTCGTCACCAGCGCGTCCCGTCCTCTCAGCTGCCATCGCTGGTACAACATTTGAACAGGGTTCGGGGCGAGGTCAAGGGACAGGGACACGGACTTCGCGGTGAAGCCCTGCTCGAACAGTTCGACAGCCGAGACGGCGTCGGCATGGCTCAACGTGCTCCCCGAGTACATCGGCCTGCCCCTCTCAAGATGGACGCTTACTTACGGTGTCCAACTTCTGGGGACCACTCCATTCGCCGCCGGGATGACCCTGCTGGACACCCTCGATGGCGCGTTCTTGCAAGTCGCCTACAACTGGGCGTTCGCTCGCCCCGGTCCGCAAGATCTTCTACAACCTCACCATCACGTCGTTTGTTGACCATTTTTGGTCTCCTGACGATGCGCTGACCAAGCAGGCTCTGGGACTGGGTCAGAAACTCAACAACGCGTACCGGAATCTCCAGCGCACGCTCAGCGCCAGCCTGGCCCCCACAGACTTCCCCACCCGGCAGATCAACGGGGCAAGCAGGCCGGATACGCCGAACAACCCGCCAGCGCGACGCACCGGGCAGCTATAACGCCAGCGCGAGGGCGGGCTAAAACTCTCCCGTGCCCCGTTCGCATGACCTGCGGCGTCCATTCAAGGCAGGCGCGTTCCGACAGGTGGGGTGATCCGTGTTGCTCCTCAGGTCTCCGAGAGGTTGTGGTCTCGCATCAGGCCGGCATCGACGCGCGCTCGTGTCTTCCGCGATCGAATCGGCCCGAGATAGACACTGACGACTCGTCGTTGTAGGAGCGAACATCTTCGGGGATGCGCGGAAAGGGGAGGCCGGCCGGCGGGAGCGCTGGGGCTGTTCCCGCCGGCCGCACCACTGTCGGGAGGCGGTCTGGTGGTGTGCGGTGGGAAGCCGCGCCTAAGCCGCGCGTGAAAGTTGTCGTGCCGCCAGGAGCCATCGGGTGCACTGCTTTGCCGATGTCAGCCTGGCTGTTTCGTTCGTCGTGGGTCGATCAACCGAGGTCACGCTCGCGGCCGACTTCTCGTAGCCGAACCCTGTCCGTTCGTCGCGCCAGGATTCCCAAGGTCAAGAGAAGGCGGTCGCGTGGTTCGGAGAGGCTGTGTCCGGTTGTCTCCTCGATGCGTTGCAGCCGGTAGAGCACGGTGTTGCGGTGGCAGTGCAGCCGCTGGGCCGCGTGGGTGGCGGATCCGTGACACACCAGCAGTGCTTCCAGCGTGTCCAGGAGGGTCTTCCTGTCCGGTCCCGGGAGGTCGAGTGCGTTCCCGAACGCCGCCGGTAGCACACGGCTGGCCAGTCGAGGACTGC
>JBPYFK010000087.1:0-6340 GCA_051984675.1 Pseudonocardiaceae bacterium | reverse complement strand
CGAGGTCACCTCGCACCTGCCCGTCGGCGAGGTCGCCAGCCACGTGCCCAACCCGGACACGGTGGTCGACGCCCTGCCAACCCACCAGGCGCCGCTGAACATCGTGGCCCAGCCGGCCGAGAACGGCCTGCACCACGCCGAGGGCCTCGCGGGCCACGGCGTGAACGACCTGGGCCTGGACCTGCACTGATCCCAGCCCCGCGCTGAAATGCGGTGCGGGAGGGCCACTGCGGACCGTCCGTCGATCGGCAGTGGCCCTTCCGAAAGTGGCAAGAGCACGGAGAAGCCGGATCCAGTTCATGGGTTCGGCTTTTCCTTGTCACTCGGACGGGTCACAATCGTGCTGTGATCGAAACGGCGCTAGTCGACTTGATTGATCAGGTGGCGGACGAGTGTGTGCAGCACCAGCGCCCCGACCTGTTCAACCGGCTACGTCAGATCCGCAACCGGATCCTGGATCCGTCGCTGCTCGTCCTGGTCGTGGGCGAGTTCAAGCAGGGAAAGAGTTCACTGATCAACGCGGTCGTCAACGCCCCGGTATGCGGTGTGGGCGACGACGTCGAAACGCTCGTGCCGAGCATCATCCGGCACTCCGACGAACCCACCGCGCTGCTGGTCGAGGAGTCCGCTCCGATGCGCGGCCCCAGCACGGTGGACCGCCTCCCGGTACCCATCGAACGGGTGAATCAGGAGGTCACTCAGGCGGTTACCGACGGCAGATCGTTGACACGCAGTGAAATCGGGTTGCCACGGACCGTCCTCAAGGACGGTCTTGTGCTGATGGACACCCCGGGTGTGGGCAGCATCTCCTCGCTGCCGACCACGATCACCCATGCCGCCGCAGCCGAATCCGACGCGCTGCTGATGGTGTCCGACGCCACCCAGGAACTCACCGCCACCGAACTGCACTTCCTGAAGCAGATGACCGCGCTGTGCCCGAACCTGGCGCTGGTGCAGACGAAGATCGACGCAACCCCGTACTGGCGGCAGATCATCGAAGCCAACGTCAAACATCTCTACAACGCCGGTATCCCGGCGAAGGTGTTCCCGGTCTCCTCCACGGTCCGCGCCCGCGCCACGCAGAGCCAGGACGCGGAGCTGGACGCCGAGTCCGGGTTCACCTCGCTGCTGGAGTACCTGCGCACCGAGTTGGTGGGCCGGCACGAGGACCTCTCCCGCCGGCTCGTCGCGCACAACGTTTCCGACGTGCTCGACCAGCTGATCACGTCGTTGCGCACCGAACTGGCCAGCCAGAGCCCGCGCACCGCCGCAGAGATCCTGCTGGAGCTCGAATCGGCGCAACACCGGGCCGAGGAGCTGCGGCGGATCTCCAGCCGCTGGCAACGCACCCTCGCCGACGGCATCACCGAGATGATGGCCGACATCGAGTACGACTTCCGGGAGCGAACGTTCACGATCCTGCATCACGTGAACGACACGTTCGACCACGCCGACCCGAACGACGTGTGGGACGACTTCCGGGCGTGGCTGGACGACAGCCTCTCGGAGTCCATCCTCGCCACCTTCCAGTGGATCAACGACCGCTCCGAGGAGCTGCTGGACAGGGTGTCCGAAGAGGTGTACCTGGCCAAGCAACAGGCCGCGCCGCAACTGGACTTCGTGGCACCGTCCGACATCCTGGAGCAGGTTCCCAGCCCCAAGCAGCCGACCAACGCGAACTTCCGGCCCGCCGACCGGTTCCTCTCGGGCCTGCGCGGTTCCTACGCCGGTGTGCTCATGTTCGGCCTGATCACCAGCAACGCGCTGGGATTTCCCCTGATGAGCCCGATTTCCATCGGTGCGGGCATACTCCTGGGCAGCAAGAGCATGAAGGAGGAGACGGACTCCCGGCTCAAGCGCAGGCAGGCCGAAGCCAAGGCGGCGGCGCAACGCTACGTGGAGCACGTGATCTTCGAGGTGAACAAGGAAACCAAGGACGCCATCCGGCACACCCAGCGGATGCTGCACAACCACTTCACCGACGTCGTGGAGGAAACGCAGACCCAGATCAGCCAGACCATCCAGGATGCCAAGCGAAGCGCCGAACGCAATGCGGTGGAACGCGAGGACCGGGCGCGGGAGATCCGAAAGAAGCTTGAGCAGTTGGCGGTGCTCAAGCAACGCACCACGCTGTTCAACACGAACCGCATCACGGCCGCATGAACGCAGCCCGGCACGCTACCCCGGCAGCGCCGAGCCTCACCGAGCGCGCACGTGCGCTGCTCATCAAGGCCATGACCTGTTACCGGGACGATCCGCGCACGGCGGGATGGCTGCGCGAACGGCTGGAACGCCTGGACGAGCCGCTGCGACTCGCCGTCTGCGGCCGGGTCAAGTCCGGCAAGTCCACCCTGATCAACGCCCTGATCGGGGAGTCGCTGGCCCCGACCGACACCGGTGAACGCACCCAGGTGAACACGGTGTACCGGTACGGCCCCGAGCCGGCGATCCGGGTGCACACGCCCAACGGTGCGATCCAGGACATCCCGGTGAACACGCTGGACGCCGCAACCATCCGCGATCTGCAGCACTGGCGACCGGACGACGTCGCGCGCCTGGTGATCGAGTCCCCGTCGCCCGGGTTGCAGGCGGTCACGCTCATCGAGACTCCCGGCGTCGCGTCCGCGGTCACCAAGGAAACCGGACGGTCCGCGCTCACCCAGGTGCTGACCGAAGCCGACGCGATGCTCTACCTGACCCGGCACACGCACCAGACCGACGTCCAGTTCCTGCAGTCGGCGCACGAGCAGCAGATCGCCCGGATGGCGCCGATCAACACGATCCTGGTGCTGTCCCGGGCGGACGAGATGGGCTCCGGGAGCCTCGAAGCCATGACCTCCGCGGACCGGATCGCCCAGCGCTACCGCGACGACCCCAAGGTCCGCTCGTTCGCGCAGCACGTCGTCCCAGTCTCGGGACTGATCGGTCACACATCGCACACGCTGACGCGTGAGGAGTTCACCGCATTGGCGCGGCTCGCGTCGATGCCGCTCCCCGAATTCGACAGCCTGCTGCTGTCCGCCGACCGCTTCATCACCCGGGACATCTCCGTGGACGTTCCGATCGACTGGCGGCGCGTCCTGCTCGCCCGGCTCGGGCGCTACGGCGTCAGCCGGTCGGTCGCACTCATCCGCAGCGGCGTCCACGACCACACGCAGCTGGCGCTGCGGCTGCTGGACGACAGTCGGCTCAGCAATCTCCAAGACAGCGTGCACCAGCAGTTCATCGAACGGCAGGAAGCGCTCAGCGCGCGCTCGGTGCTGATGGCGGTGGACATCGCGCTGCGGGCGCAGCCTCGGCCGGGCGCGCAAGCGGTGCGGATGGAACTGGAGCGGACTCTGGCCAACGCGCACGAGTTCGTCGAGCTGCGGGTGCTGTCGGCATTGCGATCCGGGCAGCTCCAGTTCCCACCGCAGCTGCGGGAGGAAGCGGAGCGCCTGCTCGGCGCATACGGCACGGACGCGCACAGCAAGCTCGGACAACCGCCGCACGCGGCGGAAAACGTCCTGGCCGAGGCGGCGACGACGGTGCTCGCGCGCTGGCGAGCCGAAGGGGCGAACCCGCTGCACGACAAGGAACACCGGGAAGCTGCCCGAGTCGTGCTGCGCAGCTGCGAGCGGGTGATCGCGCACCACGTA
Organism: Pseudonocardiaceae bacterium; assembly: GCA_051984675.1. Taxonomy (GTDB): domain Bacteria; phylum Actinomycetota; class Actinomycetes; order Mycobacteriales; family Pseudonocardiaceae; genus JBPYFK01. Next base: position 2,702 of record JBPYFK010000087.1, on the reverse strand, counting down.
CTCGGCACCGCGTACTAGAGCGACAGCGAGGTCAGCGAAGGCACGGCAGATCTCGTAACACCTCATGAAGCCGCTCCACTATGAGCAGCCGTTGCTTCATCACGCTCGTCACCTTCGTGTCGGGAGTGACAGTGCGCTCGACCGGGATCAGCCGGCCAGCCAGCTCCAGCGACTCGATCGTTCCCAGTGCTCGCCACCCGACCAGGGCCGCACCGAGTCCCGAGCCCGCACTGGCTTCAGCCAGCTCCAACGGCGTATCGAGAGCCCCAGCGATCGCGTCGGCCCAGACCTGGCTACGGAAGCCGCCGCCGGTAGCGCGCACGGACCGCACCTCGGCGCCGCCGTCGCGCATCGCATCGCGGACCAGCGCCAACTGCACCGCGACACCCTCGACGAGAGCCCGTGTGATCTCGGCACGGCCGTGATCTTTGCGCAGGCCGAGCAAGGACGCGGTCAGCCCTGACTCCCACCACGGTGCGCGTTCACCGAGCAGGTACGGAAGCGCCATGAGGCCGTTCGCACCCGGCGGGACGTGCAGTGCCTCATCGAGTAGATCGGGGACTTCGATGCCGAAGGTGTCGGCCGCCCATTCCGCCACAACGGCGCCATTGCTCACCGCACCGCCAATGACCCACAGGCCGTCCGCGAGCCCGTAGCAGAACGTCCGACACCGCTCGTCCACCCCCGGTTGATCGCGCACGACCCGCAAGGCACCGCTGGTGCCGAGCGACAGCGCGGCAACACCTTTGCCCATCGCGCCGACTCCGAGGTTGGCGAGCGGCCCGTCCCCACCGCCCAGCACGATTGGGAGCCCTTCGGGAAGATCGACGGCTTCGGCGACCCCAGCGGTCAGTGGGAACATGTCCAGCGGGGACCGGAGGTCCGGGAGCTGATCAGCGGTGACACCTGCCACCTGCAAAGCAGGCTCGTGCCACTGGAGATTCCGCATCTCCTGCAACCCGGAACCGGAAGCCAGCGAATGATCGGTCACGAACTCACCGCTCAACGCAGCCAGGACATAGTCCTTGAGGGCACACCACCGGTCGACGTCCCCGGCGAGGTCGGCTCGTTCCTCGCTCAACCACGCGAGTTTCACCATGACCGACTGCGTGTGTACCGGAGTCCCAGTCGCTCGATGCAGCTCGGCCGCTTTCTCCGGCTCCGCGCGCAGCCGCTCGACGACCTCGACGGACCGAGTATCCGCCCAGGTAAACACCGGTGTCACGGGTTTGCCCGAACGGTCCAATCCGAGGACGTTGTGCATGGCCGCACTGAATGACACGGCCTCCACGGCATGGCTGTTCTCCTTGGCCCACCGAGCACACGCAGCGAGCGCACCCATCACGGCCTGGAGAACCTGGTCAGCATCCTGGACCGCTTCCCCAGATTCGCCATTCCGCAGCGGATAGCCCTGTTCGGTCTCGTGTAGCACGGCACCGTTCTCGGTTGCTGCGACCACTTTCGTCGCAGTCGTGCCCAGGTCGACGCCGAGCACCAACCGGTTCGTTGCCATCACGCACCTCGATTCACTTCCATCCCCGCTCTGGCGTCAAGGTCACGAGGCGGTCGGGCCAAGACGTCGTATGGTTCACGCCTCCAGTGAAGAGCACATCCGCCGACTCTTGTAAGAGCCCAGGCGGACAAACCCACGTTCGAGTGCAGCGTTCGTTGGGGAGTTCAGGTATTCGAACAACCTGTTGCCGTGCGGAAGTGACCGCAGAAATGCCGTTGGGGCCGCCGAAGCGGCCCCAACGACGACGAAAAAGGCGCTACTGCGCCAGAGTCTCCGCGATCTCGTACGTGTTCAGCGCCGCACCCTTGCGAAGGTTGTCACCGCACACGAAGAAGTCCAGCGTGTTCGGGAAGTCCAGCGCCTGCCGCACACGCCCGACGTACGTCGGATCGTTGCCGACAACGCCTGCCGGCGTCGGGAACACCTGGGTATCCGGGTCGTCCTGAAGCACGACCGACGGCTGTGCCTCGAACACCCGGTGCGCCTGCTCGACGCTGACCTCGCGCTCGAAGGTCGCGTGCACCGCCAGCGCGTGAGTCGTGACGACCGGGACGCGGACGCAGGTCGCGGACACCTTCAGATCCGGGATGCCCAGGATCTTGCGGGATTCGTTGCGGACCTTGAGCTCCTCGGACGTCCAGCCGTCGTCCTTGCGGGAACCCGCCCAGGGCACGACGTTGAGCACCAAGGGCGCCTTGAACGGCGTCTCCTCCGGCAGACCAGCCGCCGCGAGCGCCTCGGCCACGTCACCCGCACGCGCACCGACCTGCTTGCCGGCGACGGCGTTGACCTCGGCGTAAAGCCGGTCGATGCCTTCCTGGCCGGCGCCAGACGCCGCCTGGTACGAGCACACGACCAGTTCCTTCAGCCCGAACTCGCGGTGCAGTGCTCCGACCGCCGCCATCATCGACAGCGTGGTGCAGTTCGGGTTGGAGATGATGCCCTTCGGGCGCCGAGCCACGGCGTCCGCGTTCACCTCGGGCACCACCAGGGGCACCTCGGGGTCCATCCTCCAGGCGCTGGAGTTGTCGATGACCACCGCCCCGCGGGCGGCGGCCGCGGGGCCGAGCTCGCGCGAGGCGGAGGCGCCGGCGCTGAAGAGCGCGATGTCCACGCCGGTGAAGGCCTCGGGCTCCGCCGCCCGGACCTCGATCTCGCCGCCCCGGAAGGGGAGGCGGGTGCCCGCCGA
>JBPYFK010000086.1:0-20789 GCA_051984675.1 Pseudonocardiaceae bacterium | reverse complement strand
CGAGGTCACCTCGCACCTGCCCGTCGGCGAGGTCGCCAGCCACGTGCCCAACCCGGACACGGTGGTCGACGCCCTGCCAACCCACCAGGCGCCGCTGAACATCGTGGCCCAGCCGGCCGAGAACGGCGTGCACCACGTCGAGGGCCTCGCGGGCCACGGCGTGAACGACCTGGGCCTGGGCCTGCACTGATCCCAGCCCCGCGCTGAATGCCACAAGGGGTCACTGCCAATCGACCGGCGATCGGCAGTGGCCCCTTCGTGCCGCTTCGTGTGGGCGAAGGATGAATAGGCGATCCTGCGGGCGAACATCCTGGTGACAGAAAGCTGAGCATTCATGATCCAGGCTGGTGGCCTGGGGCTTTCAAGACCGCGGCTGGACGAAACCCAGCAAGGTCTTCACCGAACTCCTCGAAACACATGCTTCCACCGGCTGAATCCGCCCGCCACGGTGCCGTCAGCCGGCGTTCTCGTCGACCTCGAACAGGCCGAAGACGTTGCCCTCGGTGTCGAGAAAGTAGCCCTGCCAGCAGCGACCTGGTACGGCGAACATCGGCATCGCCACGTGCCCGCCGGCGTCAGCGATCCGCCTCGCGGCGGCGTCGAGGTCGTCGACCTCGAACGACACGGTGAACGCGTTGGTGCCCTGCTCTGGCTTCGGCGCCGCCGCCGGTCGCTGCAGAATGCCGCCGGCCAGTTGGTCGCCGTGGACCCGCCAGTACTCGACCGGCAGGTTCTCGCCGGCCTTGTCGATGGTCCACCCGAACAGGTCGCGGTAGAACTTCGCGGCGCGGGCGATGTTGTCGGCCTGAATCTCGAAATACATAGTGGTCTCCATGGTTCAGCGGGTGATGGTTCTTGCAGTTCGGTCCCGGTCGGTTGGCAGTCTTCGGATGCGGCGAGGGTGAAGGTCGACGACGGCAAAACGGCCCGCACCTGGCTACCCTACGACGCTAGAAAGGAGGCCAGTCGCGCAGAATCACGCCGGGTCCTGGATGAGCGCGGCCCACCGAACGTGGCTGACCGCAGCTGACGGAACTGTTGCCTGTACGGGTCGAAATCTCAGTTACCGGCCCGGACTTTCATGCCGCGGTCGGTACTCGTTGAGTAGTCCGCCGAGACGCTGTCGTCGTCGGATTCTGTCGATCCGGGCGGGGAACGGGATCATGTTCGGTTCGTCTTCGGGAGCACGCAGAAGCATTCCGTGGCCTTGATGGCTGCGTCCGGCGTTGTGATGGGCGACGTCGCCGTCGAGCACGTGGGTGGAGGTGGCGTTCTCCGGTGATGAGGATCTGATCCCGGTCGGTGCACTCTCGGCGGACGCAGCCGATCCAGCGCTCCGCGAAGACATTCTTCCGCCGGGGCCGCGGTCCCGTGAGCACGGTCTCGATGCCGGTGGAGACTGGAACCCGGAAGCCCCCCGGGCTGGCGCTAGACCAGCTTCGGGCCGGTGTCGCGCAGGGGGAACCAGCTGTCGACGCCTGCCCCGTGGGAGTCCAGGCCCTTGTTGACCAGGTATCCGGTCCGCTCCAGGTGGACGAGGTGCGAGAAGGCCTCGCCGATAGCGAAGCGGCGCTGCGGGCCGACCATCTGATCCCAAGGCCGGCTCCACGTCAGGGCCTCGGCCACAGCGACCGAGGTGCAGCCGGGGGCGGCGTGGACGGCGGTCATCACCTCGCACAGCCGTTCCTCGTGGTGGCCCAGGAGCCCGTTGATCCGCCCGGTGAGCCCGGCGAAGCGGTACTCGTGGGCGGGCAGCACCTCCTCGGCCGGGATGTCGACCAGCGCGCGCAGGGAGCTGAGGTAGATCCCCAGCAAGTCGTCGTCCTGACCGGGGGCCGGGCTGATGTTCGGCGTGATGCGCGGCAGGATGTGGTCGCCGGTCAGCAGCACGTTCCGGCCGCTGTCGAAGAAGCTAGTGTGGCCCAGGGTATGGCCGGGCGTGTGGATGGAGACCAGGTCGCTGCCCGGGCCCAGGGGTTTCTCGCCGTCGGGCAGGTAGCGGTCCACGGTCAGCGCGAAGTCGTCGAAGGTGCTGGCGTCCGGCCCCTGGCCCTGCTGGGTCGCGTAGAAATCGGAGGCTAGCCCGCCGCGCAGGCGTAGGTTTTCGTCGCTGGTGCGCTGGAACTCTTCCAGGCTGCTGGGTGTGTGCGAGGAGACGGCGTCGGCCTCGTGCATGGCCACCCAGGCGCCGCTGGCCTCACGCACCCGCCGGGCCAGGCCCATGTGGTCGCCGTGGCCGTGGGTGATGAGCACCGCCTTGACGTCGGTGATGTCCCAGCCGGCCTCGGCCAGGCCGGAGACCAGGCCGTCCCATGCCTCGGCCGCAGGCCATCCGGTGTCGATGAGGGCGACGCCGCCCTTGTAGGCGACGGCGTAGGACAGCACGTATCGCAGCGGGCTGTCGGGGAACGGGGTGGGAATCGACCACAGCCCGGGACGCACCGTCTCGACTGGGGGTATCACGCGGTCGATCCACGCCTGCCGTTGCAGTGTTCCGGTGACGGTGATCCCTGGTGGCACCGCGCTCATCGTGACCTCCAAGGATCGTTGCCCTGCCTAACGACTAGCGTCCTTGAGGTTAACGCGGCTGTGGGGCGGGATCCGACCGGGCGGGTCTAGCATGTGCGCAACCTCATAGTGTGGGCTGATCCCGAAGCCTCGCCCGGTCCGGGCCGACGAGGTCGGCGTTAACTGTTGATCGCGGCAGACCGCTGTCGGGCGATCATGTCGTCCACCGACTCCGGCAGCGCCGCCCAGAGCGGTGCGTGCCGGTAGTTGTGCGCGGCGGTGGTGTAGAGCGCCCTGGCACCGGGGTCGACGGCGACGTCACTGGCCACCGCCGCGGACAAGCGTTCGGCCAAGAATCACGCACAGGTTCATTGAAGTCGTCCACCCTCGACTGTCGCCAGCTGGGTATGTCCGGATCACGCGGGTTGTGCCAGGCTATCCGGCGTGGCCGGGCAGCAGCGTTGCGCACGGGAGCGGGCGGTCGAGCACAGCACCACGCTCGACCGGCTGCTGCGCGAGCCCGAGGAGCTGCTCGGGGCGCTCGAGCGGGTGGTGGCGCTGCATGCCACCGCCCGGCTGATCAAGGACTTGGTCGGCGTGCACGCGGGCTTCGTCGCCGACCTGGACGGGCCCGGACAGGCGGTGATCCGCTGGCTGGCGGGCAACCGCACGGACGCGCTGCGGGACTTGGTCGTCCCGGTAGGACAGGGCATCGGCGGGCAGGTGCTCGCGCTCGGCCGGCCGGTCCGGGTCAACGACTACGTCAGCTCTCCCGCGATCACCCACCAGTTCGACGCGCAGGTTCGCGGCGAGGGGTTGGCCGCCATCCTCGCGGTCCCGATCCTCGGCGGCGAGCGCGGCTCCGCGAAGACGGTCGCGATCGCCTACGCCGCGATGCGCGAGCCCGCCGACTTCGGCGACCGCGCGGTGCGCACCATGGAGGGCATCGCCGCGCAGGCGGCCACCGCGCTACGGCTGGCCGATGTCGCCGAGTCCGCACGGAACAACGCGATCTCCGCCGAGCGACAGCGAATGCAGAGCGCGCTGCACGACTCGGTCGGCGCGCTGCTGTTCTCCATCGGTGCCCAGGTGCGCGACCTGCACCAGGACATCAAGGACAACCCGGTGCTCGAGTCCCGGCTGAGGCGACTGGAAGGCGACGTGTCCGCGGCCTCGAGCGCACTGCGGGAGTCCCTGCTCGCGCTGGCCGAGTCCAGCCCGGAACGCGCGTTGCCGGTGGAGCTTGCCGAGCACTGCCGCTCCTTTGAGGCCCGGTGTGGCGTGCCTGCCAGGTTCGTGCAGTTCGGCCCGGTCCCGCCACTGGATGCCGAGCGCACCGCGCTGTTGATCGCCGCGGTCCGGGAGGGCCTGCTCAACGTGGAGAAGCACGCCAATGCGTCCTCCGTCGTGGTCAGCCTCGGCCCGGCGTGGGACGGGATCCAGGCGGTGGTCGCCGACGCCGGGACCGGTGAGCAGACCGAAGGGGCGCCCGGCACCGGGATGGGGGTGCGCTCGCTCGCTGAGCGCGCGGGCCGCCTCGGTGGGAGGGCCAGCCTGGTGCGCGACGAGGACGGCGGCTGCACGCTGCGCGTCTGGATCCCCGAAGCCGAGGTCAGATGACCACCACGGTGTTCGTGGTGGACGACCATCCGGTCGTCCGGGACGGGGTCACCGTGCTACTGCGCTCCGATCCCTCGCTGATCCTGGCCGGGGCGGCCGAGTCGGGGCGGGCGGCGATCCAGCGAATGCCGGAGCTGCTGCCGGACATCGTGCTGCTCGACCTCCGGCTACCGGACATGCTCGCGCCGGAGGTCATCGCCGGGCTGCGACAGGTCCATCCCAGCGTGCGGATCGTGGCGTTCACCGCGCACGGCGACCACCACGGCGTGCTCGCGGCGCTGGACGCCGGGGCGAACGGATGCCTGCTCAAGGACGTGGCCGGGGCCGACCTGGTCAGCGCGCTGGGCCGGGTGCTGCACGGGGAGCGGGTGGTCGACCCGCGCATCTTGCCGGAAGCCGCCCAGCGCTTCGACGCCCTCGCCCGCAGCGGCCTGACCAGGCGGGAGTACGAGGTGCTCCGGCTCGCCGCGCAGGGGCAGACCAACCCGGAGATCGCGCAGTCCACCGGCTTGGCCCGCAACACGGTCAAGACGTACCTGCAGTCCGCACTGCACAAGCTCGGAGCGCGGAACCGGGTGGAGGCCATCGGCAAGGCCGGCGAGGCGGGCCTTCTCTAGGTCCACACCGGACGTCCAGCGGGTATGGAATGCATCGTCGGTATTCCCCGTGCGTGATCGTGTCTGCTTTGTTACCTCGACCTCTCCAGGTGGAGGTGTTGGATGCGCATTCGGTGTTTCAAGCTTTCCGCCCGAACGTGACACGTACCACAGACACGTAGGAGGCGCCGTGCCCGAATGCGGAGAGCCAACGTGCTGAGCGTTCGAGAACTGCGGGTGCGCTACGGACGGTCGGTGACCGCGCTACACGGTATCGACCTCGAGGTTCCCGCCGGCGGAGTGCTCGCCGTGCTGGGCAGCAACGGTGCCGGGAAGTCGACACTGCTGCGCACCATCGCGGGCACCCTGCGGATGCACCGCGGGACCGTGGTGGGCGGTGACGTGGTGTACGAGGACCGGTCGCTGACCGGTCTCGACCCGGCGGCGATCGTCCGGCTCGGAGTCGGCGGCGTACCCGAGGGCAGGCAGATCTTCGGCCGGATGAGCGTCGACGAGAACCTGCGCGCAGGCGCGATCGGCGCGCGGTCGGCGCGGCAGCGGGCGGCCGCGCGCAAACGCGTGCACGAGCTGTTCCCGATACTCGCCGAGCGCGCAAAGCAGCGCGCGGGCCTGCTCTCCGGCGGTGAGCAGCAGATGCTCGCGATCGGCAGGGCGCTGATGTCCGGGCCGCAGCTGATCCTGCTGGATGAGCCGTCGCTGGGCCTGGCACCGAAGCTGGTCGAGAAGATCAGCGAGATCATCCGAGAGATCCACGAGCAGGGCACCGCCGTCGTCCTCGTCGAACAGAACGCGGTAATGGCACTGCGGGTCGCCGACCGGGCGGTGGTGTTCGAGGTCGGCCGCGTCGCACTGACCGGGACTGCGGAGGAGCTGAGCCGTAGCGCGGAAGTGCAGCGGCTCTACCTCGGTGGGCACGCCGAGTCGCAGGAAACCGCGGGCGAGGAAGTCCGGCAGGCCGAGGCCCGCCGGACGGAAATGCGCGGCCTGTCGAGGTGGGTGAAATGAGCACCGTACCGAAGCTCCAGGTGGAGCGGGTGACCCTCAGCTTCGGCGGGATCCGCGCGCTGGACGACGTCTCCTTCGAGGTCGAGCCGGGCTCCCTACACGCGCTGATCGGGCCGAACGGCGCCGGGAAGTCCAGCTGCTTCAACGTGATCAGCGGCGTCTACCGGGCGGACTCGGGCCGGGTGCGTTTCGGCGACGCCGAGCTGACCGGGCTGCGGCCGCACCGAATGGCCAGGCTCGGCGTGGGCAGGGCGTTCCAGAACGCCGCGCTCTCGCCACAGTCGACCGTGCTGGACAACGTGATGCTCGGCAGGCACGCGCTGACCTCGGGCGGCTTCCTCTCCTGCGGGCTGCGGCTGCCGTGGACCGTGCGCGCCGAGCGGCGGCACGCCGCGCGGGCCGTCGAGATCTGCGAGTTCCTCGGCATCGGGGACCTGCTGCACTCCCCGGTCAGCGCGTTGCCCTACGGCGCCACGAAACGAGTGGACATCGCACGCGCTCTCGCCGTCGAGCCCTCGCTGCTGCTGCTCGACGAACCGGCCGCAGGCATGAACGCCGCGGAGACCGCCGAGCTGGCCACCACCATCCGCGCGATTCGCGGCGAGCTCGGCATCTCGATCCTGCTGGTGGAACACGACATGGGCTTGGTGATGGAGATCGCCGACCGGGTCACCGTGCTCGACTTCGGCCGGCGGATCGCGGACGGCCCGCCGCACGAGGTCCAGTCCGACCCCGAGGTGATCAAGGCATACCTGGGTACCGAGGCGGAGGCGGCACCGTGAACACCTTACTGCAGCTCGTGGTGAACGGACTCGGCAAAGGCGCGGTGTACGCCCTGTTGGCACTGGGCTTCGTGATGATCTTCAAGGCCACCGAGGTGATCAACTTCGCGCACGGATCGCTCGTACTGTTCGGCGGTTACCTGGTGGTGGTCACCCGGGCATCGCTCGGCTGGTTCGGCGCGTCGCTGGTCGGCATCCTCAGCGCGGGGCTGCTGGCGCTGGTGGTCGAACGCCTCCTGTTATCCCGGTCCCGGCTCGCCAGTCCAGCCAGCCTGGCGCTGCTGACCATCGGCGTGGATGTGATCGTCACCGAGGAGATCGTGCGGCGACTGGGGGTCTCGGTCCCGTTCATCGGCGATGCCTGGGACGCCAAACCGTTCCAGCTCGGCGGAATCACGCTGTTCCGGACGCACCTCGTGGCGCTCGGCGTGGCAACGGTACTGATCACCGCGTTCTGGCTGGCGTTCAAGTACTCGAACTGGGGCGTCGCGATGCGGGCGCAGGCGGAGAACAAGGAAGCCGCCGCGCTGATGGGCATCCGCAGCTCCCGGGTCACCGCGACCACGTGGCTGGTGGCCGGAGCGCTCGCCGGGGTGGCCGTGCTGTTCATCGCCACCCAGGACTTCTCCGGCGCTGGGCTGTCCCGTGGCACCCACTCGATCGCGCTCGCCGCGTTCCCTGCCGCCATCCTCGGCGGGCTCGACTCGACGATGGGCGCCGTGGTCGGCGGGCTGATCGTCGGGCTGGCCGAGGCACTGTCCGCGCAGTACATCTCGTTCGACTTCTCCAAGAGCGCGGTCTTCCTGGTGATGCTGGTCGTGCTGGTGATCCGGCCGTCGGGCCTGTTCGGTACGAGGGAGAACACCCGTGTCTGACGTCGCCGTGGATTCTCCACCACAGGAGGGTGCGCCCACCGCCGAGGCCAAGCGCCGGGACCCGTGGCGCTGGTTCCGGTTCGCCGCGTGGTTGGCGCTGTTCCTGGTGCTGCTCGCGCTCCCGCTCTACATGGACGCGTCCTGGCTGAAAGCCGGGCAATACGCGATGATCGGCGCGGTCGGTGCGATCGGGCTGACCATGTTGGTCGGCCAGGCCGGGCAGCTTTCCCTCGCGCATGCGTTCTTCCTGCTCACGGGCGGTACCGCATACTCCGTGCTGTCCGGGCCGACGAACGATCCGCGGGTGTTCGGGCTCGGCCTGGACCCCGCGCTGTCCCTGGTCGGCGCGGTGGTGATCACCGCGCTGGTCGGCCTCGCCTTCGCCCCGGTCGCCGGGCGGCTGCGCGGAATCTACCTCGGAGTGGCCTCGCTGTCCCTGGTGTTCCTGGGGCTCTACTTCGGACAGTCCGCGAAGCAGCTCACCGGCGGCACGTCCACGGGGCGGGAACCGGCGACGTTCTCGCTGTTCGGTTTCCCCTTCGCCAACGGCGGTCCGCAGGTCGAGCTGTTCGGCGTGCCGCTGCGGCAGGCCGAGCGGACCTGGTACCTGTTCCTTGCGCTCACCGTGCTCGCGCTGGTGATCGCACGCGGCGCGATGAAGGGAAGGGTCGGGCGTTCCTGGCGGGCGGTACGCGACAACGAGGCAGCGGCCAGCGTCATGGGTGTCCATGTGGCCAGGGCCAAGGCGGGTGCGTTCGCGGTGTCCTCGGCGTACGCCGGTCTCGCCGGGGTGATGACGGTGCTCTGGTTCGACATCCTCAAACCCGACGAGAACGAATTCGGCACGTACGGGATCAACATCTCGATCGCCTACCTCGCCATGGTGATCATCGGGGGCCTCGGCTCGGTGAACGGGGCACTCGTCGGCGCGCTCATTGTGAACGGGCTGCCGCAGGTACTGACGCTGTACTCGGCCCAGCTCGGCTGGTTCACCGACACCGGGGCCGGTGCGCTCACACCCGTCCTGATCAGCTCGTTCGTCTACGGCGCGGCGATCATCCTCGTCGTGCTGTTCGAGCCGGGGGGCTTGGCGGCGATCGGCCACCGGATCACCGGCATTCCGCGCGGCAAGCACCGCGCCCGCGAGAACGATCCCGGAAAGGAAGAACGCCCATGAAACGACTACGCCTGGCCACCGCGGTGGCCGCGACCGTGATACTCGCGCTTTCCTCCTGCAGCACCAAGGGCGGCGCGGGAGGGTCCAATACGGACAATTCAGGGGTGAAGACCGATGTCGGCGTGACCGCCAACGAGATCGTGCTGGGCGCGATGACCGACAAGTCCGGCGGGTTCAAGACTCTCGGGATCGGTGTCACCGAGGGGAACGAGCTGTGGGCCAAGGACTTCAACGACGCCGGCGGCGTCTGCGGACGGAAGGTCCGGCTGGAGACCGTGGACCACGGGTACAAGGCCGACACCGCGAAGACGCTGTATCCGCAGATCGAGCCGAAGGTGCTGGGCTTCGTGCAGATACTCGGCTCCCCGGTGACCGCCGCCCTGAAGCAGAACCTCGCCCAGGACCGGGTGACCGCGACACCGGCATCGTGGTCCTCGGAGCTGCTGGACAACCCGTACGTGATGATCGTCGGCACCACCTACGACGTGGAGATGATCGACGGGCTGTCCTATCTCCAGGAACAGGGGATGATCAAGGATGGCGACACCATCGGGCACATCTACATCGACGGCGAGTACGGGCAGAACGGGTTGCGGGGCTCCCAGTTCTACGCGCAGAAGCACGGGATGAAGCTGCGCGACGTCAAGATCACCTCCAGCGACAACGACCTGACGAACATCGTGACCGGGCTCAAGGGCGAAGGGGTCAAGGCGATCGCGGTGACCACCACGCCCACCCAGACCGGCTCGGCGCTGGCCGCCGACAAGGCACTCGGCCTGGACGTGCCGGTGATCGGGAACAACCCGACATTCGATCCGACGCTGCTGAAGAGCCCTGCTGCCAGTGCGATGGACAAGCTGTTCGTGGTGGCCAGCAGTGTGCCGTTCTCCGCGGACATCCCGAAGGCGAGGGAGGTCGCGCAGAAGTACAAGGCCGCTTACAAGGAGACGCCCACGGCCGGTACCCCGTACGGTTACGCCGTCGGCGAGGTGTGGGGCGCGGTGCTGAAGAAGGCCTGCGATAACAAGGACCTCACCCGTGCCGGGATCCAGACGGCGTTGAAGCAGACGACGTCCGCGGGAACCGAGAACCTGGTGGCGCCGCTGGACTTCTCCAAGCCCGGCTGGCCGCCCACCCGGCAGGTCTACGCCGCCACCCCGGATCCGGCCGCCGAAGGCGGGGTCCGTTACGTGAAGCCGCTCTACGAAGCCCCCGAAGCCAAGGAGTACGTCGCACCGCACCAGAAGTAACCACTGCGGCGGGGGTGTCGGTGCAAGACCTTCGTCCCGGTCACGGGGACGAAGGTCTTGCGCCGAGGTGCTCGGTGCAGCGAGAGTTCGGACCATGGACGCCACGGCGGTGCGGGATGCCGCCGCACGCGCCAGCCGGTGGTGGGTGCAGTCCGACTGCCACGTCTCGTTGGGCCGGGAGGCCTCGAACCGGATAGAGGAGCTTCTGGGGCGTTTGATCGGCTCGGGGTCAGGCGAAATGGGGTCGCGCCCCGCCAGCCCACCCACTACCCCATTCGGGCGGTCTCGTTGGCGATCTTCGATACCGCTCCCGCACACGGCTCGACCCGGGCAGCAGGTGCTCACCCGAGCTGGCCGCCGCTGCAACTCGGCGGCCGACGGCCAGCTCTGAGGGTGTCGCGGCGGTCACGAGGTCCCTAGCTGACCCTCAGCGGCCACCAGGTGCCCTGCATCCGGATACAAGATCAATTTCAATAAACACTGAAATGATGAAACTTACAAATACGTGATTCTCGTGAGGCCTCTCGCCTGCAGGAGGTCGGCACCCGCAGGCGGCCAGTCTCGGCGTCGACCACGCGATTCGCATCGCCGGTGACATCGACCCACACCGTGTTCGCCCAACTCGGGTCTACGGCAAAGGCGTACCAGGAAACAGAACGATCGGTTCCGGGAAGAACCGCACTCCGCCGCCACAACTGCAACCATCGACAGCCCGCTGCTAGGCCTGCTCACCGCGAGCACCGACGAACGCGACCAACACTCGGCCGTCCTGCTGACCAGCCATGACGGCTACGAACTGCAAGCAGCGACGCTGGACGCCACAGCCGACAGCGACAAACACCAGCGGATGGAGGCCATGGCGGTCATTCCAACCAGAAAGCCGTCCTCTACTGCGAACAATGCTGAGGGCACCTCTTGTGCCCTGCCCGCGGTCGTAGCAACACCACGCCCGTGAGTCGGGGCGGCTACCGTGGTTGCCATGGGCGACTACGAGCACATCCTCAGCGAGCGCGATGGCGACACCGTGCGGATCACGATGAACTGGGAGCGGCGGCGTAACTCACTTACCGAACAGCACATCGAGGAGTTGCTGCACGCCTTCAACGCGGCCGGTGACACCGATGCCACCGGCATCGTGCTCGGCGGTAACGGGCCCGTCTTCTCCGCCGGGCATGACTTCGCCGACGTCGCGGCCCGCGACCTGCTCGGCGTCCGCGAGCTACTCAAGCTGTGCACCGACCTCATGCAGGCGATCCAGTCGGCGCCGCAGGTAGTGATCGCCCGGGTGCACGGGCTGGCCACGGCTGCCGGATGTCAGCTGGTCGCTTCGTGCGATCTCGCCGTGGCGGCGCAGTCCGCCGGATTCGCGTTGCCCGGCGGCAAGGGTGGCTGGTTCTGCCACACGCCCGCCGTGCCAGTGGCACGCGTGATCGGCCGCAAACGGCTCATGGAAATGGCCTTGACTGGCGACGTGATCGACGCGGCTACCGCCGAGCGGTGGGGATTCGTCAACCGAGTCGTACCCGACGACGAGCTCGACACGGCGGTAGACGAACTGCTGGCGCGCGCGACGCGAGGCAGCCGTGTCAGCAAGGCGCTGGGCAAACAAACCCTCTACGCCCAGCTTGACCGCCCCGAGGTCGACGCCTATGCCATTGCACTTGAGGTGATGGCCGCGAGCTCTCAAACCAAGGCCGCCGAAGAGGGGATGGCGTCCTTCCTGGAGAAGCGCACACCCTCCTGGCCCGACTGACAGCACGGTCGGCCCCCGCCCCTGATCGGCAAACGAACACGGCGCGTGACCTGACTGCACGAGCAGAATTCGGGGCACACAAACCTGATCACCGTCAACCTTCCCCCGCCGCGCTCTGCCGCACGCGCTAGGCACCGACGCCAAATGCAACACCGTGTAGGGCTCGTTTCTTCATCGTTGCTGATCAAACGACCGCCGAGAACCGGCCGCACTACAACGAGCGTCGCCCACGTCCTACGCACCCGCGCCCTCGGCGGTGTTACCAACGAGTACCGGTATGCCGCGTGACCAGCGACGACGAATATCCGAGCCCCACACGATCACTGCGCCCACTCCGGTACACGATCACGCGCGCCCAGAATTGAGCAACAGAGTCGTCGAGCACAGACGCTTGATCGCGATGTTGCTGTCGGTGGCAGTGCAGTCTGGTGCTGTCGCTGCCATTCGGGCATGTCCGCCCAGTCAGCGACGTACGCGGGCTTGGGATCGGCGAAGTGCCTGTAAATCTGGCCGATCCAGCACAACGCGACGGGCGCTTGCGCGCTCCCAGGCTGGCGTTTCCTTCCCACGGTGCGAATTAGCCCGACTTCGGCGTGTCAAGTCATGCTATGAGTAGCGGACGGGGAGTTCCTTGACCCCGTTCAACCAACCGGAGCGAAGCCGCTTGACCTCGCCGACGCGGCGGATGTCCGGGGCCATGTCGGCGACGGCGTCGAAGACCTGGCGGATCTCCATCCGGGCCAGGTTCGCGCCGATGCAGTAGTGCGCACCGTGCCCGCCGAAGGCGAGGTGCGGGTTCGGGTCGCGGGTGATGTCGAAGGTGAACGGGTCGGTGAAGACGTCGTCGTCGTGGTTGGCGCTGGCGTAGAACAGGCCGACCCGCTGCCCCTTCTTGATCTGAACGCCGCCGAGTTCGATGTCCTCGAGCGCGGTGCGCTGGAAGGAGGTGACCGGGCTCGCCCAACGGATCACCTCGTCCATCATCGTGCTCGGGCGCTCCTTCTTCCACAGTTCCCACTGGTCGGGGTTGTCGAAGAAGGCGTTCATGCCGTGGGTGGTGGCGTTGCGGGTGGTCTCGTTGCCGGCCACGGCCAGGGCGATGACGAAGAATCCGAACTCGTCGTCGGTCAGGCCGCGCCCGTCGACGTCGGCGTTGACGAGCTTGGTGACGATGTCGTCGCGCGGGTTCTCGCGGCGGTCGGCGGCCAGGACCATCGAGTACGTGAGCACCTCGGTAGCGGCTGCTTCGGGGTCGTTGTCCTCCCGCGCTAGGTCGGGGTCCTCGGACCCGGTCATCTGGTTGGTCCAGTCGAAGATCTTCTGCCGATCCTTGGCCGGGATGCCGAGCATGTCGCCGATCACCTCGAGTGGGAATTGTGCGGCGATCTGGTCGACGAAGTTGCCTCCGCCGGTTTCGACGGCCTCGCGGACGATCCGCCGGGCGCGCTCCCCCAGCGCGTCCTCCAGGGCGCCGATGGCTCGCGGGGTGAATCCGCGGCTGATGATCTTGCGCAGCTGGGTGTGCTCGGGGGCGTCCTGGTTGATGATCACGACCTTGGTCATCTCGATCGACTCCCGGGTGGCGGTTTCCGGGTTGCGGATGATCACGGCGTTCTCCCGGCTGCTGAACACCTTGCTGTTCTTGGAGACCTCGAGCACGTCGGCGTGCTTGGTCACGGCCCAGTAGCCGGTGCCGGACTCCTCCGACATGCCGGCGCGTGCCTCGGGGACCTGCTCGACCCAGTGGATCGGAGCGGTGCGGCGCAGGGCGGCGAACTTCTCGTGGGGTATTCCGGCGAGGTTGAGGTCGGGGTCGGTGAAGTCGAAGTCGGGGGGCAGCAAGCTAGTCATGCCCATTGACCATACACTTTCTCAAAAGTGTATGGAATGGGACGCTGAGGTCATGCGAGCGCACGGATGGGCCGGTAGTCCACCGGTGAACGCCTCCGAGGCGCGTGCCCGGATCCTGGCCGCGACCCGGGAGCGGCTGGCCGAGTTCGGCACCACCAGCACCGCGGAGATTGCCGAGCGGATCGGTGTCACCCGGCAGACCGTGTACCGTTACTTCCCGGCCACCGAGGACCTGCTCAACGCCGCCGCGACCCAAGCCGTCGCCGAGCTCACCGCAGATCTGGTCGAACACGTCCGGGCGCACCTGGCCGCGACCGACGGCGACGCCGGGGACGCCGCGGTCGAAGTCGTCGCCTACGTCTTCGAGCACCTACGCGACGACCCGGCGTTGAACCGCCTGCTCGCCCCCGGCCGGATGAGCGGCACCGTCGCCAACCTGACGGCAGCCTCCTCGATCGACATCGGCCGGAACCTGATCGCGGGGTTCGGCATCGACTGGGAAGCGCTGGGCTGGGACGAAGACAGACAGCGCGAACTGGTGGAGCACCTGCTGCGCACGCTGCAGTCCCTGGTCTTGGATCCCGGCGATCCGCCGCGGTCGGGCGCCGAGCTGCGCGCCTACCTGCAGCGCTGGCTCGCGCCCGCGCTGCGCTAGTTGGCCAGGGTGTCGTCAGCGGTGGTCCTGTCGCATGCAATCGCTGCCGAACTACGACGTACCCGCGGAACGAGACGGCACAGCACTACGTTCTCGTGTGGCCACCGCTCGCAGAACCGTGCGGAGCCTCTCGGCTCACACAGCTTCCATCGTCCAGCCGTCAGGTTTGGCGCCAAACCGCCAGTGAGCGAACAGATTCGGGTACCGGCGGGCGGCGCCCGCCAGTAGTTCCCGTGCCCGTTTCTCCCGACGGCGCAGCCGCTTGTACTTCCGGCACGCCCTTGGCCCACACACAGGATGCGGCGTCGCAGGAGTTGCGTCACAACGGCCAGGTCGATGCCGAATTTCGGGGCGCGGAGCCGGACCGGTGGTGTGGTGTAGGGCTTGTCCTGCCGTCCGGGCGGTGCGGTAGGGCTCGCCGCGAGTCTTACGCCGGGTTTGCGGGGACGCCGCGCCACCTTCGCCCGGCTCGGTCCGTAACCGACCAGCACCGACTGCCGTTCCTCCGCGTTGGCCTCCGGTTCCTCCTCGGGTTCCGGTAGAGCCACTTCTTGCGGCTCGGCGCCCTGCGTGGAAGCCCATTTCGGGAGGGATCAAGCCCGTGATCCCTTACTGCTCTGTAGGCGAGCCTGCAGGGGAATCTCCCGGCCGGTCCTCAAGCAATACGTCCACCAGGTCGCGGTAGGAGGTCACCCCTTCGCGAAGTTGCTCCGTCGCGGCTTGACCGCGTTGATGCTGGACGGCGATGTAGTGGGCAGTCCGGTATCGCTGCACCACGTCGGGATGCTCGACAGATAGGTCCGCAGCGCGCTGTTCGAAATCATCCACTGGGTAACCTTCGTCTCGCATGATCCGTGTGACGAGTTCGTCGGCATCCCGCACCGCCTGGCCGGGAACGTCGACGAAACGCCGCTGGATGCCGTTCCACTCGTCTCGGTACCGTTCGCGGGTTTCGCCAGGTAGCGAGCGTAACTCCAAACTCTCGCGTCGCTTCTCGCGCTCGCGCAATTCCGACTCGGCCGACCGTCGCTCACCAGCTTCCTGGACGGCGCGGTCGTATTCGGGTCCAAACTTCTGTTCGAGCCGCCGGGAGCGCACCCGCAGAACCGTCCAAGACAGGACTCCTGCGACCACAATGACGGCGACAACGATCACGATAATGCTCACGGTGTTCATCTTTCCCCCCGAAATGACGATCGCCGGTGCTTTAAGCCTCCGGCTCGCCATGGTCGTTAGGTTACGCCGCATGCCTGTGTGATGGGGGATAGCCAAACCGGGGAATCGCGATATGGCTTCGCCAGTCCTGGGTAGTTCTCGTCTGGGTAGGTGACAGCTAGCTAACTTGATCACCATTGTTGGGGGTTCTCATGAGGTACGACGATTTTCTGGCGGCGGTTCGGGATCGCGGCGAGTACCGCGATCAGCAGGATGCCGAGCGGGTGAGTCGGGCGGTGCTCGGCGCCCTCGGCGAGAGACTGGGCGGTGGCGAGCCGGAGGACCTGACGGCCCAACTGCCTGACGAGCTGTCTGACGTGCTCCTGGTACAGCCCCGGCGCGGCGAGTCGGTCGGAGCCGAGGAATTCCTTCAGCGGGTGGGCGATCAGCTCGATGAGGCGGCTCCCGAACCCGCGAGGTGGGACTCCAGTGCCGTGCTGAGCACCGTTGCCGAGTCGATCGAGGGTGGCGAGCTCAATCATCTGCTCAGCCAGTTGCCGAGCGGGTACGCGACGCTGTTCGGTCACCCCGAGCTGGCCTAGCGAGTGGGGACTGCCGTTGGTCGGCGGGTCCGGCGACCGACGGCTGTGGGTCTTGGACGTGACGTCTCCCGATGGCGGGCGGTTGCTCCCGTCCGGCATGCGGCCGCCCGACTCGCGCGCGACTGGGTGAACGGGGTCATGCACGCACCCGGACTAGCCAACATCGGCAAGAGGTTGGCGGGCATCACGCCGCAACGCGATGCACCCCGCTTCGCCTCCTCCACTTTCCAGAGTCAATGGCGCCGGCGCCCGGGTGGCACCGATGTCCGACCCGGCCACCCGAATGCCGTGCTGCTGTGGCCGGACACCTTCACCAACCACTTCGACCCGCACATCGCGCGCTCCGCCATGCACGTACTGGAAAACGCGGGCCTGCACGTGGCCGTGCCCACCCAGCCCGTGTGCTGCGGGTTGACCTGGATCTCCACCGGCCAGCTCAACATCGCTCAACGCGTGCTGCACCGCGCACTTCGGGCGCTGCGCCCGTGGCTGGAAGCCGGAACACCCATCGTCACGCTGGAACCCTCCTGCGCTGCCGTCTTCCGCTCCGACAGCCGCGAACTCCTCCCGCACGACGAAGACGCCGCACGCCTGCGCGACCAGGTCCACACCTTCGCCGAAACCCTTCAGCGCCACGCCCCGGACTGGCAGCCCCCACGGCTCGAGCGTGCCGCATTTGTGCAACGGCACTGCCACCAGCACGCTGTGCTCGGATTCGAAGCCGACACCGAACTCATGCACCGAGCCGGAATCAACGCCGACATCCCCGACTCGGGATGCTGCGGACTGGCTGGCAACTTCGGCTTCGAAACGCGGCCACTACGACGTTTCCATGGCCTGCGCAGAACGAGTCCTATTTCCGGCCATCAGGCACGCAGGGCAGGACATGCTCGTCCTAGCGGACGGGTTCAGCTGCCGCACGCAAATCCAGCACGGCATGCCTGATCAACGGCCTTGGCACCTCGTCCCAAGCCCTCCACACCAGCCTGCACGATTCGATCGCCGCACGAGACAAGACACGCGCCCCCGCCGCTGGGCCACAGGAGCAACGGTGACCGAGACCCTTTCGGCGAAGCAATTCGCCCGGGGACAGCCCGGAGGAAGCTTCACAACCTCGATTCCGCTACCAGCCAGCAACGCGTCGAACGATGCCGTGAACTGCCCGGCGAGCCACGCCAGCTTGGTGATCGTGAAGCTGGCGACCCGATGTGTTGGACGAGCACCTCTGCGCCGTAATGTCGGGTCAGGGCGGCGGCCTGCGGGGCGGAGCGGGTGTCGTTCCACAGCACTGCGTCCCGCACGGGTTTTCCGGCCGAGTCGAGCGCGACCAGGCCGTGCTGCTGCCCGGCGACTGCGATCGCCGCGGGCGAGTCCGGGGCGTCAGCGGTCGCCTGGGCGATCGCGTCCTGCAGGGCCTGCCATCACGCCTGCGGGTGCACCTCGGTGTCGCCGGGTGGGCGCCTTGGTCGACTGTGTCGAGGAGTCCACTCCCACCACAAACACGATCAGAACCTTCCGTGGGCAGTGTGTGTCTCTTCGGGGACACCCATGAGGTGGTCCAATGCCAACTGGTCCAGCCGTTCGTAATGCATGCCGCGGTTCGCTGCCGCCTCGATGTCGAAGCCGTCGGAGGCAAGCAGATCGGCATACGTTTCGCCGGAGGCCATGGTCGGCTGCGCGAGTTCGGGGACGCGGGCTGCTTCCAGGGCTTCCTTGACCCTGGGATCGGCGCGGAAGGCGGCGGCTCGTTCTTTGAGGATCAGGTAGTTGCGCATGCAGCCCGCGGCCGAGGTCCACACTCCTTCGTAGTCCTCCGTGCGCGCGGGCTTGAAGTCGAAGTGCCGCGGCCCGTCGTAGCCGGCGCTTTCCAGCAGGTCGACGGTGAAGAACGCGCTCTTGACGTCGCCGGAGCCGAATCGGAGATCTTGGTCGTATTTGATGCCGTGTTGACCATTGAGGTCGAGGTGGAACAGTTTTCCCGCCCACAAGGCCTGTGCGATGCCGTGCACGTAGTTGAGGCCCGCCATCTGTTCGTGCCCGACTTCGGGGTTGACTCCGACCATCTCGGGGTATTGGAGCCGGTCGATGAAGGACAGTGCGTGCCCCACGGTGGGCAACAGGATGTCGCCGCGGGGTTCGTTCGGCTTGGGTTCCAAGGCCAAGCGAAGGTCGTAGCCGCGGTCACGGATGAATTCGCAGACCAGGTCGATGCCTTCCTTGTAGCGGTCCAGCGCGACTCGGATGTCTTTCGCGGCATCGGTCTCGGCGCCTTCCCGGCCGCCCCAGGCGACAAAGGTGTGTGCGCCCAGCTCGGCGGCGAGTCCGACGTTGCGCAACATTTTGCGCAACGCGAATCGGCGCACGTCGCGGTCGTTCGCTGTCAAGGCTCCGTCTTTGAACACCGGGTGGCTGAACAGATTCGTCGTGATCATGGGTACCGTCATGCCCGTCTCGTCCAAGGCCGCTCGGAAGCGAGACACGATACCCTCACGCTCAGAAGGGCCGGTGCCGAAGGGGATCAGGTCATCGTCATGGAAGGTGATGCCCCACGCACCGATGTCGGCGAGACGGTGCACGGCCTCCACTGGATCGAGTGGCGCGCGTGTCGCCGCGCCAAAAGGGTCACTGCCGCGGAACCCGACCGTCCAGAGCCCGAATGAGAACTTGTCCTCGGGGGTGGGCACGTAGTTGTTCATAAAGCTTTCCTCTCCTCAGAAGGTACCTCTGTGGGCCGAGCGGAGTCGGAGTTCGAAGTCTTCAAATGTCCATTGTGGTCAGTTGGTTCCGATTTCGCGTGACTACTGTTCTGCCAGTGATAATCCGACGTCAGCTGTGCCCGATGCCCGTAGTGGATCCTGGAAGACTTGCTCAACGATCACGCTCGTTCCACCTCGGACTGCGGCGGTAAAGCCGAACGCCGAGGCGGTCATACGGCAGACCGCCGCGTCCCCAGCGACGGCACGCACCCTCAGTTCGCGCATCGCGGTGGGCACCACGTAGGGAGCGACCGTCGCGAAGTAGCCCCCGAGAACAACGGCGCCCGGATTCAGCAGGTTGACCAGGACCGAGATGCCGGTACCCAGCCACCGAGCGATGTCATCTAACCCGGCTAACACCTGCGGGTCCCCCGCCTGCGCGCGGCGCAACAGAACCTGTGCCTGCTGCTCTGGGTCGGCGACCTCGTCGCTGAGATCGGGCGCAGCCACGCGAATGGCGGCAGTCAAGCCGATCTTGGTCTCCAGGCACCCGATTCGGCCACATCCGCAGATCTCGCCGCCGGGGTCGACAGGGATGTGCCCGATCTCGCCGCTGAACCCATCCGAGCCACGCAAGAGCTGCCCACCGGTGATCAGGCCCGCGCCGATGCCGATCTCGCCGGTGAGATAGACGAGGTTGGGCACAGCATCGGGGTCGTTGCGAAACTCGGCCAGCGCGGAGAGGTTCGCCTCGTTGTCGACGACGATCGACAGCCGTTCGTGCAGGTGTAGATGTGCGCGCAACCGCTGCGCGATGGGCACGTTCTGCCAGTGCAGGTTCGGCGCGTAGAGGACCTGCCCGGTGGGCACGTCCACGAGCCCCGGCACGGCCACACCGATGCCGATGAGTTCCACCCCCGCGTGATCCAGCTTGCCGAGCGCATCACGGGCGAGAACGGCCAATTCGCTGATCGCAGACTCAGAACCGGCACCGACAGCATCGAACGCGACGCGACGGTCGACCAGCACACGGTCGGCGAGATCGACCGCCCGCACGGCCAGGTAGTGGGCGTTGACCTCCAGACCCAGCGCCACCACCGCGCTGCCGTCGAGTTCCAGCAAGCGCCCCGGGCGACCGACGCTGCCTTCCGCCCGGCGACCGCTCTCGCGCACCAGCCGCCGGTCGATCAGCTCAGCCATCAGGCTGGAGACGGTCGCCTTCGTCAGACCCGTCCGTGCCGCGATCGCGGCACGGGAATGCGAGCCCGGACGCCGGATCTCGCCGAGCACGCGGGCCAGATTGCTGCGTCGCATCGCAGTTTGATCAACAACGTGGCGCGCAGTCTGTCGTCCCGCCTCGCCAGCATCGTCCGACACGTGAAGCCTCCATCCAAATACGGATGGGCAGTAAACTAACTCGACCCAAAGATCTTCGCAATCGGGATCGGTGCCCCTGTCGTGCGCGACGAACACGTCGCGCGTCTGGAGTTGAGGTTGGTCCGGCTTTCTTGGTGTCAGGGGTTGACTGGCACGGTCGAAGTTGCCAGCCTCTTACACCACCGTTCGTAAGGTCGCTCAACTAACCAGCGAACAAGAGGCACCGGCGCCACCGTGCCGGTCGAGGAGCGGCATGATCCCCTGGAACGATCCGAACCGTTCTTCCGACGAGCGTGTCGGGGCGCTGCTGTCCGCGATGACCCTGCGAGAGAAGCTCGCGCAGATGGGCAGCGTGTGGATCGGCGCCGACGGTCCTTGCGCAGACGATCCGCGCGCCTTCCTCGGCTGTTACCCGTCCCCGAATCACGTGCTGTCGCACTATCCCGAACTGGGGCTGGGGATCGACGTGATCAAGGACGAGTGCCCTACAGCAATCCCAGCCGTCGTGGTCGTTGGGGATCGCGCGGGTCTGTTTGGTCGGGGCACCTCCGGCGAAGGATGCGACGTTGCCGATCTGCGACTTCCCGGAGCGCAGGCGGACCCGGTGCAGGAAGTCCTGAACACTGGGACACCGCTGATCCTGATTGTCGTCTCCGGGCGCCCGTACGCGCTGGGGGTTTTCGCCGCTCGATGCTCGGCCATCATCCAGGCGTTCATGTCCGGCGAAGAGGGAGGGGCCTGTCTGGCCGGCCTGCTGTCCGGGCGCGTGGTCCCGTCAGGCGAACTCCCGGTCCAGATTCCCGCAACACCGGGGGCATGGGGGCACAGCCGAGCAAGTACCTGCACGCCCCGCTGGGTGGCTTTAG
>JBPYFK010000085.1:0-107266 GCA_051984675.1 Pseudonocardiaceae bacterium | reverse complement strand
TGAGGTCCTCGATCAGGCCACCGGGGCCGAAGCCCTCGTAGTCTGGAGCCACGACCTCGACGATTCTGATCTCGCTGGCCTTCAGGAGTTCTTCCATGGCTGGCTTGAACTCGCGCAGCTCGTCACCACGCAGGCGGCCCGACACGCGGATGCCGGTCACTCCCTCCGGCATGTCTGGCAGTGCCTCGATCATCGATTTTCCTTCGCTGGACGTGAACGCTCTTCCGTAGCCGCGGACTTGAAGACCACGAATACGGAACAACGCAGCGTTGGAGACTTTGGAGGTTGGTGCGCGCGTTCGCACTGGTGGGTGCCTGGCTCGCGTCAGCGCGGGCCAGGCACCGCGGTCGTGGTTAGTGGCCGGAGATTGCTGCGGGCACACAGGTGGTGGTGGTGGCCGGGGTCGTGGGGCCGAGGCCGAGGGCGGCGAGCAGTGCGGGCGGGCCCGGATCTTGGTGGGTTTGGCATGCGTAGGCCACGGTGGTGCCATCGTCGCCACCACCGCTTTGCACGGGGGCGCCCCCGTTGCCGCCGCCTCCGTTGCCGACGACCGGAGTGATCACGGTGGACAGGGCCATGCGGGGAGGCAGGACCTCACCGGCCAGTCGTCGCAGTTCTGTGTCGCTGATGAACGATTCCATGAGATCTCTCTTTCGCAGTGCGGTTAGACCCGGGGTTGGTAAAGCCGACGGTGGGGCCGAGGCTGAGCGGGCAGCGCGGAGCCGCCGGGTTAGGAGGGGTGGGTCCGGCACGGTCTGGCGCGTTGCCACTGTCGGTGGGCCAGGCGTAGGAGGGCCCGGATCGCGCGGGTGGCGATGAGCGTCACGCCGAGGACAGGAAGTAGCAGCAGGACGATTTGCACGCAGGCGGCGGCGATGTCCAGTGGATCGTTGCCGGATGCTGTGGTGAGCATGGTGGCCATGTCGCGCAGCGATTGTCCGAGGGTGTCCACGAGCTGGGGCACTTGGATGGTTACGAGGGCAAGTTGGGCGACCAGCGCGGGAACGACGACTATGACCCAGATGGCCACGATGCGCTGTGGCCAGGGTTTGAGGTCGTCCAGGCGTTGGTTCTTGCGGCCCAGGAAGGTGCGCTTGAGGATCGGCCCGATGTATTTGAACAGGTCGGGGATGCCCACGAGGTCGGCGACGATGTAGTACCCGTCGAAGCGCAGCGTGGGCAGCAGTTGTTGGATGATCTCCATGTTGGTCGCCAGCAGTGCCACCAACAGTGGTGCGAACCCGGTCTGCGTGTAGCAGACGGTCAGCACGATCGCGACCAGGGCGTTGAAGTACACCCCACCGAGGTCAGTGCGTAGCCGTCCGGCCCGGCCTAGCCGATAAGCGTTGGTGACGTCGGTGTAGAAGGCGGGCCAGGCGACGTACACTCCACATCCCATCGCCCCGGGCGCGATGCCGCTGTAGCGGCAGGCGGCGGCGTGTCCCAGCTCGTGGATCAGGCAGGAGGCCACGGCCAGCAGTACAACCAGCAGGATGCTGGCGGGCTGTCGCAGCGTGTTCTGCATGGCCGCGCCGAAGTCCTGGGTGGCCAGTGCCCAGATTTCGCACTCGGCGGCCACGGCGAGAACGACGGCGATGATCGCGGGACGGAACAACCACGCGAACATCCCGCCTAGGACCCATGTGAGCCAGGCGGGAACGACTGCTGCCTTGAACCGCAGCGCCAGGAACGGGTCTGGCTTGCTCACCGCCGGCGCCGTTCCGTTGCTGTAGGTCGTGATGCCCAAGGGGGCGAGCTTGCGGTCGATGACAAACAGGATCTGGTCGGGGCTGAGCGCTATCCCCGTGTCCCGGGCCACCGCCGCGGCCACCCGCGACAAGACCTGAGCGGGTTCCCGATGGTGCGAGTCACCGTGCTGGTGTTGCAGGAGGTGGCGCACGAGTGAGTACAGCAGGGCCGGCAGCCGGACGAGTTGGCGATCGGCCCGGCAGACCAGGTGTGGGGGCTGTCGGTAGCCCGATCCCGCGAACTCGCCGACCAGCTCGGTGCCGACCAGCACCGTCGGCATACTTGCCCAGCTGGTGCCAGCAGCCTGGCCGTTGCCGCCCTCGCCGGCCACTATGCGTGCTTCGCGGTTAATCGTATGCTCCCTAGTGCGAATAAGATCGTCCTATGAGGACAGTCACGTGATCGGTGAGAAAGGCGTGCCACGACGCGTCCAAGCGTCGGACGGCAAACGTAGTCGATCAGTCCTCATTTCGTCGGGATTCGGGCCGGGAATTCCCCGTGTCGAGGGACACCAACTCGCCCTGGAGTCCTTGTCCGCGGCCGGCACCCGCATCGGCTGTCCCATTTGTGAACCTTTGAAGAAGACCCGTCCACATCGGACGCCGAGTTTCGTTGTCGCAGCAACGAGTTTCCCGCCTGGCGAGCGTAGCTGAGTTGATCACACGATGGTGTTTTCGAACCGTGTTGGATGTGCGAGTCCCGGTTGGTGAGGACTATGAATTGAGGTGCTCATGCGCTAGGGCGCACAGAGCGGGGAAATTCTTGGCACCAGTCCGGTAGCCAAGAGTCCACAGTACGACGAAAGGAACGCAGTGAACACTCCCATCACCTATCAAGAGCTGGACCAGGTTGCCGGTGAAGTGCTGCCCGAGCGGGCCGTGCTGTCCACGGTGACTCCCATCGTCGGCAACGGTGGCGGTGGTGGTGACCACTTGGGCGGCCACGAGGGCACCACCGCGGTCAACGCCTGCCAGTCCACGACTTCCGCCGGCACGCCGGGTCTGCTGGGTTCGCTCGGCCTGGGCTCCAACAACCCCGGAACCACCTTCACTTGCGAGCCGGGCATGATCTCGGGCCACTGAGATTCAAGCCACCGCTAGCGGAGCTTGAGGCATCTCTGCGCCCCTTGCGGGGAGGTCGACCCGTGTCGGCCTCCCCGCTCTGTATCGTCGGCAGAACGCTCCAAGCGTTCACTTATGCATAAAGACTCAACAAAGTTCGTCAATCTATAGAAGAAGGTCGGGCACTGAGCAAAGCTCAATGCCCGACCGTCGTGGGTGCGTTCCCAGCCCAGCGCTGACGAGTGGGTCGCGCCAGTCGCTGTGGGGGAAACGCTAGGACCGTCTCGATCGCAGGCGCGATTGTCGTCACCCGATTCAGGGTTTCGCCAGCCACGCTCCTGGGAAATGAATTCTGGGACGCTTTCAGCGCGGCATCATGCCGTTGCCCGTGTCTTTGTCCTGCTGGGCTGAGCTCATGACACGATGCTGCTCGCTGAACAGCATCCGGTTGGGCTGCTCCGGTTCGGTCGCGGTGCCTTCCACGTGGCTCGCGTCGTTGTACCGCTGCTGGGACTGGTCGTTGTGCTGCGCGCTGTGGCTGACCTGCGAGCTGGAACCGCTGGTGCTCTGCGAGCTGTGGTGGCTTTGCGCCGTGTGGTTGCTCTGCACGTTGACCTGGTTGTTCGTATTGGACTGATCAGCATGACCAGCCTGATTTTGCGCGGCCACAGGCGGCCCGCTGTGCGTTGCCGGTGACGTGGGTGGCGGGTCCTGCATCGGGGCAGCCAGAGCGGCTCCCACCCCGAAGGGCAGTACCGGCAACCCCACCACACTCGCGACAA
Organism: Pseudonocardiaceae bacterium; assembly: GCA_051984675.1. GTDB lineage: Bacteria > Actinomycetota > Actinomycetes > Mycobacteriales > Pseudonocardiaceae > JBPYFK01. The sequence goes on along the minus strand of JBPYFK010000085.1, from coordinate 103,674 downwards.
CCAACCGTCTGATCATACTCACGAACTCGCCTCCGTTTTTCTCCAGTTGCCGATCACGCCTGGCGAACCCAAGGAAAGAGTCGGTACCGGGCACATTCATGGGCACGGCTTGGTCCCGCTCGCACAGGACCAAGCCGTGCGATCACGTGCTGGTGGTCAGCCAGGCAGCGTCGCGCGGTCAGTCATCCCCTGCCTGCTCGTCCTGATCAGTCTTGTTCTCGTTTTCCTGCTTGTTGAACGCCGAGGCGTTCTGGTGACCCTTGTCGCCGACGTTGATCTGGTAGATCGGCTGCTTGTTGCTGTTGGACTCCTCGGTCTTGTTGTCCTGGTCCTGGTCCACCCTTTCGTGCTGGTGGGCCGGCCTGTGCTTGCCGCCCTCCATACTCGAGGCGGCGGCCACCCCCGACATGCCAAACAGCACCGGCAGGCCCAGGGCGCAAGCAGCGATCACCCGTGTCGACGTGCGCATCAGAGCAAACCTCCATGGATATCCAGAGTTGAAAGGCGACGGGAACCACTTTCCCGCTGGTAGCTCTCAAGGAGTCTTCCGACTTCTCGGAGCCGCCACGACGATCGTTGCTGTCGAATGCACCAGCAACTCGAATCGATCGCCGAGCGCCGTTTCTTGCGGCGTCAATCAATCAGCAAGAAGAGTGTTCGCTGGGCCACGCTCGACGCGCCGAAGTTACGCGACGTGGTTCGCCAGCTGTTTCGTTCCCGCAGCAAGGCGATACGTCCGGCGCCCAGTTCAACAACAACGACTTCGGTGAGTACGGCCGGGCCAGCTGTCTGTGTGACCGTCCACGGTGACCCAGCCACACCCAGCGGGTGTATCAGGGCGACTCGTCACCGCAGAACCGCACGGCGGCCACCCGGTGCCCGCGGGTCCCGTCTCGTCTTTGCGCGTTATGCGCGTAACCGCGAAATCCCACGGCCTACCCGCGCATCGTCAGAGACGAGCCGACACCCTTGGGACACACGATGTATCAGCAAGAGCGTTTCACCGGCACCGCGTTCGCCGCAGCGGCTGCCCACAGCCCGACCCAGCCGGCTCGCCACGAAGGTGCCACCACAGTGGCACTGACGGCACGGCGCCCAGCGTCGGCTACCTACGGCCACCGCTACGCCGACCTGACCGACCGACGCCTGGCCGACCAGCTGGCGGTTGAAGACGCGGCCGTCGAGGCCGGGAAGTCCCCGTTCGATCGGGTGACCTGCCCCGCGCATCGCCGCTGGCTGCACCAGTGCATCGGCTCCCCGCAGCACGTTCTCCCGGTGACCGGACACCGCTGGTGCCGCGACTGCCAGAGCCCGGTCGCTGTGGCCATCGACGAGTTCGACGGCGACGTCAGCCTGACCTGCCCCCGTTGCCATCGCAGCCCCGAGGGCGTCGCTACCCGTGAGGTCGTGCGCGCCTGCCGCGCCAGCCTCGCAGCCGCACGCCATGACAGCCCCGTCCATGCGTCCCGACTGGACGAGCGGTTGAGCGCCTGATCACGACAGGCCCTGCCCGCAGCCAGCAGGAGCCAGCCGGAAACAAGAATCGTCTCCGGACTGGTCAGGGGTCGAGGTTCGAGTGGGTGTGGACCTCGTGATTGCTGACTACTCGTTTCCGCGCGAGCCGGATAAGCGTAGTTTCGGTATTGCTCTTTCAGCGCCCTTGGTGAAGCGATGACGACGCGACCGGTACCTCGCTCGCCGGAGCGAGCGGCGACCGAGCCGCCTCCCGCTTCCGGTGCGGCTGCGCTTGTTGGGCGGCAGGCTGAGATCGCTCAGGTCAAGGAACTTCTTCGGCAAGCCCGGCTGGTGACGTTGACGGGTGTCGCGGGCGTGGGCAAGACGCGGCTTGCGCGGCAGGTCGCAACGGAAGTGCGTAGGGCCGCCCATATCAGGGCGTGCGTGGTGGAGCTGGCTCCATTGCGTGACTCCACGTTGGTGGCGCACACGATCGCGCTGGCTTTGGGTCGTCCGGTCCGGTCGGCCGACAAGCCGCTCGCCGACGTGATCGACTACCTGCGCGACCGCAGATTCCTGCTCGTTGTGGACAACTGCGAACACCTCGTTGATGCGTGCGCGGAGGTTGTGAACACGCTCATACAGGCGTCGGCCAGATTGCGGGTGCTGGCGACCAGTCGGCAGCCGCTCGGTATCGCCGGCGAGCAGTTATGCCCGGTACTGCCCCTCCTCTCGTCGTCCGGGACGGTGGCGGGCACCGAGGGCGAGGCCCCAGCCGTATCGTTGTTCGCGGAGCGTGCGCGCACCCTCGTTCCCGGGTTCTCGATCACTGTGGACAACCGGGATGTGGTTGCCGAGATCTGTCGTCAGGTGGATGGGCTGCCGCTCGCGATCGAGCTGTCAGCGGCGCGGCTGGCGACGTCGTCGCTGGAGGAGTTACTCGTCGGTCTACAGGACCATTATCAGATTCTGGACGATTCAAGCGCGGTTCCGTGCGCCGCCCGGCATGGGAGCCTGGCCGCCGCCATCGACTGGAGCTACGACCTGTGCACACCCGCCGAACAGCGGATGTGGCAGCGGCTGTCGGTCTTCCCGGCCGACTTCTCCCTGGATGCTGTCGAGCACGTCGCCGCCTTTGGTGACGTCGACATCGACGTGCTGTTCGCATTGGTGGACAAGTCGGTGGTCACCCGCGCGGATCGTGGCGGTCGCACCCGGTACCGGTTGCTCGACACTCTCGCCTGGTACGGACGGGACAAGCTCCAGGAGACCGGTGAAGAACCGATCGTGCGGCGCCGGCACCGGGAGTGGTGCTTCGGTCAGGTCACGCGGTGGGCGCAGCAGTGGTTCGGCCCCCACCAGGTACGTCTGGTGGACGAGATCCGTTTCGAGCATGCCAACCTGCGGGCTGCGCTCGCATTCTCCCTGGCGACGCCCGGCGAAGCCGGCACCGCGCTGGCCCTCGCCGCGACGCTCTGGTTCTACTGGAGGGGCTGCGGCCTGTTCACCGAGGGTCGGTACTGGCTTGATCGAGCCCTGCGAGCCAGTCCGCGACGCGGACCAGAGCGGGTCAAGGCGTTGTGGGCTAACGGATGGCTCGCGGCCGCCCAGGGTGACCAGGAGTCTGCCACCTCCCTGGGCCAGCAGCTGCTGGTCGAGGCCCACCGGTTCCGGGACGGCACGGCGCGAGCGCGCGCCACCCACCTCCTCGGGGCCACGGCGATGATGGGAGACGACCTCGCACAGGCAAGGACGCTGCTCAGCGAAGCCAGCCAGCGGTTCGCGGACGAGGTCGCCAAGCAGCCCGACGACAATGATCTGCGCGTCATTGCGCTGATGAATCGCATACACCTGTCGGTTGTGCACACACTTCAGGGCGATCTTGAGAAGGCCACCGTGATCAGTGACGAGTGCCGGCAGCTGTGCGAACAGTACGGCGAGCACTGGGGTCGTTCCTACGCGCTGTATGCGTTGGCGCTTGCGGAATGGAGCGCGAGCAAGACGTCCGAAGCAGCCGCACACGTCCGGCAAGCGCTGCAACTCAAGCGCAGCCTTCATGATCTGATGGGGATAGGACTGACTGTCGAGCTGGCGGCCTGGATCGCCGCCGCCGATGGTTCATGCGACCGAGCCGCCGTGCTGCTCGGCGCGGCCGAGCGGTTGTGGCAGCGGTTCGGTCAGCCCCTCTTTGGCTCCCGCGACTGGACCGCGCCGCACCGAGAATGCGAGACGCGATGCGGCCACAAGCTTGGCTGGGACGGATTCCAAGCGGCGTACCGCCGGGGCACCGAACTCACAACCACCCAGACCATCGCTTATGTGCTCAGCCGATGACGGCTCGGGGGCATGATCCATTCCCGGGACCTATGACCTACGTATCGGATACGTAGTCTCCCCGCTTTGTCACTCGTCCTCCAGGGGCAGTGTTGTGTTGTACCTCCTGCTCACAGCCGGTGACAGGAACGAGTTCCAAACCCGTACACCCTGGGATGACCGTGATGACTTACCGAGTGCCCTACAGCGAGCAACGACGCGCCAGCCTGGTCGACGTCTACCAGGGCAAGGTCGAGTTCGACAACGGCCTGGGAGCCGGCCAAGGCAGCGGCTATCGCTGGGCCGAACGGATTGGTGGCGCGATGTTCGACGCCCAGCAGGACCTCCTGGGCGAGTTGTGGCAAGCAGGCTTGATCGAAGTCGACACCAGCCACCTCTTCGCCTCCCGTGGACACGGGGTTCGGCTCACCACCCGTGGCTGGCGCACGCTGGGTGAGTGGGGTTTCCGATCCGAGCCCAGCACCCGATCCGAGCCCAGCACCATCCCGGCCAGCCTCGCCGCGTAGCTCCCCGGCTTCAGTCAGCGGGAGGTCGGCGGCTGGACCCCACCCCTGGCCACGCCGCTGACCTCCGCGAACGGCCTCTGTCATGAATGGCAGGGGCCGTTTCGCGCATCCACGGTCCTGTCTCCCCTTCGTCCACGAGGATCTCGCGTGGGGCAGGACACCTTGGCTGCTCCCTCGATGATCGATAGCCTGCGCCGAGACTTGGCCGGGTCGCGCTCAGCGGGGCCCGTTACCCGCTGCAGCTCATCAGGGAGGTCCGATGCTCATCCTCATTATTCTGCTGGCGATCGGGGTGATTGTCGGCGTCGCGATCGCGTCGGCCGTACGCCGCAGACCCGGGCCGATGGGGCGACCCTACGGCGGCTATGGCCCCGGCTACGGCCCGGGCTATGGCCCGCGTTACGGCCCCGGATACGGGGAGCAGTACGGCGGCGGCCCGGGATACGGCGGCTACGGCCGGGCGCACCGGCCAGGCATGAGCGCCGGAGCGGCCGGTGCGATCGGGGCCGTCGGCGGCGGCTTGCTCGGTTACGAAATGGGGAAGATGGAAGGCGAGGAGCACCAGTTCCATCGGGACGAGATGATGATGGAGCGGCGCGAGGAGTACGGCCCGTACAACGGCTATGACCAGGGCGGCTGGGTCGAGCAGGACGGCGGCTTTGGCGGCGGTGACTTCGGCTGGGACGGTGGCGACTGGTAGCCGTCCCCGCGACACGCCTGAACAGTGTTACGGCCCCTGCCGATCTCGGCAGGGGCCGTTTCTCGCCCGTCCTCCAGGATGATCAGGCACGTTCGTTCTGTATTCACGCCCTATTCCCGAGGTATTGGTGAAGCCGACCGGAGCGTCCCTCGGTTGGCCGGGGGCGCGGCCCCAAAGGACTTTCGCGAGAGCCATTCGGATTCGTTGTTTCTGCGGCCTTGCGCGTTTGTGTGGTGATCACCGATTTCTGGAGTCACCCGTGGCGCGGTAATCGGCCGCCCGGGGAGGGTCGTTGCTGGTGATGGGCCCGGCAATAAAGGCGCCCCCGCTCTCAACCGGCCTGGGGGTCACCGGGAGTGCGGGGGCGCTGAAGTCCACCCCTGGGGGTCAGGTGGACGAGGTCCATCCTACTTCCTAGTACTGGAGTTGTCTCTAGGCTCGTCGATCTTTTCGGCGCATATTCGCCACCGTCTCGTTACCTTTCTCGGCTGGACCGAGTTCCGTCCTCGGGTGTGGGAACAGTGGTGAATGCCAGGAAGAACTGGGCCAACGGGCCGATGGTGACCGCGTACAACGGCGTGCCCACCCCGACAGTTCCGCCGAGCAGCCAACCGGTCGCCAGCACGACGACCTCGATCGTGGTGCGTGCCACTCGCACGGACCAGCCCGTGCGAACGTGCAGCCCGGTCATCAAGCCGTCTCGCGGGCCGGGGCCGAGCCGGGAGCCCACGTAGGTCGCGGTAGCCAGGCCGTTCAGCACGATCCCCAAGACCAGCAGTGTGATTCGCGACAGCAGTGCGGCAGCCGCTGGTACCGCGGCGAGTGTGGCGTCGACCGAGATCGCGATCACGACGACGTTCGCCACGGTCCCGATCCCGGGACGCTGCCGCAGCGGCACCCAGAGCAGGAGTACTGCCGCACCGGTGAGCGCGGTCACCGCGCCGAAGCTCCAGCCCAGCTTTCCGGCCAGTCCCTGGTGGAGGACGTCCCACGGGTTGAGACCGAGCTGGCTGCGCACCATCAGTCCCATGCTGGCGCCATAGAGCGCCAGACCGCTGAACAGCTGTGCCAGCCGAGGAAACGTGCGTAGTGCGAGCGGGAGTGGGGTGAGGTTGACGGCAGTCTTGGTCGAAGTCACCGGGTCATCATTGGCGAGAAGTGGATATCTCTGCGATGGCCAATCTGTAAGTATTGGCCGCATGTCGCTTCCGATGTCCGGTCGAATCCGTGGCCAAGAGCTGCTTGAACTCCTCCGCCCTTGGACCGGTGGATCGCCCGGGAAGGTCGCTCCCCGGCTCAGCTCGTCCCTGCTGCACGCTGCGCTGCGTCAGGTTGTGCTGGACGGCCGCTTGCCACCGGGAACCCGATTACCGGCCGAACGTGAGCTTGCCGAGGTGTTCGGGGTCAGCCGCACCCTGATCAGCCGGACGCTGGATCGCCTGCGCGAGGAGGGGTTCGTGGCCAGCCAGCGCGGCGCCGGGTCCTGGGTGACCCTGCCTTCCGGCAAGAGCGGCAGCGAGATCACCGGTCGTGCGGGTTGGACACCTCCGGCGGAATCGGAAGGGATCAATCTTTCGCATGCGACACCCGCCGCGCCGCCGGAACTGGGGCCGGCCATCGACCGAGCGCGGGTGCGCTTCGCCGAGCAGGTCACCAGCCACGGCTACCACCCGCACGGCCTGGATGCCCTCCGCGAACGCATCGCGCAGCGGTTCACTGACCGGGGCCTGCCGACGGTTCCGGACCAGGTGCTGATCACCAACGGTGCACAGCACGCATTGGCGCTGGTGCTGCGGCTGCTGGTGTCTCCCGGCGAACGGGTACTCGTCGAGCACCCGAGCTACCCGAACGCGCTGGAAGCGATCCGCTCGGTCAAGGCGTCTTTGGTGCCGGTGCCGGTGGATGAGAACGGCTGGGATCTCGAAGCGGTCGAGGCCGTGCTCCGCCAGGCATGCCCCTCGCTCGCCTACCTGGTGCCGGACTTCCACAACCCGACCGGCGTCCGACTCGACGGTGCGAGTCGGGAGCGTCTCGCGGCGATGTTGCGGCGCCACCGGACTACTGCCGTCGTGGACGAGACGCTGGTGGACCTGGACCTCAGCGGGGAGGACCCAGTCCCGCCCATGGCGGCGTTCGGGGATCACCGGATCATCACCGTCGGATCGGCCAGCAAGACGTTCTGGGGCGGGCTTCGGCTGGGATGGATTCGCGCGTCCGAGGAACTCGTCCAGCGGCTGGTCGTTCGGCGCCCCATGACTGACTTCGGGAGTCCGGTGTTTGAGCAGCTCGCCCTCTTCGAGCTGCTGGAGGACCCGGAGCCGGCGCTCGGTCGTCGGCGGGCGGAGACCGCCGCCCGGCGCGACGAGCTGGCACGGCTGCTGCGGCAGCATTGCCCGCAGTGGCGGTTCCGGGTGCCGGACGGCGGTTTGGCCCTGTGGTGTGACCTGGGGGCCTTGGTGAGCAGCCGGCTCGCGGTGGTCGCCGAGCAGCACGGCGTGCGCGTCGTCCCTGGGAGCCGCTTCGCCGCACAGGGCGCGTTGGAGCGGCGCCTGCGCCTGCCGTACACGCTGCCCGCGGAACAGCTGGAGGAGGCTGTGCGAAGGTTGGCGCGGGCCGCGGTCGCGGTCAGTGGCGCCACGCTTGGCTCCTGGGACGACCCGGTGGCCTGACCTGCGGCGACTGGCCGCGCCAAGCGCGGCGATGGCCGTTCCGGCACGGCCCCTCGTCGTGCCGGAACGACCATCCCGCCACCGTTCCGCCCTCGCCCGGACGGACAGCGAGGGCGCTGCGCGCCCCCGAGTTACGGTGCGACGTCCCCACGCGGGTGTGCGCCGTCGCTTTCCTGGTGTCCGCACCGGTGTGCCGACGCGACGAGCCAACCGGAGAAGTGGGCGGTGCTCGACGCCGATCTCGGTTCGAGCGGGAGGAAAGCCCTCCCAGCGGGTTACCGGATCATCGTCGTGCGATCCAGGGTCGTCGGCATCCGGTAGCGCGTTCAACCACCCGGAAAGGCGGTTCACCGCCGCCAAGTGGACCACCGGACGGGTGACACGCGGCCACGCGGTCGCGTCACAGCTGCACACGGTGGGCTGAAACCGGAGGTCGGATCGCCGTGTCCGTTGGGGACGGTGGGTGGCACGGGGCACAGTTCCACTGTGGAAACGTCCGTAAAGTCCGAATTCCCCTTGGCGGAGTTGGTTGAGGCTTGGAGTCCGTACACCGACGGACTGTTCCTGCACGACCCGGAGGGGCCGGACGAATGCCTGGTCCGCAGCGGGGAACTCGTCGTGCCGGCGGGCAGCGCACGCCGTGCCGAGGAGCACCTGCGGCGCTGGGTGGACCGGACGACGGCTGCCGAGGACGGGTTGCCGGTCGTGCGGTTCCAACTACGGGCGCACGGGCGAACGAGTTGCGTGGACATCGCGCGTGACACGGCCGTCCACGTCCCCGAAGTCGCGGCGAACCACGTGCACTTCGGGTCACCAGTCATGTATGGGACGCCGGTGGAGTACGGCACGGGGGCTCTGGCGAGGAGTGCGCCGCCGGTGCCGAGCCCACCCGAGCCGAGGTGGAACCCACAGGTCACGGTTGGCCTGTTGGACACCGGACTCGATCCGCACCCGTGGTTTGCCGGCAGGCCGTGGTTCGACGACTGGGACCGGACCCCGGAGGTGCTCGACGCGGACGGCGACACTACCGAGGACCGGCAGGCCAGTCACGGCACGTTCGTCGCGGGTGTGGTGCTCCAGCACGCCCCCGGAGTCGTGATCAGGCCCATGCGGGTGCTGTCATCCCTGGGATTCACCGACGACGTGCGTGTCGCGGGTGGGTTGCGGGCGCTGCGCAGGAAAGCCGCCGCACATGGCGATCACGTCGACGTCCTTCTGCTGACCGAGGGCTGCTACACGGCGGGGAACGAATGCCCGCCCGTGTTGCGGGCCGGGATTGAGCGGTTTTCGGCAGCCATGGCGGTCGCCGCAGCGGGGAATCAGCGCTCCACCCGGCCGTTCTGGCCAGCCGCGCTCCCGTCGGTAGTGGGTGTTGCCGCCGTCGACGCCGATGGCCAGGTCGCGGAGTACTCGAACACTGGCGCCTGGGTCGATGCCGCCGCACTGGGGACGGACGTGGTCAGCAGCTATGTGCGGCTGCGGCCCGGCGGTGGGAACTCGCGGCGCGGGGTTGCGGATCGCACCTACGGGTTCGCGACCTGGAGTGGGACGTCGTTCGCCGCTCCGGCCGTCGCTGCGGAAGTCGCGCTCGGGCTTCACCGAGGCGAAGGGGTGGTCGCCGCTACGCGCAGCGCCCTCGCCCGCTACCCCTTCGGGTGATCATCGGTGTGAACTGAATCTTTCGGCACCCCTGCCTTCTCTTATTCACGGATCGATCGAGCCGTCGCCGGGACCGGCGCGACGGTAAGGGGAGGTGCGGGAAGTGCACGACTTTGTCGACAACGACGCTGGGGACGGCGCTGCTGGGGAGATCGCCGATCGGGACGTCAACACGGCGGTGTTGGTGCATCGGGCGGCGGGCGGCGACGAGTGGGCGTGGCGTGCACTGGTGGACCGTCACGGTCGCATTGTGTGGGCGGTCGCCCGCTCGCACGGTCTTGGCGACGCGGACGCGGACGACGTCGTCCAATCGACCTGGTTGTTGCTGGCGGAAAACCTGGACCGGCTGCGGGAGCCGGCGGCGTTGCCAGGGTGGTTGACCACGGTCGCGCGCAACGAATCGTTGCGGCTACTGCGCTTGGGAAACCGCGAGTCACCTTCGGGCCTGCGGACGGTACTGCTGGAACGACCCGACCTGGATGGACCGGAAGACCGGGTGCTGCGCACGTCGACGGCCACCCGACTGTGGCAGGCGTTCAGTGGGTTGTCGCAACGCTGCCAGCAACTCCTGCGAGTGCTCGTCGTCGCGCCGGAAGCCAGTTACCAGCAAGTCAGCAAGGCCATGGGAATCGCCGTCGGCACGATCGGACCGAAGAAGCATCGTTGCCTAGCTGACCTGCGTAAACGCATGACCACAGGAGACGTGCCCGAGGAGGCTGCCGGATGACGTCGTACACGCCGAACGAGTTCCTCGACCTCAGAGACCTTTTCCAGGCCCAGGATCCGGTGCCGGAGCACGTGACCGCTGCCGCGTATGCGGCGCTGCGGGTAGCGCGCGAGTTCCGCGAGCTTGACGCCGGACGGCTTGAGCTGATCAGTGACTCCGCGGAGTCCCCGGACTTCACGCCGGCACGCAGCCGGAGCGGTGGGCTTCTGGTGCGGACGCTGACGTTCGCTGTTCCGGGCGGGCTGCTCGGCGTGGACTTCGTCGCCACGGCCCCCAGACTGCTGTGCGCGACCGGCATGGTGATCGACACGTTTCCCGCCGGTGACGTCCGAGACTTCTTCGCCGGGTCGGTCGAGCTCAGACACCCGAAGGGCCGATTGGCCGGAGAGTTGGACGAGCACGGCGCGTTCCGGCTCGACGACGTCCCCAGTGGACCGTTAAGCGTTGTCTACCGCCCGCGAGGTTGCCCGCCAACCGTGTCGGATTGGATGGTCTGTTGAGTACCGGAGTCGTAGTAGACGAGGTCGAAACCGCCCTGCGGTGGCGGGAGCGCGCGGGAGCCGACCCCGGCGAAGCCCTGCTGTACGCGCAGCAGTGGCTGTCCGAAGGAAGCACCGCCGAGTTGCGCGTGCTCGCTCGCCACATCGCGTGTCTGGCGGAGGTCGAGCGAGGGCAACTCGCCGCCGCGCGGCGGCACGGGCGGCTCGGGTTGGTGACCGCCTCCCGGTCCGCCCTGCACCGTCGGGCCGCGCAGCTGCGGCTGACGCTGGCGTGGATCGAGCTGGACAGCGGTGACAGCGACGCCTGCGGGGAGCATCTGGACGCCGCGGAACCGCTCTTGCGGGGAGCGGACCTGACTCGGGCCGCGTACCTGCGAGCGCTGATGCGCTGCCGCGAGGATCGACCGGGCGAAGCCATCACGGCGCTGACCGAGGTGTTGCCGTGGCTGCGTGGTGAGGGGGACCAGAGATGGGTGGCCAACGCGTTGCTGGGACGCGGTGTGGCCTGCCTCTACGTGAACCGGTTGGACCAGGCCAACGCTGACCTCGCGGAAGCCGAGAAGCTGTTCACCTCCGCCGGGTGGCCGGCTCGTGCCGCAGCATGCCAGCACAACCGGGGGTGTGTGGCTTTCCGGGCAGGCGATCTCCCGGAAGCCCTCAGGCTCTTCGAGGAGGCACTACGTACCGGGCTGGACACCGACTCCAACCCGGAAGTCCTGGTTGATCGAGCGGAGGCACTCGCGGCGGCCGGCATGACCTCGGCCGCGCGGGAAAACATGCGACGGGCCGCCGCCCGGCTCGAGGCACTGGGACGGTGGGTCCGGCTGGCCGAGACCCGGCTCGCGCTCGCCGGAAGCGCGCTTCGGGACGGCGATCACGAGGCCGCCATCGAGCAGGCCCACGAGTCGCGCCGGCTGTTCCAGTCGCAGCGCCGGCCCGCCTGGGCGTCGCTGGCCACTGCGGTCATCCTGCAGGCGAGGTTGGCCGCCGGCGAGCACTCCCGCCGGGTTCTCGCGACCACACGGCGAGCCGGCATGGCGTGTGCGGAACACGGCTGGACCGCCGTCGCGGCCGAGCTCTGGCTGACGGCGGGACGAGCCGCGAGCGACGCCGGCATGATCACTGTGGCGCGTAGGTTGCTGGGGCTGGCCGCCGCCCACCGGGAGGAACCACCGGCGACCGCGCAGCAACGAGCGGCTGGGTGGCTGGCCGAGGCGCTGCTGGCCAGCATCGACGGTGACCGTGCACAGGTCTTCGAGTCCTGCCGTGCTGGCCTGCGTGATGTCGGTTCGCACGTGGCGGCGACGGGCGCGATCGAGCTGCGGATACGTGCATCCGGGCTGGCGGACGAGCTGACGGGCACCGCGATCGGGGCAGCGCTGGAGGAGGGTGATCCGGCGCTGCTGTTGCGGTGGGTCGAGAGTTCCCGAGCGAGCGCGCTGTCCCATCCGGCTGTGCGTCCTCCAGCCGACACCGAACTCGGTTCGGCGTTGGTGCGGTTGCGCTCAGCGGTGTGCGCGTTGCATCGCAGCCACCCCGGGCAACCCAGAGCCGCTCTGGACGAGATCGCGGCATTGGAAGAGCAGGTCCGGCACTGGGCGATGCTGGCCGGTGGCGAGGACGCGGACCTGCCAGTGACGTGGTCTGACGTGGATCTCGACGCCGTCCGCACCGAACTCGGCGAGTCAGTCCTGGTCAGCCTATTCGTCCACAGTGGAATCCTTTATGTGATCTGGATCGCTGATGGTCAGGTTCGAACAGCCGCACGTGGTGAGATCGCGCAGATTTCCCGGGAGGGGCGGAAACTCGGCTACCTGCTGGATCGCCTCGCGGTCCGGGCGGGTTCGGCGGTGTCGGCCAGGTTCGCCGAACAGGCCGCGCGTTGTGCTCAGGTGGTTGAGGATCGCGTGCTCGGGCCGGTGCTTCCAGATCTCGCCGAAGGTCGCCCCCTGGTGGTGGTCCCCACCGGGTCGCTGCACAGTCTCTGCTGGGCCGCTCTGCCGAGCTGCGCGGGGCGGAGTGTCACGGTCACCCCGTCGTTGCGATGCTGGTCGCAGGCCGCGTGGGATGCTCGATTGGCTGCTGACGACGGTCGGGCGGTGTGGGTGTGCGGGCCTGATCTCGAACACGCGGAACGGGAAGTGCGGGCGTTGCACCAAGCCGCCGGTGGTGAGTTGCTCGTCGGGCCCGACGCGAGGACGAACAAGATCTTGACCAGTGTGGACGGGTCTGCACTGGTACACATCGCGGCGCACGGAACGTTCCGACGGGATCAACCCTTGCTGTCCTGTTTGGACATGGATGATGGTCCGCTCTACGGGTACGACCTCGACCACCTGCAGCGGGGGCCCAGAACCGTGGTGCTGTCGGCGTGTGAGGTGGGGCGATCGGTGGTCAGCCGGGGCGATGAGCTCATGGGGTTGGCCGCGACCCTGCTGGGACGCGGCACGGTCACACTCATCGCGAGCGTCATACCGGTCCCGGACGAGCGAACCGCCCGCGTGATGCTCTCGCTGCACAGGCAGCTGCGCCACGGCGTTCCACCTGCCACCGCGCTGGCGAAGGCCCAAGCCGAGCACGGCGAAAGCGGATTCATCTGCCTAGGCTACGGAGGTCCGGCATGAATTCCCTGACGTGGCCGGGATGTGACGCTGTCACCGCAGCTTGTGCAGTCGACGCAACGCCTCGTCCAGCACGTCGTCACGCTTGCAGAACGCGAAGCGAACCAGATGCTTCGCGGTCTCCGGGGTGTCGCAGAACACCTGCACCGGGATCGCGGCGACGCCGATCCGTTCCGGCAGCGCCCGACAGAGTTCAGCGCCGTCGTCGAACCCGAGGGGACGCACGTCGGTGCACACGAAGTACGTGCCCTCGCTGGCGAGCACCCGGAACCCTGCCTCGGCGAGTCCCTGGGACAGCAGGTCCCGCTTGCGTTGGAGGTCGTCGCGGAGCCGCTGCGCCCAGTCCCGCTCGTGGCGCAGGGCATGGGCCACGGCGGGCTGGAACGGGGCGCCGCCGACGAACGTGAGGAACTGCTTGGCGGAACGGACAGCGGCGACCAGCTCGCGCGGCCCGCACACCCAACCGATCTTCCAGCCGGTCGCGCTGAAGCTCTTGCCCGCACTGGAGATCGACAGCGTTCGCTCGGCCATGCCGGGCAGGCTCGCCAGCGGCGTGTGTGCCCGCCCGTCGTAGAGGAGGTGCTCGTACACCTCGTCCGTGATGGCGAGAAGGTCGTGGTCCCGGCAGACCTGGGCGATCGCCGCCAGCTCCTCGCTGGTGAACACCATCCCAGTCGGGTTGTGCGGGGAGTTGAGTATCAACGCCCGGGTGCGCGGACCGACTGCCGCGCGCAACGCCTCCGCGTCCAGGGCGAACCGGCCGTCGGACCCCAGCCGCAACGAGACGGTCCGGCGGACACCGTCGGCCATGGCGATCGCCGCCGGGTACGAGTCGTAGTAGGGCTCGATCACGACGACCTCGTCCCCCGGCTCCACCAGGGCGAGCATCGACGATGCGATCGCCTCGGTGGCGCCGACGGTCACGAGCACCTCGGCGTCCGGGTCGTACTCGGTGCCGTAGCGCTGACGGCGGTGCTCGGAGATGGCCTGGCGCAGGTCGGGCTCACCCGCGCCCGGCGAGTACTGGTTGACCCCGTCGGCGATCGCGCGCTGTGCGGCCCGCAGCATGCCCTCGGGGCCGTCGCTGTCGGGAAACCCTTGCCCCAGGTTGATCGCGCTGGTCCTGCGGGCGAGTTCGGTGATTTCCGCGAAGATCGTCGAGGTGAACGGGCGTAGCCGGTTCGTCAGGGCGGGAGTTCGCACAAGCTCGCAGGGTAGTCCACTCCGCCTGCCGACAGCAGCCAGCGGCGTGCCCTCGCCGGAACGGTCGCTGTGCTGGTCACGGCGGCAGGTGCGCCCACCGGGTCCGGCATGGGGTCGGGGTCGGGGTCGTGTCCGTCATGGGGGCGCTCGTCACGAAGCCGGGAAGGAAACGGGCGGCGCTGCCACAATCGACCTGTGCATCAGTCGATGGCATCGGTCGCACCCGACATCGCCAAGCGTAGCCGGCTGCGGCGGATGAAGACGGTGGCTACTGGACTGCTGCTGGTGGCCGCGGCGATCTACGTGGCAGCCAGCTGGCTGGTGAACGCTGGCGCGGGCAGCTGGGCGGGTTACGTGCAGGCCGCCGCCGAAGCCGGCATGGTCGGTGCGCTCGCCGACTGGTTCGCGGTCACCGCGCTGTTCCGTCGACCGCTGGGCCTGCCGATCCCGCACACGGCGATCATTCCGACCCGCAAGGACGCCTTGGGCGAGAACCTGGGTGACTTCGTCGGCACGAACTTCCTCTCCGCGCAGGTCGTGCAGGACAAGCTCCGCAGGGCAGGGGTCGCGCAGCGGGTGGGCACCTGGCTCGACGACGCCGAACACGCGGATCGGGTCACCGCCGAACTCGGGACCGTCGTCCGGGCGGCGGTGACCGTCCTGCGCGACGAGGACGTGCAGGCGGTGGTGGAAAACGCGGTGGTGCGCAAGGTGCTGGACCAGCAGTGGGGGCCGCCGCTCGGGCGCATCCTCGGCCAGGTCTTCGCGGACGGTTCGCACCACAAGCTCGTCGACCTGGTCTGCGACCGGGCCTATGACTGGGTGCGCGACAACCACGAGACCGTGCTGCGCGTGGTGTCCCAGCGCGCGCCATCGTGGTCTCCGAAGTTCTTCGACGCGATCGTCGCGGACAAGATCTACGTCGAGGTGCTGTCCTTCGCTTGGGCGGTGCGCACCGATCCTGACCATCCGATGCGCAAGGCGGTCGACCGCTTCCTGGCGGAGTTCGCCGACGACCTGCAGCACGACCCCAAGACCATGGCGCGCGCCGAGCAGATCAAGCAGCAGGTGCTGGAGCATCCCGAGGTGCGGAACCTGTTCGGGTCGATCTGGAACACGGCGAAGAAGATGCTGCTGGACGCGGCCGAAGACCCCTCCAGCGAGTTGCGCCTTCGGGTGCGGGACGGGCTGCGTTCACTGGGGCGCAGGCTGCTTGAAGAGACCTCCCTGCAGTCCAAAGTGGATGGTTGGCTGGAGGGTGTCGCGGTGCACGTGGTGTCCAACTACCGTCGTGAGATCACCACACTGATCACGGACACCGTGGAGCGCTGGGACGCCACGGAGACCTCCCGCAAGATCGAGTTGCAGGTGGGTCGGGACCTCCAGTTCATTCGGATCAACGGCACCGTCGTGGGCGCGCTCGCGGGCCTGGCCATCCACACGGTGTCCCAATTCCTGCTCTGAGCGAGCCCTTGCCTCACGACGTGGCGGTTGCTCTGATGCGCCCTGCTGTGATGCACCAGCCTGATCCGTGCCCGGAATGGGGTGGGTGATCCACATTACGCACCAATGTTGCAAGCAGACCGCTTGCTGTAGCTAGCACTTGGGCGCTACCGTGGGAAGCGCCGAGGAGGTGGTCCGCGTGGAGCGGATGGACAAGACCGTCAACAGGGCCGTCAATCAGGCGGTCAGTGACCTCGGCGGCTACATCCGAGCCCAACGAAGCACCGCGCAGATCTCGCTGCGACAACTGGCGAAGCGGGCTGGTGTGTCCAACCCTTACCTGAGCCAGGTCGAACGGGGCTTGCGCAAACCCAGCGCCGAGATCCTCCAGCAGATCGCCAAGGCGCTGCGGATCTCCGCTGAGGCGTTGTATGTCCAGGCGGGGATCCTGGACCGTCGGGAGGGCGGACCCGTGGTGGACGCCATCCTCGCCGACGGCGACCTCAGTGAACGCCAGAAGCAGGTGCTGCTGGACATCTACGCCGCCTTCCGGCGGGAACAAGACGACGACGTCGACGCTGACGTGCCCGGGTCCGCTCCCGCCGGCGCGGACCCGCAGGAGGAGTCGGGCCAGGCCCGGCCCACACCGGCTCAGACCAAACCCAACACGCAGCCAGGAGAGTGAGAACTATGCCCACGGATGTGAGCAAAGCTCGTGAACAGGCCACAGCGGCGCTCGGTAACGCGTGGGAACAGGCCCGCACCCCGTTTCTCGTCGCGCTGGGGGCGACCGACATCGCGACCCAGACCGTCACCGACGCGGTGAACAAGGTGCGCATTCAGATCAACGAGCGTGCCGACGCGGCCAAGTCCAGCCTGGGCGAACTGCCCACCGACCTGCAGGGCCTGCGGGGCAAGCTGGACCCCGCTGAGCTGCGCAAACTCGTCGACAACTACACCAAGCAGGCCACCGACTTCTACGACCACCTCGCCGACCGTGGTGAGGACACCCTGGGTCGGCTGCGTTCCCAGCCCCGCGTCCAGCAGGCGATCAACCAGGTCGAGGCCGCGCAGGAGCGGGTCGGCAGCGCCGTCGACGACGCCCGCGAACTGGCCGATGACGTGCTCGGCCGGGTGACTCGCACCACACGTTCGTTCGGTGAGCGGGCAGCCCGCGCCACCGAGACCGTCGCCGAGCAGGCCGCCGAAACGATCGAGGAGGCCGGCGAGGACTCCGCGGAGGCGGTGAAGAGCGCCGGCACCAAGACGGCGTCCACGACCCGCAGCACGACGCGGAAGGCCGCCAGCCGCACCGCGCCCGCCAAGAGCACCAGCAACTCCAAGAAGGAGTCGTCGACGACCTCGACCGCGACATCGACCTCGGGCCCGGCTTCGACCACGAACTCCCACTCGCAGTCCAGCGAGTGACTGGCGAGTGACGGTACGGCCCGCGAGTGTCCGATCCGGGGAGATCCTGCGAATCGGAGCACTCGCGGGTGCCGTCGCCGGGCCAGTGGCACGTAGGCTGTACCCGTGCTGTTGGCGTACTGGATCCAGACGATTCTCTGGGCGGCAGGTATCCCGGTAGGGATCTACGCGTTCGTGCACGCACTGATGCAGCGCTCAGATGCCTTTACCGCAGCTGACAAGCTCACCAAGCCCGCGTGGTTGGGTATCACGGGCGCGGGCACGCTGGTGCTGATCATCTTCCGCGGTGGCCCCATCACGATCCTGTGGATCGCGGGGCTCGTCGCCGTGCTGGTCTACTTGGTGGATGTCCGGCCCAAGGTGACCGACATCCAGAAGGGCAATTCCTGGTAGTGAACCGCCCAGGAATCCGGGGCGCGCCCACCGCCGCGCAGTGGCGCGGTTACGGCACCGGAACGCCAGTCACGCTCGTCGTGCACGGGCTCGGAGCGACCGAAGGTGAGGCGCGCATTCCCGCGTCCGGCCTGCGCGGAACCCGAGTTGTCGTCACCCTGCCCGGCCACGGCTCGGCGCCAGACCCCCCGGACGGCTACTGGACCTACCAGCGAATCGCCGAAGACGTCCTGACCATCGCCGACGAAGTCGGCGCCCGACAGGCAGTCGGCGTGTCCCTCGGAGCGGGCGCTCTCACGAGGATCGCCGCCGAACACCCCGACCGCTTCGACCGCTTGGCACTGCTGCTTCCCGCCGCGCTGGACCAGCAGCGCGACGCGGGAGCGCTGCGCAGGTTCGACCAACTGGCCGACGCCGTCGAAGCCGCCGGCCGAGACGGCGGCGAGAGCCATGCGCGCGGCGACCGCCGCGACAGCGCAGCCGCGCTGCGCGAGCTGGTCGCCGCGGAGGTGCCGGAAGGCACCGACGTCGGCGACTACGCCGCGCAGCGGGCCGCAGCGCTGCTGCGGCTGCGCGAAGCGCTGCGCGCAGTACCCGGGCAGCGCCCGGTGGCCAGCACCTCCGCGCTCGCGGCAGCGAGCGCGGAGGTGCTGGTCGTCGGCGCGACCGCCGACGTGCTGCACCCGCCCGAGGTCGCGGCAGCGACCGCTCGGGCGTTTCGGCACGCGCGGTTGGAGCTGCTGGACTCGGCGGCGCCGATGCTCACACACCGACGTGCGCTACGCAGCCTCCTGGTGGACTTCCTGGGCTAGCGAAGATCTATCGTCGCGGCATGACTGATGACTGGTCCGTGGCCGCTGGAACTCTCGACGTCGTGCCCGCCGCGACGCGGCCGGAGCTGCTCGCCCCGCCGGTCGTGCGGGCACTGGAGTCGCTGGCGGACACCGAAGCCGCTGCGGTCGGTGTTGTCGAGATCGATCCCGGGTTGGCGGATACCGCCGAGTTCTGCGAGCAGTACGGCTCCCCGCTGGAACGGTCGGCGAACTGCGTCGTGGTGGCCGGCAAGCGCGCCGGCGAGCAACGCTATGCGGCCTGCGTGGTGCTCGCGACGACGAGAGCCGACGTCAACGGCGTGGTCCGGCGCCGGCTGGACGTGCGCAAGGCGTCGTTCGCCGCCATGGACGACGCCGTCTCCCTCACCGGGATGGAGTACGGCGGGATCACCCCGTTCGGGCTGCCCGAAGGGTGGCCGATCCTGGTCGATGATGCCGTCGCGCGGGAACCCGCCGTGGTGGTCGGCAGCGGGCTGCGCCGAAGCAAGCTCATCACTCCGGGTGCGGTGCTGGCGAAACTGGCCGGCGCTGAGGTTCTGGAAGCTCTCGGGCAGCCGATCGGCTGAGTGGCCGCCCTCGGCCGAGGCTCAGAACACGACCGTGCGCTTGCCGTGCACGAGCACTCGCTCTTCGAGGTGAGCGCGCAATCCGCGGGCGAGCACCACCTTCTCGATGTCGCGGCCCTTGCGCACCATGTCCGCCACCGAGTCGGTGTGATCCACCCGGATCACGTCCTGCTCAATGATCGGGCCAGCGTCGAGTTCCGGGGTCACGTAGTGACAGGTCGCACCGATCAGTTTCACACCCCGCTCGTGCGCCTGGTGGTAAGGCCGCGCGCCCGCGAACGACGGTAGGAAGCTGTGGTGGATGTTCAGCGCGCGTCCCGCCCATGCCGTGCACAGGTCAGGGGGCAGCACGCGCATGAACCGCGCGAGCACGACCGCATGCGGGTCGTGGGCGTCCACCAGGTCCCGGAGCTGGCCGAACGCCTGGTCCACCGCTCCGCTGTCCTCGGCCGCGCCGGTCCGGGCGGACCGGAAAGGCACGTGGTGGAACGGGATTCCGTGCGCCTCGGTGATGGGCCGGAGGTGCTCGTGGTTGCCAATCACCGCGCGCAGATCGACGTCGAGTTCACCGGAGGTGATCCGGCCCAGCAGGTCGTGCAGGCAATGCCCTTCCCGGGACACCAGGACCACGACCCGGCGCCGCTCGCTGGTGTCGGACACCCGCCAGTCCGCCTGACCGCCCAGCTCCTCGGCCACCGAGGCGAACCGCCGGCGCAGCTCCGCGCAGCCGAACGGCAGCGAGTCGGCGCGAACCTCCTGCCGGGTGAAGAACCATCCGGTGTCCGGGTCCGCGTGGTAGCCGGCCTCGACGATCCAGCCCCCCAGCTCTTCCAGGAACGTCGAGATACGGGCGACGATCCCGATCCGGTCCGGGCAGCCCAGGCTGATGACGAAGCGTCGTTCGGAGAGCGGCACAACCGGTGATTCTCGCAGGTCCGCTGGGGTGTGTCGGACCGAGGGAGGTCACCGGCCGGCGATGATGCCCGCGAGGTCGTGGTGGTGCCCGGAGACCATGGCAGTGCTGGGCCGTCCCCACACCCGCCGGTAGAGTGCGTCGGCGGTGCCGGCGACCGTGGCGTCCACGTCGATGTCGTTCAGCGCGGGGCTGTGCGGGACACCGACCTCGGGCAGCTGCCCGGGACGGAAGCCGACCATCCAGGCTCGGCCGGCGTCGGGAGCGTGGTAGAGCACGTGGCCCTTCCACTCGGACTCCGACCAGTCGCGCAGGACGGGCAGCAGCGAGGTCAACATCTCGTCCACGCCGTCGGCGGCGAACGCCGGGTCGAAGAGCAGATCGTGCACGTGGTCCGGGCCGACCGAGGCGAGCGCGTGCTCGGCGTCCAGCCGGTGGATCGCCGTCTCGTGCGCCATCCGCCGCAACCAGCTCGCCGGCGTGCCACCGGGGAAGAACGACCACACCGGGCGATCCTGGTCCATTGTGGACAGTGTCGCGACGAGTTCGGCGAACTGGGCGTCCATGAACGACAGCGCCTCGTCGAACTCCTCCGGCGGGCGCGGCGGATCGGGCCGCTCCGCGTCCGGCGCGCTGTCCAGCGCGATGCTCACCATCGCGTACACCCGGCCGAGGTGCCGGACCAGTTTGCGGACGTCCCACTCCGGGCAGGTCGGAACCTGCGTGTCCGGGCCGGCGCGCACAACGGCGTCGCGTAGCGCGGCGGCTTGCAGCGGGAGCTCGTGCCGATGGAGGTCGCTCGCCATGCGGGTGATTCTAGGGCGCGACGGCCGTCCAATCGACGGTGATCTCGCCGAGCCGCCACCGCTTCCACCGGTCCCGCACCGGCCATCCCTGACCGGCGAAGAGGCGGGCGGCTTCCGCCCACCGTGCCCGGGGGCCGAACGTCGCGAAGGGGGCCGCCCGCGCCCAGCACGCGTCGAGTTCCCGCAGCAGGTGATGGATGCGCTGCCCCGGCACGTTCCGGTGGATCAGCGTCTTCGGCAGCCGCTCAGCCAGATCCGAGGGCGTGGAGATTCCCGCGGGCAGGCACGCCAGGGTGAGCGTCAACGGCCCCTCCGGGCCGAGTGTCACCCAGCAGCAGCGACGTCCGATCTCGTCGCAGGTGCCCTCCACGAGCAGACCGTGCGGCCCCAGCCCCGAGCACAACCGCTCCCAGGCCCGCCATGCTTCCGGCTCCGTGTACTGGCGCAGCACGTTCAACGCCCGGACGAGCGTGGGACCGCGTCCCGGAGAGTCCTTTCGCGCTGCCAACCCGGCCAGCTCGAAACCGCCGAGCCGGAACGCCACGCCCGGCATCGTCGCGGTCGCCTTCGCTACCGCCACCCGCTCCTGGTCGATCTCCAACCCGTACACCTGGGTGTCCGGCCGCACCTGCCGCAGCCTGCTCGCCAGCTCGACCGTGGTCACCGGAGTCGCGCCGAACCCCAAGTCCACGACGACCGGTTCCGGGCTGGTCCAGAGTGCGCCGGCCACCCACGGCGTGCCGGCGACCCACCGATCCACTCGCCGAAGGCGGTTCGGATTCGTCGTCCCGCGGGTCGGCATCCCGAGTGCGCGGGCACGCCCGGCGGCGAGTCGGGGCTCCTTCTTGCGGACTACCGGGGTGGTCGGGGGGTGTGTCGTTGAGTGATCAGTGGGCAACGAGCGCACCTCAGGTCAGGTCCCGGGACAACCAGTCGGCGGTGAACCGCTCCTCGGCCACCAGCAGCTTGCGCACCTGGTCGACGACGAGGTCCTCCAGCTTGCCGCCCACCAGCGGTATATGTACCCGAACTGTGCCCTCGACCACGAACTCGCTGACCAACCCGCTGCTGATCGGAGGGTCCAGATCGCGAAGCCACATGGAGCCGGCAACGGCGCACGGCACGCCGGCGATCGCCGCCGCGACCTCACCGACGGCGTGGCCGGGTTCGGCCTCGCGCCAGGTTTCGGTGCGGTCGATCAGCAGGTCACCGCCGACCACGCTGCGCGCCACCGGAGGGAGCCGGTCGACCGCGACGCTCTGCCGCATCCGCAACCGGACGCCCTCGGGGGTGGTGGCGTGGTCGAGCAACTCGGTGCTGGTGCCGCCGAGATGGCGCAGGCGTTCCCGCAGGTGGTCGGGATCGACCAACGCCTCGTACAGCCGCGTGGCGGGCCACTCGGACGTGCTTCGATGCTCGATGCGGCGTGCCATAGAGCGGAGGTTACCTTTGGCAACCGTGAATACTTCGACGTCCGGCGCGGACGGTGCCCTGGTGGGAACCCCACTGGCCGGCTGCACCACGCTGCGCCTCGGTGGCCCCGCCACGCACCTTGTGGTGGCTGACACCGCCAAGCATCTCGTCGACGCCGTCCGGGAAGCGGACGCGGCGGGCACACCGCTGCTGGTCCTGGGCGGTGGTTCGAACCTGGTGATCGCAGACGAGGGCTTCGACGGCACCGCTGTGCGTATCGCCACGCGCGGTTACCACATGGACAAGCTCGGTGACGGTCTGATGCAGCTCACCGTGGAGGCCGGCGAGGATTGGGACGCCGTGGTCGCCGAGACGGTCCGCCAGGGTCTGGGCGGGCTGGAATGTCTCTCCGGCATCCCTGGCCTGGTCGGTGCCACACCTGTGCAGAACGTCGGAGCGTACGGGGTTGAGATCTCGGAGATGCTGACCTCGGTGGACCTGCTCGACCGCGCGAGCGGGCAGGTGCGGATCGTCCCGGCCGCGGATCTCGGCCTCACCTACCGCAACAGCATCCTCAAACACAACGACGACGCGATCGTGTTGCGAGCCCGCTTCACGCTGCAGGAGGACGGGCTTTCCGCGCCCATCCGCTACACCGAACTCGCCCGCACCCTCGGCGTCGAACCGGGCGAGCGGGTCGAGCCCGAGCGGGCACGGCAGGTCGTGCTGGAGCTACGTCGGGCCAAGGGCATGGTGCTCGACGCCGACGATCACGACACGTGGAGCGCGGGCTCGTTCTTCACCAACCCGATCGTGCAAGCCGGCGAGCTGCCCGCCGTGCTGGCTCGGATCACCGCCAAGGTCGGCTCCGACCAGCGCATTCCGCAGTTTCCGGCAGGTGGCGGTGCCACGAAGCTGTCCGCGGCGTGGTTGATCGAGCATGCCGGTTTCCGCCGTGGACATCCGGGGCCCGGCGGTCGGGTCGCGCTCTCCGCCAAGCACACGCTTGCCCTGACCAACCGGGGTGCGGCGAGCACGGCCGATCTGCTCGCGCTCGCGCGTGAGGTCCGGGAAGGCGTTCGGGCCGTGTTCGGGGTGTCGCTGCACCCGGAACCGGTGCTCGTGAACTGTTCGCTCTAACAAGAGACCGCCGAACGGCCGAAAGAGTGACTCTTCGTGACGTGCTCGTCACTGTGCGCGTTAAATGGAGTTGATCTGAGGGGGCCGAAATGGTGCGGGATGTGCGCAACAAGGAATTGCGCGATCGGGCGATCATTCGCCCGATCAAGCGGACAGTGGAGGACGCGTTACTGGACCTTCCGGGAGTCGTCGCCGTCGACATCGGTGAGAAACGGGTCGGCGGTCGCCGTACCGGCGTGCAAGGCATCGTGGTGACGGTGCGGCACAAGACCGGCCCGGCAGCGGTCGGCGTCGGGGGCATGATTCCGCCCTATGTGTGGGGGATTCCGATCGACGTGGTCGAAGACGAGCCGGTCCTGCACCAGGATCACCGGCTCGTGGCGCCGCGGTCGCGGCGCATCACGTGCGTGGATGAAGGCTCGCTCGTCGTCGGCGGTACCGGAATAGCGCCCTGCCGCTGCGTTCTGCTCCACCCACCCGACGTCTCGGAATCCGGCGAGTACCGCACGTTCGGAACGCTCGGGGCGCTGGTCGTCGCGCGTTCCGAGCCGGGTACAGCGCAACCGGCCGCGTGGGGACCGGCGGTGATGGGGCTGACCACGTTCGACGTCGCGTGCATGGACGACGCATGGTCGGTGGGAGACCAGATGACCGTTCCCGGCGGCGGGCGCCCGGTTGCCAGTCTGGACCGGGCCGCCCTGTCCGGGCGGGTCGATGCGGCGACCGTGATCCTCGCCGACACCACCGCCTACGAATGCGCGGTCGCCGGAGCCGGACCGATCACCGGACCGGGCCGGGCACGCATCGGGGAAAGCGTGCGCAAGAACGGTTACCGGACCGGGCTCACCCGGGGAGTGGTGGTCTCCACCGACGCCACCCTGCGCGTCGACCACGGCGCGGCGCTGGGTACCCGCGTGCTGCGCGACCAGATCCGGGTGGCGGGCATGCCGGGGGAAACCTTCGCCGCTCCCGGCGATGCGGGGGCTGTCCTGATCAACGCGGGTGGCCGGGTCGTCGGCCTGCACGTCGCCGGCAGCCGGTCCGGTACCGCTGGCTTCGCCTGCCCGATCCCGGATGTTCTGCACGAACTGGACGCCGAGTTGGGTGTGACCACCGAGCTGCTGGAAGCGTGACCCGGGTTCAAGCCTGCCGGTTGAAGCGCATCGAGGACGCCTGGTCGCGGGGTTTGAGCACGATCTGGTCCAGGTTGACGTGCGACGGCCGGGTCGCCGCGAACGCGATCACGTCCGCGACGTCGTCAGCGGACAGTGGCGTCAACCCCTGGTACACGGTGGAAGCGCGCTCGGTGTCGCCTTCGAAACGGACTTCCGAGAACTCCGTCTCCACCATGCCGGGCGCGATTTCGGTGAACCGCACCGGATCTCCGAGATGCTCGCCGCGCAACGTGCGGTGCAGCACGCCCTCCGCGTGCTTGGCAGAGGTGTAACCGGCGCCCTTGTCGTAGGTTTCGAGCCCGGCCACCGACGTCACCGTGATCACGTGCCCGTCCCCGGAGGCGATCAGCTTCGGCAGCAGGGCCCTGGTGAGGCGCAAGGTGCCGAGCACGTTCGTCTCCCACATCCAGCGCCAGTGGTCTTCGTCGGCTTCGGCGACCGTGGCGAGCCCCTTCGCACCACCAGCGTTGTTGACCAGCAGGTGGCATTCAGGGATCTGCTCGACGAACTCGGTGACCGAATCGGCGTCGGTCACGTCCAACCTGGCTGCCACCGCGCCGATGTCGTCGGCGAGCGCCCGCAGGCGCTCCACGCGCCGTGCGCCCACGACAACCCGGAATCCCTCGGAGGCGAGACGTCGCGCGGTGGCCGCTCCGATGCCGGAACTCGCGCCGGTGACCACGGCCCACCGGTCCGCGCCCGGACCGGAGTGCTGTCCACGATCAGGAGTCACTGCGTTCCCCTCGTTGGTGAGTGCTGTTCCCATGGGAGACTGTTGTTCCGGGCCATCCTCTCGTAGCCCACCAACCCTGCCAGTGAACCACCCTTATGGGTGTGATACGGAACACCACGAGTTTCTGACATCCTGGGCGCCCGTCAGACGTCTCCAGAGTGGAACGTCTGACGTGACTGGTTGGTTGTGGTGACTGGTTGGTTGTGGTGACTGGGGCATTCTCATCCGGGGCCGTTCTCGAACGGGGGAATCTCGGTCTGGGGCACGTGGCGAGGCGCCGAAGCACGGAACCAAGTCAATGCACGAGTCAAAACGTCAATGCACGAGTCAAAACACAACAGCGGGAGTGGGAAAAGCGTGAACCGGTCGCGCACGCGGCAATGGTGGGTTTCGCTGGTAGCAGTCGTGGCGGCGCTGCTGAGTGTGGCGCTGCTGGCAACCGGATGCGGTGGTATGGCGGGCAAATCCGGTCTGGACGCGCTGGCACCGCGGGAACCGAGGCCAGCAGGGGTCGACTTCGAACCCGCGCCTGGGGCGAAGGACGTCAACCCGGCGAAGCCCGCGACGATTACTGTCCATGATGGACATCTGGAGGACGTCGCACTGACCAACTCGGACGGTCGCGCCGTCATCGGGCGATTGTCGGCGGGAGGAAGAAGCTGGGGCACGACCGAGGCGCTCGGTTACGGCAAGACCTACACGTGGTCCGGGAAGGTCGTGCGCCCCGACGGGCAGACCGCGACGATCGACGGGAGCTTCGACACCCTGAGTCCGAACAGGACGGTGCGGGCGACGGTCAACCCCATCGACCACTCGCAGGTCGGCATCGCCATGCCGATCAGCGTCAAGTTCGACGAGCCGGTGAAGGACCGGGCCGCCGCGCAGCGCGCGCTGAGCGTGCACACGTCGGTGCCGGTGGAAGGCGCGTGGGCATGGCTGTCGGACACCCAGGTGGACTGGCGGCCCAAGCAGTACTGGCCGACGGGCACCAACGTCAGCGTGCACGCCAACCTGTACGGCGTTCCCTTCGGCGACGGCGCTTACGGCAGGTCGGACCTGACCAGTGATTTCACCATCGGCCGGGCGCAGGTCGTCAAAGCGGACACGCGCACGCACGAAATGGTGGTGCAGCAGGACGGTAAGGAGATCGCGCGCTACCCGGCCAGTTACGGCGCCGAATCCGACCCGGAACGCAACACGCCGAACGGGACTTACATGGTCATGGAAAAGCACCCGGTCGAAAAGATGGACAACCCCCGCTACGGCTACCACGACGTCATGAAGAAGTGGGCGGTCCGCATCTCCAACCACGGCGAGTACATCCACGAGAACGAGGAGAACCGGGCCAACATCGGCAAGGTCAACAACACCCACGGGTGCGTGAACCTCACCGAGGTGGACGCGAAGAAGTATTTCGACAGCGTCCTCACCGGTGATCCGGTCGAGGTGGTCGGATCGGCCACCACGATGCCGCCGATCTTCGACGTCTACGACTGGCTACTCCCCTGGGACCAGTGGAAAGCAAAGTCGGCGGTATAGAGGGTGGTCGTTCGAGGGCACTCTTGTAGTGGTGCGGGTGGCTGAGAAAACCCGCGGCGGGGTCGGGTGCAAGCGGACTTCGCCGCTTCGAGGGCCGTCACCGCACGTGGCGATTGTGACGGCGATTACCACCGGACAAGGTGAGCCGCCGGGGCGGGCAGAATCGACGGTGTGAGCAAGTCACGCCGAACGGTAGCCAGCAAGCGTCCCCGGCGGGTCGCCGTGTTCTCGCTGCACACGTCGCCGTTGGAGCAACCGGGCACCGGCGACGCCGGCGGCATGAACGTCTATGTGGCGCGGACGTCGACCGAGCTGGCGGCGCGCGGTACCGAGGTGGAGATCTTCACCCGGGCGACGTCCTCGGACATCCCGCCGGTCGCCGAGCTGGCTCCGGGGGTAACCGTGCGCAGCATCGTCGCCGGCCCGTTCGAAGGGCTGGACAAGAACGACCTGCCGGCCCAGCTGTGCGCGTTCGCCGGCGGGGCGCTGCGGGTGGAAGCGCGGCACGAACCCGGCTACTACGACATGGTGCACTCGCACTACTGGCTGTCCGGGCAGGTCGGCTGGCTCGCCCGGGAGCGGTGGGGCGTGCCGCTGGTGCACACCGCGCACACGCTGGCCAAGGTCAAGAACGCCGCCCTGGCTGAGGGCGACGCCCCGGAGCCCCATGTCCGGGTGGTCGGGGAAGAACAGGTCGTCGCAGGCGCCGACCGGTTGGTCGCGAACACCGGCGTGGAAGCCAACCAGCTCATCGAGCTCTACGGCGCCGACCCGAACGACGTGGCGACGATCCCGCCGGGCGTCGATCTCGGCCGGTTCACCCCCGGCGACGCGGCGTCCCCCCGGGCCGCGCTGGGTCTACCGGCGGAGGCGACCGTGCTCGCGTTCGTTGGGCGCATCCAGCCGTTGAAGGCTCCAGATGTGCTGCTGAAGGCCGCGGCGGAACTGCTGACCCGGCACCCCGACATGCGGTCTCGGCTGGTCGTGCTCATCGTGGGCGGTCCGTCAGGCAGCGGCCTGGAACGTCCCGAAGTCCTGTACCAACTCGCCGAGCAGCTGGGCATCAGCGACGTGGTGCGCTTCCTGCCGCCGCAGGGCGGCTCGGCGTTGGTGGATGTCTACCGCGCCGCCGACATCGTCGCGGTGCCGAGCTACAACGAGTCGTTCGGCCTGGTCGCGCTGGAAGCGCAGGCGTGCGGCACGCCGGTGGTGGCGGCTGCCGTCGGCGGTCTGCCGGTCGCGGTCGACGACGGCGTGTCCGGGCTGCTCGTGCCCGGGCACGGCACGCGCGAGTGGGCGGATGCGCTGGAGTCGCTCGCGCTCCGGCCGCGCCTGCGGCAGCGGCTCGCGGCGGCCACAGCCGCGCACGCCGCGCGATTCTCGTGGGAGCACACGACGGACGCGTTGCTCGACGCCTACGCGCGGGCGACGATCGCGTTCAACTCGCAATTCCCGTTCCGGGAGGTGACGGCGTGACGGACCGTTCAGTAGACGCGGTGGCACGGCTGGAGGACTTGATCGGGTCCGTGCTGGAGGACCGGGGGCTGCGTTACGACCGCAAGGAACCGGGCCGGTTCTTCGTCACGCTGCCAGGCAGCAAGAAGCTGCAGACGAACTGCTGGTTGATCATCAGTGAGCACGCCTTGGTGATCGAAGCGTTCGTGTGCCGCCAGCCGGACGAAGCGCACGAAGACGTCTACCGGTACCTGCTGCGGCGCAACGCCCGCCTGTACGGCGTGCACTACACCCTGGACAGCACCGGCGACATCTACCTCGTCGGGCGGATCGGCCTGCACGCGGTCACCGAAGACGAGCTGGACCGGCTCCTGGGGCAGGTGCTCGAAGCCGCCGACGGCGACTTCAACTCGCTGCTGGAGATCGGTTTCGCCACCGCGATCCGGCGGGAGTGGGGGTGGCGCGAGTCGCGCGGCGAGTCGCTGGCGAACCTGCAGCCGTTCCGGCAGCTCGTCGAGCGTGACGGCCCGGTGCGGCCGATGTCGGAGTGAGCCCGACAGGGCGAGTTCGGGGGACCACGCGGAGCGGCTCGGGAGAGAGGGGGAGTCGCGAGCTCGAGCCGCCCCGCGTGTGGTCCCGCCGTCGTGGGCGGCCCGGAAGGGAGGGGGAGCCCTGGGCCAGTCCCAGCGGGTCCGCGGTTCGACGGGGGAGACGAACCGCGATCATTGCCGCTCTCGTGCGATCGGGGAGTGCGTGGGAGCCGATCAACGAGAGCGTTGTCAACTTTTCAGAGAGCGGTAGACACCACAAGTCTGACGCGTTACTCCGTTCGTGTGATGTTGTTCATGGAAGATAACTCTCTGAAGTGAGCATGTCCCGCGTGAGCCTGACGAAGTGATGAGGGACACAGATGAGTGGTGTGCATCCGGGTGATGTGAATGCTCGCGGTGAGGAAAACGTCACCCGCGGCTGGCGTACCGGACGCGGGCGAACCGCGGGATAGCCTGTGCTCATGACTGCTGTCGGGACCCTGCTACTGCTGCGCCATGGTGAGAGCACCTGGAACGCCGAGAACCTCTTCACCGGGTGGGTGGACGTTCCGCTGTCGGAGAAGGGCGAGAAGGAAGCCCGGCGCGGCGGCGAGCTGCTGAAGGACTCCGGCTTCCTGCCGGAGGTGGTACACACCTCGCTGCTGCGACGCGCGATCTCCACCGCCAACATCGCCCTGGACGTCGCCGACCGGCACTGGATTCCGGTGCGGCGGGACTGGCGCCTCAACGAGCGTCACTACGGAGCCCTCCAGGGCAAGAACAAGAAACAGACGCTCGACGAGTACGGCGAAGAGCAGTTCATGCTCTGGCGCCGCTCCTACGACACCCCTCCGCCGGAGATCGAGGCTGCCAGCGAGTACAGCCAGGAGGGCGACCCCCGGTACGTCGACTTGGGCGCGGACACCCCGCGGACCGAGTGCCTCAAGGACGTGGTCGCGCGGCTGCTGCCGTACTGGGAGTCGGCGATCGTGCCCGACCTGCGTGCCGGCAAGTGCGTGTTGGTCGCCGCGCACGGCAACTCGCTGCGTGCGCTGGTCAAGCACCTCGACGGCATCTCGGATGCGGACATCGCCGGGCTGAACATCCCCACCGGAATCCCGCTGCGCTACGACCTGGACGCCGACCTGCGGCCGGTCAACCCGGGTGGTACCTACCTCGACCCCGACGCCGCGGCGCAGGCCGCGGCCGCGGTCGCCAACCAAGGCCGCTGACGGCGGCTGGAACCAGTCGGCCAGCGGCGTTCCGGCGCTGGTTGCACGTCCACCTCGGGCGGGCAACCAGCGCCGACGTTTTTCACCCCATCCAGGGTCATCCATTCCGGGGGGTGGTGACCCTGCGGTGTGTCCCTGCTGTCTCGCTGGTGTCCGCGTGACCGCCAGTACGTGAAGCGGGTGCGAGCGTCGGGTGACGAGACCATGAACAACCCGGCGCATTTGTGTCATGACGGTCACGGAAGGCCCGTACGGACTAGGCTCCGGCGGCCCCTAGCTGCTTACGATGCTGGTGTGAGTGCATTGGGCTGGATCGCCCTGGTGATCAGCGCATTGGTGGTCGGTGGGGTGGCTGGGTTCTTGGTCGCCCGTGCGAACCGGCGCCGGGACCGTCGGAAACCGAACGGTCCTACGGTCGCCGAGCTGCTGGAGCGGCTCGTGCACTCCACGAACAACGGCATCGTCGTGCTCAACCGGTTCGGGGACGTCGTGTTGCACAACCCCCGGGCCGACGAGCTGGGCTTCGTCCGGGACAAGCGAGCCGACGAGCGTGCCCGCAAGGCCGCCGAGCAGGCCGTCGACACCGGCGCCCCCGTCGCCGTCGACCTGTCCCCGCTGGACCGCAGCCCCCGGCGTGGCCGCGTCCCGACGGCGGTGCTCGGCGAGGTCCGCCCGCTCGGTGAGGGGTTCACGGTCGTGGACGCCGGCGACGAGTCCGAGTCCGTCCGGCTGGAAGCCACCCGCCGGGACTTCGTGGCCAACGTCAGTCACGAGCTGAAGACCCCCGTGGGCGCGCTCGCGCTGCTGGCCGAGGCGGTCCTGGACGCCGCCGACGATCCCAGCGAGGTCCGCCGGTTCTCGAACAAGATCCTGCACGAATCGACCCGGCTGGGAACCCTGGTTTCCGAGCTCATCGCGCTGTCCCGGCTGCAGGGCGCGGAGCGCCTGCCCGAGCTGACCACGGTCGAGGTCGACGGCGTGGTGGAGGAGGCGCTGGGCCGCTGCCGGGTCGGAGCGGAATCCGCAGGCATCGAGGTCGCGGTCGACGAACCCAGCGGCCTGCTGCTCGATGGCGACCGGACCTTGCTGGTCACGGCGCTGAGCAACCTGATCGACAACGCGATCGCGTACTCCCCCGAGGACACGTCCGTCTCCGTCAGCCGCCGGTTGTCCGGCGAGTTCGTCGAGATCGCGGTCACCGACCGGGGGATCGGGATCGAGCCCCAGTTCCAGGAGCGCGTGTTCGAACGGTTCTTCCGGGTCGACCCGGCCCGCTCGCGGGCCACCGGAGGCACCGGCCTGGGACTGGCCATCGTCAAACACGTGGCCGCCAACCACGGTGGCGACGTCAAACTGTGGAGCCGGCCCGGTACTGGCTCCACCTTCACGTTGCGGGTGCCCAAACACGGGGTGCCGGACGCGGAGGGCGTACAGACGTCCGACGCCCGGGCGCGCAACGCGGAAACAACCGACGCGGAAGAGGCCGTGGCGAGGAAATCGGACCGCCAGGAGACACCTGCGCGGCCGGCGACCGACAGTGCGGACGGTGTCAGAACCGTCGAAACGGGAGGAGTCCGGTGACCAGGGTACTGATCGTGGAGGACGAGGAATCCTTCGCCGACCCGCTGGCGTTCATGCTCCGCAAGGAAGGCTTCACCGCGGCGGTGGCGGTCAACGGCCAGGAGGCGCTGGAGGAGTTCGACCGCAACGGCGCGGACATCGTCCTGCTCGACCTGATGCTTCCCGGCATGAGCGGAACCGACGTCTGCAAGCAACTGCGGCAGCGCAGCGCGGTCCCCGTGATCATGGTGACCGCGCGGGACAGCGAGATCGACAAGGTGGTCGGCCTCGAACTCGGCGCCGACGACTACGTCACCAAGCCGTACTCGGCGCGGGAACTGATCGCCCGGGTGCGGGCCGTGCTGCGTCGCGGCGGCGAGGCGGAGGAACTGGCGCCCCAGGCCCTCGAAGCCGGTCCCGTGCGCCTGGACGTGGAACGGCACGTCGTGACCGTCTCCGGCGAGGAGGTCAGCCTCCCGCTCAAGGAGTTCGACCTACTGGAGTACCTGCTGCGCAACGTCGGTCGGGTGCTCACCCGGGGACAGCTGATCGACCGGGTGTGGGGTGCGGACTACGTCGGCGACACCAAGACGCTCGACGTGCACGTCAAGCGGCTCCGCTCCAAGATCGAACCGGACCCGGCCGAGCCGAAGTACCTGGTCACGGTGCGGGGCCTGGGCTACAAGTTCGAGGCGTGAGCCGCGGGCTGGGGCGTCCGCCGGTGCGGGGCTGAGCGTGGTGTCCTCGATCACCCGTGCAGTCGTATCCGCACCTGCGGGCCTTCGCCCTGCCTGGGCACCGGTAACGTAGTTGGTCATGCGTCTAGGGGTGCTGGACGTCGGATCGAATACCGTCCACCTGCTGGTGGTGGACGCGCACCGCGGTGCGCATCCAACGCCGATGAACTCGCAGAAGACGGCGCTGCGCCTCGGTGACCGGATCGGCAGCGGCCACTACCTGTCCGCCGACGACACCGATGAGCTGGTGCGGATCGTCGACGACGCCAGAAAGTCCGCGGCCCGGCTGGGCTGCGAGGAACTGATGGCCTTCGCCACGTCGGCGATCCGCGAGGCCACCAACGCCAGCGAGGTGCTCGACGTCGTCCGCACGAAAACCGGGGTGTCGCTGGAAGTCCTGCCCGGAGAGGAAGAGTCCCGGCTGACGTTCCTGGCCGCCCGCCGCTGGTTCGGATGGTCGGCCGGCAAGCTCCTGCTCCTCGACATCGGCGGTGGCTCGCTGGAGATGGCGATCGGCGTCGACGAAGACCCTGACCTGGCCGTCTCGCTGCCGTTGGGGGCCGGCCGTGTTACGCGCGCCATGCTCTCCACCGATCCGCCCGAACAGGACGAGGTCGCCGCCGTGCGGTCCCGGCTGCGGGACGAGCTCGCCAGCACAGCGAAAAGCTTCCGCAAGCACGGCAAGCCCGACCGCGTGGTCGCCACGTCCAAGACGTTCCGCTCGCTGGCCCGGCTGGCCGGTGCGGCCCCGGCCTCGAGCGGCCCCCTGGTGCCGCGCACGTTGAGCCACAACGGCTTGCGGCAGCTGCTGGGTTTCATTACTCGAATCACCGCTCGGGACCTCGCGACCCTGGACGGCGTCAGTGCGGCGCGCTCGCACCAGCTCGTCGGCGGTGCCCTCGTGGCCGAGGCCACCATGCGAGCGTTGTCACTCTCGGAACTGTCCATCTGCCCCTGGGCGTTGCGGGAGGGCGTGATCCTGCGGCGGTTGGACCACACCAACGGTGATGATCACACTCCGCTACGAGAGATCACGCCAGAGTCGGAGTTGACCGGCACCCCGCAACCTGATCGGAGAACTGGACGGAAGACGCAGCACAGGGCACGGTGGAGCGGATGAGCCGGGACAGTGGGGACGAGCGCCCCAGTCAGCGCACCGTTGCGGAGCTGCTCGCTGAGTACGGCGGTAACAGCACGCAGCAGATCTCCCGCCGACGCCGGCGGCGCGCGGACGACGTCAGCGAAACCGCACCACAGGCGATCATCGATCGAGTGATGTCGGACAGTGGTCGACTGCGCCCGATTCCCGCGGAAGCGGACCAGTGGGGGCAGGAGCAGCCGGCATCGGAACAGCCGGCGCCGCAGGCGCCATTAGCGCCGGACGCATCCACCGCCGCCCCACAGCAACCGCGCCCCGATGCGGCCTCATCGCCACAGCCGGCTCGACCCGCTCAGCCGCCCTCGGCCGTCGCACCGCAGATCCACCCGGATCAGTCCGCCCAACCGGCCCAGCCGACCAGCGACCCGTCCGAGGGAGCGCCGCACACGGCGGCCAACGTCTGGGCACAACGGTTCGCAGCCTCCTCGAAGGCTGGGGAAGCGCACGCCGGCGGCGACCCCGAAGCCACGATGCGGCAGCCGACGGTTCCCGCGGCGCCCCCGCCCAACCCGCCGGAGCCCCAGGCGGGCGTTCCGCCGAACGCCGTCGACCCCACCGGCCCGGCGGCGGGCACCGTGCCGGAAGCTCCCCCGGCACAAGCCGAGCCGGCGAAACCGCGGCTGTCGCTGTCCGGCCAGGTGGAGCCGGTCACCGAACAGCTCCCGCCAGTGGATGTCCCGCAGCGCCACGACGCGGAGTCGTTCGACTACGGTTACGACGACTACAACGGAAGCTACGACGCGAGCTACGACCAGACGGCCTACGACGAAGAGCCGTACGACGACGGGCCATACGACGGCAGGGCCTACGACGACAGGACGTATGGCGGGGCTTACGAGGCGCGCGTCTTTGAGGAAGATGATGACGTCGTCGAGGATGGAGTCCCGGCGGACGTCGACTACCTCGGTAGCCCCGCTGTCGACCCGGACGACCGGGCACCCGAGGAGCAGGTGGAGCACGGGTCGCCGGGCAAGGAATGGTTTGCCCTGGTCGGGCTGGCCGGGGTCGGGTTGGTCGGCGGAGGCGCTGCGTGGGTTGGTTTCCGGTGGCTGTGGAACGTGATCCCGGTCGGGGCCCTGGTGGCGGCGCTCGCCGTCACGGGCGGACTCGTGCTGATCGCGCGCAAACTTCTGCGCTCCGACGACTTGCAGACCGTTCTGTTCGCCGTGCTGGTCGGCCTGACCTGCACAGTGTCACCGGCAGCACTGCTGCTGATCGAACATTGAGCGGTCGCGAGCGACCGTTCGGCACCGACGAGCGGGAGCACATACCCGTCGGACTGTCCAGCGCCTCGGTGTGGCCGCAGCCCGTACGGGCGGCCTTCGAGATGGCCGCCGAGCTCGGCTACGACGGCGTGGAGGTCATGGTGTGGGCGGACGCCACGAGCCAGGACGTGGACGCGATCCGCCGGCTCAGCGACCGGCACGGAGTCCCTGTCCTCGCCGTCCACGCGCCATGCCTGTTGATCACCCAGCGGGTCTGGTCGCCGGAGCCCGAGGAGCGGCTGCGTCGGGCGGTGGTCATGGCCAGCGAGCTGGGCGCGTCGACGGTGGTGGTCCACCCGCCGTTTCGCTGGCAGCGCCGCTACGCCGAGCGCTTCGCCGAGCTGGTGGGGGAGTTAGAGGAGACCAGCGGGATCAACGTCGCGGTGGAGAACATGTTCCCGGTGCGTCCGCCGAACACCCTGACCAAGCTCCGGGGCGGCAAGGGCGCTGGGCTCTCGGCGTTTCGCCCCTCGCCCGACCCCACCGACGTCGGCTACCGCAACTACACCCTGGACGTGTCCCACGCTTCGGCGGCACACGTCGACGTGTTGGAGTTGATGAAGCGGATGGGGACCGGACTTCGGCATGTGCATCTGGCTGACGGCAGTGGCGCGCCACGAGACGAGCATCTCGTTCCCGGGCAGGGCGAGCAGCCGTGCGCCGAGGTGTGCGAAACGCTGGCGGCCAACGGGTTCGCCGGCACCGTCGTGCTTGAGGTGAACACCCGCAAGGCCAAGAACCCGCAACAACGTGCCGCGTTGCTGGCCGAGTCACTGCTGTTCGCCAAGCTGCACCTGGCTCCCGTCCGGGACTGAACTGAGGGGTGGGCCGGTCCCCGGGCGAATCGAGATCAGGCCGCTGATCCGTGTGATCGACTCCGGGCCGCGCACCGTAAAGTCGTGAACGTGAATTCATTGCGGAACCGAATGGTCGGTATCGACTTCGCCCGCTACCCCACCTACCCGTGAGCTGCACGTGACCGAACTGCACACCGACCCGTTCATCAGCTCCCTGGCAGCACGCCCGCTGGGAGACGGGACGCACACAGCCGACCTCGCCCCCGAATGGTCCGTGGGCACCAAGCCCCACGGCGGGTACCTGATCGCGTTGCTCACCCGCACCGCGATGCGCTCGCTGGGCGAACCCGAGCTCGACCCGCTGTCCGTCAGCGCCCACTTCCCGCGCGCGCCGCAAGTCGGTCCGGTGCTGCTGCGCACCGAGCTGATGAAGACCGGACGGACCGTCACCCTCGTTCGGGCGACGCTGGAGCAGAGCGCACGGATCTGCGTGGAAGCCACGATCACGCTGGGCCGGCTGCCCAGCGACGAGCCCGTGTGGAGCGACCTGCCGGACATGCCCGTGAACCCACCCACCGGTGCCATCGACATCGCCCGGTCCGAGTCGGGTGGCAACTTCCCCTTCGCTCGCAGCTGCGAGCTGCGGCTGGACCCGAAAGGCGCCGGTTTCCTGTCCGGCACCACGACCGACCCGCCCCGGCTGCGGCTGTGGGCCAGGCCCCGGTCCGCCCAGCCGGATCCGCTGTTCGCCCTGGTCGCCGGCGATCTGACGGTCCCGGTGACGTTCAACCTGGGCCGGTTCGGCTGGGCGCCGACCGTGCAGCTCACCGCGCTGGTCCGCGCCCGACCCGCCAACGGCTGGCTGCGCCTGGCCGTCGAATCCAAGGCGGTGCACGGCCAATGGTTCGACGAGGACACCACCGTCATCGACTCCACCGGCCGGCTGGTGTGCCAGGCCCGCCAGCTGGCGCTGAGCACACCGACCACCCCGAACTCACCGAACTCGACGACTTCTATGGGGTGACCGGGTCTTCTATGGAGTGACTCGGGGATCTCTATGGAGTGACCCGGGGGCGCTCATTGGGTGTGGACGTCCAGGCCGCCCTCGGCGAACTGCTGGCGAAGGCGCTTCTTGTCGAACTTGCCCACGCTCGTCTTGGGTGTCTCCGCCACGAACGCCCAATGGTCGGGAACCTGCCACTTCGGCACCCGGTCGGCCAGGAAGTCACGCAGCTCCGCTGGCGTGGCCTCCTGGCCCTCCCGCAGCACGACCGCTACCAGCGGGCGCTCGCTCCACTTCTCGTCGGGAACACCGATCACCATCGCCTCGGCCACCGCCGGGTGCGCCATGACGTGGTTCTCCAGGTCCACCGAGGAGATCCACTCACCACCGGACTTGATCACGTCTTTCGCGCGGTCGGTCAGGCGGAGGAACCCGTCCGGCGAGATCGTTCCGACGTCGCCGGTGCGCAGCCAGCCGTCGTGGAACTTCTCCGGGTCGTCGTCGCCGTAGTAGCGCGCGGTGATCCACGGCCCGCGCACCTCCAACTCCCCCACGCTCGTGCCGTCCCACGGTTGTTCGGCGTCGTCCTCACCGATCAGCCGGGCCACCACCGAGGCCGGCATCCTGCCCTGGCTGGCCCGGTAGGACCACAGCTGCTCGCCGGAAGCTCCCCGCGGCGGGCGCGCCACGCTTCCCAGCGGAGACGTCTCGGTCATGCCCCACGCGTGCAGCACCGGTACGCCGTAGCCGTCCTCGAAAGCCCGCATCATCGACGGCGGGCACGCGGAACCACCGACGACCACCTCGCGCAGCGAGGAAATGTCGTGCGGGTTCGCGTCCAACTCCTGCAGGACGCCTTGCCAGATGGTGGGGACGGCTGCCGCCATCGTGGGTCGCTCGGCGGCCAGCATCCGCACGAGCGGCTCGGGCTGCAGGAACCGGTCCGGCATGATCAGCGAGGCCCCGACCATGAACGCGGCGTAAGGCAGGCCCCACGACATGGCGTGGAACATCGGCACGACCACCAACGCCCGGTCGGACTGGCCCAACCGCATCCCGTCGCTCATGCACACCTGCATTGAGTGCAGCCAGATCGACCGGTGCGAGTAGGCGACCCCTTTCGGGTTGCCGGTGGTTCCCGACGTGTAGCACATCGCCGCCGCCGAGCGCTCGTCCACGTCGGTGGGCCAGGGGAACTCCTCGGGTTGATTCGCCAGCAGTTCCTCGAAGTCGTGGACCTCGACGCCGGCGGGCGCCTCCAGAGCGATCGGCTCGTCGGAGGTGCGGTTGGCGACGATGACGTGCCGCACGGTCTTCAGCGACGGCAGGATCTTGGCGAAAAGCGGCACCAGGCTGCCGTCGACCAGGACCACCTGGTCCTCGGCGTGGTTGGCGATGTAGGCCACCTGATCGGGGAACAACCGGATGTTCAGGGTGTGCAGGACCGCCCCCATCGAGGGCACCGCCAGGTACGCCGCGAGATGCTCCGCGTTGTTCCACATGAACGTGCCCACGCGCTGATCCCCCGTGATGCCCAGGCCACGCAGTGCCTGGGCCAAGCGCGCGACACGTCGGCCGAGGTGGGCGTAGGTCTCCCTGCGCGGTTCTCCGTCGGTCCAGGTGACCACTTCGGCCGAACCATGGGGACCGGTGCCGTAGCTGAGTAGCCGGGCGAGGGACAGCGGGTCGTCTTGCATCGTGCTCAACACGGGCGACCAGAGCTCCCAACAGCGAAGACGAGGATGTGGGGTCAACCACATTAGTGCGCTAGATCGCACTACGGGAGGGCTGGATGACACGCGCCGCGCCGTGTGCTGGCTGGGGGCCGCGAGTAGCGAGGGCAGGCTCTCCAGCGCCCGGTCGCCCCTCTGGCACCCTGTTCGCATGACAACGATCGCCGTACTCGGAGCCGGCAAGATTGGCGAAGCGCTGCTGTCCGGGCTGCTGAAGGCTGGCCGCTCCACGGAAGACCTGCTGTTCACCGAGCGGCATCCAGAGCGGGCCGCTGAATTGACCAAGCAGTACGGCATCGAGAGTGTCGACGTTCCGTCCGCGGCGCGGCGCGCGGACGTGCTGGTGATCGCCGTCAAGCCGCAGGACATCGACCCCGTCGTGAGCGAGCTGGCGCCCCTGGTCAGCCCCAGCCAGCTGGTGGTTTCCCTGTGCGCGGGGCTGCCCACGGAGCTCTTCGAGAAGCGGCTGCCGGAAGGGACCCCGGTGGTCCGGGTCATGCCCAACACCCCCATGCTGGTCGGCGAAGCGATGAGCGCCATTTCGCCGGGTCAGTACGCCGCTTCCGCGCACCTGGCCATCGTGGAGGAGCTCCTCGGCAGCGTGGGCAAGGTCGTCCGCGTGCCGGAAGGGCAGCAGGACGCCGTCACGGCGCTGTCCGGCTCTGGTCCCGCCTACTTCTTCTACCTGGTCGAAGCCATGATCGACGCGGGCATCCTGCTGGGGCTGCCGCGTGCGGTCGCCGCCGACCTGATCGTCCAGTCGGCGGTGGGCGCCGCCGCGATGCTCCGGGACGGTGAGGGGCACCCCGTGATACTGCGCGAGGCTGTGACGTCCCCAGGAGGTACCACCATCGCGGGGATTCGCGAGCTGGAGAAGCACGGCGTGCGGGCGGCACTGATTGCCGCCATCGAGGCCGCCCGGGACAGGTCCGTCGAGCTGGGCAAGTTCCGCGACTCTGAGTGAGCGCTCAGGCGCACTGAGTTGTTGATGATGAGGTTATGAATTCCGCAGCGCACAGCGCTGCTAACGAGGTCGAGCTGCCCGTGGTCCCGGCCTCCGGGGCCGAGTCATAGATGCTGAGTTGTGCTCCCGCTGAGCGCAACGTCGCAGCCACCCCTCCCGTCCCGTTACTCTCGAAAAAGCACGCGCGTAGGAAGTCCGTCGGAGGGGAAGCCGACGGCACGCCACGTGCTGAAGGACGCGGTGAAAATGTCTGCGAATTCAGAACCTAGCCAACAAGCTCCGCCGAGCATCGGTCAGGTGCAGTTCCTCACCGTCGCTGAGGTGGCGAAGATGATGCGTGTCTCGAAGATGACCGTGTACCGGCTCGTGCACGCGGGCGAGCTGCCAGCGGTGCGGGTGGGACGCTCGTTCCGGGTGGCGGAAAAGGACGTGCACTCGTACCTGGAAAGCGCCTATTACGACGTGGGCTGACCACGTCTACAGGGCGGTCTCTGGATCTGCCGCCGACCACTCCGCAGGGCGTCGGTGGGTACCCCGGTACGCTCGGGGGTCGGTCGTGCCTGGCTTGGGTGCCCGGACCGGGCACCGCTGGGCCGTTCGACGTTTAGCCACCAACGACAGCGAAGGATTCCGCATGGGCTCGGTCATCAAGAAGCGCCGTAAGCGCATGTCCAAGAAGAAGCACCGCAAGCTTCTCCGGCGAACCCGCGTCCAGCGTCGCAAGTTGGGCAAGTGAGGCGCTTGCCGCCGGCCGTCGCGGCTCGTGAGGCCGCGACGGCCGGCGGCTTTCTGGGGGTGCTCGGTCAGGTTCCCCATAGCGGGCCGTCCCCAACTTTCGGGTGAATCTGTCATATGCCGTTAACTCCTGGATGACTGGCGCGGATAGGCAGACCGGTAGCATTGCAGTCATCTAGCTACCGCGAGTGATGCCGTTCGCGTTGCGGTTCCGGCGAGGAGACAGATGACCCCGAACGTGGTGCTGGTCACCGGTGTCAGCAGGTTCCTGGGCGGACACGTGGCCGCGCGGCTCGCCGCGAATCCCGACGTGGAGCGGGTCCTCGGCGTGGACACGGTGCCACCGAGCCGTGACCTGTTGCGGCGGATGGGGCGTGCGGAGTTCGTCCGGGCGGATATCCGTAACCCGTTGATCGCGAAGGTGATCACGGCAGGCCGGGTGGACACCGTCGTGCACACTTCGGTGACGACCAGTCCCGGCCCGCACGGCCGGTCGGTCATGAAGGAAATGAACGTCATCGGCACGATGCAGCTGCTGGCCGCGTGTCAGAAGTCGCCGCTCGTGCGCAAGCTGGTCGTCAAATCGACCACGTCCGTGTATGGGGTCAGCTCCCGAGATCCCGCCGTCTTCACCGAAGAGATGGAACCCCGGGATCTGCCCTCGTCCGGTTTCGCCAAGGATGCCGTGGACATTGAGGGTTACGTTCGTGGATTTGGTCGTCGACGGCCGGACGTGGAGACGACGACACTGCGATTCGCGAACCTGATCGGCCCTCGCCTCGACACTGTTCTCACTCGCTATTTCGCGCTTCCCGTGGTGCCGACAGTGCTC
Source organism: Pseudonocardiaceae bacterium (assembly GCA_051984675.1). Taxonomy (GTDB): domain Bacteria; phylum Actinomycetota; class Actinomycetes; order Mycobacteriales; family Pseudonocardiaceae; genus JBPYFK01. The sequence goes on along the minus strand of JBPYFK010000085.1, from coordinate 62,916 downwards.
GGTTATGACGCCCGGCTGCAATTACTGCACCCAGAGGATGCGCTGGCGGTGTTGGAGCAGGCCACGCTGGAAGAACTGCCCGGTGTGTTCAATGTCGGCGCAGACGGGGTGCTGATGCTGTCGCAGGCGATCAGGCGTGCCGGCCGGTTCACGATGCCGGTTCCCAGCCCGGCTGTCTCGTCGGTTGGTCGATTCTTCCGCAGTGCCAGGTTGGTCGACTTCTCGCCGGAACAAATGCGGTTTCTGAACTTCGGGCGGGTCGTGGACACCCGGAAGTTGCGGGAACGGTTCGGTTTCTCACCGCGATGGACCAGCCAGCAAACGTTCGACGATTACGTGCGGGGGCGTGACCTGCGTCCGGTGCTCGACCCGGAACGGCTCGTGGCCGTGGAACGCGGAATCGCCGACGCCGTTACCAGGCTTCGGTAAAGGGAGACTCCAATGGCCGATGCACGTGTGATCCCGTTGCATGGTGCCGAAAGAGAGATTTTTGGCGCAACCCGCCCGCCCGGGCGTTCCTCGCTGTCGGCGCTTCCGAAGGAGACTGGCGCTGGAGGTCGCGGAGGCCCCAGGGAGGGCCGCCAGGGCCGCCAGCGGACCCTCGGGGACGAGGGGACGACCGAGAACATCGGGAGGCCCGCGCAGGGACGGGACGAGACCGAGTTCGCGCTCGGCGGCCCGGGAGGCGCTGGCACGTGGGAGGACACCGTCGTCGAGGCGCTGGCCTTCGTCCGCAGGCGACTTCTCGGCGACTACCACATCGATGATTTCGGATTCGACGCTGAGCTGACGGACAACCTCTTGTTGCCGTTGTTGCGACCGTTCTACGAGCGCTGGTTCCGTGTCGAAGCCGTTGGTGTGCACAATGTGCCGGACGGCGGGGCGCTGGTGGTAGCGAACCATTCCGGCACGTTGCCGTGGGACGCCCTCATGACCGAGGTGGCGTTGCGCGATTACCATCCGGCGGGACGGCATCTCCGTATGTTGGCGGCGGATCTGGTCTTCCGTCTTCCGGTTGTGGGCGCGGTGGCACGCAAGGCCGGGCATACGTTGGCCTGTAACCCGGATGCGGAGCGGTTGTTGCGTTCTGGCGAGCTGGTGGGCGTGTGGCCCGAGGGTTTCAAAGGCATCGGAAAGCCTTACCGTGACCGTTACAAATTGCAACGTTTCGGCAGAGGAGGCTTTGTTTCGGCCGCGCTGCGTACGGGTGTTCCGATTATTCCTTGCTCCATCGTGGGGGCGGAGGAAATCTATCCGAAGCTCGCCGACATTCGCCCGTTGGCGCGGCTACTCGGCGTGCCCTACTTCCCGGTGACCCCGCTGTTCCCGCACTTTGGTCTGCTGGGAGCGGTTCCGTTGCCCTCCAAGTGGTACATCGAATTCGGGGAGCCGATCGAAACGAGTTCGTACCCGGACGGGGCGGCGGACGACCCGATGCTCGTGTTCAATCTCAGCGATCAGGTTCGGGAGACGATCCAGGAGAGCTTGTACCGGTTGTTGGCGCGGCGGCAGAACGTCTTTCTGGGCTGACGCCGCGTATTAATCTCGGCTGACCGCGGCCCAGCTGCTCTCGGGTCGGCTCACAACCGGTCGCGCTTGCGATAGGCGAGCCCGGCGGCGACCGCGCCGGCCACCGCTCCGGCGCCGAGCATGGAGTGCATCCCGATCCGCGCCGCCTTGCGGCCGGTGCGGAAGTCACGGATCTCCCAGCCGCGCGCCCGGGCCATGTCGCGGAGCCGCTGGTCGGGGTTGACCGCCACTGCGGTGCCGACGACCGACAGCATCGGGACGTCGTTGGAGGAGTCCGAGTACGCCGTGCACCGGCGCAGGTCCAACCCTTCGCTGGCGGCCAGCGCGCGCACGGCGTGCGCCTTCGCCCGGCCGTGCAGCATCTCGCCTACCAGGCGCCCGGTGTAGACGCCGTGCGAGCTCTCGGCGACGGTGCCCAGCGCTCCGGTCAGGCCGAGCCGACGCGCGATGATCTGCGCGAGTTCGACCGGTGTGGCGGTGACCAGCCAGACCCGCTGCCCGGCGTCGAGATGCATCTGGGCGAGGGCTCGGGTCCCGGCCCAGATCCGGTCGACCATCAACTCGTCGTAGATCTCCTCGCTCAGGTCCACGAGCTCGTCGACGCGTCGACCGGCGACGAAGGCGAGGGCCTGTTCCCGGCTGGTCTGCACGTCCTGCGGATCTTCCCGCCCGCCGACCCGGAACTTCAGTTGCTGCCATGCGAACCCGGCGAGGTCGGACGCGGTGAAGAACTTCCGCGCGGCCAGTCCCCGGGCGAAGTGGAACATGGACGCGCCCATCATCATGGTGTTGTCGACGTCGAAGAACGCCGCCGCCGTCAGGTCCGGCGTCGTCGACAGCGACTGGTCGGCTTCGCCCGCCGCCGCCACCGCCGCCCGCGCGGAAGCTCGGCCAGCGACTTTGGCGCTGTCCAGCGCCTCACCAACACTTCCATCGCTAGCCTGGTCCTGGCCCCCGTTGCGCCCGGCGCGCACATGTCGGGGCCGGTCGGGATGTTCGTCGTGGGCTGCACCTTGCCTTGTCGGCACCGCCGCGCCTCCCGGGGTCCTCCGGTCTGTCTTCGTGTCGTCTCTGGAGTGCCAGGCTGGTGATCGGCTCAATGGGAGTTCCGTCGGGGGAGTTCCATCGGGCTGCGGTCAACAGGTGTCTAGCTTAGAGCCTTTCCGCGACATCTTTGTCCACCCGACCGGCGCCCGCGAGAGCCTCCGTGGGGTGCAGCGCTGTGGTTCTCTTCACGCCTGGGCGACGGGGTTCGTGCGCGGCGCTCGGTTGGCTCAGCGGATGTCCTCCGGTAGCAGCTGCGCGAGTCGACGGACCGCCCGGTGCTGGAGCGCTTTGACCGCCCCTTCGTTGCGACCCATGCGGGCGGCCGTCTCGTTGACCGACAGCCCCTGCACGAACCGGAGTTCGATGCATTGGCGTTGTTCCGGGTTGAGTTGCTGGATGCAGCGGAGCAGCTCGGTGTGCGTGGTCTCGACGAGAACGTGCTGCTCGGGGCCGGTCTGGTGGGACTTGGCCTGCGCACTCGCGCTGTCGGCGAGGTCGGAGATGAGCACCTCCAGCCGGTTCCGGCTGGACTTGGCGTGATCCAGGATCAGGTTCCGGGCGATGGTCACGAACCAAGCCGCCAGGTCGCGCCCCTGATAGCTGACCGAAGCGATGCGCCGCAGAGCGCGGAGGAACGTTTCGCTGGTGATGTCCTCGGCCAGGCAGTGATCGCTGACTCGGCAGAGCACGTAGCGGTAGACCACGTGCGCGTACTCGCCGTAGAGGATGCCGAACGCGTCGAGGTCGCCGTTCTGGGCCGCTTGGACGTGGGTCCAGTTGGGCGGGATGGCCGCGGCTGCCGGCCCGGCAGCACCCGGACCGGCGTGGTCCGGCGCTTGACCCGCGGCGGGAGCGCCTGGGAGGGGAGCGACGGTGGCCTGTCCCCCGTCGACGAGGGGGCTGACGGGCTCACGCACGGTCGTGGCCGCGGCGAGCCGAGGCCCGGGAGCCGGCGCGGGTGCGGTGCGGGGGTGGCTCATTGCCCAGTGAACCTCCCTGTCACAGCAGCCGAAGCTGTCGCTGCCCGTTCGCGAGTGGGGCAGCCGCCGAGGCATCGCGGGCTGGTCGGTTGTCGAACCGTGGCTCGGAGCATCGTTGCTGATCCCTCGGTCGGCACGGGGTGGTACCCGGTCTCGTCGGGCGCGGTCGCGCCTGGTTGGGGCGCAGCATACGTCTTGCTACTGCTCGGTAGGTAGTGCGCGCGGTCCGGTTTCCCGTCTGGTTCGTTCGAGTTGTCGGCTCGCGGGTTCGGGTTATCGCCGGGTAATGGCGGTGCGTTCGGTGTGGTGATTCGCGTCACTGCGGCTTGGTGAGCTGGGGTGGCCGTCGCCTCCGAAAACGCGGTTGCTCAGAATGCTTGGGTGCCCGGAACGAGGGGCGCGGCCCGAACTCGTCGAGGGGGTGTCGTTACGGATGTCCGATCCCGAGGTCACGTTGATGGTGCGTGCCGATTGCCACGCCTGCGAGCAGGCGGTCGAGGATGTTCGGCGCATTTGCGCTGATCTGGGTGTTCCGTGGTCGACCGAGGACGTGGACGCGGACCCGGAGGCGCGTGCCGAGTACGGCGACCGGGTTCCGGTGATTCTGATCAACGGGGTCGAGCACGGGTACTGGAAGGTGGAGGAGGCCCGCTTCCGGGCTGCGCTCGGGCGGTAACCACCGCCGGATGAGTGCCTCCCGTCGTCCGGCGTAGCAGTGCCCGCGACCCGGCTAGACTGGCGTTTTTTGGTACGTCGGGTCCGTATCAGGAATGATGTCGGTGCGAACGGTGTGCGTCTGCTTACCTCGGCCCTGGGCGACTTTGTGCATGTGTTCACAAGTGGTTACGGTGGATGTGGTCGCGCTGGCCGAGCGCACGTTAGTGGCGCCGGTCGGAGCGGTCCGCCAGCGGTTTGATTGCTTCAGAGGGTGCGTCTGATCTGGTGAGCGTCCGAGTGCGGGTTTGGGACAGGCGTAGCAACAGGCAGGGCAAGGGAGAGCCAGCGTGACGGCCCACAACGAGGGTGCCCACAACCGGGGTACACGGGACGACGCTAACGCGCACGCGGTGGATGGCGCCCCAGCGACGTCTGGACCGGAGCCGGCGCCGATCGCGGTGCCCGCGGCGCGGGAGCGCGCCCGGGCGATCCCGGAAGCCGCCGTCGCTCGGTTGGCCGTCTACCTGCGCGTGCTCTCCGGTCTGGCTGACCAGGACGTGACCACGGTCTCCAGCGAGGAACTGGCCGGCGCTGCCGGCGTGAACTCGGCGAAGCTGCGCAAGGATCTCTCCTACATCGGCTCCTACGGCACGCGCGGGGTGGGATACGAGGTCGCGGTCCTGATCGGGCAGATCGAACGGACCCTCGGACTGACCCGCAAGCACAGCGTCGCGGTCGTCGGGATCGGTAATCTTGGTCACGCCCTGGCCAATTACGGAGGCTTCCCGAGCCGTGGTTTCCCGGTGGCCGCGCTGTTCGATCTCGACCCTGATCTGATCGGTGTCCCGGTCGGAGGCATCCCGGTCAGCCACGTCGACGACATCGTCGAGGTGTGCGGGGACCGGGGCATCACGATCGGCGTGATCGCGACCCCGGCCAAGGGCGCGCAGGAGGTCTGTGATCGTTTGGTCCAGGCGGGCGTTGCGTGCATCCTGAACTTTGCGCCTGTCGTCCTCCAGGTTCCCGAGGAGGTCGAGGTGCGCAAGGTCGACTTGGCTGTGGAGATGCAGATCCTGTCGTTTCACGTCGCTCGCCGGAACCAGGAAGTGTCCGGGCTGCCGGCGGACGTCGCCGCGACCGGTGCTTCGGCGACGGGCGGAGAGGCGACTGACGGTGCGGTCCCGGACGTCGACCGCCGGATGGGTGCCGGAATCGACTCAGTGAACGGGATGGTGGTTCGGCCGTGAACCTGCTGGCCATCGGGCTGTCGCACAACAGCGCCCCGGTGCGTGTGCTGGAACGTGCCGCGGTGGGGTCGGACGACCTGGCCAAGCTGCTGGACGAGTTGCTGCGCAGCGAGCACCTCTCCGAGATGTTCGTGCTGGCCACGTGTAACCGGGTCGAGGTCTACGCGATCGCGGAGACCTTCCACGGCGGCCTGGACGACGTGACGTCGGTGCTGGCGCGGCACGCCAGCTGCGAGGTCTCCGAGCTGGCCGACTACCTGTACGTCTACTACGCGGGCGCGGCCGTCGAGCACCTGTTCTCGGTGGCGGCCGGGCTGGACTCGATGGTGGTCGGGGAAGCCCAGATCCTGGGCCAGTTGCGGCAGTCCTACGCGGCGGCCGACGACGCCGGCACGATCGGCAAGGCGTTGCACGAGTTGGCCCAGCAGGGCCTGCGGGTCGGGAAGCGGGTGCACGCCGAGACCGACATCGACGCGGCCGGTGCTTCGGTGGTGTCCGAGGTGTTGGCCGACGCCGAGGGCGTGCTCGGTGGGTTGGCTGGCCGGAGCGCGTTGCTCATCGGCGCCGGCTCGATGGGAGCCCTGGCTGCGGCCCAGCTCAAGCGCTCGGGCGTCGCCGAGATCGTGGTCGCCAACCGGACCGCGGCCAACGGCGAGCGCCTGGTTGAGTCGCTACGGGACGAAGGTGTGGCAGCGCGTACGGCGGCGCTGTCGGATCTCGTGCCGTGCCTGATCGAGGCGGACGTGGTGGTCACGTGCACCGGGGCGGTCGGCGCGGTTGTCTCGGCGGAGACCGTGTCCCAGGCGTCGGGGTCGCGCGGTGGCGATCGACCCCTGCTGTTCTGCGACCTCGGCTTGCCGCGCGACACCGCGCCGGAAGTCGCGGAGTTGCCGGACGTTACGGTCGTCGACCTGGAGAGCCTGCAGCGGCGCCTGAGCGGACAGCGGGGCGGAGGCGACGTCGAGCGGGCGCGGGGGATCGTGGCCGAAGAGGTGCGCGGCTACCTGGCCGCGCAGCGCTCGGCGGAGGTGACGCCGACGGTGACGGCGTTGCGTCAGCGCGCCGCCGAGGTGGTGAACAGCGAGCTGCTGCGGCTCGACTCCCGGTTGCCCGATCTGGAAGACGGGGTGCGGGACGAGCTTGCGCGCACGGTGCGCCGGGTCGTGGACAAGTTGCTCCACACACCTACCGTCCGGGTCAAGCAGTTGGCGTCGGTGCCCGGCGGCACCGAGTACGCCGACGCACTCCGTGAGCTTTTCGAACTTGACGCGCAGACCGCTGCGGTGATCTTTACCCCGCAGGGCACGGATGACCTGGGGGACAGCGGCGCCGGGGTGCCCGTGACCCGGGTACCTGGCGCTGGGGTGTCGCAGCCCAAGGGGGCGCAGGGCGCTGCGGTGGGATGCGATCAGAGAACACAGGATGGTGAGGAGCGTTGAGGAAAACCCTCCGCCTCGGCACCCGGGGAAGCGCCTTGGCGATGGCGCAGAGTTCCACGGTGGCCGAGGCGTTGGAGCGCGCCGGTCACCCGGTTGAGCTGGTCAGGGTGTCCACACCAGGCGACCGGTCGACGGCCCCGATCGCGGAGATCGGCGTGGGCGTGTTCACCTCCGCTTTGCGCGAGGCACTCGCGGCGGGCGAGGTCGATGTCGCGGTGCACTCCTACAAAGACTTGCCGACAGCGCCGGACCCGCGGCTGTCGCTGGCTGCCGTCCCGGTCCGCGAGGACTCGAGGGACGCGCTGGTGGCGCGGGACGGTTTGACGCTCGGCGAACTGCCTCCGGGCTCCGTCGTGGGTACCGGTTCGCCGCGGCGCGCCAGCCAGCTGAGGGCGTTGGGCCTCGGTCTGGAAGTACGGCCGATCCGCGGCAACGTGGACACCCGGATGCGTAAGGTGGCCGAGGGCGAGTTGGACGCCGTCGTGCTCGCCTACGCTGGGCTGGCCCGGGTGGGCCGGTTGGGGGATGTCACAGAAGCGCTCGATCCGCTGCAGATGCTGCCCGCGCCCGCCCAGGGCGCGCTGGCAGTGGAGTGCCGCGTCGATGACGTGGACACCGAGCACCTACTCCAGTCCACTTTGGACGATCCGGCCAGCCGCGCCGCGGTGGCCGCCGAGCGCGCCATGCTGGCCGCGCTCGAAGCCGGCTGCAGCGCGCCGGTCGGCGCGCTGGCCGAGGTGGTGGAGGACCTCGACGGGGACGGTCGCGTGGCGCAGCGGCTGTCCGTACGCGGGGTCGTGGCGACTGACGATGACGAGTTGCTGCGTGCCTCCATCACCGGTGAGACGACCGCAGCCGAGCAGTTGGGCCGTGAGCTCGCGGCCCAACTGCTCGATGCCAGGGCCGCCCTGCTCGGCGGCCCCGGGCAGTAGTTGATGGGGAGTGCCCTGATGACCCGAGCACGTAAGACCCCCGGACGGATCGCATTCGTGGGCTCCGGTCCCGGAGATCCTGGACTGCTCACCGTCCGGGCCCGGCACCTGCTCACGCATGCTTCGCTGGTGGTGACTGACCCGGACGTTCCCGCCGACGTCGTCGCGCTGGCGGCCGACGGCGCCGAGGTGCGGCCGGCTGTGGGAGATCCGGCGGACGTCGCCAGGGATCTCGCGAACGAGGCGACGACCGGCCGCCCCGTGGTGCGGCTGGTCGCCAGTGATCCGCTGACCGCGGACGCGGTGGTCCGCGAGGTGCGTGAGGTGGCGAAGATCGGCGCCGCGTTCGACGTGGTTCCCGGTGTCCCGGCCGGCACAGCCGTGCCGACGTACTCGGGCGTGGCGCTGGGCGCGGTGCACACCGAATCCGATGTGCGTGGCGAGGTGAACTGGGCGGCGCTGGCGTCCGTGCCCGGCCCGCTGGTGTTGCACGCCTCCGGTAGCCACCTGGCCGAGGCCGCTTCGGCGCTGTCGGAGCACGGCGTGTCCCCGCAGACGCCGGTCGCGGTGACCGCGGAAGGCACCACGGTCGCGCAGCGCACGGTGGACACGACGCTGTCATCGCTGGCCTCGGATGCGGGCGAGCTCAAGGGGCCGCTGGTGGTGACCATCGGTGCCGCCGCCGGCAACCGCAGCACGCTGTCGTGGTGGGAGTCCCGGGCGCTGTACGGCTGGAAGGTGCTCGTACCGCGCACCAAGGAGCAGGCCGGCGTGATGACCGAGCGCCTGTGGTCGCATGGCGCCGTGTCGCACGAGGTGCCGACCATCTCCGTCGAGCCGCCGCGCACTCCCGCGCAGATGGAGCGTGCTGTCAAGGGCCTGGTCGATGGGCGCTACCAGTGGGTGGTGTTCACGTCGACCAACGCGGTCCGCGCGGTGTGGGAGAAGTTCCGCGAGTTCGGGTTGGACGCGCGTGCGTTCTCCGGCGTGAAGATCGCGTGTGTCGGGGATGCCACGGCGGAAAAGGTGCGCTCGTTCGGCATCACGCCCGAGATGGTGCCGTCCGGGGATCAGTCCAGCGAGGGGCTGCTGAACGAGTTCCCGCCGCACGACGACATCCTCGACCCGGTGAACCGGGTGCTGCTGCCGCGCGCCGACATCGCCACCGAGACGCTCTCGGCGGGCCTGACCGAGCGTGGCTGGGAGGTCGACGACGTCACCGCGTACCGCACGGTGCGCGCGGCGCCGCCGCCGGCCGAGACCCGCGAGATGATCAAGACCGGTGGGTTCGACGCGGTGTGCTTCACCTCGTCGTCGACCGTGCGGAACCTGGTGGGTATCGCGGGCAAGCCGCACGCCCGGACGCTGGTGGCCTGCATCGGTCCGAAGACCGCCGAGACGGCCAAGGAGTTCGGCCTGCGGGTGGACGTCCAGCCTGAGTTGCCGCAGGTGTCCCTGCTGGTGGATGCCCTTGCCGAGCACGCGGCCCGACTCCGGGCGGAGGGCGCCCTGCCGCCACCCAAGAAAGCCAAGCGCACTCGGCGTTCTTGAGGCTGTCGTCGACCGGCGTAGCGGTGCGGGTGGTCGGGCTGGTTGCGTGTACAAGCGGCTCTTGCCGCTTGCGAGAGAACGTGGAGTCGGCGTGATGGAGTCCAGGCGGTGACCCCGTCACGCCGGCTACGGCACGTCTCCTAGCCTGGTGAGGCAGTTGCGAGACGGGCTTCAAGTCGTGAGGAGCCGCTGATGTACCCGTCGCACCGTCCGCGCCGGTTGCGGCGCGATGCTGCCACGCGCCGGCTGGTTGCCGAGACCAGCGTCGAACCGCGCCATCTGGTGCTGCCGATGTTCGTCAAGGAGGGCGCGACCGAGCCGGTCGCGATCCGGTCCATGCCCGGTGTGGTTCAGCACACCAGGGACTCGCTGCGCAAAGCCGCGGCGGACGCGGTCAAGGCCGGTGTCGGCGGGCTGATGCTGTTCGGTGTCCCGCAGCACCACGACGCCGAGGGTTCCGGCGCCACTGATCCCAACGGCATCCTCAACGTCGCGTTGCGGGACGTGTCCGCCGAAGTGGGCGGCGACACCGTCGTGATGGCCGACACCTGCCTGGACGAGTTCACCGACCACGGCCACTGCGGTGTCCTGGACGAGCACGGTGGCGTGGACAATGACCGCACCCTGCGCCGCTACGCCGAGATGGCCGTGGCGCAGGCCGAGGCCGGCGCTGGCATGGTCGGCCCCAGCGGCATGATGGACGGCCAGGTCGGGGTGATCCGGGAAGCGCTGGACGACGCCGGGTTCTCCGACGTCGCGATCCTGGCGTATTCCGCGAAGTACGCGTCCGCGTTCTTCGGCCCGTTCCGGGACGCGGTCGACTCGCAGCTCCAAGGGGATCGCAAGACCTACCAGCAGGACCCGGCCAACGGGCGGGAAGCGTTGCGCGAGGCCGAGCTGGATCTCACCGAGGGCGCGGACGTGGTCATGGTCAAGCCCGCGATGTCCTATTTGGACGTTCTGCGCAGGGTGGCCGACGCCGCTGACGTGCCGGTCGCCGCGTACCAGGTATCCGGCGAGTACTCCATGGTCGAGGCGGCGGTGGCGAACGGCTGGTTGGAACGCCGGCGTACTGTGTTGGAGACGCTGACGTCGATCCGGCGGGCCGGTGCGGACATCGTGCTGACCTACTGGGCTGTGGAGGCGGCCCGCTGGCTGCAGGAGACCCGGGGTTGATGTGAACGCGAGCAACGAACTCAAACCGGCCGAATCCGAGCGCGATTCGAGCGAACCGGCCGCGGCTGAGCGGGACGCTTTCGGGCAGCCGATCCGCAAGCGCCGTTCGGCACCCCCGAAGCCGGTGCTCATCGCGCGCATACTGCTGATCGCCAGCTCCCTGGTGGGCGCGGCGGCCACCGTGCTCCAGCTCAGCGACCGGCGGCTGCTGATCACTCAGCTCCGTCACGTCGCCCCGCAGCTAGGCCAGGTCGACGTGGACTCGGCGGTGAACAGCGGTGTGCTGTTCGGGCTGCTCACGTCCGCCCTCGGCGTGCTGGTGACGATCATGCTGACGAACCGGATGATCGGCGGCCAGCAGTGGGCGCGGGTCGTGCTGACCGTGTTCACGGGTCTGGCGACCTTCAACGTCCTGGTCGTGCTGGGGATGCTGGGACTGATCGGTTCGACCGGGGTGACGCAGCTGGTCGGGATGCCGATCGGACCCGTCGACATCGGTTCCAACCTCGTCGCGGCCGGACTCGATGTCGCGGCGGTGGTGTTCATGTTCTCGGCGGAGGCGAACACCTTCTTCCGCGCGGTCCGCGAGCAGCTGCGCACCAGACGTTCACCGGCCCGCGCCTGGTCCGGTGCGTCTCGAGGACGGTAGGCCGCGTCCCCGGGCATCTCTCGGGCTGGCATGGCATCTCTCGGGCTGGCATGGCATCTCTCGGGTGGACAACCACGCCGCGTGGTTCTTACGTTTGCCAGGTGACAACGCCATACCCGGCGGCTCCGGTGCCGCCCGATGAGGGCGGTGGCGGTGCTCAGCGCCCGCCCACCGTCGAGGCCGCGTTCTGGATCGCGATCGTGATGCCGCTGCTGGCGGTGTTGGCCTCGGTCATCACCTACTTCACCATGCGTGACTGGGTGGAGCGCGTGCTGGAAAGGTCGATCGCCGCACAGGGCATGAACTCCGGCGATCCGCAGTTCCGGCAGGCGCTGGCCGTGGCGCATCTCGTGGTCCAGGCGAGCCTGGTGGGAAGCATCGTGTTCGCGGTCATCATGGCCGTGTTGTGGATCTTGTTCGGTTTCAAGATGCGCGCCGGGCGGAACTGGGCGCGCATCACGCTGACCGTGTTCGCCGCCCTCTGGGGGCTGAGTGCGCTGATCGGGCTGATCTCAGGCAGTGTCGGCCCGGGTGCCACGGGAGTGGGCAGCCTGCCGCGCGGCGTGGAGGTGCCGACCCACCTGGCGATCATCGGGTACGCCGAGAACGGGCTGGTGCTGGTCACGATGGTCGCGTTCATCGTGCTCAGCTACGTCAAGCCGTCGCAGTGGTTCTTCCAGGCGGCCGGTTACGCGGCGGACGGGGTGTCATGACGGCGTTGGACGAGTCGGCTCCGGTGCTGTACCAGGAGCGCACCAGCTGGTGGCCGCTGTTGTGGGGTCCCGTGGGCGGGCTGGTCGGCGTCGCCGTGGAGGCTCTGACGCCGCCCGGGCCGGTGAACCTCGCGATGTGGCTGCTGTTCGCGTGCGCCGCCACGGCGGCGACCGCCGTGTGGCTGTACGCCCGTCGCAGGCTGTGCTCGGTGCGGCTGACGGCGACCACGTTGACCGCCGGGCGCGAGCAGGTCCCCGTGAGCGAGATCACCGAGGTCGCGGACGTCGGCGCGCCGGTGGGCGCCCGTGTGCTCGGGGGCGGCTGGACCCCTCCGAAGGGCACGACCCCGGTACCGCTACGGGTGGGGGGTGACCAGGTCGTGTTGGCCTGGGCACGCGATCCGCAGGCGTTGACCGAAGCCCTCCAATCACTCGACCGGGGATGACCCGGACGTGGAAAGCTGGCCGGCGTGAGCGAACCGGACTCCCCCAAGCCCCCGGCGGACGCTGAGCTCGCGCCGGAACCGGCCGGACCCTCGGATGCCCGCCTGCACCAGCCCTGGCGAGGCTGGGTGGCCGGGGTCGAAGCGGTGGTCGCCGTGCTGATGGCCGCAGCCGCGGTGTGGGTGTGGAAGAGCGCGCTCGTGCCGGTCGAGTTGCTCGGCACAGCCAGCACCCGTTACCTCGGCGGCCGGATCGTCGGGTCGACCGGACTCGGCGTGCTGTCCGGGGGCCTCGTGCTGGACGCGTTCCGCCAGTCCCTGCTGGCTGTTCGCGCTGGTCGGCGGCGCCGTGTCGACGAGCCGGGACCTGCCCCGACGTTACCGCCGCAGCCCGCCTGTCAAACTGGGGACCGTGACAGCTGATCCAGCACCTCGCGATGCGGCGGCCCGGTCCCGGGAACTGTTCGACCGCGCACTGGCCGTGACCCCCGGTGGCGTCAACTCCCCCGTCCGGGCGTTCCAGTCGGTCGGTGGCACGCCACGGTTCATGGTGCGGGGCGAGGGTGCCTACCTGTGGGACGCGGACGGCAACCGGTATGTCGACCTGGTGTCGTCGTGGGGTCCGATGATCAACGGGCACGCTCACCCGGACGTGGTGCGCGCCGTCCGGGAAGCCGCCGGCGACGGGTTGTCCTTCGGCACGCCCGGCCCCGGCGAGATCGCGCTCGCCGAGGAGATCATCAACCGGGTTGAGCCGGTCGAGCAGGTGCGGCTGGTGAACTCCGGTACCGAAGCGACGATGAGCGCGGTCCGGCTGGCCCGGGCCTTCACGGGCCGCCGCAAGGTCATCAAGTTCGCCGGCTGCTACCACGGGCACGTGGACGCCCTGCTGGCCAGCGCCGGCTCCGGGGTCGCCACCCTCGGCCTGCCGACGACCCCGGGTGTGACGGGCGCACAAGCAGCCGACACCGTCGTGCTGCCCTACAACGACGTCGACGCGGTGCGTGCTGCGTTCGCGGAACACGGCGGCGACGTCGCGTGCGTGATCACCGAGGCGGCCGCCGGGAACATGGGTGCCGTGGCGCCGGAGCCCGGGTTCAACGCCGCGCTGCGCGAGTTCGCGCGCTCGGCGGGCGCGCTGCTGGTGATGGACGAGGTCATGACCGGCTTCCGGGTGTCGGCCGCCGGTTGGTACGGCTTGGACGGCGTCGCCGGTGACCTCTACACCTTCGGCAAGGTCATGTCCGGTGGCCTGCCGGCCGCCGCGTTCGGCGGGCGCGCCGACGTGATGGCGATGCTCGCACCGTCCGGACCGGTCTACCAGGCGGGGACGCTGGCCGGGAACCCGGTCGCGGTGGCCGCCGGCCTGGCGAACCTGACCGCCGCGGACGCGGACGTCTACACCGCTCTGGACCGCAACGCGAAACGGCTCGGTGAGCTGCTCGGATCGGCGCTGACCGGCGAAGGCGTGCCGCACCAGGTCGCGTACGCCGGCAACATGCTCAGCGTCTTCTTCAGCGATTCCCCGGTGCGCGACTACGCGGGCGCGCAGGCGCAGCAGTCCTGGCGGTTCCCCCCGTTCTTCCACGCGTTGCTGGAGCGCGGGATCTACCCGCCGCCGAGCGCGTTCGAGTGCTGGTTCGTCAACGCGGCCATGGACGACGACGCGTTCGACGCGATCGCGGAAGCCCTGCCGCACGCGGCAGCGGCCGCCGCGGCGGCCACGCGGCCGGAGGCCGGCAGGTGACCGCGTCGCGCACCCTCGTCCACCTGCTGCGGCACGGCGAGGTGCACAACCCGGACGGCATCCTCTACGGCCGGCTGCCGGGCTTCCGGCTGTCCGACACCGGTCAGCGGCAGGCGAAGCTGGTGGCGGAGTTCCTCACCGACCACGACATTCGGCACGTGGTGGCCTCGCCCCTGGACCGCGCGCAGCAGACGGCGGCTCCGATCGGTGCGGCGCACCGGCTGGAGGTGGCCACCGACGAGCGGCTCATCGAGGCGTCGAACCGGTTCGAGGGTCTGAAGGTCGCCGTCGGGGACGGGGCGTTGCGCTCGCCCCGGCACTGGGCCAAGCTGCGCGACCCGTTCCTCCCTTCCTGGGGCGAGCCATACCTGCGGATCGCGCACCGGATGCTCGCCGCCGCGCACCGCGCCCGCCTGCGTGCCGAGGGCGGCGAAGCGGTGTGCGTGTCGCACCAGTTGCCGATCTGGACGTTACGCCGGTTCTTGGAGGGCAGGAGGTTGTGGCACGATCCGCGTCGCCGGCAGTGCTCGCTGGCTTCGTTGACGACCCTGGTGTTCGACGATGAGCATCTGGTGCGCGTGTCCTACACCGAGCCGGCCGGGATCAGCGATCCGAAGGTGACCGGCGCATGAGGTTTCCAGCGGTCAAGCTCCCACGGAGGCGGTTCGTGCGCGCGTGTGCCGTGCTCGGCGCGGTGGTGTCGATGTTCGCCGCCGGCTGTCAGACCGGTGATCACGCGGTGTCGCAGGACGGCGAGTTCACGTTCGTGTCGCCAGGTGGCCAGACGCGCATTCACTATCCTCCCCAGGAGCGGGGCCGCGTCCCCGACCTGACTGGCGAGAGCCTGGTGCAACCGGGGCAACAGATCCACCTCACCGACTACAACGACAAGGTCGTCGTCATCAACCTGTGGGGATCGTGGTGCGGGCCGTGCCGGGCGGAAGCCGACGGCCTGGCGGACGTGCAGCGGTTGACCGCCTCCCAGGGCGTGCAGTTCGTCGGGGTCGACGTTCGCGACGACCGCTCGGCGGCCTCGGACTTCATGCGCGACCGGGGTGTGACGTACCCCTCGATCTTCGACCCGTCCGGCCGGGCGTTGCTGTCGCTGCGCAACTACCCGCGCAGCGTGGTGCCGTCGACGATCATCCTGGACCGGCAGCACCGGGTGGCGGGGGTGTTCCTGATGCAGATGCCGGAGAACGACCTGCTGTCCGAGGTGCAGAAAGTCGCCGCGGAGCCGCCTCACCAGCCGTGACGGCCGGTCAGGCTGATCGACATGTGGCGAGACTACGCACTGGGGTGGGCCCGTGCGTGATCGCTGCGGGACTTACCTACCCTCGACGTGTGAATCCCACCGAGCTCGTCGCGTCCGGCCCGCTGCTGCTGGCGGCCGGTATCGCCGTCGTGGCGGGTGCGATCAGCTTCGCTTCTCCGTGTGTTGTGCCGCTGGTTCCCGGGTATCTGGCCTACTTGGCGGGCGTGGTCGGGGCCGAGGCGCCGCCGGTGGACAGCGCGGAGGCCGAGCAGGCGCGCCGGGGCAGGTGGCGGGTGGCTGGAGCGGCCGCGCTGTTCGTGGCCGGATTCAGCGTCGTTTTCGGTGCTGGTGCGTTGCTGTTGCTGGGCCTGTCGGACGTGTTGTTGCGTGACGAGCAGGTTTTGCAGCGTCTCGGCGGTGTCGTGACGGTGGCCATGGGGTTGGTGTTTCTCGGCCTGATTCCCGCCCTGCAGCGCGAGGTGCGGTTCCACCGCACTCCCCGGCTGGGCGTGTGGGGCGCTCCGCTGCTCGGTGCGACCTTCGGGCTGGGGTGGACGCCGTGCCTCGGACCCACGCTGATCGGTGTGATTTCGGTCGCAGCCGGCACCCAGACTGACGCCGGTACGGCATTCCGGGGTGTGCTGCTGGTGCTGGCCTACTGCGTGGGTTTGGGGCTTCCCTTCGTCGTGCTGGCGCTCGGGGCTCGCTGGGCCGTGCGGAGTGCGGGCTGGTTGCGGGCTCGCGGCCGGGTGATTCAGCTGGTCGGCGGCGGTTTGCTGGTTGTCGTCGGGTTGCTGCTGGCCACCGGCGTGTGGGACGAGTTGATAGCACTGCTGCGGGGTCCGATCAGTGGTGTCGAGTTGCCGCTATGACCTGTGCCGTGACCGGGATTACCGCCCCAATGACGTGTCGATGCTCATCCGTGCGTGCCGGGATGCTCGGTGACCTGCGGCACGCAGGAATGTCGGTGTAGATGTGAGGACGATGCCCAGTTCGGTCACCCCGGTCTTGGCGCTGTTGCGCAACACGTGGCGCGGCCTGACGTCCATGCGCACCGCGTTGGTGCTGCTGTTCCTGCTCGCGCTGGCGGCGCTGCCCGGCGCGTTGCTGCCGCAGCGCTCGCTCAACAAGGCCAATGTGGACCACTACTTCGCGCAGCACCCCGACCTGGCGCCAGTGCTGGACAAGGTCGGCATGTTCGAGGTGTTCAGCGCGCCCTGGTTCGCGGCGATCTACGTCCTGCTGTTCGTCTCCCTGATCGGCTGCCTGGTGCCGCGTTGCCTGGAGTACTACCGGCAGCTGCGCGGCAAACCGGTACGGACCCCGCGCAACCTCTCCCGCATGCCGCACTACGTGCGGGCGACTGTGGACGCTTCGCCGGACCAGGTCATGGCCGCCGCCGAGCGTCGCCTGCGGGGCTGGCGCAAGCTGCAGTCCACCGAATCCGGCGACTCGCGCAGCATCAGCGCCGAGCGCGGCTACCTGCGGGAAGCCGGCAACCTGGTCTTCCATTTCGCGCTGATCGGGCTGCTGGTCGGTGTCGTGGGAGGGAAGCTCTACGGCTACGAGGGCAACGTCATCGTCATGGCCAACGGGGCGTCGTTCTGCAACTCGGGGACGTACAACTACGACTCGTTCCGGGCCGGGCTGCGCGTGGACGGCACCCGCCTGGACCCGTTCTGCCTGCGGGTCAACAACTTCAAGGTGCGGTACCTGCCGGACGGGCAGGCCAATAACTACCAGGCCAACATCGACTACCAGTCCGGCGACGACCTGGCGAGCAACACGTGGCGGCCGTACGACCTGCGGGTCAACGACCCACTGCGCACCGCTGGTGACCGCGTGTACCTGCTCGGTAACGGTTACGCCCCGCAGTTCACCGTGACGTTCCCGAACGGCCAGACACGGACCGAGCTGGTCCAGTGGCAGCCGATGAGCCCGCAGACGATGCTGTCCCAGGGCGCCACGAAGTTCGACCCGCCCGGGGTCCCGGATGAGCGGGAGCGCCGGCAGAACCAGCTCGCGATCACCGGTTTGTTCGCGCCGACGGCGTCCATGGACGGATCGCTGCTGAGCTCGCAGTTCCCCGACCTGGATGATCCGGCGGTCGCGGTCGACGTGCTCAAGGGCGACCTCGGGCTGGACTCCGGGCACGGCCAGTCGATCTTCGGCGTCGATCAGTCCATGGTGGAGTCCGGCCGGCTCAAGCGGGTCGCCCGGGAGAACCTGAAGCTGGGCCAGGAAATCCGGCTCGCCGACGGCACCGCCATCCGCTTCGACGGGGTCCAGCGGTGGGTGGACCTGCAGGTCTCGCACGACCCGTTCGAGATGACCGTGCTGTTCTTCGCCATCGCGATCATCGGTGGTCTGGGCCTGTCGCTGACCGTCAAGCGCCGGCGGATCTGGGTGCGGGTCGTGCCCGAATCGGATGATCCTGGCGAGCACGACTCCCAGGGCGAGGATGCCGGCCCCGACCAGAGTGATGCACGTCCCACGCGTACCGTGGTCGAAGTCGGCGGACTCGCCCGTACTGACCAGGCCGGCTACGGCGAGGAGTTCACCAGGTTGGCCAACGATCTGCTCGCGGACGGCGGTGCACGCGCCGGTTCGACAGGGGCGCGGGAAGCCGAGGCCGCGCGCGGGAGGAACAGCTGATGCCGATCAACCAGATCCTCGCGAACTACAGTGACATGGCGTTCGCGACCGCGGTGGCCATCTACGTCGCCGCGATGCTGCTCTACTTCGCCGAGTTCACCCTGGGCCAGCAGCCCAAAGGGACCGCGACCAGGGAATCCCAGCTGGTCACCACCGGTGCGGGCACGGCTTCCGCGCCGAACGCGGGCGAGCCGCCGGAGCCGGACGAGGAAGTGCGCCCGGAATCGGCCATGAAGGTCGGCCACATCGAGACGCCCCGAACCCGCCCGCTTTCCGAGCGTTTCGGCGGTATGGCCGTGGCCATGACCGTGCTGGGTGCCCTCGTGCACGCCACCTCGCTGGTGTTCCGCGGGGTGGCCGCGGGCCGCGTGCCGTGGGGCAACATGTACGAGTTCGGTTCGGCGATCTGCCTGGCCGCCGTCGTGGCGTGGCTGGTCGCGCTGTTCCGGCAGACCCGCGCGCAGCGCCGGATCACCGCGCCCCGCCAGTTGCGCGGCCTGGGCGGTTTCGTGCTGCTACCGACGACCCTGCTGCTTTTCCTGTCCGGCACGGTGTTGTACGCCAAGGCGGCCCCGTTGCAGCCGGCGTTGCAGTCGTACTGGATCTGGATTCACGTGTCGGCGGCGGTGATTTCCAGCGGCACGCTCATCTTCGCCGGTGTCGCCAGCATCCTGTACCTGGTGCGCGCACGCCACGAGAACAACCCGTTGAAGCTGGCGCGGTTCGGCAGCCGGCTGCCCACCAGCCAGGCGTTGGACCGGCTCGCCTATCGCACCACCGTGCTGATCATGCCGGTGTGGACGTTCGCGATCGTGGCCGGTGCCATCTGGGCGGAGGCCGCTTGGGGACGTTTCTGGGGCTGGGACCCGAAGGAAACGTGCGCGCTTGTCTCGTGGATCATTTACGCCGCCTATCTGCACGCCCGTGCCACCGCCGGTTGGCGTGGCGTACCCGCCGCATGGATCAACATCCTCGGCCTCGCGGCGATGATCTTCAATCTGTTCTTCATCAACCTCGTCGTCTCCGGTCTCCACTCGTACGCTGGGGTGTGACCCGCCGCCTTAACCGGGTCCGACCGGGTCCGCCGGGACGTGGTCCACGACGATCTGGCGGTAGGTCAAGCCCAACTGAGGGACGGCTGCCCGGGCGAGACCTGCGATATACGTGGGTCTACCGTCCCACCTGGGTCGGGAAGGTCTCGATTCGTTCTTGGAGGGACTCCAACGGTGACCGGACCATACGAGGAACCGGACACCCGGCGTGAGCCGGACCGGATGACGTCGCGCCCCTCCCCTGGCCGCGAGGCCACACCTGACGATTTCCACACGGCCGAGCAGGAGAACCCGCGCACCGGCAACGGAATCGCCACCTCTGTCGGCAACTCCGCCGCTCCGCCGCCGGTGGGTGCGCGGAACGGCGCCCAGCACGAGCCGAGCAAGGCAGGGTATGTCGACCCGGAAACCACGCCGTCGGGGCGGGTTCCGAATCGCCCGGTGTCTGTCGAACCCGCCGAGCAGCCTGGGGAGCACCCGCCGCCGTCGTACGTCGATCCGTCGAGCACCGGGGCACCGCCGGTCACCCAGTCCGGTCCGTACGTGGCGCCGCCAGGCCAGCAGGTCGTCTATCCGCCTTCGGGCGGTGGTACTACCGGTCCGTTCCCGGCTGCCAACGACCAGCAGTACTACTCCGCGGGGCAGTCGGTCCCGCCTTTCGCGCACCTCGGACAGTCACCGGCATCGCAGGCACCGCCCGCACAGCAACCGCCCTTTCCGGCGCCCCACCAGGCTGCTGGCGGGCCAGCGGTCGTGAATCAGCCGTTCGACCCGGATCTCTCGACCGCTCAACTCCTTCGCCGAGCCAGGAGGGCCCCCCAGTCCGGGTGGCGTCGCGCGCTCTACGTCGCCAGCGGCCACCTCATCAACCCCGGTGAGAGTGCTTCGGAGCAGGAGCGGCGGGAGCTGATCGCGCGGATCAACCAGCCGCTGCACGGCTGCTACAAGATCGCGATGCTGAGTCTGAAAGGCGGTGTGGGCAAGACCACGACCACCGCCACGCTGGGTTCGGCGTTCGCTTCCCTGCGTGGTGACCGCGTGGTCGCCGTCGACGCGAACCCGGACCGGGGCACACTCAGCCAGAAGATCCCGCTGGAAACCACCGCGACCGTGCGTCATCTACTGCGGGACGCGCCGCGCATCAGCAGGTACAGCGACATCCGCTCCTACACCTCGCAAGGCCCGAGCCGGTTGGAGATCCTCGCCAGCGAGCAGGACCCGGCCGTCTCCGAGGCATTCAGCGAGGACGACTACCGCCGGACGATCACGCTGCTGGAGCACTTCTACAACGTGGTGCTCACCGACTGCGGGACCGGCTTGATGCACTCGGCGATGAAGGGCGTGCTGGAGGTCGCGGACTCGCTGGTGATCGTGTCGTCGGGTTCCGTCGACGGTGCCCGCAGCGCGGCGGCCACGATCGACTGGCTGGATGCCCATGGTTACGGCGAGCTGGTGAAGCGGTCCGTCACCGTGATCAACGCGGTGCATCCGAACTCCGGCAAGGTGGATGTGGACAAGCTGGTGGAACACTTCGCGGCACGCTGCCGCGCGGTGTGCCGGATTCCGTTCGACCCGCACCTGGAAGAGGGCGCCGAGGTGGAACTGGACCAGCTCAACGTCGCGACCAGGGCTGCCCTGTTGGAGCTGGCCGCCATCGTCGCCGACGACTTCCCGCAAGCCGGCGGTCGGCGCCTGAGCTGAGCCATCGGGCGGCTGGGCTGACCGTGGGCGCCGGGCGCCGGACGAACCACGGGTTCGTCCGCCGTCCGTCGCCCACCAGGATCACGATCGGTGCCCAGAGATGACTGGGTGCAACGTCATGGGTGCAACGTCAGCGGGACACGTCGTTGGTGAGTTCCGCGAGCAGGGCACGGACTTCGGACTCACGGAACCGGCGATGTCCGCCCGGCGTGCGGATGGAACCGATCCGACCGGCGGTCGCCCACCGCGTCACGGTCTTGGGATCGACCCGGAACAGAGCTGCGACCTCCCCGGGGGTGAGGAGCTGGTCCTGGCTGTTCTGCGGGGGCTGCTGGGTCGACACGGTCACGGGGACCTCCACATTGCGAGCACGACATTCGGGCATTCCGGTCGCATCCTGGCACTGAAGGGCCCAAGTACTCGAACGTTTGGCTCCAGGTAAAGGGAAGGTAAGGGACGAAAAGTGCGCTTCGGGCGGTCGGCGTGGCCCGTGCCCGGCGCCGGGAGGAGGTCCCGCCGGGGCGGTACGTGGTGGCGCGTAACCTGGCTGACGTGCAGCAACAACGGGAAGCAGTGCGTGCGGACCCGCCGTCCGGGCAGCTGGTCGAGCCGGCGACCTCGGCCGATCGCGGCCTCGCGCTGAATGTCACGCTTTACACAGTGGCGAGGCTGGGCATGCTCGCCGTCATCGCGGCTGTCCTGCTGCCGTTCGGTGTTCCGCTGCTGGTCGCGTTGGCCGTGGCGGTCGTCGTGTCCCTGCCGCTGTCCTTCGTCGTCCTTCGCGCTCTGCGTCAGCGCGTCGCGGCCGGGCTGGCTGAGCGGTCGGCGCGGCGCAAGGCACGCCGTGCGGAGCTGCGCGCCCAGCTGCGCGGCGAACGCGACGCCGCCGACCGCGAACCTGCCGGGACCGCCGGACGGGCCGACTCTCCCGAGCCCGACGATGCCGGCGAGACCGGCGAATCCTCGGAGGCGCGGTAGTGGCGGACACAGTCGACCGGTGGTGCGCGCGGACGCGAAGCTGGAGCACCGAGGCGATCCGACTGATCGAGGCCGACGCCAACCGCAGTGCGGACACCCACCTGCTGCGCTACCCGTTGCCGGCTGAGTGGGGCATCGACCTGTATCTCAAGGACGAGTCGACCCATCCCACGGGATCGTTGAAACACCGGTTGGCCCGGTCGCTTTTCCTGTACGCCATCTGCAACGGTTTTGTGGTGGAGGGCACCCCGGTGATCGAGGCGTCGTCCGGCTCGACGGCGGTGTCCGAGGCGCACTTCGCGAGCCTGCTCGGGCTGCCGTTCATCGCGGTGATGCCGCGTTCGACCAGCGCGGAGAAGGTGGCGCTGATCGAGCGGCAGGGTGGCCAGTGCCACTTCGTGGACGAGCCGGGTGCCATCTACCAGGAGTCGCACCGGTTGGCCGCCGAGTTGGGCGGTCACTTCGTCGACCAGTTCACCAACGCCGAGCGCGCCACCGACTGGCGGGGCAACAACAACATCGCCGAATCGATCTTCCAGCAGATGGCCTACGAGCGGCATCCCGAGCCGGCGTGGGTGGTGGTCGGCGCGGGAACCGGCGGCACCAGCGCGACTCTGGGTCGCTACATCCGGTACCGGCGCCACCGCACCGGGCTCGCCGTCGTCGACCCGGAGCATTCGGTGTTCTTCGACGCGTGGCGGCACGGCGACCCGTCGCGGATGTCCGAGCGCGGCTCGCTGATCGAGGGCATCGGGCGGCCACGGGTGGAACCGTCGTTCGTCGGCGAGGCCATCGATCGGATGATCAAGGTGCCGGACGCGTCGTCGATCGCGACCATCCGCTGGGCCGAGCACGTCCTCGGCCGGCGGGTCGGCGGGTCCACCGGCACGAACCTGTGGGGCACGTTCGGGCTGGTCGCGCGGATGCTCGAACGGGGCGAGCGCGGCAGCATCGTCACGCTGCTCTGCGACGGCGGGGAGCGGTACGCGAAGACCTACTACGACGACGAGTGGGTGGCTGCCCAGGGATTGCGCCTGCAGGAGCCGTGGAACGTCCTGGAACGCTTTCATCGCACGGGGGAATGGTCGGCCCCCAACCATCACTGAGCGGAGCGTGTGGAAGGCGTGGGCTTGCGAAGGATCTGGATGGGTCAGCTGGGTCGGCGCGCGGCGTCAATGGTCCTCGTGGTGGTGGCGGCGGTCGCCAGCGTGAGCGCCTGCACGTCGGGACAGCCGTCGGGTGGGCAGGCGTCGTCCGCGTCGGGAACACCGAGCACGACGTCGGATTCGTCGCGACCGCCGGTGGTCCGGGTGGTTCCGCCGCAGCAGCGCCAGGCGTTGGCCAGCCTGGCGCCCCAGCAGGTGTGCGACCTCGTGACTCCGGCCGACCTGGCGAGGTTGGCGTTCCCGGTGCAGCCGGGCGTTCCGCGCGAGGTCAGTTTCGACCCGCCGGTGCGGGGATGTTCCTTCGACGAGCCGAACAAGGGTGGCCGCAGCGTGCTGGTCGGTGTGCAACCGCCGGGATTCGACCGGTTGGGGCTGAAGGACGCCAGCCTGCACGGCGCACCAGGAACCAAGACCGAGCACGCCAATGACTGCACGGTGTTCTCGCCCGTGAGCGGGGCCGCCCTGCAGGTCACGGTGCGTACGGGGGAAAGCGACTCGTCACGGTGTGAAACGGCGGAAGCCGTCACCGAGTACGTCTTGCCCGCTCTGGTGAGGTGACACGCCGGCCTGGGTTGGAATGTGCGGCGAACCTCGCACGGGGGAACGATCCTGCACCGCGTGTCCAAAAAGGACAGTGAACGGCGTCCGCTGGTCAGCCGGCGGCGAGGGCGAGCCCGACGATGATCGACCACACCAGCATGGCGATCCCGGTGTCGCGCACCGCGGGGATGAGGGCGCGGCCGGTAGCCCCACGCAGCACCGCGCGCAGCGGTGCCAACAGTGCCGCCAGAGCGAGAAAACCGGCGAGTGCCCAGGAGGTGTGCAGCCCGAGCAGCGCGGTGAGCACGAACGGCACGAGCACGAGCGTGACGTAGAGGTTCCTGGTGTCGTGTTCGCCGAGCAGGACGGCGAGGGTGCGCTTACCCGCCACCCGGTCGGACGGGATGTCCCGCAGGTTGTTGGCGACCAGGATGGCGCTGGAGAACGTGCCGATCGCCACCGCGGCGCCGATCCCGGAGCCGGTGACGCGGCCGGCTTGGACGTACTCGGTGCCGAGCACGGCGACCGGGCCGAAGAACACGAAGACGGCCAGCTCCCCGAGGCCCGCGTACCCGTACGGCCGGGAACCGCCGGTGTAGAACCACGCGGCCGCGATGCACACCGCGCCGACCCCCAGCATCCACCACTGTCCACTGAGGACCAACACGCCGAGGCCGCTGACGGCGGAGATCCCGAAACAGGTGAAGGCCGCCGTCCTGACCTTGCCGGGCGAGACGGAGCCGGAGCCGACCAGCCGTTGCGGCCCTACCCGGTGGTCGTCGGTGCCCCGGATACCGTCGGAATAGTCGTTGGCGAAGTTCACCCCGATCACCAGGAACAGCGCTACGGCGAGCGCGAGCCCGGCAACCGCGAACCTGCACCCCCCCGCGCCGGCTGCCGCTCCGGTGCCCGCCACGACCGGAGCGATCGCGTTCGGGAGCGTGCGGATGCGGGCGCCTTCGATCCACTCAGCGACGGTGGCCATGCGCGCTATCTTCCCCTATCGGGTGATCGGCCTGGCCGAAGACCTCCTGCAACGCGCGCCGGTCGGGCTTGCCGGGACCGCGCAGCGGCAGCTCGGGAAGGAACGCGATCCGTTTCGGGGCGGCGGCGGCGCCAACCTCCTGGCGGACGGCGGCGCGCAGGTCCTCCAGGGGCGGCGGTGACGCCGGGTCGACGGGGACGACGGCGGCGACGACCTCCTGCCCCCATTCGCCGTGCGGGACCCCGAGAGCGCAGACCTCGCGCACCCCGCTGTGCCCGGCCAGCACCCGCTCCACCAGTGCGGGCGCGATGTTGACCCCGCCGGTGATGATCAGGTCGTCGGCGCGCCCGAGCACCTCCAGCCGGCGGCCCACCCACCGGCCGAGGTCGCCGGTGCGGAACCAGCCCCGGTCGAACGCCGGAACGGCATCGAGCCCGGGGCTGCCGCGATATCCCCGGGCCAACATCGGCCCGGACAGGTGGATCACCCCGGCGCTGTCCAGGTGGACGTCCGCGCCGCGCAGCGGCTCCCCGTTGTAGACGCAGCCACCGGAGGTCTCGCTCATGCCGTAGGTGGTGAACACGCGCACACCACGATCTCGGGCACGTTCCAGCAGGTCGGGTGGGGTCGCCGCACCTCCGAGTAGCACCCCGTCGAAGGCGCACAGCGCGCGCATCCCCGCGCCGCCGCCGGCGAGAAGCCGGCTGAGCTGGGTGGGGACCAGAGCGGTGTAGGACGGTTCGGCGCCTGGCAGGACGGCGTCGGCGGCCTCGGCGAACCGGTCCGGGTGGAATCCCCCCGAGCTGTCCACCGCGACCGGCGTAGTGCCGGCGAGCAGCGAGCGCACCAGCACCTGGATCCCGGCGATGTGGTGCGCCGGCAGGGCCAGCAGCCAGCGGCCCGGCCCGCCGAGGCGCTCGTGCGTGGCGGATGCGGACGCGCGCAGCGCCGACGCGGGCAGCAGGACCCCCTTGGGTTCGCCGGTCGAGCCAGAGGTGGCGATCACCAGCGCGGTTGGGTCGGCCGGGTCGTCCTCACGGGGTGCCAGGGGCGCGTCGGTGCGCAGCGCGGAGGCCACCCGATCGGCGGTAGCGGGTTCGCCGCCGGGAACCGGGAGCAGGGCCGGGCCAGCCGCGCCGTCGAGCGCGCGGTCCAGCGCCGGCAGGATCTCCAGAGCCGCGGGTCCGGTCGGTACGGGGAGGGGGTGGAGGTCGCGCGCACTCATGGGTTCATTGTCCGCTGAAGAGTTGCCGCCACCCCTGCCGTGAACCTCACATTTGTTCCCACCCTCGGGTTGCTTAGCCTCGTAACAGGGCCACCGGCCATGCCCTGGGAGTGTGAAAGGGTGGGGTGGCGGACATCTGCTCCTGGACGTTCTCCGGTGTCTGTCCGCACTGCTCCGGTCGTACGCTGACGGGGCGGGCGGCTGGAACGCGTATCGCAAGGGGCGGCGTCCCCTCGCTGTTCGAGGTGATCGGTTGAATCCGTCCACGGCACAAGCCGAGGTGCTCGTCGACGAGTTGGTACGCAACGGTCTGCATGACGCCGTTGTGTCACCCGGCTCACGCAATGCGCCCTTGTCGTTCGCGCTGCACCGCGCCGCCGAGGCTGGCCGGCTGCGGTTGCACGTGCGCATCGACGAGCGGAGCGCGGGCTTCCTGGCGCTGGGCCTGGCCGCGCGCAGTGCCGTGCCGGTGGTCGTGAGCTGCACGTCCGGTACGGCCGCCGCCAACCTGCACCCGGCGGTGACCGAGGCCGCCTACTCCGGGATCGGGCTGCTCGTGCTGACCGCCGACCGGCCGCCGGAGCTGCGTGCGGCCGGCGCGAACCAGGTCATCGACCAGCACCAGCTCTACGGCCCTGCGGTGCGGTACTTCGACGAGCTTGCCGTCGCCGAGCACCGGTCCGGGCAGAACTCCTACTGGCGTTCGCAGGTGTGCCGGGCCTGGAACGCCGCACGCGGGAACGGCCGGGGCGGTGTGGTGCACCTGAACCTGCCCTTCCGCGAGCCACTGGTCCCCGAACTCACCCCGGAACACACCTGGTGCGAGTCCTTGGACGGGCGCCAGGACGGGCAACCCTGGACCTCCCTGGTCACGGAGCAGGCCACCCTCGCCGGCCCCTACCGGCCGGAGGGCAGGCACGGGTTGGTCCTGGTCGCCGACGGCGACGTCGAGGCCGCGAGCCGGTGGGGAGCACGCAACGGCTGGCCGGTGTTATCGGAGTCCGGTGGCGTCGGCGTGACCGGTGCGGCCGTGGTCAGCACTGGCATGTGGTTGCTGGACATCCCGGGCTTCCTCGACCAGCACCGGCCCGACCAGGTTCTGTGCGTCGGCCGCCCGACGGTCTTCCGCCAGGTGCAGCGCCTGTTGACCAATGCGGGCGTCGACGTGCTGCTGGCCGGCGCCGATCCCGTGAGCTGGCCCGCGCCCGCGCACGACGTCCGCGCGGTGATCCCGAACCTCCCGGATGACGTGGCCGGGCCCACCGACCCGGACTGGCTGCTGTCGTGGCAGCAGGCCGACCACAAGGCCTCCGCCGCGCTGCATGCCGCGCTGGAGCTGGAGCAGTGGCCGAACGGCCCCGCCGTGGCCCGGGACATCGTGCACACGCTGCCGGCAGGCTCGCTGCTTGTCCTCGGCTCGTCCAACCCGACCCGGGATGTCGCGCTGGCGGCGCGGCAGCGGTCCGACGTGACCGTGCACCGCAATCGGGGCGTGGCCGGCATCGACGGCATGGTCTCGACGGCGGCCGGCGCGGCGCTGGCGCACGACGGCCCGGCCTACGCGCTGCTCGGAGACCTCACCTTCCTGCACGACGCCAACGGCCTCCTGCTCGGCCCGGCCGAGCAGCGGCCGGACCTGACGATCGTGGTGTTCAACGACGACGGCGGCGGCATCTTCTCCCTGCTGGAGCAGGGCGGACCGGAATACGCGGACCCGTTCGAGCGGGTTTTCGGCACTCCGCACGGGACCGATCTCTCCGCCCTGTGCGCCGCGCACGGGATCAGCCACGTGACCGTCCGGGAACGGGCCCAGCTGTTTGAAGCGCTGCGGCCGGCGCGGGGCCTGCGTGTGGTGGAGGTCCGGGCGGATCGCGTGCGACTGCGCGAAGTGCACCAGCGGCTGCGTTCGGCCGTCACCTCCGCCGTCGTCGGCTGAGCCGCGACCACATCACCCGTCCGCAGTAGTGCGCGTGCACAC
The DNA here is from genome assembly GCA_051984675.1 of Pseudonocardiaceae bacterium. Lineage (GTDB taxonomy): Bacteria > Actinomycetota > Actinomycetes > Mycobacteriales > Pseudonocardiaceae > JBPYFK01. The sequence goes on along the minus strand of JBPYFK010000085.1, from coordinate 35,270 downwards.
TGCGCGACCTGCGACGAAGGTCATTCCAGCGCCCGTCCTTCGAAGGTTCCGGCTCGCTGGTCCCCTGTGGAATGTTTCCGCCTCGACTCTCCTGCTGTGTGCCCGAAATCACGGCGCGCAGCGGGCTTGATGGCCGCATGCGAGGAGGTACTGAGGTGTTGCGATGGCCCAGCGGAGGTCACCAGCAAGGTTGGAAGGTCGCCGCCGCGGCGTGCTTCGCGGTGGCTCTGCTTGCCCGACCGGCCGCGGCCGGCAACGACGGGCCGGGGGCTCCCACGGCCGGAGATCCCTATTTCCCGACCTACGGCAACGGCGGTTACCACGTCTCGCACTACGACATCCGCCTGCGCTACCAGCCGACCGATGACCACTTGCAGGGAACCACGACGATCGTCGCTCGCCCCACGCAGAATCTCACCGCCTTTGACCTGGACTTCCTGCTGAACGTGCGGTCGGTGCGGGTGGACGGCAAGCCGGCCGGTTTCCGGCGCGAGGGCGGCAAGGTGATCGTGACACCGTCGGAGACCCTCCCGGCGGGCAAGCTGACGACGTTCGTCGTCGATTACGACGGCGTGCCCTCGACGGTCCTGGTGGACGGGAAGTCGAACTGGAACCGCACGAAGGACGGAGCGGTCGCGGTTGGCGAGCCCGAGGTCGCTGCCTGGTGGTACCCGAGCAACGACCACCCCCGGGACAAGGCGACGTTCGACATCTCCGTCGCGGTGCCCGACGGAACCCAGGTGGTGTCCAACGGCGCGAACACCGGCCGGCAGAGCAAGGCCGGGTGGACGTCCTGGGACTGGCGGATGTCCGAGCCCGAGGCCACCTACCTGGCGTTCGTCGCGATCGGCCAGTACGAGATCAACACCGGTAAGGGTTTCGACAACCAGCCGATCGTCACCGCCTACGCCAAGGACCTGGGCCCGAACGGGGACGCGGCCAAGGCCAGCGTCGAACGCACCCCCGAGGCGATCGAGTTCCTCAGCGGGCTGCTCGGCCGGTACCCCTACGGGCAGCAGGGCGGAGTGGTGCCGGGCGCGAACCTGGAGTTCGCGCTGGAGAACCAGTCCCGCCCGACGTACAGCCCCGCGTTCTTCAAGGGCGGCGCCGACCCCTACGTGGTCGTGCACGAACTGGCCCACCAGTGGTTCGGTGACTCGGTGTCGGTGGACACCTGGCGGGACATCTGGCTCAACGAAGGTTTCGCCAGCTACGCCGAGTGGTACTGGTCCGAGAAGCACAACGAGGGCAGCGCCCAACAGCTGTTCGACTACTACTACTCGTCGATTCCGGCCAACGACCCGTTCTGGCAGGTCCTGCCTGGCGACCCGGGCCAGAAGAACGTGTTCCACAAGGCCGTGTACACCCGTGGCGCGATGGCCGTGCAGGCGCTCCGCAACGCCGTCGGGGACCAGACGTTCAGCGAGATCCTCCGCCAGTGGGTGCAACAGCGCCGCAACGGCAACGGCACCATCGAGCAGTTCATCACGCTGGCCAAGCAGGTGTCCGGCAAGAACCTCGACGGGCTGTTCAAGACCTGGCTGTTCACCCCGGGCAAGCCGCCCGCGCCGGCCCCGAGCGCGCCGGCTCCGGACACGGCGCCAGCGCCCGCGTCAGCAGCGAAGATGGAGCACGTGCACGCGGCCGAACACGCCCACTGAGAAGCGCTTCGGGCCGCGTTCGCCAGCGGTTGGCGACCGCTACCGAAGCTGTCCGAGGGCTTGCCGCATCGGGCGCAGCTTCGCCGCGGCCTCCGCGACCTCGGACTCCGGGTCGGAGTCGGCGACGATCCCGCATCCGGCGAACAGCCGGATGCGGGTCCCGCCGCTTTCGGCGGGTTCGGGCTGCAGTTGGGCGCAGCGCAGGGCCACCCCGAACTGGCCATTGCCGCGCCCGTCCAGCCACCCGACCGGTCCCGAGTAGCGCCCGCGGTCCATGCCTTCGAGCTCGTCAATCGCGCGCAGCGCGACATCGCGCGGTGTCCCCCCGACGGCCGCCGTCGGGTGCACCTGGTCGACCAGGTGCAGCAGCGATTCCGCGCCGCTGTCCGGGTTGAGGTCGCCGGTGACCAGGGTTGCCAGGTGCACCACGTTTGGCAGGACCATGACCTCGGGCTCGTCCGGGACGGTCATGCTCGTGCAGAACGGTCGCAGCGCCGAGGCCATCGACTCGGCGGCGAAAGCGTGCTCGTGCCGGTTCTTGGCCGACGCCAGCAGCTGCTCGGCCAACTCGCCGGCGCGCTCTTCGATCGCCGCCCCGTCCGGCAGGAACGCGGTTCCGGCCAGCACCCGCGACCGCACCGTGCTGCCGGTGCGTTCGAGCAGCATCTCCGGGGTCGCTCCGAGGAAGCCGTCCACCGCGAACGTCCAGCAGTTCGGGTAGTGGCCAGCCAGTTCGCGCAGCGGGAACCGCTGGTCCAGCGGTCGGCTCGTGGTGGCGAGCAGGTCGTGGGCGAGCACGACCTTCTCCAGCCGGTCCGGCTTGCCGGGCTCGCTCGTGCGCATGCGGCTGACCGCGTGGCTCACCGCGGCGCGGTACTCCGACGGGGTGAACTGCCCGTCGTCGTAACGGACGGGGCCGGGATGCTGGGCGAGGCCGCTCGGGCGCAACGACTCCGGCTCCGAGTGGAGGCTTTCGCTGTCGCCGATCCGGGTGATCCAGCGGACGCTGTCGCGCTGTCCGACCACCACTTCGGGGACGACCAGCGTCGAGCACCCCACCGCCTGGCCGGTGGTGTTTTCCCGCGCCTGACCTTCCCCGGAACCCGGGGCGTCGAAGGTCTCGTCGCCGAAGGAAAACGTGGCGAACACCACCGGCCCGGTACCGGGAAGCCGCACCTCGTCGTCGACATCCAGCCGTTCGGTCAACCGCTTCCACCACCGCGCGGCGTTCGCGAACCGGTCGCGGCCGGAGAGGTCCAACCGGGCGACCTCGCCCCAGCCAATGAGCCCTTCGCCCTGGTGAACCCAGCTCAGCGGGGTGTCGCTGGCCGGAAGGAAGTCGAGAAGGTCACCCTCGACCGGGACTTCACGCGTGCGCACCTGTAGGTACTCAGGCAAAGAGACCACACCGCGAGAGTAAACGTTCGTACTTGTGGCTCTGGTGACGCAGTGGACGTATGTGGCCCGGACCTCATGCGGCGTCCTTCCGTGCCCCGCGTGCTGTCGTGCGGTCGCGATGTCGCGAGGTCTGTGCGAGGTGTATGGCGTGCGGCAGCCTTCACCCGACTCGCCTACACTTCGTCACCGTGGCAAGGAAGGTGGCGACGCCGGAACGGACCAACGCGGTGGCCAGCAGCACGGACGGTGACCGTGCCGCGGGTGCCGCGGCCACCGGTGTCCGGGTTGCCACCGCCCGGTCGATCCGGCTGATCGTGGCCCGCGTCGTACTCGCGGTCGCGGCGCTGATCAGCCTGCTCTGCGTGATGTTGGTGATCGCCTGCTTCGGCAACGACCGCACGATCGAAGACCATCGTGGCTTGTCGGTGGCGGAGGTGCTGGATACCTCCCCCACCCGGACCGTGGTGCGGTTCAACGACGCCGAGGGCAACGTCTACATCCCGCAGAACGGCGTGCTCTACCCGTCCGGCCTGCAGAAAGGCCAGCTGGTCCGGGTCGAGTACGACATGAACAACCCGGAGCTGGTTCGCGTGGCCGGGCGCACCTTCCTGATGTCCCTCCTGCCCGTCGGCAGCGCGCTGGCCGGGACGTGGGCCGTGCTCCTGCCGACGTACTTGCTGCTGCGCCGCCGACCGCCCGTGCGGCTCAACCCCGGCGGAGCTGGCGTGCCGGTGGGCGAAGCCGTCGAACAGCGGCACCCGGCGTCCTTGACCGGCATGTGACCAAAGTCCTGTGCTGCCCCCGGACGCCTTCCGAAGACGGGCGCGCGGTGTGAGACTGGCACTCGCCTCCCGGTTTTGGGGGTGAGCTGCGATGAGTTCGCACGCGACCGGAGGGATTCCCGAACGGCGCCAACCCGCTGACTCGTTACCATCCGTGTCCGAAGTAGACCTCGCCGCGGGCGTCGACCGCGTCCGGGACCGGTCCGTTCCGCCCGGAGTGGACAGTGCGGATCTGGCGCTGTACTGCCTGATGCTCGGCGACGACGCGCTGATCCTGTCCTACCGGGTTTCCGAATGGACGGTGCGCGCGCCCGAGCTGGAAGAGGACGTCGCGCTGGCCCACATCGAACTGGACCTCATGGCGCAGGCGCGGATGCTGCTGCGGCGCGCGGGAGAGGTCGAGGGCCGTGGCCGGGACGAGGACCGGCTCGCGTTCTTCCGCGACGACCGGGAATTCCGCAACGTGCGCCTGGTGGAGATCGACTGCGGCCCGGGATCTGGCGGCGACTTCGCGGCCAGCATCGCCCGGCTGCTGGTGTTGTCGAGCTGGCGGCTGGCGCTGTTCGAACGGTTGACGCACAGCGCCGACCCGGTGCTCGCGGCCATCGCCGCCGGATCCCTGCCCGCCCTGACCCAGCACCGCGATCACGCGGGGCAGTGGGTCCTACGGTTGGGCGACGGCGACGAGGAGTCCCGGCGCCGGATGCGAGCCGGATTCGCCCGCGTCTGGCCGTTCATCGGCGAGCTGTTCACCCCGCACCCAGTCGAGCTGCGGCTGGCCACCAGTGGGGTCGCCGTCGACCCGTCGACGGTGCGCGAGGACGTCGAGATCGCCTTGGACGAGGTGCTGTCGGTGGCGCGGCTGGACCGGCCGACCCCGCAAGCGTGGGAGGCGCACTCGGGACCCGCCGGGCGCGACGCGGACCACACCGAGATCATGGGATTCCTGCTCGCCGAGATGCAGTCCGTGGCCCGCTCCGGCGCGGAGGCCGCCTGGCGGTTGTAGCGCGACGCGGCCGCTGTCCGGCCGGGTACGGGTACTTCTCGTACTCGAAATGAGTACTTTCCCTCACGGCGTTCGGGTCCCCGCCCTGCCAAAGTTCGTATATGGCCGCGTTCCGGCGGCCGAAGTCCGGTTTACCGAAGTCGCGTTCTCCGGGCGCGGTGAGCGGGCGGTTTCGCCGGGGCCATGGTGTCCGACCGGCCATGGGGGGTGTCCCACTCTTTCCCGACAGGACCGCTCACGGCCGGGCTGACGCGAGGGGGCGGGTTCAGCACGACGGACTTCTGAAAGGCACGGCTCGACGATGGCCGAACTATGGGTGGTGGTGCTGGCAGCGATGCTGGCCGGTGCGGTGGGTGGAACCGCGGCGTTTCTGCTGGTCGCCCGCGGGTGGCGAACTGGCCGACCGGAAGACGCCGGGCGGGGCGTGTCGCCACCACCATCTAGCGGCCCGGTGCGCGACGACCCGGGTCAGACTCCGCCGCCGGACGCCCTGCCGTCGGCGCGACCGCCGGGCGATCCACGATCCGGCCAGCCGGCCAAGCCTGACCTGTGGTGGCACCAGATGTGGCGCTGCGAGCACGCGGTGTGCCGGGCGGCCCGGGCGGTCGACGCGGTGTCCTCGGCGCGGGCGCGGGAACGCCTGCACGCCGTGGTGCGGCGTATGGACGCCGAGCTGCCGAACGTCCGTGCGCTGGTCGAGCTGGGACGCGGCCTGGACGCCGGCGAAGGGGCGCAGAACTGGGACGCCACCACGCGCCGTGTGCATGAACAGCTCGACGCGGCGGCCTGCCGGTTCGGCCTGATCACCGATCACGTGTCCGCAACCGTGCTGGACCTGGTGTCCGCGCCGGACCTGAGCAGGATGAACCGCGAGATCACCCTGCTTCGAAAGCAGTTCCCCCTGCTCCAGCCGATGTCGGTCGTGCTCGGACCGGGAGTCCTCACGTCCAGCCGGGAGCCGGTCTCCGAAGTCTCCACCGCGTGACCTGCCCGGCTAGGCCGTGGCCTGCTGCCACCAGCCGAGAACTTCCTCGGCGACCCCGGGCGCGGCCACCAGCAGACCGCCCTCGGGAAGCGGCGTGCGCTCGCCCCCGCGGTCGCGCACGGCGGCGCCCGCTTCCAGCGCGAGCGTCAGCGCGGCGGCCACATCCCACTCCTGGTAGGAGTCCAGCACCGCAGCGGTCGCATGTCCGAGCGCGACCTGCGTGATCGCCAGCGCGGGTGAGCCCAGCACCCGCACCCCGACCTGGTCGGCCGCCGCGTTCGAGATGAACCTGCTCATGCCCTTCCACGGGCCGGACTTGGTGAGTTCGGTGCACACGATCCCGGCGCGCGTTTCGGCGCAGTCGGACAGCCGCACCGGTGTGCCGTTGGCGCGCATCCCGCGGTTCCGCGCGGCGGCGTAGATCTGTGCCCGGTACGGGTCCGCGACCACTCCGACAACCGGGCCATGCTCGTCGAGCATCGCGAGGCTGTACGAGCACCACGGCATTCCGGCCACGTAGTTCGCCGTCCCGTCCACCGGGTCCACCACCCAGCGGAGCCGGTGTCCCGGCGAAGGGTCGATGCGGGGTTGCGCCACCGTGCCCAACGGGTCCGCCGTGGACTTGTCGAACTCCTCGCCGAACACGGGAGTCCCGGGGAACTCGTCGGCCAGCACTCGGCGGGTGTGCCGTTCGAGGGTTCGGCCGGTGTCGGTGACCCAGTCGAACGGCGACTCGGTGGCGGCGGGCCGCGCGCCCCGCCCGGCCGTGGCCGTGATGACGTCGGCCGCGTCGTTCGCCAAGCGGCCAGCGACTTCCAGCGCCCGGGACACCAGAGCGGGCTCCAGGTCAGGACCGCCCTGACCTGCCCCGGACTGATGGGACCCGGTCTGGTTGGCTTGGCGCTGCTCGTGGGATGGCAGGACCGTCATGCCAACTCAATATCGCCACTCCCGGTGTCCGTGACGCTACGTGCAGGTTGCCGGGCGGCGATGATCGGACCAAGTTCGGCACCGGGGTGGGCGCGGGCGGAGCAGTTGGAACGCTGTTGCCTTCGCGTTCTGGAAGGTGTCACGTGCCGGTCGCCTGCTCGCCGGGCCGGCGCAGGAACGTGTGAGTCGTGCGTGTGGCGATCGTGACGGAAAGCTTCTTGCCGCAGGTCAACGGCGTGACGAACTCGGTACTGCGGGTACTGGAACACCTGCGGCGCCGCGGGTTTCCCGCCCTGGTGGTGGCCCCGGGCAACGGGTCGGACGAGCACGAAGGTACTCCCGTCGTGCGCCTGCGCAGCGTGGACCTGCCGGTGGTGTCGTCGTTGCCGATCGGCGTGCCGACCCGGCGGGTGCTGCGAGCTGTGCAGGACTTTCAGCCGGACGTGGTGCACTTGGCCTCGCCGTTCGTGGTGGGTGCGCGCGGGCTGGCAGTCGCGCGCCGGCTGGGTCTGCCGTCGGTGGCGGTCTACCAGACCGATGTGGCCGGCTTCGCCGCTTCCTACGGCCTCGGGCTGACCGCGCGGGCGGCGTGGCGCTGGACCCGCCGCCTGCACGCGGGCGCGGACCGGACGCTGGCCCCGTCGACGTGGGCCATGGAGGCCCTGCACGAGCACGGCATCCCGCGCGTGTACCGGTGGGGACGCGGAGTGGACACCGATCGTTTCCACCCCAAGCACCGGGACGAGCAGTACCACGCGAAGCTGGCCCCGAACGGCGAGCTGCTGGTCGGCTACGTGGGCCGGCTCGCGCCGGAGAAGCACATCGAGCGGCTGGCCGCGCTGGACGCACTCCCCGGCGTGCGCGTGGTCGTGGTCGGTGACGGTCCCCAGCGCGAAGCGCTGACCCGGAGCCTGCCGAACGCCACCTTCCTCGGGCTGTGCACCGGCGCCGACCTTGCCCGCGTTTACGCAGCTCTCGACGTCTTCGTACACACCGGGCCGTACGAGACGTTCTGCCAAGCCGTGCAGGAGGCCATGGCCTCCGGGGTCCCCGTGCTCGCACCGGATGCCGGCGGCCCCCGCGATCTTGTCCAGCACGGCCGCACCGGGTACCTGCTGCCCACGGGAGAGGACGCTCACGCGACCGCGCTGCGCGCCGCGATCAACGAGCTGCGCGACCCCGGCCTGCGCACGCGGTTCGGTACCGCTGGGCGCGCGGCGGTGGCCGGGCGTACCTGGCCCGCCCTGTGCGAGGAGCTGATCGGCCACTACGCCGAGGTGATGGACGGGTTCCCGGGCAGCCGGATGGCGGCTTGATGGCTGTTCACCACCGTGCCCGCCGGCGCCGTAGGCTTTGACCTATGCCCCGGGCAGGCTTGGACAAGCAGCCGCGTGAAGTCGCCGCGATGTTCGACGGCGTCGCACGGCGGTACGACCTGACCAACACGGTGCTGGCCTTCGGCCAGGACAGGCGTTGGCGCGAAGCGACTCGCCGCGCGCTGGAACCCCGCGAGCACGAACGCATCCTCGACCTGGCCGCCGGCACCGGCGTGTCCACTCAGGAGTTCTCCCGCTCCGGCGCGTTCTGCGTGGCCGCGGACTTCTCGATGGGGATGCTGCGCCAGGGCCGCAACCGCGGGCTGCCCATGGTCGCCGCGGACGCCCTGCACCTGCCCTTCGCCGACGGCGCCTTCGACGCGGTGACGATCCTGTTCGGCCTGCGCAACATCGTCGACGTGGACGCCGCGCTGGGTGAGATGTCCCGGGTCGTGCGGCCCGGCGGGCGCCTGGTCGTGTGCGAGTTCTCCACCCCGACCTGGCGGCCTTTCCGCGGGGTGTACATGAACTACCTGATGCGCGCGCTGCCGTGGATGGCCAGCCGGGTCGCGTCGAACCCGGACGCGTACGTGTACCTGGCCGAGTCCATCCGGGCCTGGCCGGACCAGCAGGAGCTGGGCGAGAAGATCGCGCGGGCCGGGTGGACCGACGTAGCCTGGCTCAACCTCACCGGCGGAGTGGTCGCCGTCCACCACGCCGTCAAGCCGTCGCAGTGACCGCTGGTGCGGGTGAAGGTTCGCTTCTTGTAGGCGCTCTCAGGACGTAGGCGCTGTCAGGACGTAGGCGCTGTCAGGACGGCGGCCAGGCCGTAGAGGCGGTGGCCTCTGGGGAGACGCACGCTCGACTCATCGATGTGGTCGGTGGCCGCTGGGTTAGGGTCATCGCTGGGCACGGTAGCGATGCGTGATGACATGATGACGCACCGTGTTCGCGATCGTTGTCACGCGAAATGTACTCACCCTCGTTGACCTGCGCGATCACTCGGGTGGCCGAGCATCGCGGGCTCGATCGCGCCGGGGTACCGGCTTAGACTCGGTCCTAGATAGTGAACTCGTTCACAAGCGGTTCACGCATCGGAAACCCGACCGACGAGACGAGATGACGACGCCGGGGGCTTTGAAGCCCCTCGCGTACTGCTTCAGGGAGTGTCATGACCAGCACAGCCAGCCGGGACCACTCGACCGGCGAGCACCATCCGGCTCGTTCCGAGCGCGCGGATGTGATCGTCGTCGGTGCTGGACCGGCGGGATCGACGGCTGCCACCTACCTCGCCCGGGCCGGACTCGACGTCCTCCTGGTGGAGAAGAGCGTCTTTCCTCGCGAGAAGGTGTGCGGCGACGGCATCACCCCACGCGGGGTCAAGCAGCTCATCGACCTCGGCGTTGACACCCGCCCGGAGGCCGGGTGGTTACACAACCGGGGTCTGCGCGTGGTCGGCGGCGGTATGACGCTGGAGCTGGACTGGCCGGACCTGGCCGGGTTCCCACCTTACGGGCTGGTGCGCCCCCGAAACGACTTCGACGACCTGCTCGCCCGGGCGGCCGAGCGCGCGGGTGCCCGCCTGGTGCAGAACACCACCGTCACGGGAGCACTCACGGACGAGCGCAGCGGCCGGGTCATCGGCGTCCATGCCAAGAGCGGACCCGAACGGACGCCCGTGCGGTACCAGGCACCGCTGGTGCTCGGTTGTGACGGGGTGTCCGCCCGGTTGGCGCTGTCGGTGGGCATCCAGAAGCGGGACAGCCGGCCCATGGGCGTGGCCGTGCGCCGGTACTACACCAGCCCGCGGACCAAGGACGACTTCCTCGAATCGCACCTGGAGCTGTGGGACCGTTCCGAGCCGGCGAACCCCAAGCTGCTGCCCGGCTACGGCTGGATCTTCGGGATGGGCGACGGCACGGTCAACGTCGGGCTCGGTGCGCTGTCCACTTCCGCGGCTTACGGCAACACCAACTACCGCACGCTGCTGCGCTCGTGGCTGGACGGCACCCCCGAGGAGTGGGAGCTGCGGGAGGGCAACGCCGTGGGCAAGATCGGCGGGGCCGCCCTGCCGATGGCGTTCAACCGGGTGCCGCACTACCGGGACGGCCTTCTGCTCGTCGGCGATGCCGGCGGAATGGTGAACCCGTTCAACGGCGAGGGCATCGCCTACGCCATGGAGTCCGCGAAGCTGGCCGCCGAGTGCGTGGTGCACGGGCTCGCGCGCCCGGGCGGTCCGTCCCGGGAGCGCGCGCTGGGCCGCTACCCGAGCGTCGTGCAGGAGACCTTCGGCGGCTACTTCCGGCTCGGGGCCATCTTCACCAAGTTGATTGGCAATCCCACGGTGATGCGACTGGCCACAACGCACGGTATGCGGAGGGTCACGCTCATGCGATTTGTGTTGAAGCTGCTGGCAAATCTCTATGACACGAAGGACGGTGACGCGATGGATCGTGTGATCAATGCCACTACTCGGCTGACCCCTAGCGCCTGATGGCCGCCGTCTGGTCAGATGTCCGCAGTGTGTGCGGCAAATCATAAAGTTAGGTTGACCTCACTACGGAACAGATACGAACGAACGCATAGAGTGCTCCCATAACGGCGTTGGGTGGCGACGCCCAGGGCCGAGGAACCCGGGACTGACGCTGGTCCCGGGTCAACGGAGTAGCCCACTGAGCGAACAGAGGAGGGCAGGCGAGGTGCTCGACGCGTACGTCCCTCTGGTGCTGTTGTTCGCCCTTGCGGCCGGTTTCGCCGTCTTCTCGGTGGTGATCGCCGGCTTCATCGGCCCCCGCCGCTACAACAAGGCCAAGCTGGACGCCTACGAGTGCGGCATCGAACCGTCACCGCAGCCGGTGACCGGTGGCGGCCGGATGCCGGTCGCGTACTACCTGACCGCGATGTTGTTCATCCTCTTCGACATCGAGATGGTCTTCCTCTACCCGTTCGCGGTCTCCGCCGGCGCGCTCGGTCTGTTCGGCGTGGTCGAGATCGTGCTGTTCATCGTCACTGTCGGATTCGCCTACGCCTACGTGTGGCGGCGTGGCGGCCTGGATTGGAACTAGCGACTAGCCCTACGAAGCCTTCGCGCTCACCCGGAGTTTCACCACCCCAGCGGTGGAGCGAAGACAGTGGAAGGAGTGGCGAGATGGGGCTGGAGGAGAAGCTGCCGGGCGGCATCCTGCTGGCCAATGTGGAGAAGTTGGTCAACTGGACCCGGAAGACGTCGATGTGGCCGGCGACTTTCGGGCTGGCGTGCTGCGCCATCGAGATGATGACCGTCGGCGGCTCCCGTTACGACATCGCGCGGTTCGGCATGGAACGGTTCTCCGCCACTCCCCGGCAGGCGGATCTGATGATCGTCGCCGGCCGGGTGACCAACAAGATGGCCCCGGTCCTGCGGCAGATCTACGACCAGATGCCGGAGCCGCGTTGGGTGCTGGCGATGGGTGTGTGTGCCTCCAGCGGTGGCATGTTCAACAACTACGCGGTCGTGCAGGGCGTGGACCACGTCGTCCCGGTGGACATGTACCTGCCGGGCTGCCCGCCGCGGCCGGAGATGCTGCTGGACGCCATCTTGAAGCTGCACGCCAAGGTCATGGACGAGCCGCTGGGGCCGAAGCGTGCAGAGCTGAAGGCCGGTCAGCGCACCGAGCTCGTGCCGTCGTCGGTGCGGTACGCGCCGAAGAACCGCTCGCAGCGCAAGCGTGCGCAGCGGCAGCAGGAGGCGCAGCGCCAGGAACTCGGGGCCGAAGGCGACCTGGGGGCAGCGGGAATCGAGTCCGGTGGCCCAGCCGGGAACCACGAGATTGGCGCGGGTAGGTGAGTCCGATGACCGGAACGTCGTCCAACGAACACGGGCCAACCGAGCACGGGCCCAACGAGCAGGGGCCAGACGAGCAGGGTTCGGACCGGCAGGGCGCGCTGGAGAAGCCGCGGGAGCCGATTGTCGCTGGCCACGCCCGCAAGGGGATGTTCGGTGTCAGGGGCACCGGGGACACCTCGGGCTATGGGGGGCTGCGGTTGCCCGCGTACGTCCCGCCAGCCGCGGAGCGGCCGTATGGCGGCTGGTTCGACGAGGTCGCGGACAACCTGCTCGCGGCGCTGCGGGACCGGGACGTGCCGGTGGAGGCGGTGCTCCAGGTGACTGTGGACCGTGGCGAGATCACGTTCTACGTGCGTCGGGAGCATCTCGTCGAAACGTGCCGGGCCTTGCGGGACGATCCGTCCTTGCGGTTCGAGCTGTGCAGCTCGGTGTCCGGTGTGGACTATGGCGAGGGCGTGCCGCAGCGGTTGCACTCGGTCTACCACCTCACGTCGATGACCTACCGGCGCCGCATTCGCGTTGAGGTGGCGGTGGAGGTCGACGATCCGCACGTGCCGAGCGTCGTCGGTGTCTACCCGACCGCGGACTTCCAGGAGCGGGAGGCGTGGGACATGTTCGGCATCGTCTACGACGGCCATCCCGCGCTGACCCGGATTCTCATGCCGGACGACTGGGACGGCCATCCGCAGCGCAAGGACTACCCGCTCGGCGGGATACCGGTGGAGTACAAGGGTGCCGAAGTGCCACCGCCCGACCAGCGCCGGGCTTACACGTGACGCGTCTGAGGCGCTGCGAGTCGTACGGCAGTAGGCCGAGAGGAGGGCGGAGCTGATGACCAACACCACCGCGACCGGTCGTGGCGCGACCGGTGCTGGACCCGTGCACGGTGGTCCCGCGCCCGATGGCCCTGCGCCCGATGGCCCTGCGCCCGATGGCGTTGGGCACGATCCGTACGCCGCGACGTCGCGCGAGACCACCGAGGGGCGGGTGTACACGGTCACTGGCGGCGACTGGGGGGATTTCGTCGAGGAGACCGAAGGTGACGAGCGCGTCGTCATCAACCTGGGGCCGCAGCACCCGTCGACGCACGGCGTGCTGCGCCTGGTGCTGGAGTTGGAGGGCGAGACCGTCGTCACGGCTCGCTCGGTCATCGGTTACCTGCACACCGGTATCGAGAAGAACTGCGAATACCGCACGTGGACGCAGGGCGTCACGTTCGTGACGCGGATGGACTACCTCGCGCCGCTGTACAACGAGGCGGCCTACTGCATGGCCACCGAGAAGCTGCTGGGGATCGAGGCACCGAAGCGGGCGCAGACCATCCGCATTCTGCTGATGGAGCTGAACCGGATCTCCTCGCACCTGGTGTTCCTGGCCACCGGCGCGATGGAGATCGGGGCGTCCACCGGCATGACCTACGGCTTCCGGGAGCGCGAGGAAGTCCTGCACCTGCTGGAGTTCCTCACCGGCCTGCGGATGAACCACGCTTTCATCCGACCCGGCGGTGTCGCGCAGGACCTGCCTGAAGGCTACCGGGAGAAGATCCTGGACTTCATCAAGGTGATGGACAAACGTCTCCCGGACTACGACAAGCTGTTCACGGGTCAGCCGATCTGGAAGCAGCGGCTGCAGAAGGTCGGCTACCTGCCGCTGGACGCCTGTCTGGAGCTGGGCGTGACCGGACCGATGCTGCGGTCCGCCGGCCTGGCGTGGGACCTGCGCAAGATCGACCCGTACCTCGGCTACGACGAGCTCGACTTCGAGGTGCCCACCAGCACCGACGCCGACTGCTATGCCCGGTATCTGCTGCGGCTGGAGGAGATGCACCAGTCGCTGCGGATCATCCGCCAGTGCGTGGACAGGCTGGAGCCCGGGCCGGTGATGGTGGAGGACAAGAAGATCGCCTGGCCGGCGCAGCTGACCATCGGCCCGGATGGCATGGGCAACTCGCTGGAGTATGTCCGCAAGATCATGGGTCAGTCGATGGAGTCGCTGATCCACCACTTCAAGCTGGTGACCGAGGGCTTCGACGTGCCGCCGGGGCAGGTGTACGTGCCGGTGGAGTCGCCGCGTGGCGAACTCGGCTACCACCTGGTTTCCGACGGCGGCACCCGCCCGATGCGGGTGCACGTGCGCGAACCGAGTTTCGTGAACCTGCAAGCGATGCCGGCGATGACCGAGGGCGGGCTGGTCGCGGACGTGATCGCCGCCGTGGCCTCGATCGACCCGGTGATGGGCGGGGTGGATCGCTGAGATGACAGAGCAGTTCGACTACACGCGCAGTTCGGAAGCCGTCGTGCACGAGCCGGTGGACACCCGTGCGGTGTTCGGCGACGACGTGCGGGCCGACGCCGAGCGGATCATCGCGCGCTACCCGGAACCCCGGTCAGCGCTGCTGCCCCTGCTGCACCTCGTGCAGTCCGTGCAGGGGTGCGTGACCACGGCGGGCATCGAGTTCTGCGCCGAGCAGCTGGCGCTGTCCACCGCGGAGGTTAGCGCCGTCGCCACCTTCTACACGATGTACAAGCGCAAGCCCTGCGGCCAGCACCTGGTCAGCGTGTGCACCAACACCCTCTGCGCGGCGCTGGGTGGGGACGCGATCTACGCGAAGCTCCGCGAGCACTTGGGCGTCGGGCACGAGGAAACCGCCGGCACTCCCGGCGAGCCGGGGTCGGTGACCCTGGAGCACGCCGAGTGTCTCGCCGCGTGCGACTACGGCCCGGTGTTGCAGGTCAACTACGAGTTCTACGACAACCAGACGCCGGAGAAGGCGCTGGAGCTGGTGCGGGCGTTGCAGCGCGGCGAGAAGCCGGCGCCGACGCGCGGAGCACCGCTGACCGACTTCCGCACGGTCTCGCGCGAGCTGGCCGGCTTCTTCGACGAGCTGGACGCCGAGGTGGCCGGTCCGACCGACTCGACGGAGACGGTGCGCGGCGCGCGGATGGCCAACGAGCGCGGCTGGACCGCGCCGCCGATGCCCGAAGACGCCGAACTCCCGCCGCTGCCGGAGAAGAAGTGAGGGGTGGGGCATGACCGACGTGACCACAACCGGTGCCGACCGTGACGTCAGCCCGCTGACGCCGGTCCTCACCAAGCGTTGGCTCTCGCCAACGTCGTGGACGCTGCGCACCTACGAGCAGCTTGAGGGTTACACCGCGCTGCGCAAGGCGTTGCGCGCGCACCCGGACCAGCTCATCGAGCTGGTGAAGAACGCGGGCCTGCGCGGGCGCGGTGGCGCGGGGTTCCCGGCCGGTCTCAAGTGGAGCTTCATGCCCAAGGAGCCGAGCAAGCCGCACTACCTGGTGATCAACGCTGACGAGGGCGAGCCGGGGACCTGCAAGGACGTCCCGCTGATGATGGCCGACCCGCATTCGCTGATCGAAGGCTGCATCATCGCCAGCTACGCGATGCGTGCCAACACGTGCATGATCTACGTGCGCGGCGAGGCCCTGCACTGCATCCGTCGGCTCAACCACGCCGTGCGCGAGGCGTACGCGGCCGGCTACCTCGGCACGGACATCCTCGGCTCCGGTTTCGACCTGGACATCGTCGTGCACGCGGGAGCGGGTGCCTACATCTGCGGTGAGGAGACCGCGCTGCTGGATTCGCTGGAAGGCAAGCGCGGCCAGCCCCGGTTGAAGCCGCCGTTCCCGGCGCAGGCCGGCCTGTACGCGTGCCCGACGACGGTGAACAACGTCGAGACGATCGCGTCGGTGCCCTTCATCGTCAACGGCGGTTCGGACTGGTTCCGCACCATGGGTCGGGAGAAGTCGCCAGGACCGAAGATCTTCTCGCTGTCCGGGCACGTCGAGAAGCCCGGCCAGTACGAGGCGCCACTGGGCACCACCCTGCGCGAGCTGCTGGACCTCGCCGGGGGCATGAAGGACGGCGTCCCGTTGAAGTTCTGGACGCCGGGCGGCTCGTCGACCCCGCTGTTCACCGCCGAGCACCTGGACATCCCGCTGGATTTCGAGGGCGCGGCCGAGGCCGGCTCGATGCTCGGCACCACGGCGCTGATGATCTTCAACGAGACCGTCTCCGTGCCGTGGGCGGTGCTGAAGTGGACCCAGTTCTACGAGCACGAGTCGTGCGGCAAGTGCACGCCGTGCCGGGAGGGCTGCTTCTGGCTGGCGCAGGTGCTGGAGCGCATGGTCGAAGGTCGGGGCACCGAGTCCGACATCGACACCCTCCTCGACGTCTGCGACAACATCCTGGGGCGCTCGTTCTGCGCGCTCGCCGACGGCGCGGTCAGCCCGATCACCAGTGGCATCAAGTACTTCCGGGACGAGTTCCTCGCGCTGTGCGAGCGCAACCGTCGCGGTGACGCCCAGCCGGATGAACCCGCATTGGTAGGAGCAGCGACGATCGTGGGAGCAGGGCGATGACCGTTGCACCAGAAGCAGAGACCCGTCCCGTGCCGGAGGGTTACGTCCGCCTGACCATCGACGGCGTCGAGGTGGATGCGCCCAAGGGTGAGTTGGTGATCCGCACCGCCGAGCGGATGGGGATCACGATCCCGAGGTTCTGCGACCACCCCCTGCTGGACCCCGCCGGTGCGTGCCGCCAGTGCCTGGTCGAGGTCGAGGTGAACGGTCGGCCGATGCCCAAACCGCAGGCGTCGTGCACGCTGACCGTCGCCGACGGCATGGTGGTGCGCACGCAGAAGACGTCACCGGTGGCGGACAAGGCGCAGCAGGGCGTCATGGAGCTGCTGCTGATCAACCACCCGTTGGACTGCCCGATCTGCGACAAGGGCGGCGAGTGCCCGCTGCAGAACCAGGCGCTCAAGCACGGGCGCGCGGATTCCCGGTTCGTGGACGTGAAGCGCACCTTCCCGAAGCCGATCGCGATCTCGACGCAGATCCTGCTGGACCGGGAGCGGTGCGTGCTGTGCCAGCGGTGCACCCGGTTCTCCAAGCAGATCGCCGGTGACCCGTTCATCGAGCTGCTGGAACGCGGCGCGTTGCAGCAGGTCGGCATCGCCGAGCAACAGCCGTTCCAGTCGTACTTCTCCGGCAACACCATCCAGATCTGCCCGGTGGGGGCGCTGACCAGCGCCGCGTACCGGTTCCGGTCGCGGCCGTTCGACCTCATGTCCACGCCGGGCGTGTGCGAGCACTGTGCGTCCGGCTGCTCGATGCGCACCGACTGGCGGCGCGGCAAGGTGATGCGCCGGCTGGCCGGGGACGACCCGGAGGTCAACGAGGAGTGGTCGTGCGACAAAGGGCGGTTCGCGTTCCGCTACGCGGCCGCGTCGGACCGGCTGACCAGGCCGATGGTCCGGGATTCCGCCAGCGGTGAGCTGCGCCCGGCGTCGTGGACCGAGGCGCTCAGCGTCGCCTCCGAGGGGCTGACGAAGGCCCGTGACCGCCGTGGCGTCGGCGTTCTGCCGGGTGGCCGGGTCACCGTCGAGGATGCCTACGCGTACGCGAAGTTCGCCCGGATCGCCTTGCGCACCAACGACATCGACTTCCGTGCACGCCCGCATTCGCGGGAGGAGCTGGACTTTCTGGCCGCGCGCGTGGTCGGCACCTCTCCTGATACGGGCTCGGTGACCTACGCGGACCTGGAGTCGGCGCCGGCTGTGCTGTGCGTGGCGTTCGAACCCGAGGAAGAGTCCCCGATCGTCTTCCTGCGGCTGCGCAAAGCCGCACGCAAGGGCGGGACACAGGTGTTCCACATGGGACAGTGGAACTCGCCCGGGGTGGAGAAGACGACCCGGATCGTCGGTGAGGGAACGACGATCCGTTCCGGTGGGCTGCTGCGGTGCCTCCCGGGCGCTGAAGCGTCCACAATGGACGAAATTCCGTCCGAGGTGGACGAGCTGCTGCGACGGGAGGGGTCGGTCCTGCTGCTGGGCGAACGGGCCGCGCAGGTACCGGGCCTGTTCAGCGCCGCGCTGCGGCTCTCCGAGCGGACTGGCGCGCGGATCGCGTGGATTCCGCGCCGCGCGGGCGAGCGTGGTGCGGTGGAGGCCGGCGCACTTCCGACGCTGCTGCCGGGGGGCTGGCCGGTGATCGATGCTTCCGCGCGCGAGCACGTCGAGCGCGCGTGGGGCCTGGAACGGGGTGCGTTGCCGGAGACGCCCGGACGCGAGTGCACCGACATCCTGCATGCTGCCGCTGAGGGCGGTCTTTCCGCGCTCGTGGTGGGCGGCGTCGATCCGGCCGACCTGCCAGACCCTGACCTGGCCGAGCGGGCGCTGAGCCAAGCCGGGTTCGTGGTGAGTCTGGAGATGCGCCCGAGCGCCGTCACGCGATACGCCAACGTGGTGCTCCCCGTCGCGCCGACCGTTGAGAAAGCCGGTACCTACCTGGACTGGGAGGGCCGGCGCCGGGAGTTCCAGACCACCATCGACGGTACCGGGGCGGTGCCTGACTGCCGGGTGCTGGACACGCTCGCGGTGGAGATGGACTGCGATCTGTTCACCCAGACCCCGGCGGCGGCAACGGGCGACTTCGGCCGGGTCGGCATCCACCAGGGCCCGGCCGGACCGGACCCGGACGTGCCCCTACCGCAACCCGCCGAACCCGGCCCCGGTCAGGCGGTCCTCGCGACCTGGCGGCACTTGCTGGACAACGGGTCATTGCAGGACGACGAACCGCACCTCGCGGGAACGGCCCGCTCGCCAGTCGCGCGTCTCTCACCCGTGACCGCCCAGAGCATCGGGCTCGACGTGCCCGAACGGGACGGCCAGATTCCCATCGGTGACGTCGAGATCCGCACGGACGCCGGTGCGATCCGGCTGGGCGGCGAGGTCGTCGACATGCCGGACGGCGTGGTGTGGCTGCCCGGGAACTCGGGGCCGTCGAAGGTGCAGCGCGCTCTCCGGGCCACGCACGGCTCGCTCGTCCGCGTGTCGGCCGTACCCGTCGAACAGCCCGACCGCGAGCGGGCCGTGGCAGTGCCGAACGGAGCAGCAGTACCGGACGGAACAGCGGCGCCGAACGGAACAGCGGCATGGGAACCGGGAACCAGCCCGGACGGCTCGCGCTCCAACGGACCCCATGCGAACGGACCCCATCCGGGCGGCCCACAGTGGAACGGGGGTAGGGCATGACCGAGACCGCGAGGCTGCTCGCGAATGACCCGATCTGGCTGGTCATCGCCAAGGTTCTGGCGATCTTCGTGTTCCTCCTCGTCATGACGTTGCTGACGATCTGGGCCGAGCGCCGGGTCATTGGCCGGATGCAGCACCGTCCCGGCCCGAACCGGGCCGGGCCGTTCGGGCTGCTGCAGTCGCTGGCCGACGGGCTGAAGCTGGCGTTCAAAGAGGACATTCGACCGGTCCTGGCGGACAAGTGGGTGTACTTCCTGGCGCCAGCGGTGTCCGCGACGCCCGCGCTGGTCTCGTTCTCCGTGATCCCGGTCGGCGGCGAAGTCACCGTCTTCGGTCACCGCACGGCGTTGCAGCTGGTTGATCTTCCGGTCGGGTTGCTGGTCGTGCTGGCGTGCGCGTCGATGGGCGTGTACGGGATCGTCCTCGGTGGTTGGGCGTCCGGCTCGCCGTACCCGCTGCTGGGTTCGTTGCGTTCGGCCGCGCAGGTGATCTCCTACGAGATCGCGATGGGCCTGTCGTTCGTCGCCGTGTTCATGTACTCGGGATCACTGTCCACATCGGAAATCGTGCGGTCGCAGAGCGACATCTGGTTCTTCGCGCTGCTGCCGGTCAGCTTCGTGGTCTACGTGATCTCCATGGTGGGCGAGACCAACCGGGCGCCGTTCGACCTGCCGGAAGCCGAGTCAGAACTCGTCGGCGGTTTCCACACCGAGTACTCGTCGCTGAAGTTCGCGCTGTTCTTCCTCGCCGAGTACATCAACATGGTCACCGTCTCCGCGCTGGCGACCACGCTGTTCCTCGGCGGCTACCACGCACCGTGGCCGCTGTCGCTGGTCGGCGGCGGGATGCTCAACACCGGCTGGTGGACCGTGCTGTGGTTCCTCGGCAAGACGCTGGCGATGCTGTTCTTCTTCATCTGGTTGCGCGGCACCCTGCCCCGGATGCGGTACGACCAGTTCATGGACCTGGGCTGGAAGGTCCTGGTTCCGGTGAGCCTGGTGTGGATCATCGCGGTCGTCACCGTGCGCGCGATTCGCGACGCCGGCCTGGTCAGCGCACCGCAGTTCCTCATCGGCGCCGGCGTGGTGATCGCGGTCCTGCTGGTGATCGCGGCCATCCCGAGCCGCCGGCGGGAGCCGGACGCGCCGGCCGGGCCACCGATGGCGGGCAGCGGGTATCCGGTGCCGCCGCTGGATCTGCGGGTGCCGAGGGCGTCGTCCGCGGTCACCGCGCGGGAGGCGGAATCGGCGGAACGCACCCCGGCACTGAAGGGATCAACGAAGGAGGAATCCGATGGGAGTGTTTGATCCCCTGAAGGGCTTCGGCGTGACCTTTTCGACGATGTTCAAGAAGGTCGTCACCGAGGAGTACCCCGAGGTGAAGAAGATCCCCGCACCTCGGTTCCACGGCAAGCACCAACTCAACCGTCACCCGGACGGGTTGGAGAAGTGCGTGGGGTGCGAGCTGTGCGCGTGGGCGTGCCCCGCGGACGCGATCTTCGTCGAGGGCGGCACGAACACCGAGGAGGAGCGCTACTCGCCGGGTGAGCGCTACGGCAAGGACTACCAGATCAACTACCTGCGGTGCATCGGCTGCGGGTTGTGCATCGAGGCGTGCCCGACGCGGGCACTGACGATGACCAACGAGTACGAGACCGCCGACGACAACCGCCAGGACCTGATCTACACGAAGGAGGACCTGCTGGCGCCGCTGCTTCCGGGTATGGAAGCGACGCCGCACCCGATGCGGCTCGGTGACGACGAGCAGGACTACTACGTGCGCGGTCCGCAGCTGGCCCGGCAGGCCGGCGTCCCCGAAGGGGAGACGGTGGAAACCGGTCATGAGGAGGCCAGGCGGTGATGATCGCGCCGGTAGCCAGTTACGCCAGCTTGTTCGTGCACGCCCAGGCGCCCGCACCGGCCCCGGTCAGCACCGCCGAGGCGGTCGCGTTCTGGGTTCTCGGCCCGCTCGCCGTGCTTGGAGCGCTCGGCATGGTGTTCGCCCGCAGTGCCGTGCACTCGGCGCTGTCGTTGGCGCTGACGATGCTGTCGCTGGGCGTGCTGTACATGGCGCAGAGCGCGCCGTTTCTGGGCTTCACCCAGATCATCGTCTACACCGGCGCGGTGATGATGCTGTTCCTGTTCGTGCTGATGATGGTCGGGCGGGAGTCCTCGGACTCGGTCGTGGAGGTGCTGCGCGGGCAGCGCCTGGCGGCGGCGCTCGCCGGCTTGGGATTCGCCGGCCTGGTCGTGACCGCCCTGGCGCGGTCGCTGGTGGGCGTGCGGTCCGCGCCGCCGCTGGACCCGTGGTCGCCCGCTGGTGGTGGCGCCGGCGGTCTGGGGCGGCTGATCTTCACCGACTACCTGTTCCCGTTCGAGCTGACCTCCGCGCTGCTGATCACGGCTGCGTTGGGCGCGATGGTGCTGGCCTACGGAGGCAAGGGACGGCAGCGTCGGCGCACCCAGCGGGAGATGGTCGAGGCGCGGTTCCGCCGAGAACACGCGCGGCCCTCGCCGCTGCCCGGACCCGGTGTGTACGCCACGGCGGACTCGGTGGACATGCCGGCGTTGCTCCCGGACGGCTCGGTGGCGCCGGAGTCGTTGTCCGAGATCCTCGACACGATCCCGGCCGACCGGCTCGCCGCCGATCGCGCCGCCGTGGCCGGGGCCACGCCGGAACCGGACGCGCATGCGCTGGTCGAGGAACCCGACGGCGAGCGCGACACCACGAATGCGGAAGAACCGCGGCAGGTCGACCCGCCGCCCGCCGACCAGCCGCACTCGGACCCGGACGGCAACGGGCACAACGACCCCGCGGGTCTGGGGAACGCCCCCGGCAACGGC
This sequence comes from Pseudonocardiaceae bacterium, assembly GCA_051984675.1. Lineage (GTDB taxonomy): Bacteria > Actinomycetota > Actinomycetes > Mycobacteriales > Pseudonocardiaceae > JBPYFK01. The sequence continues at coordinate 13,463 of JBPYFK010000085.1, read as the reverse complement.
AACGGCGACAACGGTGGTGCCGCGGCGCGGGACGGTTCGGCCGGTGCGACCCCTGAGGAGGTCCGGCAGTGACCCCGACCTACTACCTGCTGCTGTCCGCGCTGCTGTTCACCATCGGTGCGGTCGGTGTCCTGGTACGCCGCAACGCGATCGTCGTGTTCATGTGCATTGAGCTGATGCTCAACGCGGTCAACCTGACCCTGGTCACCTTCGCCCGGATCCACGGTTCGGTGAACGGTCAGGTCATGGCTTTCTTCGTGATGGTCGTCGCCGCCGCCGAGGTCGTGGTCGGGCTGTCCATCATCATGTCGATCTTCCGCGCCCGCCGCTCGACCTCGGTCGACGACGCCAACCTGCTCAAGTACTGAGGAGGCGAGTTGACCACCGGCTCCATGTTCCTCCCCGCCATGGCGGCTTCTCATGACTTCGTCATTCCCCATCGATTGACCACTATCGGCAGTGCTCCGCCGGGTCCGGGCACCGCACCGGTCGCTGCCGCCGAGGGGCTGTTCCAGACCAACGCGTGGCTGCTGATCGCGCTCCCGGCGCTGGGAGCGCTGGTGCTGCTGGTCGCTGGCCGGCGCGCCAACGGGTGGGGACACCTGCTCGGGTGCGCCACCGTCATCGCGTCGTTTGTCTACGCGCTCGGGCTGTTCCAGTCCGTGGCCACTTCGGACAACCCGGTGCGCGAGCTGCCCCTGTTCTCCTGGATTCCGGTGAACGCGCTTCAGGTCGACTTCGGGTTGCGGATGGATCCGCTGTCGATGGTGTTCGTCCTGCTGATCACCGGGGTCGGCGCGCTGATCCACGTCTACTCCGTCGGCTACATGGATCACGACCAGCAGGGCCGCACCGGTCGGGACAACACCGAGCGGCGCCGGTTCTTCGGCTACCTCAACCTGTTCATCGCCGCGATGCTGATCCTGGTGCTGGGCAACAGCTTCGTGACGCTGTACCTGGGGTGGGAGGGCGTCGGCCTGGCGTCCTACCTGCTGATCGGGTTCTGGCAGCAACGGCCGTCGGCCGCCGCCGCGGCCACCAAGGCGTTCGTGATGAACCGGATCGGGGACGTCGGGCTGGCCATCGCGATCTTCATCCTGTTCGCCAACCTCGGCACCACGCAGTACACGCAGGTGTTCGCGCGGATCGGCACGCTGCCTTCCGGCACGATCTTCGCGATCACGCTGCTGCTGTTGCTCGGCGCGTGCGGGAAGTCCGGCCAGGTGCCGTTGCAGGCGTGGTTGCCGGACGCGATGGAAGGTCCGACCCCGGTGTCCGCGCTCATCCACGCGGCCACGATGGTCACGGCCGGCGTGTACCTGATCGCCCGCTCCAACCCGATCTACGACCTGTCCGCGAACGGTCGGCTCGCGGTCACCATCATCGGCGCGGTGACGCTGCTGGTGGGGTGCGTGATCGGGTGCGCCTACGACGACATCAAGAAGGTGCTGGCGTACTCCACGGTCAGCCAGATCGGCTACATGATCCTCGCGGTCGGCCTCGGTCCGGCCGGCTATGCGCTGGGCATCATGCACCTGCTCACGCACGGCTTCTTCAAGGCCGGTCTGTTCCTCGGAGCCGGTTCGGTCATGCACGCCATGCATGACGAGGTCGACATGCGCAGGTTCGGCGGGCTGCGGCGGTACATGCCGATCACGTTCGTGACGTTCGGCTTGGCCTACCTGGCGATCATCGGCTTCCCGTTCCTGTCCGGCTACTACTCCAAGGACGCCATCATCGAGGCGGCCCTCGGTCAGCCCGGGTGGTACGGCTGGGTCTTCGGTGGTGCGGCGCTGCTCGGTGCGGGGATCACCGCGTTCTACATGACCCGCTTGATGCTGATGACGTTCTTCGGCGAGAAGCGGTGGGAGAACCTGCGGACCGCCTCCGGCGAGGGGTACCACCCGCACGAGTCGCCGAAGGTGATGACCGTCCCGATGATCGTGCTCGCGGTGGGTTCGGTGGGTGCCGGCGCGTTCCTCGCGTACGGCGACCGGCTGGCGACGTTCCTCGCGCCGAGCCTGGGCGAGTTGCAGGAGAGCCAGCACGGCGTGTTGCCGCCGTCGGCGATCCCGCTGCTGACGGTCGTGCTGTCCGCGCTCGGTGTGGCGGTGGCGTGGCTGGTGGTCGGTCGCGCGGAGGTTCCCGTCGTCCGGCCGCAGAAGGTGTCTCCGGTGGTTCGGGCCGCGCGTGCCGACCTGTACGGCAACGCTTTCAACCACGCCGTGGCGGTCCTGCCGACCCGGGTGTTCGCCCGTGGCCTGGTGCGGCTGGACAACGGCGGGGTGGACGGCACGGTCAACGGCCTGGCCGCGCTGATCGGTGTCAGCTCCACCCGCCTGCGCCGCTGGCAGACCGGGTTCGTCCGGTCGTACGCCCTGTCCATGCTCGCCGGTGGCGTGCTGGTGCTCGCCGCCCTGCTCGCGCTGGGGACGGGATGACCATGTCCGAGATCGCGCGCGTCACCGTCACCGTTCCCACTCGCAGAAAGGCAGGACACCGATGACCGTGCTCCTCGCGCTGATCCTGCTGCCGCTGGTCGGTAGCGCGGCGGTGGCTCTGCTGCGCGGCAACGACCGGGCCGCGAAGTTCACCGCGCTGGCCGTGTCCGTGTTGGAGTTCGTCCTCGCGATCGCTGCCTGGCTGGACTACCGCCCGACCGGGCCGCGCCTGCAACTGGTCAGCTCGGTGGAGTGGATTCCGTCGTTCGGCATCAGCCTGTCGCTCGGGCTGGACGGCATCGCGCTGGTCATGGTCGCGGTCATCGCGTTGCTGCTGCCGTTGGTGATCGGCTTCAGCTGGCGCGAGAGCCTGCCGGCCGGGCGCACCTTCGGCGGTTTCTTCGCGCTGCTGCTGGTGGAGCAGGCCCTGACCGTCGCGGTGTTCGCGGCCACCGACGTGTTCCTGTTCTACGTGCTGTTCGAGATCATGCTCGTGCCGATGTACTTCCTCATCGGCGCCTACGGCGGGGAGAACCGGCGGTACGCGGCGGTGAAGTTCTTCCTGTACTCGTTCCTCGGCGGTCTGATCATGCTCGCCTCAGCGATCGGCTGCTACGCCTACGCCGTGCAGACCACGGGTCACGGCACGTTCGACTGGGCCGAGCTGAGCCGAATCGTCTCGCACGCCCCACCGAGCATGCAGGCGTGGATCTTCTTCGGGTTCTTCGTCGCGTTCGCGATCAAGGCGCCGCTGGTGCCATTCCACACCTGGCTGCCCGACGCCGCCGCCGAAGCACCGTTCGGGGTGGCCGTGATCGTGGTGGGCATCCTGGACAAGGTCGGCGTCTTCGGGTTCCTGCGCTACAGCCTGCCGCTGACGCCGCTGGCCAGCCGGCAGTGGGCGCCGCTGCTGCTGGTGCTGGCCGTGGTCGGCGTGCTCTACGGCTCGCTGCAGGCGTTCGGGCAGTCCGACCTCAAGCGGTTCATCGCCTACGTGTCGATCGCGCACTTCGGGTTCATCGCGCTGGGGATCTTCTCGTTCACCTCCCAGGCGCAGGTGGGCGCGGTCTCGTACATGATCAACCACAGCATCGCGACCGGGATGTTGATCCTGGTCATCGGCATGATCGTCATTCGGGGCGGGTCCAGCCGGATCGCCGACTACGGCGGCATGGCCCAGGTGACCCCGCTGCTGGGCGGGATGCTGCTGGTCGCCGCGCTGAGCACGCTGTCGTTGCCCGGCACGAACTCGTTCATCAGCGAGTTCCTCGTGCTCATCGGGTCGTTCACCACCCGCCCGGTGTATGCCGTGCTGGGCGCGGTGGGCATGGTGCTCGCCGCTGTCTACGTGCTGCGGGTGTACCAGCAGGTCATGCAGGGTCCGGTGGCTGGAGACGCACTCGCCCACGTGCCGAGTGCGGTGCGGGACGCGCCGGGAGCCGCCACCAGTCCAGAAGCGCGCACGAGTCGGGGCGCGCACCGGCTGCCCATCGCTGACCTCGGTCGGCGGGAGCTGGCGGTGTTGGCGCCGCTGGTCGTGCTGGTACTGGCACTGGGGATCTACCCGAAGCCGGTCTTGGACGTGATCAACCCCTCGGTCGGGGCAACGATGAGCGCGGTCGGTGTGTCCGACCCCGCGCACCTCGCAGGGAGGTAACGACAGTGGGTGCAGCGCAAGAAGTACTCGCCCAGCCAGTGCTGCCGGTGCAGCCACCGCCGATCGACTACGCCGCGATCATGCCCGTGCTGGTGGTGCTCGGAATGGCCTGCTTCGGGGTGCTCGTGGAGGCGTTCGTGCCCCGGCGGACGCGGTGGTGGACCCAGGTCGTGTTGAGCCTGCTCAGCGTGCTCGCCGCGGGCGCTGCCCTGGTGTGGTACGCCGTGTCCGGGTTCAAGCCGTCGACCACGCTGGCCGGGACGTTGGCGATCGACCAGCCCACGCTGTTCCTGTGGGCGACGCTGCTGGCACTCGGCCTGGTCGCGCTGCTGCTGATCGCCGACCGCTCGGTGGAACCCGGTGGCGCGTTCCTGGCCGAGGTCAACGCCGGTGGCGCGGACGTCCAGGTCATGCGCACGGAGATCTTCCCGCTCGCGCTGTTCTCGCTGGGCGGGATGTTGGTGTTCTGCGCGGCGAACGACCTGCTGACCATGTTCATCGCGCTGGAAGTGCTCAGCCTCCCGCTGTACCTGATGTGCGGCCTGGCCAAGCGCCGGCGGCTGCTGTCGCAGGAGGCGGCGGTCAAGTACTTCCTGCTCGGCGCGTTCGCGTCGGCGTTCTTCCTCTACGGCCTCGCACTGCTCTACGGCTACGCGGGTTCGGTACGGCTGTCCGCGATCGCGGACACGGCCGCCGGTTCGCAGCATCCGTCCCTGCTGCTGTACGCGGGTCTCGGACTGCTGGTGATCGGGCTGCTGTTCAAGGCGTCGGTCGGCCCGTTCCACACCTGGACCCCGGACGTCTACCAGGGCGCGCCCACCGCGGTGACCGGCTTCATGGCCGCCTGCACCAAGGTCGCCGCGTTCGGCGCGATCCTGCGGGTGCTCCAGGTGGGTTTCCAGGCGTCCAGCGTGCGCTGGGAGAGCGTGCTGTGGGCGGTCGCGATCGTGTCCATGGTCATCGGTGTGGTGCTCGGTATCACACAGACGGACATCAAGCGGATGATCGCGTACTCGTCGGTCGCGCACGCCGGGTTCATGATGGTCGGTGCGATCGTGCTGACCGGTCAGGGGTTGTCGGCCACGCTGTTCTACCTCTTGGCCTACGGCTTTACGACGATCGCCGTGTTCGGCGTGATCAGCCTGGTGCGAACCTCGGATGGTGAGGCAACTCACCTTTCCCAGTGGGCGGGCCTGGCCAAGCGTTCGCCACTGGTGGCCGGGGTGTTCACGTTCCTCCTGTTCGCGCTCGCCGGTATCCCTCTGACGAGCGGTTTTGTCGGCAAGTTCGTGGTGTTCTCGGCGGCGTTCACCAACGGGCTGGCCCCGCTCGTCGTGGTCGCACTGGTGGCGAGTGCGGTTGCGGCGTTCTTCTACCTTCGTGTCATCGTGCTGATGTACTTCAGCGAGCCCATCGCGGACGGTCCAACCGTTAGTGTTCCGGGTGCGTTCACAACGACGGCGATCACGCTCGGCGTGTTCGTGACACTGTTGCTGGGCGTTGTGCCCGCGTTGGCACTGGACTGGGCGAACGTGGGTGGGTTCGTGTCGTAGAGTGCCTGCCGGTAATCAATCCGGTTGGGGGAGCAAAGGCAACGGTGACGTGACCAGCCCAGTTGGTGACTCGACGAGTGAGCCAGTGCCCGAGGCGAGCGGGGCAGCCGGGACAGGTGCTCAGGAGAGCCGGTCTCGGGTGGGCCTCGACCTCGCGGACCCGGCGCTGGCCGATTCGGTGCGCCACGGGTTGGCGGCCGTGGAAGACCTGCTGCACGACGCGCTGCGCAGCGACCTCGCGTTCGTCACCGAGACCTCGCTACACCTGGTCGACGCGGGCGGGAAGCGGTTCCGGCCGCTGTTCGTCCTGCTCGCCGCGCAGTTCGGCGAGCCCGCCGAGAAGGACGTGATCAAGTCCGCCGCGGTGCTGGAATTGGTGCACCTGGCGACGCTGTACCACGACGACGTGATGGACGAGGCCACCATGCGTCGGGGGGCGACGAGCGCCAATGCCCGGTGGGACAACTCGGTGGCCATCCTCACCGGCGACTTCCTGTTCGCCCAGGCGTCCGAGATGGTCGCGGACCTGGGCACCGAGGCGGTGCGCACCATGGCGAGCACGTTCGGCTCGCTGGTCACCGGGCAGATGCGGGAGACCGTCGGGCACGCCGAAGGCGAGGACGCCGTCGAGCACTACCTCAACGTGGTGCACGAGAAGACCGGTTCGCTGATCGCGACGGCCGGCCGGTTCGGCTCCCAGTTCGCGGGGGCCAAGCCCGAGCACGTGGAAGCGCTGGAGCAGATCGGCCGGATCATCGGCACTGCGTTCCAGATCTCCGACGACGTGATCGACATCGCCTCGCCCGCCGTGGAGTCCGGCAAGACGCCCGGCACCGACCTCCGCGAAGGCGTGCGGACACTGCCGATGCTCTACGCGCTGGCCGCCGAGGACACCGATCCGAGGCTGCGTGACCTGCTGTCCGGGCCGATCGCCGCGGACGACGAGGTCGCTGAGGCGCTGGAGTTACTCCGCGCTTCGTCCGGGCTCGCGCGGGCCCGGCAGACCCTGGACGAGTACGCACAACGTGCCCGCGATGTGCTTGATTCGCTGCCACTCGGGCCGCCCCGGGACGCGCTTGCCGCCCTCGTCGACTACGTGATCGAACGTACCCGGTAGCCAACCGATCGGCGGACGGCAGTACTCCGCTAGAGGGAGCATGGGCCGGTGGCGGGTGGCAAGTGAAGGAAGATCTACCCGATCGTGTTCGCCGCGCGTCCTTGGTGCGTGATACTCAACCACTGACCTCACCCCGACGAAGGGACCGCGCCGGTGACTTGGCTGTTTACCCAGGTGTGGTTATGGAGCCTGGCAGCCTTCCTGCTCGGCTCCGTAATCACGTGGTTGCTGTTCGGACGTCCCCTGAAGCGTCGGCTCGACGCCGTGTCCGAGCATCTCAACGCCGTGTACGAGCACGGGGCGTACGAGCAGATGGCGTACGGGCACGCGGACGACCACACGTACGACGACGAGCACGGCCCCGAGGCCGTCGACAAGGGCGGCGAGTCAGAGCAGCACGCCCCGCTGGACCTGTTTGAGCCGCAGGAGCCGTTACCAAGGCGTGTGCCGCGCGAACGATCAGAGCACACGGAACCAGCCGAACGCTTGGTGGGGCAGTGGCCGCGGTTGGCCATCGAGCACAACGGCACGGGAGCGGGCGCTTACGAGCTGGGCACACCCGCCCTGAGCGAGACCGACGTCATCGCGCCGGTGGCGGTGGCCGCAGCCTCGGACGCCGTTGCGGCCCCCGAAGAGACCGACCCCGACGAAACCGGGAAGGAGACCCCTCGGGAGGACCCGGTAGCGGAGATCGGCGCCCGGGCGGCCGACGAGGTGGCGGAGTCGGAACTCACGCGGCCGGGCAAGGGGATGGTGCCCGGGCTGGACAGTGGCAACTACGAGCTTCCGGTTCCGTCCGAGACCGCGGGCGAGTGGATCGCAGCTGGCGAGCAGTCCCCGGACCAGTGGTCGGGAACTCTCGGCGAAGGCGCGCGAGACGTTCAAGCCGTCGAAGCCGCGCCCGGGCAGGCCGACGACGCCGCGCGGTTGTCCGGTCAGCTCAAGTCGCTGTTCGAACCCGTCATCGCGCGCGGGCAGCCGCAGCCGTACGTGCCGCCGGTGGGCGCCGAGGTCACCCAGAGCATCCCGCGCGTCGCCGACGACGACGGACTCGCGTCCGAGGACGAGCAGGTGGCCACCGAGCCGCGCGACCACGGCTCGCCGTCCACGCCGCCGTCCGGGTACGAGATCAAGGGGCACTTCGCTTCCCGCCAGTACCACACGCCGGAGTCACCGCACTACGACCGGATCATCGCCGAGGTGTGGTTCCGGTCGCCGTCGGACGCCGAGCAGGCGGGCTTCGACGCCTGGGACGGCTCGCACCGAGGCTGAGCGGACACCTGCCCGGCTACTCCGGTTGGGGAGACCGTTCGAGTAGCCGGGACAGCACGACGGTGGACACCGTTCGGCTGATGAACTCCACCCCGCGTAACCGTTCCAGCGCGGTCTCCAGGTGGTGGATGTCCGCGGCCCGTAGGTGCACGATCGCGTCCGCCGGCCCGGACACGGTGTAGACCGCAACAACCTCAGCCATGGGCTCCAGGCCGGCGCGAATTCGTTGCGTCGGCACGTTGCCCACGCAATGGACTTCGACGAACGCCTCGGTTCCCCAGCCCACGGCCTCCGGGTCGACCACAGCCGTGAACCCGCGCAGTACGCCGCTGTCCAGGAGCCGGTCGACGCGGCGCTTCACCGCCGGCGCGGACAGCCCCACCACGGCTCCGATCTCCGCGTAGCTGGCCCGGCCATCCGACACCAGCTGTGAAATGATTCGTTGGTCCAAGGCATCCATACGCAAGATTCTGCCGCAAAATGCGCAAAATAGTGTTATTGATCGATTGAGGTATGCCGTCTAGATTTCGAATCATGTCGGTTCGTGATGCTGTCGTAGCTACCACCGCACCGTCTCCCGAGGTCCCCGCGCAGGGCACACGCCCCAGGTCACGGCACTACCTGATGTGCCCGCCGACCCATTTCGGCGTGGAATACGTGATCAATCCCTGGATGGACCCGGACACGCCGGTGGACGCAGAACTGGCTCAAGCCCAATGGGAGGAGCTCAAGGGCACCTACGAGCGGCTCGGCCACACCGTCGAGGTGATCCCACCGCAGCCGGGGCTACCGGACATGGTGTTCGCCGCGAACTCCGGGACCGTGATCGACGGCCGCGTGCTCGGCGCCCGCTTCCGCGCGCCCGAACGCGAGCCCGAGGCCGAGCACTTCCGCCGGTGGTTCACCACTCGCGGGTACCGGGAACTCGTGATGCCGTCCCGAATCAACGAAGGCGAAGGCGACTTCGCCTGGACCGGTCGCCTGCTGCTCGCCGGCACCGGGTTCCGCACCGATCCAGAGGCCCATGCGGAGGCACAGGAGGTGCTGGGGGTGCCGGTGGTGTCGCTGCGACTGGTCGACCCGCGTTACTACCACCTGGACACCGCACTGTTCGTGCTCGAAGACGGCGACCGGGTCCAGGTGGCCTACTACCCTCCGGCGTTCTCGCGCGGATCGGTCCGCGTGCTGCGTCGGCTCTTCCCGGACGCGGTCATCGCCAGCCGCGCGGACGCCGAGTGCCTGGGGCTCAACGGCGTGTCCGACGGCAGCAACGTCGTGCTGCCGCTGGAGGCGGCCGGGCTGGCCGACCAGCTCAAGAGGCGAGGCTACGAGCCGGTGCTCGTGGACCTCTCCGAACTGCGCAAGGCCGGCGGCGGCCCGAAGTGCTGCACGCTGGAGCTGCGTCACTAGCCCGATGGCCTGTCCGTGACCGGACTGAGTCCGCACCGTCCAAGCAGTCTTAACCAGCCGCGTCATAATCGGAGTTGGCGCAGGCCACAGCCCCATCCGGAACTCCGGTTCCCGCCCGGTCGTTGACCGTTTGCCCATCACAGAGCGGAAGACCGGGTCACGGTGCCGTGTTCCAGGTGGGTGAAGGCAATAGTCGGCGGAGGCTGAGGCACGGTGCACAGTCACTACAACGGACTGAAGACGGCGCTCCTGCTGGGCGGCATGAGCGCCCTGGTGCTGTTCGTCGGTTCGCTGTTCGGGCGAGGCGGTCTGATCCTGGCGCTGGTCGTGGCGCTCGGGATGAACGGCTACGCCTACTTCAACTCCGCCAACCTCGCGCTGCGATCCATGCACGCCCGGCCCGTGTCGGAGGCCGAGCAGCCCGCGATGTACCGGATCGTGCGACAGCTGGCAACCTCGGCACGGCAGCCGATGCCGGCGCTCTACGTCAGTCCGACCCGCGCGCCCAACGCGTTCGCGACCGGGCGCAACCCCCGCAACGCCGCCGTGTGCTGCACGGCCGGCATCCTGGAGCTGCTCGACGAGCGGGAGCTGCGGGCCGTGCTCGGCCATGAACTCTCGCACGTCTACAACCGCGACATCCTGATCTCGTGCGTGGCGGGCGCGCTGGCCAGCGTGATCACGTTCCTCGCGCACATGGGCATGTTCCTGGGCATGTTCGGCGGCGGCGACCAGGACGACCGGGAGAACGTGTTCGCCCTGCTCGCGATCGCACTGCTCGGTCCGATCGCCGCCGGGATCGTGCAGATGGCGGTCAGCCGCTCCCGGGAGTACCAGGCTGACGCCTCTGGAGCGGAGCTGACCGGCGATCCGCTGGCGCTCGCGTCGGCGCTGCGCAAGCTGGAACGCGGCACGCAGGCCGCACCGCTGGCCCCGGAACCGGCCGTGGTGTCGCAGTCGCACCTGATGATCGCCAACCCGTTCCGGCCCGGCGAGCGGATGGCGCGGCTGTTCTCCACGCACCCGCCGATGGGTGACCGCATCCGGCGCCTGGAAGGCATGGCCGGTCGCCAACTGCCGAAATGGTGAGCGCCGCGCGGGCCTACGCCGACGCGCCGGCGGCCACCGCCACGGCCATCACGTACTCGCCGTAGCCGGACTTCGCCAGCGCCTTGCCGAGCGCGAAGCACTCGTCGGCGGTGATGTAGCCCATGCGTAAGGCGATCTCTTCCAGGCACGCGATGCGCACGCCTTGTCGGTGTTCGAGGACCTGCACGAACTGGGCCGCCTCCAGCAGCGAGTCGTGCGTTCCGGTGTCCAGCCAGGCGAACCCGCGCCCCAGCGAGGTCATCCGAGCCCGCCCGGCACGCACGTACGCCATGTTGACGTCGGTGATCTCCAGCTCGCCGCGCGGCGAAGGGCTCAGGCCACGGGCGATCTCCACCACCTCGTTGTCGTAGAAGTACAGACCGGTGATCGCGGTGTTCGAGCGGGGCCGCGACGGCTTCTCCTCGATCGAGATGAGCTTGCCGTGCTCGTCCACCTCACCCACGCCGTAGCGCTGCGGGTCGCGGACCGCGTAGCCGAACAGCATGCAGCCGTCGAGGTCCCGGGCGCAGCCCCGAAGCATGCTGGAGAACCCGTGGCCGTAGAAGATGTTGTCGCCCAGCACCAGCGCCACCGAGTCGTCGCCGACGAAGTCGGCGCCGATGACGAACGCCTCGGCGAGGCCGTTCGGCTGCGGCTGCTCGGCGTACTCGATACGCAGGCCGAACTGCGAGCCGTCCCCGAGCAGCCGGCGGAACAGCGGGAGGTCCGGCGGGGTCGTGATGATCAGGACTTCCCGGATGCCGGCAAGCATGAGCACCGACAGCGGGTAGTAGATCATCGGCTTGTCGTAGACCGGGGACAGCTGCTTGGACACGGCCAGCGTGATCGGGTGCAACCGGGTCCCGCTACCTCCGGCGAGCACGATGCCCTTCACCAGCGCACCTTCACCGGAAGTTCTCGAACTGCAGGGCGACGTCGAGGTCAGCCGACTTCAGCAGCTGGATGACCGCCTGCAGGTCGTCCTTCTTCTTGCCGGACACGCGCAGCTGGTCCCCCTGGATCTGCGCCTGCACACCCTTGGGGCCGTCGTCGCGGATCTTCTTCGAGATCTTCTTCGCGATGTCCTGACCGATGCCCTGCACGAGCGTTCCCGTCGCCCGGTGCACCTGGCCGGAACTGGCTGGCTCGCCGATGTCGAACGCCTTCAGCGAGATCCCACGCTTGATCAGCTTCTCCTTGAACACGTCGATCGCGGCCTTGCAGCGGTCTTCGGTCTCGGCCTCGATGGTGATCGCTTCCTGGCCACTCCAGTTGATCTTCGCGCCGGTCCCGCGGAAGTCGAACCGATTGGACAACTCCTTGGCCGCCTGGTTGAGCGCGTTGTCCACTTCCTGCCGGTCCACCTTGCTGACCACGTCGAAGGACGGGTTCGCCACCTGTCGCACCTCCTGTTCGTGTGGTGCCAACGCTACCGGCCCCGGGGTGCCTGGGAAGCGCAGGACGGCGGTATGTATCCTTCTAGGCGCGGGACAGCGGAGCTGCCCTGTGCGGCGGGTTGCCCGAGCGGCCAAAGGGAGCTGACTGTAAATCAGCCGGCATTGCCTTCGGAGGTTCGAATCCTCCACCCGGCACGCTGCTAAAACGGCCTCTGACCTAATGGTCAGGGGCCGTTTTGCATTGTCCGGTTGGAGGTGACTGATCACTTCGCCCCGGCGGTCACGCGGCGGCGTTGTCGAGCTTCAAATTCACCGCCGGGCGGCCGCCAGTTCAGCGGGCCGCAGCAGGCTCCGTGTCGCCGACGCAGCACTGCGTCCCGGTTTCCACCGGGGTCGCGAAGAAGGTCGGCGAGTCGGCGTTGACGACGTAGACCTCCCAGGGTTCGCGTCCGGGGCCGTGGACCCAGACCTTGTCCTGCTGGGCGTAGCAGCAGGTGGCGTTTTCCTCGACCTCGGTGAACAGGCCAAGCGAGCTCAAGCGCTCCGTGGCGGCGTTCACGGTCTCGGTGTCGCCGACCTCGACGCCGAGATGGTCCATCACGGTGTCCTGACCAGGCTCGCCTTCCAGCAACACCAACTTGAGTGGCGGTTCGGCGATGGCGAAGTTGGCGTAGCCCGGCCGACGCTTGGCGGGTTCGGCGCCGAAAAGTTTTGAATAGAACTCGATCGATGCTTCGAGGTCGCCGACGCGAAGGGCGAGCTGAGTGCGAGACATGTGATCCCCTTGTTTAGGTAGTCATCTAACTAGCCGCTGCCACCAGGTTGCCTACTGGTTTGATACCTGTCAACATAGAAGTATGTCGAAGCAAGAACCGGACGGGGCGGCGTTGTGCTGCTCGCCGGTAATGCGGGAGCCGCTGACCGCAGAGCAATCGGTCGAACTGGCTCGGGTGTTCAAGGCGATCGGTGAGCCGGTGCGCCTGCGCCTGCTGTCGCTGATCGCCTCCCACGCGGGCGGAGAGGCCTGCGTGTGCGATCTGACCGGGGCGTTCGAGTTGTCCGGTCCGACCATCTCGCACCATCTCAAGGTCTTGCGCGAGGCCGGGGTGATCGAGGGCGAACGTCGCGGGACCTGGATCTACTACCGCGTCCGGCCCGAGACCCTGCGCGCTGCTTCGGTCGCACTGGAGCCAGCCGACACCGGGGTGGTCACCGCATGACCCAGGTCCCCGACGCGCCGGTGACGGCGCGTTTGTCGACCTTGGACCGATTGCTGCCGATCTGGATCGGCGCCGCGATGCTGACGGGCCTACTGGCCGGTCGATGGATCCCCGGCCTGGGTTCCGCGCTGGACGCGGTGCGCATCGACGGGATCTCGTTACCGATCGCGCTGGGCCTGCTGGTGATGATGTACCCCGTGCTCGCCAAGGTCCGCTACGACCGGCTCGACACCGTCACCGGCGACAAACGCCTGATGATCTCGTCGCTGCTGCTCAACTGGGTGCTCGGCCCCGCGGTCATGTTCGC
>JBPYFK010000084.1:0-16794 GCA_051984675.1 Pseudonocardiaceae bacterium | reverse complement strand
GGCACCATCCAGGACGTGACCCCGCAGCCGCACAACGGGTGCCGCCCGCCGAAGCGGCGCCGGGTCTGAGCGCGGGAGGAGGAGTAAACAAAGATGGCTCGTTACACCGGTCCCGCGACCCGCAAGTCCCGCCGGCTGAAGGTCGACCTCGTCGGCGGCGACCAGTCCTTTGAGCGCCGCCCGTACCCGCCGGGACAGCACGGCCGTGCTCGGATCAAGGAAACCGAGTACCTGCTGCAGCTGCAGGAGAAGCAGAAGGCCCGCTTCACCTACGGCCTGCTGGAGCGGCAGTTCCGCACCTACTACCAGGAGGCGCACCGCCGCCCGGGCAAGACGGGTGAAGTGCTGCTGCAGATCCTCGAGTCCCGGCTGGACAACGTGATCTACCGCGCCGGCATCGCCCGTACCCGGCGGCAGGCCCGTCAGCTCGTGTCGCACGGTCACTTCACGGTCAACGGCCAGAAGGTGAACGTCCCGAGCTTCCGGGTGTCGAAGTTCGACATCATCGACGTGCGGCCGAAGTCGCTGGCGATGACGCCGTTCATCATCGCCAAGGAGACCCTGGGCGAGCGGCCGATTCCGGCGTGGCTGCAGGTCGTGCCCTCGACCCTGCGGGTGCTGGTGCACCAGCTCCCCGAGCGTGCCCAGATCGACGTTCCGATCACCGAGCAGCTCATCGTCGAGTTCTACTCGAAGGTCTGACGACGGAGCGGGTGGCTGGTCACGTGCCGGCCACCCGCCCCGCCGCCCGGTAGCAGTACGACAGGGTGCTGCTGCTTCGCCATCTCATCGGCGTCATATGGCGGTCGCCATGAGGAAAGGAAACGACAGTGCTCATTTCGCAGCGACCCTCACTGTCCGAGGAGGCGGTGTCGGAGACCCGCTCCCGGTTCGTCATCGAACCGCTGGAGCCCGGCTTCGGCTACACGCTCGGCAACTCTCTGCGTCGCACTCTCCTGTCGTCGATCCCTGGTGCGTCGGTCACCAGCCTGCGGATCGACGGCGTGCTGCACGAGTTCAGCACGATCCCGGGTGTGAAGGAGGACGTCACCGACGTCATCCTGAACATCAAGGAGCTGGTGGTCAGCTCCGAGGAGGACGAGCCGGTCACGATGTACCTGCGCAAGCAGGGCCCCGGTGAGGTCACCGCGGCCGACATCGTGCCGCCGGCCGGGGTCACGGTGCACAACCCGGACCTGCGGATCGCCACTCTGAACGCGAAGGGCAAGCTGGAGATCGAGCTCGTCGTCGAGCGCGGTCGCGGTTACGTCCCGGCCGTGCAGAACAAGCAGGCCGGCGCCGAGATCGGCCGGATTCCGGTGGACTCGATCTACTCGCCGGTGCTGAAGGTGACCTACAAGGTCGAGGCGACCCGTGTCGAGCAGCGCACTGACTTCGACAAGCTGATCCTCGACGTCGAAACCAAGCCGTCGATCACCCCGCGGGACGCGGTGGCCTCCGCCGGCCGCACCCTGGTCGAGCTGTTCGGCCTGGCCCGCGAGCTCAACATCGACGCGGAAGGCATCGAGATCGGCCCGTCGCCGGCCGAGGCCGACACGATCGCGGCCTACGCGATGCCGATCGAGGATCTCGACCTGACGGTGCGCTCCTACAACTGCCTCAAGCGCGAAGGTATCCACACCGTCGGCGAGCTGGTTTCGCGCAGCGAGGCGGACCTGCTGGACATTCGGAACTTTGGTGCGAAGTCCATCGACGAGGTCAAGATGAAGCTGGTCGGCCTGGGTCTGGCGTTGAAGGACAGCCCGCCCGGGTTCGACCCGTCCGCTGCCGCCGCCGAGTACCCGGCGGAGGGCTGGTCGGCGGAGGAGGGCGTGAGCCCGATGGCCACCGCCGTCCTGCCCGGTGAGGACGACAGCTACGACGACGGTCAGGACTACGCGGAGACTGAGCAGCTATAGCCCGGCTATAGCCGCATTGAAGGCGCCCACCGCGCTGAGAGGAGCAACAGATGCCCACCCCCACCAAGGGAGCGCGTCTCGGCGGGTCGCCGTCGCACGAGCGGCTGATTCTGGCCAACCTGGCCACCTCGCTGTTCGAGCACGGCAGGATCACCACCACCGAGGCGAAGGCGAAGCGGCTGCGCCCGCTCGCCGAACGACTGATCACCAAGGCCAAGAAGGGCGACCTGCACAACCGCCGGGAGGTCATGAAGACCATCCGGGACAAGGACGTGGTGCACAAGCTCTTCGCGGAGATCGGCCCGTTCTTCGCTGACCGGCAGGGCGGCTACACCCGCATCGTCAAGGCCATGCCTCGGCGGGGTGACAGCGCGCCGATGGCGGTCATCGAGCTGGTGAGCGAGAAGACCGCGACAGCCGAGGCCGAGGCGGCTCGGGGCACCCGGTTCGCCAAGGACGAGAAGGCCGCCGAGGCCCCCGCTGCTGAGGCGGAGGCTCCCGCTGCCGAGGCTGCTGAGGTTTCCGAGGCCCCCGCGACCGAGGCGGCCGACGAAGCCGAGGCTGGGGACGAGCAGGCCTGACCGGCGCCGGTCCGATGCCTGTGGCAGACGAGCCCGTCACTCCCGGTAGGGAGGGCGGGCTCGTTCGTCTGCGGGTAGACCTGTGCTACGACGGCACGGAGTTCGCCGGGTGGGCGAAGCAGCCGGGCCTGCGCACCGTGCAGGGGCTGCTGGAGGACGCGCTGGCCAAGCAGCCCCCTGGGCAGTCCGTGCCCGGGTCGGTCGTGGTCGCGGGGCGCACCGACGCCGGGGTGCACGCTGGCGGCCAGGTGGTGCACGTGGACGCCGTGCCACTGGACCCGGGCAGCAGGCCCGCGACCGGCAACGGCCACCGGCTGCCGCTCGACCGGCACGGCATCCCGGACCTGGAGCGGCTGTGCCACCGGTGGAACCGGATCCTGCCGGCCGATGTCCGGGTGCTCGGGGCGCGGGTAGCGCCCGCCGGGTTCGACGCGCGGTTCTCCGCGATGCGGCGGCACTACCGCTACCAGGTGGCGGACGCCCCGTGGGGCGTCGACCCGTTGCGCCGCCGGGACACGCTGGCCTGGAACAGGCCGCTGGACGTGCAACGCCTGAACGCGGCTTCGCGGAGCCTGCTCGGGCTGCACGACTTCGCGGCGTTCTGCAAGCAGCGTGAAGGCGCGACGACCGTTCGCGAGCTGCAACGGTTCTCGTGGGAGCGGGTTGACGACCACCTGCTCGTGGCGCACGTCAGCGCGGATGCCTTCTGCCACTCGATGGTGCGCAGCTTGGTCGGTGCCGTGCTCATGGTCGGCGACGGCCGCCGGAGGCCGGAGTGGGCGCGCGAGCTGCTGCTCGGCGGTGAGCGCACGAGCACCGTGGCCCCGGCGCACGGGCTGACTCTGGCCGGCATCGATTACCCGCCGGACGGCGAGCTGGCCGCGCGAGCCGCCGAGGCCCGCAACCGCCGCACGCTGGAACGTTAGCCCGGAAAAGCCAATGCCCCGGCCGAAGCCGGGGCACGGACGCACCTGCGGTCG
This sequence comes from Pseudonocardiaceae bacterium, assembly GCA_051984675.1. Taxonomy (GTDB): domain Bacteria; phylum Actinomycetota; class Actinomycetes; order Mycobacteriales; family Pseudonocardiaceae; genus JBPYFK01. Next base: position 13,314 of record JBPYFK010000084.1, on the reverse strand, counting down.
TCAGTCGCCGCGCCGGATGGGTCCGAGGAGGTCCCGTTCCCGTTGCCCGGTGGTCAGCGTGATCAGGTGCCAGGTCCGGTCGCCCAGCGAGATCACCTTGTCGTCCTCCAGCTGGGTCAGCCCCTGCACCTGCTGCGGGTTGAGGTTCCACATCCGCCCGGCGAGCTGCGCCTGGTTCAGCGGGAGGCGCTGGATCATCACCAGGTCCGAGGCTCGGGCCACCGGACCGTGGCTGACCTGCGGGTGCAGGTAGGGCAGCACGTACATGGTGGTCTGCCAGGGCGCCCGCGGCCGGAAGAGTTCCTGCGGCACCGCACCACCGTCGTGCACCACCAGCACCGGGACCTCCTCAGTGGACCGTGGGAGGTCGGAGTGGGCGAGACGCCGGATCTGCAGGGCCGGGGGCCGCCCGTCCTCGCTGCCGCCGGTGGCCTGCTCCAGTACTTTCCACGCCGCCGGTCGCCCGGTCGCGACGATCACCACCGCGCCGGTGGCCATGGCGCGCATCGCGATCTGGCGGGCCAGGTACAGGCCGCCCACGGTGACCATGCGGGCCGGAACGGGCTGCATGATCGACGCCGACACCGGCTGGTTCTCCGAGTCGGTGCCCATGAACACGCCGCCACGGCCACCGCTCGGTCCGACCACGTCCAGGGTGTCGGGCGGCACAATGAACTCCGGTGCCACTCCCTGCCTGCTACCAGGCTTGTCCAGCGTCCGAAGCCGACTCATGCGGCACCTCCCAGCGGCAACGTGCCGGAGAACGCGGCGAGCTGCAGCCCGCGCAGTGGTGTCAGGTTGATTCCCAGGTCGCGGCTGGCCGCGCGCAGCTGCGCCTCGGCGGCGGCCAGCTCTTCCGGCGCGCGGGCGCTGACCCGGACCAACCCGCGCAGCCCGACCTCCTCGTCCTCACCGGACGGGGCGATGGACAGCGCGACCGTGGACGACAGCGTACGAACCGCGGCGAGCGCGTCCAGGGTGCTGTCCAGCCGGCGCGGCCAGCCGGTGATCGAGAAGCAGGAGTGCCCGACGTGGCCGGCGGTCACCTTCTTCCAGCTCTCCTGCAGCACCACGTCGCGCTGCGCGCCCAGCGAGTTCTGCAGCTCGGCGGACACGATGCCGGCGCTGAGCAGCTCGTCCGGGTCCAGCGGGCGGCTGGACACGCCCTCGTTGTCCAGCGCGTTACGCACCCGGGACAGCGCGCCGATGAGGGCGCGGTGCGCCCCGACGATGCCGCCGCCGCGCTCGCCGATGGCCTTGGCGCACTGCTTCGGGTCGAGCCGGACCGCGACCCAGGTGGTACGGCGGGCGCCGGCGGGAAGCGAGCCGAGCACCTCCAGGTAGGCGTCCAGGGCCGGGGCCGAGGGCGGCAGCGTCGCGCTTCCGGGGTAGCAGTGCCAGATCACCTGGATGGCGTCGAGGACGACGCCACGGTCTTCCAGGCACGGGGTCAACGCTCCCAGCGGCAGCTGGGAGCCGGACTGGTCCACCCTGCTGATCATCGACGGGGTGGGGTCGACCGCCAGCACGGCGGTCCATTTGCCGTCGTGCCAGGCGATTCCGACCGGGTTGCGCTCGTGGTCCTGGGCCTGGGCCACCACGAGGTCCGGCAGGACCAGCCGCAGCAACGAGATGCGGCGGCTCTCCGCCCCGATGATGGTCTGGTCGCCGGACTCGTCCGCGTTCGCGCTCGGGCTGTAGCCCGGCACGGCCCCCGGGTAGTCGGACTCGTCGGAATCCACGCCGTAGACGGCTGCTTCGTCGGGTTCGGGCGCCTCGGCGACGCTGCTGTGATTGCGGAAGTTGTACTCCAGCACGAGCCCGAACCACTGGGTGAACCAACGGCCACGCCAGCGCAACAGTGCGATGAACAGTGCGAACACGGCGATTCCCGCCGCGACCGGTAACAGCGATCCGCTCAGGATGACCAGTATCAGCCCGAGAGCCAGCCCGGTCTCGATGACGACGATGTTGGCGACCGGGATCGCACCCAGGCTCGCGCTCACCCTCCGGCGACGGGCCTCAACCCATCGGCTGTGCGCTGCCCCCCGACCGGTGGCCTGGCCCAGATGCTGCGTACTCATCCCCTGCTGCGCGGTTACCGGATGTTGTGTGGACATGGACATCCGTTCGGTCTCTCCCCCTCGTTGTAGGTGGGGCACGCACCACCGTGCGAGTGTGATTCTTGGCGCGCCGACGAAGAGAATACTGACCGAGTCCGCCGAACCGTCCCCATGCAGTACCCCTGTGCGGCTATCCTGCCGAACCGTACCTCGGACGGGAGAGCTGTAGGCGAAGAATGGCATCAAACCCCACAACAAAGTCGCAAGTTCAGGCTTATCAGTTCGTGCTACGCCGCATGGAGTCGGCGCTGGTGCGAAAAGACGCGGTGATGCTGCACGACCCCATGGGCTCGCATAAGCGGGCCACTGTGGCCGGTGTGGCTCTCGCCATGATCGGTGTCATCGGGTTCCTGGTCTGGGGCCTGTTCAGCGGGAAGGGCACGGTTCCCGGTCCCGGGACGATCGTGATCGGCAAGGACACCGGCAGCGTTTACGTCGTCACCGCGGACAACGGAGCACAGGGCCAGAAGCGACTGATCCCGATGCTGAACATGGCGTCGGCGAAGCTGCTCGTGATGGCGCAGGGCGGCGCCCAGGGCCAGAATGTGGCGCCGCAACAGGTGAAAGAAGCCGCGCTGGCGGAACTTCCGCGCAGTCCACGGACCGGGATTCCGAACGCGCCGGCTTTCCTGCCGGCGGCGAACAACATCGCCGATCCGGCGTGGGCGATCTGCGATTCCGCCAATGTCGACCGGGCCACCGTCAGTCAGCTGCAGGACGCCACGACCAACGTGGAAACCACGGTCATCGGCGGTGAGTCAAACCATGGCCCGGAATTGGGTCAGAACCAGGCGTTGTTCGTGCGGGACCAGACGTCCAACCAGCTGTACCTCGTCTACCACACCAACACGCTGCAGGCCGTGCAGCAGCCCGCGAGTGTGGTGAAGGCGTCGGTCAACGCCAATGACCCCGTGGTGATGGACCTGTTCGGCCTGAACCGGACGACCCCGCGCAGCATCAGCACGAACATGCTCAACGCCATCCCGACGGTGTCCAAGCTGACCACGCCCCAGGTGCCTGGCCAGGACGAGCCGGTGAACTACATGGCGAACTCGTCGAAGCAGCACAAGGTTGGCGACGTCGTCAAGCGAGGCCGGGAAAGCGGCGGGGGCCCCGACTACTTCGTGCTGCTGCCGACGGGGAAGCAGCAGATCACCGCTGCTGCCGCGGAGGTCATCAACGCCGCGAAGTACGGCGCGAAGGCGATCCCGGACGAGACGAACGCGATCACCGAGTCGCCGGACGCGAAGAGCGGTTTCGTGGCCGCCAACGACTTCCCGAACGAGATTCCCCGGCCCGTGCCGTTCAGCCAGGCCAGCACGTCGTGCCTGAGCTGGGCGTCGACCCCGGCGGGTGTCCAGAACATCACCGTCACGGTCGCCAACGGCTCGCCGGTAGCGGGCAAGGAGGTGCTGCTGGCTCAGGCCACCAGCCCGGGGCCGCACGTGAGCAAGTTCTACATGCCGCCGGGTAAGGGCGCGGTCGTGCGCGCCATCCCGAGCCAGGGAAGCGGGAACGCCGGGCCGCTGTTCCTGGTGTCCGACCAGGGCGTGGCCTACGGGATCAAGGATATCGCCACCGCCAAGGGGCTGGGGATCATCAACAGCGACGCGGACATCCGGCCCGCACCGGCGGGGATTCTGTCCACGCTGCCCACCGGGGCGTTCCTCGACCCGGCCGAGGCCAGCATGACGTACGACTCGATTCCGGTGGGCAAGGGCGGCGTGAATCGCCCGCCACAGCAGAAGGGCGGTGCTGCGGCGGCCGGTTGATGCTGTAAGCCGGAACCGCCGGTTTCGTCCGAGAACCGTTGTGCCCGCGACACCTTGGCGGTGTCGCGGGCACAGCCGTGCGTAGCCCTGTCCTGATCCGGCCAGCCCCGGCGACGGTCAGACGTCGTCCAGGACGATGCCCAGCGCGGCAGCGAGCGTGTGGGTCAGCGCGGCGAGGTCGGTGGTACTGATCACCGCGCCCTTCAGGCTCTGGACTCCCGTCAGGCCGGTGAGGTCGCAGCGGGTGAACCGCGTACCGTCGGCGTCGGCGTTGGTGAGTTGCGCGCCGGTGAGATCGCAGTCGACGAACCGCGCCCCGCGCAGATCGGCGCTGGCGAAGTCCACATGCGACAGATCGCAGTCCGCGAACTCCACGTTCTTGCAGCTGGTGAACCGGAACGCGGACAGGTCCATGCGGCAGTCCCGGAAAGCCACCTCGCGCAGGACGCCGTTGATCCAGTGCGACCCGGTCAACCGGGACCGCGCTACTTCCACGCGCACCATGCGCGAATCCCGCGCCCGGAGGTTCGCCCAGTCGCCGCTGGTGACGGCGCAGTCGAGGAAACTGGCGTGCGTCAACTCCGCCTGGGCGAGGCTGGTCCCGGCGAACCGGCATTCCTCGAACTCCACTTCCACGGCTTGGCCGTGCAGGGCGAGGTCGGCGAAGTCGAGCCGGTAGAACCTGGCCTCGTCCTCCAGGGCGTCTCCGGGGAGGACAGCCGGTTCCAACGACCGCGGCAGCTTGGGCTGGTTGGGCATGGACGCACTCTAGAACCAGCCGAAAGCGGGCCGCAGGGCATCCAACGCGGGCCGGAAACACGTTCGGCCGGTGTCCATACTGGACACCGGCCGACATCTTTTCGAACTGGCTACGGTTCCCATCTCTCTTGCGGCAACGCGGCGCGCCGCGCGCGTACGCGCTTCACCGCGTTCACCGAGAACGCCACGAACACCACCGCACCGACACCGCCGAGAGCGCCGAACACGGCGACCAGGACCGGCGGCCAGTCCGTGCGGGGAATCACCGAACCGGGCAGGCGGGACTGCATGACCGGGCTGTTCGGCTTGCCGAACTCGGACGGGATCACGTTGTCCAGCGCGGCCATCGGGTTGATCATTCCGTAGCCGACGATGTCGTTGTGCCCGCCGTTGCCGCCCGGATGCATGGCCGTGGCCTTGATCCGCTCGATGATCTGGTCGGCGGACATCTGGTTGCCGTACTTCTGCTTGATCAGTGCGGCCAGCCCGGACACGTACGGTGCGGCGAAGCTGGTGCCCTGGATCGGCTGGGGCTGCCCGTTCCCGTCGCCGGCCAGCTGGTTGGCCAGGCCCGACGCCCCGGCGGCCGGGTCCACCGAGATCAGCTGCTCGCCGGGCGCGGACACGCCCACCCACGGTCCGGGCACGGTGAACGCCGACGGCCCGCCCTGCGGGCCGATCGAGCCGACCGTGAGCGTGTAGGAGGAGAACCAGGCGGGCAGGACCGCTGTGGTCGGGTTGCCCGGCGCGTTCTTCTGGCACTGACCACCGACGTTCGCCGCCGCCACCACGATGACCACACCGGCGTCGTGCGCCGCCTTTACCGCGTTCTGCAACTCGGCATTGCCCGGAGTGTTGAACGCGGCGGAAAACGGCTGGCACGAAGCCTGGGAGATGTTGACGACCTGCGCCCCGTGCGTCACGGCGTAGTTGATGGACTCCGCCATGGTCTTCGTGTCACCGACCGTCTGCCCGGTCTGCTCGTTCTGCCACGCCGACGAGTTCTGCCGGATGGACAGGATCGTCGCGTCCGGTGCGATCCCGACGAATCCCGACGACGGGTCCGGGGCGGCGCCGATGATCCCGGCGACCGTGGTGCCGTGACCGTCGCAGTCGTACAGCGAGTCGCGGTGGTCGGGCACCACGCTCGGCCCCGATTCCAGGTTGTGCAGGCGCGGGTGCGGGTTCACCCCGCTGTCGATCACCGCGATCTTCACGCCGGAACCGGTGAAGCCCTCGGCGTGGGCACGCTCGAAGCCGAGAGCCTGCTGGCTCCACGGCTTCTGCGCGATGGTGGCATTCCCGGTGTTCGGTTGCAGGCAGCCCTGCTTCTGCGTGAAGCTCCCGGGCTGCGGGATCGGCGTGCTGGGCGCGATGTCCGCGGGGTCCAGCAGCGGGGGCTCGGCGCCGCCGTTGGGAGCCGGCGGGCCGGGGGCCGGCGACGGAGCCGCCGGCTCGGCGCAGGCGGGTATGCCGCCGGCGAAGGCGAGCACACCGGCCGTGGCGGCCAGCGCCAGGGCGCGTTTCAGACCAGCGGAGTGCATCACGCCACTCTCAGAAGTTGATGTTGAGGTCGCGGACGGCCGTGTAGACGTCCATGACGCCCAGCGCCAGCGGGAGCACCGCCGCGATCAGCACGGCTTCCAGGAGGTCGACGCTGCGACGAGCAACCGGGGAGAACCGGCGGTTCGGGAACACTACGCCGAACAGGATCGACGCGACACCCAGCAGCATCAGCGGCACGAACAGCGCGGCGAGCTGCTTCGGCTGCTGGAACTGCACCAGCATGCCCACGGCCAGGCCCGCTGCGGTCGCCAGACCGCTGAACAGCAGCGCGATCGCCTGGGCGCTGTTGGCGTAGGTGCGCCCCCGCAGCATCAGCACGGCGGCGACGACCGCCGCGAAGATCGGCCCCCACACCTCGGTCGAGGTGGCCGACAGCACCGCCGAGAGCGCGGCGGTGGCACCGCAGCCGATGATCAGACCTGTCATGTACTGGTGCGCCAGCCCCGACTTCCGCTCGATCGCGTAGTAGTCCGGGAAGCCGCCGTCGTCCTTGAAGTCCTCGGCGTTGGTGGGGATGTGCGGCAGTGGCAGCTTCGCGAGCTGCATGGTCAACCGCGGCAGCAGCGAGATCCCCGCGAGCGCGGCGGCGCCGGCACCGGCGGCGACAGCTGCCAACGGCACGTTGGGGAAGACCGTGGCCACCAGCATGGCCAGCGTCCCGAACGTCCCGACGGTGGCTACCCCGATGAACGTCACGATCCCCGCGCCGATGAGCATGATCGACGCCGACGCGAACATCAGCAGAAGTGCGCTGGCCAGCAACAGGGCCGGCCGCGGGTTGAACCCGGGCACGACGTTGAAGCCGGCGACGAACGCCATCGACAGCCCACCGGCGGCGGCGATCACCGTGCCGGTCGTGGGGGCCGCGTAGGCGCGGGCGATGACGGAGCCGACGCCGGTGGCGAACACCGCGATCAGCAAGGCAGCCACCGCCGCCGCGGCCTGCACCCCGCCGTAGAAGAAGTTGTGCGGACCCAGTGAGGAGTAATAGCCGGCGAGGCCGAGCGTCGCGGCCGCGACAATCATTCCGAGCCCGCCGGCGGCGTGGCCGACCTTGGCCGCGGTTTCTTTTGTCCACGGACGGTAGCTTCCCGGTTCCGCTTCGGCTAACGCGTCGACAACGTCGTCATAAAGCGGCGGCGGTGGATTGTCCGCGCGGCGGCGCAGCTGCAATAGCTCACCGTCCCAGACCTCCTGGGTTGCCAGGGTCTGGGTGGGGTCCAGTTCGTCGGCGCCCAGTTTCGCCAGGCACCATCCTCCGTGCCGCGCCCCGCCGTCCGCGCTGTTCTCGTTCGCCAGATCCAGCACCATGGGCAGCAGGTCCGCCACCACGACGTCGGCTGGTAACGCCAGGTCGATTCGCGTTTTCGGCGCCACCACCGTCACGCGGCTGAACACCGTGGTCCCGGTCGCCACTACGGCCCCCTACTCTGCGTTCCTCAATCGTCTGCTCTCGCTCGATTCAACCAACCCGATCCAACCAAGCGGACTCGTTTCCGCGAAACGGCCCCGGGCGGTCGGAGAGCGCCCCTAGTATGGCCGCAACAACTCGAACGGGTGGTGTGTTCGGCCCAACTCGTGCCAACTACTTCATATCTGGTTGGTCACGGTGGTGGCGAGCCCCTCCGTCGAGGGTTGGGGCAGCGGGCAGGCCAGAATGCTGCCCGCGAGATCAAAGATGTCGACCGACACGGAAGGGTTCTGCGTCCGGTGAGCACGCGAGAGTTCAAGCGAATGCCACGCCTGGCCGCCCCACGGCCACCGGGCGGGGAAGTGCACCTCGAACCACCGCCAGAGATCCCCAGGCAGACCCCGGGCAACGTCATCCAGAAGCTTCTTCCTGCGGTGATGATCGTCGCGTCGCTGGGAATGATGGCCTTCATGTTCAAGACGGCCGCCAGTAACCCGATGATGCTGATGATGCCGATGATGATGGTGGTTTCCACCGTCGGCATGGTCGCGGGTGGTGGCCGCGACGGGGGGCAGAAGAAGGCCGAGATGAACGAGGACCGCAAGGACTACCTGCGGTATCTCGGTCAGATGCGGGACCGCGCCCGGGACGCCGCCGACGAGCAGCGGCTGGCGCGGGAGTGGGTGCACCCCAACCCGACGACGTTGTGGGCGTTGACGTCCAGCCGGCGCATGTGGGAGCGGCGCTCCGACGACCCCGACTTCGCGCACGTCCGGTTCGCCTGCGGTGACCAGCGCGCGGACACCCGCCTGGTGCCCCCGCAGACCGGCCCGGTGGAGGAGTTGGAACCGATCACCTCGCTGGCGCTGCGCCGGTTCGTGCGGGCGCACTCGCTGGTGCCGGACATGCCGATCGCCACGAACCTGCGGGCGTTCGCCGGCATCGGGTTGCAAGGTGACCGCGAGCTGTGCCGCAGCCTCGTGCGCGCGATGCTCGCCCAGATCGCGACTTTCCACAGCCCGGACGACCTGCTGATCGTGGTGGCCAGCAGCGGCTACACCCGGAAGCAGTGGGACTGGGCGAAGTGGCTCCCGCACGTCCAGCACCCGAGCAAGATCGACGGGATCGGCGAGAAGCGACTCATCACCGGCTCGCTGGAGCGGGTCGAGGAGCTGCTGGAGGAACTCGCGGAACGCCCTCCGTGGCAGCGTGGCAGCGCGGCCCCGGAGGGCCAGCGGCACATCGTGGTCGTGCTCGACGACGCCGAAATCAGCCGCGAGGAAGAGATCATCCGTAGCCGGGGTCTCGCCGGCGTGACCCTGATCGACCTGTCCGACACCGTGGGGCCGGCGATCACGGTGAACCGTGGTATGCGCCTGGTCGTCGAACAGGATCGGGTGGGTGCACGCAGCAAGGTCGGCTTGGAGTGGTTCGGCAGGCCGGACTTCCTGTCCCAGGCGGAGGCCGAGGCGCTGGCCCGCCGGATGGCGCCCCACCGTGCCCCGGGCAAGGAAGCCGAGGTGGAGGGCACCGATGCCAAGCCGTTCAAGACGCCGCTGAACTACGTCGAGCAACTCGGCCTCGCCGGCGACGTGATGACGTTCGACCTCCGGGAGGCGACCCGTCCTCGTCCGGTCCAGGAGATGTACAAGGTGGCGATCGGGCCGAACGAGTACGGCGACGTCGTGCACCTGGACATCAAGGAGCAGGCGGCCCCGCTGCACGGCATGGGCCCGCACGGCCTGTGCATCGGTTCGACCGGTTCCGGTAAGTCCGAGTTCCTCCGCACGATCGTGCTCGGCCTGCTGGCCACGCACACGTCGGAGATGTTGAACTTCGTGCTGGTCGACTTCAAGGGTGGTGCGACCTTCTACGGTTTCGACGACACCCCGCACGTGTCCGCGGTCATCACGAACCTGGAGGAGAACCTCACCCAGGTGGACCGCATGCGGGACGCGCTGGAAGGTGAGGTCGCGCGCCGTCAGAACCAGCTGACCAAGGCGCAGGCCAAGAACGTCTGGGACTACGAGGAGAAGCGGCAGAACGACCCCCGCTACGCCGACCTCGATCCGCTTCCGGCGCTGTTCATCGTCATCGACGAGTTCTCCGAGATGCTGACGGTGAAACCGGAGTTCGCCGACCTGTTCAACCAGATCGGCCGGGTCGGGCGTTCGTTGCAGATGCACCTCCTGCTGGCGTCCCAGCGCCTCGACGAGGGCAAGCTGCGCGGCCTGGAGACGCACCTCTCCTACAAGATCGGTCTGAAGACGTTCAACGCGGCGGACTCGCGGGCCGCGATCGGTATCCCGGACGCCGCCGACCTGCCGAGCGAGGGTGGTCACGGCTTCCTCAAGCACCCCAACGGTATGGAGCGGTTCCGCGCGGCCTACGTGTCGGGTCCGTACAAGCCGAAGGGACGCCAGGCCGCGATGCGTGCGGCGTCGCCGGTGACCGGCGACCGGCACCCGCGGATCTTCGACACCGAGGATGTTCCGATCCGGGAACCGGAGCCGCAACCGGAGCAGCTGGAGGCGCAGCCCGACGAGCAGCCTGGGGTCCAGGTGGAGCAAGAGGAGTTCCGGGTCGTCCTGCAGCGGCTGATCGAAGCCGGGGGTAGCCAGGCGCACCAGGTGTGGCTGCCACCGCTGGACGCACCGCCCACATTGGACGCTCTACTGCAGACGCCGTTGTCGCAGACCGAGGACCGCGGCTACACCGCCGCGGGCTACCACGGCAGCGGCTGGCTGCGGATGCCGGTGGGCCTGATCGACCGGCCGTACCAGCAGATGCAGGAGACGTACGAGGTCGACTTCAGCGGCCCGGCCGGTCACTGCGCGGTCGTGGGAGCCGCCGGAACCGGCAAGTCGAACGTGTTCCGTACGCTGGTCGCGTCGTTGGCGTTGACCCACACCCCGCAGGAAGTCCAGTTCTACTGCCTGGACCTCGGTGGTGGTTCGATGGTGGCGCTGCGGGACCTGCCGCACGTGGGTGCTTTCGCGGGCCGCCGCGACGCGGACACCGTCCGCCGCACGATCGCGGAGATGAAGGGGCTGCTGGCCGCACGCGAGGTCCGGTTCCAGGAGATGGGACTGGAGAACATGGCCGACTTCCGGGCGCGGAAGCGGCGCGGGGAGATCACCAACGACCCGTACGGTGACGTCTTCCTGCTGATCGACGGTTGGTTCACCTTCCGGGAGGACTACGAGACCCTCGAACCGGAAGTGATGAACCTGGCCGCGAACGGCCTGTCGTACGGCATCCACGTGTTCATCAGCGCGAACCGGTGGGCGGAGATGAAGCCGGCGCTGCAAGAGCTGCTGCAAACGCGGTTCGAGCTGCGGTTGGGTGATCCCAGCGAGACGATGTTCGACCGCAAGGCGGCACAGAACGTTCCGCAGGGTCACCCGGGACGCGGTCTGCACCCCAGCGGGCTGCACTACATGACCGCGATCCCGCGCGTGGACAGCGAGAACCTCAGCGGGCGCGAGGGCTGGAAGGCTTACAGCGAGGATCTCGGGGACGGCGTGGCGGACCTCGTCAACCGGATCAAGAGTTCGTGGCGGGGCCAACCGGCGCCACAGGTGCGCCTGCTGCCCGAGTTGCTGCCGTACGAGCAGTTGCCGACACCCGACCGCCAGCCGAAGCCGCAGCTCATCCCGATCGGCGTCAACGAGGACGGGCTCAACCCTGTCTACCTCGACTTCCGGGCCGAGCCGCACTTCTACGCTTTCGCCGAGCGGGAGGCGGGTAAGACCGCGCTGGTGCGGACGATCATCCAGGGCATCACCACCCGGTACACCCCGCAGGAGGCGGTGATCCTGCTGGCGGACTTCCGGCACTCGCTGCTGGGCTTCCTCAACTCGAACCACCTCCTGGAGTACGCGGTGTCCGCCGACCAGCTCCAGAGCCACATCCGGGACGTGGCGGGGATGATGCAGCAGCGCCTGCCCGGGCCGAACGTCACCCAGGAGCAGTTGCGGACCCGTTCGTGGTGGCGCGGCCCCGAACTGTTCGTGATCGTCGACGACTACGACCTGGTCGCGCAGCAGGGCAACCCGCTGGAGCCGCTGGAAAGGTTCCTGCCGCAAGCCGGCGACATCGGGCTGCACCTGGTCCTGGTCCGCAACGCCGGCGGTGCGAGCCGGGCCATGTTCAGCGGCATGTTCGCCAAGATGCGCGAACTCAGCCAGCCCGGGCTGCTGATGAGCGCACCCAAGGACGAGGGCCAGATCATCGGCAACCTCAAGGCGAGGGAGTTGCCACCAGGTCGAGGAACGCTGGTCAGCCGCCTCCAGCGCGGGCCGCAGCTCATCCAGGTCGGTTGGGTTCGCCCGGACGCGAACGGCTAACCGTTCCGGCCGCAGGATCGGTGTCCACAAGGGAGTCTTCCGGTTACTGAAGAACCGGGAGACTCCCTTGTCTTTCCCGGCCTTCCCAAAAGAAGAAAGAAGAGAATGCGCCGTTCAACCTCATCATCGCGTGACCGGCACCCTCCTCTTCGACCACTACGGCAGCGCGGAACACGACGTGAAGGTCGACCCGCGCCCGATGAGATGACGGGTGTCGGCACTGTCCACGCCCGGCGGAAATGCGCAGCACGACGGCAGATTCCGCACCGGAGGAGGGTTCGGTGCGAGTCGGGGCGCTCCCGCGCGGAACCCAGTCTTGGTGCGCCGGAAGTGGGGCGTACATCCCCGTGCTGTGGGCCGGGTGACTGAGTGAAGACGATTCCGTAGACGACAGCGTTGATGACCAGCAAACCGGCGAACTGTACCCAGAACAATGTGGTGGGGTCCCTTTCTGAGATCGTTGGTGCAGCTCGGTGTCTTGTGTCAGTCAGGCCGTGAGCGAGAATGTGCCAGCACTTCATGCATGTTTCGTCCGGCACGCGCGGCGACTGGAAAAGCGTGCCGTCCACTTGAGACAGTTCGCCAAAGGCGCATCAGCGCTCCGTCTTTGTTCATTCGTACCTCCTCGGTCTGTTGAGATCATTGAGACAGGTTGATCATGCCGTCTGCAATAGGATTCGCCGGATGAGGTGATGCCGCTATCTCAAGGTCTGATCTAGCCTGGAGACATGATCACAACCAGATCACACGCACTGGGTTCTGCGGTGCGCAACCTGCGAAAAGACGCGGAACTCCGCCTTGAGGACCTGGCTGAGAAATGTGGGTGGTCAAGGGCGACACTCGGTCGTATCGAGCAAGGGACCAGGATACCCACTGAGACAGAGGTCGCGATCATCACGGCAACCCTGGGAGTGAAGGGAAGGGAGCGCGAGCGGCTCCTCGAACTCGCGCAGGATGCCGATCGCGGTCACTGGTGGGAGGTCAGCAACCACAAAGTTCCCAATCAGCTCACAGCGCTCGTCGACTTGGAACGGCGGGCAACGAAGATTTCCGATGTAGCGATGCTGCTGATACCTGGGTTGTTGCAGACGCCTGAGTACGCGAGGGCTGTTCTCCGCTCAGGGAAACTGGATTCCGACGCGATCGAGTCGCGTGTTTCCATTCGTCTGGGCCGACAAAGTGTACTGACGCGCGAACAGCCCGTGCAATACCATGCTCTGCTGGATGAGGTCGTGCTTCAGCGTCCGGTCGGCGGGCGTGCGGTCATGGCAGAACAGCTGCGTCACCTCGCCCGGTTGGCCAGCCGTTCGAACATCGTCATCCAGGTCCTTCCC
>JBPYFK010000083.1:0-51536 GCA_051984675.1 Pseudonocardiaceae bacterium | reverse complement strand
TCCTCATCGCCGAAACCTCGCACGGCAGCACCACCACGCACGAACACCAGACCGTCGTGTTCACTCCCGAACTCGTCGTTCGTGAGTCCACGCGTATTCGCCGCCGCTAGGACGTCGATCGACCTGGTCTGAAACGTTTTAGACATTTCCGGGTCTCCGCCGGAGGCACAGCGTCACACGGTGCATTGTGGACAGTCTTGCCGAGGCGTCATACCGGCACGCTCTCGCAGTCGCCACAACATGCACAGGAAGCACAGGACCCACGGGAACTGACACGTGCCGGTCGGTGGCCAGTCGGACCGCCGCATCCACCGTTCACGCAGGTGGGGGACGGCCTCGGAGCTACTCTTGATTAGTTCCAGAAAATGGGCCATACTGCGGCGCGTGCCCATGACCACTGCGGACTTCGAGCGCATGTTGCGCGAGGCGGCACTGCGCGTGACCCGTCCTCGGGTAGCGGTGCTGTCCGCGGTGCGTGATCATCCGCACGCCGACACGGAGTCGATCATTGGTGCCGTACGCAGTGAGCTTCCCAAGGTCTCCCACCAGGCCGTCTACGACGTGCTGCGCGCACTGACCACTGCGGGTTTGCTGCGTCGAATCCAGCCGATGGGCTCCGTGGCTCGCTACGAGGCGCGGGTCGGGGATAACCACCATCATGTCGCGTGCCGGTCGTGCGGTGCCATCGCCGATGTCGATTGCGCCGTGGGCGCCGCGCCCTGCTTGTCTGCTTCCGATGCCCACGGCTTCACGGTCGACGAGGCCGAGGTCATCTACTGGGGGCTGTGCCCGGACTGCTCCCCCGACTCAGTTTCTGAACACACCCGCTGATCCCGAAAGGATTCCCGTGACTGACAGCCCTGACGCCGTTGTTGGAGAGATCAAAGAGGAGAGCGGTGGGCAGTGCCCGGTCGCGCATGGACGTGCCCCGCACCCGACCGAGGGCGGGGGGAACCGCCAGTGGTGGCCGAACCAGCTCAACCTGAAGATCCTCGCGAAGAATCCCCCGGTCGCCAACCCGCTGGGTGAGGAGTTCAACTACGCCGAGGCGTTCAAGAGCCTCGACCTGCCGGCCGTGAAGCGCGACATCGAGGAAGTGCTGACGACCTCGAAGGACTGGTGGCCGGCCGACTTCGGTCACTACGGCCCGCTCATGATTCGGATGGCGTGGCACAGTGCTGGCACGTACCGCATCCACGACGGTCGCGGTGGTGGCGGCGCCGGTCAGCAGCGCTTCGCGCCGCTGAACAGCTGGCCGGACAACGTCAACCTCGACAAGGCCCGTCGCCTGCTGTGGCCGGTCAAGAAGAAGTACGGCCAGAAGATCTCGTGGGCCGACCTGATGATCCTGGCCGGTAACGTCGCGCTGGAGTCGATGGGCTTTGAGACCTTCGGTTTCGCCGGCGGACGCGAAGACGTCTGGGAGCCCGACGAGGACGTCTACTGGGGCCCCGAGACCACGTGGCTCGGCGACGAGCGCTACACCGGTGACCGGGAGCTCGAGAAGCCGCTGGCCGCGGTCCAGATGGGTCTGATCTACGTCAACCCGGAGGGCCCCAACGGCAACCCGGACCCGATCGCCGCGGCCCGCGACATTCGCGAGACCTTCCGCCGAATGGCGATGAACGACGAGGAGACGGTCGCGCTGATCGCCGGTGGTCACACCTTCGGCAAGACTCACGGCGCGGCACCGGACAGCCACCACGGGCCCGCCCCCGAGGCCGCCCCGCTGGAGGAGCAGGGCCTGGGCTGGAAGAGCTCCTACGGCACCGGCAAGGGCGCTGACGCCATCGGCAGCGGTCTTGAGGTCACGTGGACCACCACGCCGACGCAGTGGAGCAACAGCTTCTTCGAGATCCTCTTCGGCTACGAGTGGGAGCTGACCAAGAGCCCGGCGGGCGCGCACCAGTGGAAGCCGAAGGACGGTGCGGGCGAGGGCACGGTGCCGCACGCCCACGACTCGTCGAAGCGGATCTCGCCGACGATGCTCACCACCGACCTCGCGCTGCGGTTCGACCCGATCTACGGGCCGATCTCGCGTCGCTTCTACGAGAACCCCGAGGAGTTCGCGGACGCCTTCGCCCGGGCGTGGTACAAGCTGACCCACCGTGACCTGGGGCCGAAGTCGCTCTACCTCGGCCCGGAGGTGCCGGAGGAGACCCTGCTGTGGCAGGACCCGCTGCCGGCGGTCGACCACGAGGTCATCGGTGCCGAGGACATCGCCACCCTCAAGGCCCAGATCCTCGACTCGGGCCTGAGCGGCTCGCAGCTGGTCACCACGGCGTGGGCGTCGGCCTCGACGTTCCGTGGCAGCGACAGGCGCGGCGGCGCCAACGGCGCGCGCATCCGCTTGGAGCCGCAGAAGGGGTGGGAGGTCAACAACCCCAACGAGCTGGCGACGGTGCTGAGCACCCTGGAAGGCATCAAGGAGTCGTTCAACGCCGCCCAGAGCGGGGGCAAGAAGGTCTCGCTGGCCGACCTGATCGTGCTCGGTGGGTGCGCGGCCGTCGAGCAGGCCGCGAAGGCCGCCGGCTACGACGTCAAGGTGCCGTTCACGCCGGGCCGCGTCGACGCGTCGCCGGAACACACCGACGCGGAGTCGTTTGCCGCGCTGGAGCCCGCCGCCGACGGGTTCCGCAACTACCTGAACAAGGGCAACCGGCTGCCGGCGGAGTACCTCCTGCTCGACAAGGCGAACCTGCTCACACTGAGCGCGCCGGAGATGACCGTGCTGGTCGGTGGTCTTCGGGTCCTCGGCGCGAACTACGACTCCTCGGATCTCGGTGTTCTCACCGACACCCCGGGGTCGTTGACCAACGACTTCTTCGTGAACCTGCTCGACCTGGGCACGACGTGGAAGCCGACGTCGGAGGACGCGCAGACCTTCGAGGCGCGGGACGACTCGGGCCAGGTCAAGTGGACCGGCAGCCGGGTAGACCTCGTCTTCGGCTCGAACTCCGAGCTGCGGGCGCTCGCGGAGGTCTACGCCAGCGACGACGCGAAGGAGAAGTTCGTGCACGACTTCGTCGCCGCATGGGACAAGGTGATGAACCTCGACCGGTTCGACCTCGCCTGATCCTGACGTCCAGATCCGCCCTCACCGGGCGAGCTGAACGTTGCTGAGCCCGCAGGGCTCGCGAGACCCCGTCCTCACGCGAGGACGGGGTCTCGTCGTGTCCGCCGTGTCTCATCGCAGCCGATGGGTTCCATCGGCGAGTCGCTCGGTATGGCGGTGCCGCGCCAGCCACTCCAGCAGCGGCACGGCCACCCGGCGGGTGGTGTCCAGCGCTTGCCGTGCCTGGCTGAGGGTGAAGGGGGAAGGCAGGGCCGCCAGCCTGGTGAGCGCCTCGTGCACAGCGTCCGGGAGCAGCGCGATTCCCGGGGCGATGCGGAGGAGTTCGCCTGCGCGTTCGGCGGCGGCCAGCTCCTTCTCCCCCAGGCCGAGTTCGGTCAACTCGTTCGCGGTCGGGGCTTGGAAGGGCTGCTCGCGCAGGGTGTCTTGGATTGCGCGCAACGCCGTGCGCACGTGCTGGGGAAGCTGGGAAGTGCCCAGGCGCAGCCGACCATCCTGCGCGGTGACGTCGGTGGCGGCCGGTGCCGCAAGCACAACATCCAGAATGTCGGGATCGGGCAGGCCCAACTCGCGGCGGGCAGCGTCGGCGGGCATCCCGTCTTCCAGCGGTCGTTGGTCGCGGTGTCGGGCGAGCAGGCCGATCAGGCGGTCAGCGAGCACGTCCCGGTAGCAGGGGTCCACCAGCCATGCGCCCGCCCGGGGTGCGTCGGCCGGGGGGAGGTGTCCCATCGCGCGCAACTGGTCAGCGCGGATCATCCGGCGCCTGCGGAGTTCGGCGGCACCGTCGGACAGACCCCACATATCGGCGAGGTCGCCGGCTCGCCGGCGGGCATCGCCGCGCCGCGTCAACTCCGGTGGCCGAACGTCGAGCACCGCCACACCGGCGGGAACGCGGTGGCTTCCCGGGTCCCGCAAGACCGCGCGATCACCCACACGCAACGGCAGCGGCACGCGCAGCGACAACCTTGCCGTGTCGGCGCCGAGCGGGCGTGCGCGCACAGCGACCGCGGCAGCGCCCACGTGCAGCATCAGCTGCCGGGTCAGCTGACGCGCAGGGGTGCCGCGCAACCGCACATCGACCACGTCAGTGCTCAACCACCGACCCGGGGTCACGAGAGCATCACCGCGATGCACCTCGTCCGCACCAATCCCGCGCAGGTTCACAGCCACCCGTGCGACCGCGTGGACCTGCTCCCGATCCGTGCGCAGTGTCTGAAGCCCACGCACTGCGACCCGCTTCCCCGCGGGTAGCAGCACCAGTTCATCCCCCGTGCGCAGCGTGCCGGCACCGAGCGTCGCGGTGACGACCGTGCCCGCGCCTGGGATGGTGAACGCCCGGTCCACCCACACGCGAAGGTCGGCGGCACCGTCGGGCTCCGGGAGCCGATGCGCCAGCACATCCAGCGCGTCTCGCAGGCGGTCCAGTCCCTCCCCCGTCGACCCGCTGACCTCCACGGTGGGTAGGCCGGACAGCGACGTCCCCTCCAACTCCCGTCGCGCCTGCGCCACAGCCGGCGCCGGATCGGCGAGATCGCCGCGGGTGACCACGAGGATTCCGTGTCGGACCCCGAGCGCGTCCAGCGCTTCGAGATGCTCTGTGGACTGGGGCATCCATCCCTCGTCGGCGGCGACGACGAACATGACGGCCGGTACCGGTCCCACGCCGGCGAGCATGTTGGGCACGAACCGCTCGTGTCCGGGCACGTCGACGAACGCCAGCGTGCAGCCGTCGTCCAGTGCCGTCCACGCGAACCCGAGATCGATGGTCATGCCACGGCGCCGCTCCTCGGACCAGCGATCCGGTTCCATGCCGGTGAGCAGTCGGATCAACGTGGACTTCCCGTGATCCACATGTCCCGCGGTCGCGATGACGTGCATCAGCATCCCGTCGCGGCGATCGCCCGGATCAGCTCGTCGTCACCCTGCGGCTGCCGTAGGCAGCACCCTTGGCGGCGCGAATCGCCCATAGACCGACACTACAAGACTGTCGACACAGGACACCGGTTTCGCGACTCGGGTCGGTCCGGCTGCGGCGCGGGCCTACAGCCGTTCGGGCAGTTCCCAGAAGTCGTGACAGTCGCATACCTGTGGTGCGATTGGGGTGCGGTGGAGGCGCATGGGTGCCTGGTGGCCCCCTCGGTCTTCAAAACCGATGAGCGGCGTTCCACGTCGCTGGCGGGTTCGATTCCCGTTCGCCTCCGCCATCACCAGCCGTAGGCGACCAGCGCACGGGCCAGCACCGATCGAGTTGTGGCCCTCTGGAATAGCCGTCTCGCGCACGCCGTCTACTGGCGACCGCCGCCTGTGGTCCGGGCGTCAAGGTCACCGAGTTGATGCACGACGCACGGTCGTCTTTCCCGCTCCCCACTGCGAGCTTGGCCGCGCTGTTCGCACGATCGGGGCAGCTAGGGTGGCCCGAGTGTGGCTACATCTCGAAGTGGAGGGGACGTGTCAACAGCCCACGGCACGCGGGCAGTCCTAGCAGCACTGGCAGCGAACCTCGGCATCGCGCTCGCGAAGTTCGTGGGATTCGTGCTGACCGGCTCCGCGTCGATGCTTGCCGAGTCGGTGCATTCCGTGGCCGACACGTCAAACCAGGCATTGCTGCTCTTGGGGAAGCGGACCGCGCGACGCACACCCACCGCGCAACACCAGTTCGGGTTCGGCAGGGCGCGCTACTTCTATGCCTTCGTCGTGGCACTGTTGCTGTTCACTGCGGGTTCGGCCTTCGCCGTGTACGAGGGCGTGCACAAGATCCAGTCCCCGGAGCCGCTGACCTCTCCCCTCGTCGCCGTGCTCATCCTGGCCGTGGCGCTGGCGCTGGAAGGCGTCAGCCTCCGCACCGCCGTCGGCGAGGCGCAGGCCCTCAAGGGGCAAGCCAACTGGTGGACCTTCATTCGCCAGACCAAGAATCCAGAGCTTGCGGTGGTGCTGCTGGAGGACCTGGGCGCGCTGATCGGCCTGGTCCTCGCGCTCGGTGCCGTCGCTGCCACCGAGCTGACCGGCAACGCCGTGTGGGACGGGGTGGGCACGGTCGGTATTGGTGTCCTGCTGGGTGGGATCGCGGTCGTGCTGATCGTGGAAACCAAGAGCCTGCTCATCGGTGAGGGTGCGCAGCCGGCCGTGCTGGAGACGATCGTGGAGCAGCTGCGCACCGGGCGGGTCGAGCGCGTGATCCACATCCGTACCGAGTATCTCGGCCCGGACGAACTGCTGGTGGCGGCCAAGATCGGCCTCACTGCGTCACTTCCGCTGCGCGATGTCGCCAGCGAGATCGATGCGGCCGAGGCGCGGGTGCGCGCGAAGGTGCCAGCGGCCCGGTTGATCTACCTGGAGCCGGACCTCGACCGCAGCCGCTTCGCCGCTGGCGGCGGGCCCGGGGCGCAACCGGACGAACGGACTTGAATCCCCAGGGGAAGACGTCCGGGAACTCTGAGCGACGCGCCACCCGTCCGGGTGGCGTGCCCGGTGTGACTTGGACAAGGGCACCGCGCCGAGGTTTGATTCTTCGTAGAACCTGACCCGCGACACGATCACGGTCGCTCTGGCGATCCTGGGGCGAAGGGGGTTGCCGTGTTCGTCTTGGCTGTGGTGTTTCTCCTGGTACTCGTGCTGGGCGCGCTTGCCTTCACCGACCTTGTTGAACAGTGGACCGGCAAAGGCACGGCGGCCGTGCGCAGACTGCTGCGTCGCTCTGGCCCGAACACACCCTGATGACCGGCTGTGCGGGGGCACCCCAGGCTGACCGTCTACTCAGGACACAAGCCGTTGTCGGTAGTGGTAGCTGTAGCCGTAGGTGAACCCGGCGCCGGTGTACAGGCTGCGCGCTGCTGTGTTGGTTTGCGCGACTTGGAGGTACAGGCGGGGGATGCCGCAGTCGGCGGCCCAGCGCGCTCCTTCCCGCAGGATCGCCCTGGCGATTCCCCTTCGGCGGTAGTCGGGATGTGTTGCCATGCAGTAGATCCCCGCCCACCGGTCGTCCCCGCCGACGAACAGACCGGTTGCGACGATCTGATCATCGAGGGTGATGCTGAGATAGGCGGTAGGAAGGGTGATCCTGGTGATCACCTGCTCGGTGAGAGTCCCGGTGTCGCGGTGGCCATCCAGCTCGACGAACGCTTCCAGCCACGCGGTGGTGGGCGCCTCGCTGACGGTCACCGCCCCACGGGCAGCCGGTGCCGGCAGGTGCGCGACGGCGTCCGCGGCCGCGGTGAGCACGTAGATCGGCACCATCAGTCGGTAACCTCGCTGGGCGAGGTGCTCATCGAGGTCGATGTGCGCGAGCGCGGGGCTGACCTGCACGGTGGCGGGCAGGCCGCGGTCGGTGTAGAACACCTCGATGCGGGACAGCGCGCACGGCAGGTCGCAGTCTGGCGACAGTGGCAAGGCAGTGTTGCCGGAACGAAGCCGCCGCATGCCCGGTGTGTGGCGCAGCAGCCATCCGTTGCCGTCCTGGGTGGTCGGCGCGGGCCACGCTTCGATCGCGTGCCGCTCGATCCGGCGACGATCCTCCCCCGCACTGCCTGCGACGATGTCGGTCAATGTCCGGGCGATCTGTTCGAGCACTGCCGTCTCCCGCGCACCGGTGGGCTGGTGCTCGGTGATCCCGACTCCGGCGATGGTGAATCGTCGACCGAGGGCGCGGACCGCGCCGGCCAGCCGGTGCTGCGTCAGCCCGTCGGGCTCGGGTACACCGACCGATGCGAACACCTGTGGGTCGAGCACGTCGAGGTCGATGTGCACGTACACCGAGTCGGCCCCGGTCGCCGTGACCGCTTCGACCAGCGGCGATGGGTCGGCCAGCTCGCCGACACCGAGATGGCGGATCTGGTGGTGATCCACAAACGCCCGCTCGGCGGAATCCAGAGCGCGCACCCCGGCCAACACGACCTGGCTCGGGCCAAGCGGCCGGGCCGGGTTCATCGGTGTGGGGCCTTCCCCCAGCAGGGTGCGCAACACCATGCCGTGGAAGGCGCCCGACGGGGAGGAATCGGGTGTGTTCAGGTCGGCGTGGGCGTCGAACCACACCACCGCCAGCCGGTCATCGTGGCGGTCGCGGGCTCGCTCGATCGGTCCCAGCTCCACTCCGCAGTCTCCGCCGACCGTGACGACCGTCGGCTCGGCGACCTGGTCCAGCGCCTCACGGACTGCCCGCAGGTTCGCGGTCAGGGCTTCGAGTTGGTGAACTCCCTGCGTTTGCCCCGCCTTCCCAGGTGGGCTCTCCACGGGAAGGCGCACGTGATGCGGCATGGGTAGCAGCTCAGCCAACGATCGTGCGCCGGCCACCAGGCGCCGCGCGGTCGGTGACGACGACCCCTGCCACTGCGGGACCTCCAGCACTGCCACGTCGATCATCGCGCTCACGCAGGCCAGTGTCATCGCCGTGGTTCGGCCGGCGCAACGGAGTTACCGCCGGTGTCGCGGATCGTGGACCGACCCGCTGGCGCGACGTCCAGCGTGCTGGATACCCGGCGACAGCTGGCGAGCAACGACTCGGCTGGCCGTTACGACCTCGACACTCCGGCCGCGGGGCCCTCCAGCTTTCGCGCCGCGCCATGGGGACCCACCCGCACCGACAGCATCACGAACCCGGCAAGCAGGAGCGCGACAGCCAGCACGACCGCCGTGGACAGGAAGCTGCCGCTGGCGTGCTGGAGGTATCCGCCCAGGTAGGGGCCGGCGAAGCCGCCGAGGTTGCCCAGCGCGTTGATCAGTCCCATCGCGCCACCGGCCAGTGCGGGAGGCATCGCGCGGGAGGCGCTGGCCCAGAACGGCCCGTCGTAGGCCAGCGCGCCTCCCATGGCGATGCTGACCAGAACGATCGACAGCGCCACGTAGTGTCCGAGAGCCACCGACGCGACCAGCGCCACCGCGCCGATGACCATCGACACCATGACGTGGAAGGAGTAGCGGCCCGTGCGGTCGGCGATGTGCGCGTTGACCCACAGCCCCACCACCGCGACCAGGTAGGGAATGGCCGTGACCACCCCGACGAGCGTGCTCGAACCTCCGGTGGTCGTCTTGACCACCTGCGGCAACCACAGGCTCAGCCCGTAGAAGCCGATCTGGATGAGGAAGTACACGAGTACCAGCCGCCACACCACGCTGGTGCGGAAGACGCTGCTGAAACCGGAAGACCGCGGCATCGCGGCGTTCTCCTCGGCCAGCGAGGTCTCGATGTACTCGCGTTCGGACACCGACAACCATCGTGCCCGGGCCGGGTAGTCGGCCACGAGCAACCACCACAACGGTGCCGCGATGAGGAACGGGAAGAGGCCCTCCACGACGAACAGCATCCGCCAGTCCGATATGGACAGAATCCAGCCGGACAGTGGGGCGGTGATGATCGACGAGATCGGGATGTTCATCATCCAGAAGCCGAACGCGCGGGCCCGTTCCCGCGCGGGGAACCAGTGGCTGATCAGGACCAGGATCGCGGGCCAGACTCCGCCCTCGGCCACGCCGAGCAGGAAGCGCACCACCAGCAGTTCCGTGAAGGTGTGGACCAGCCCGGAGAGGATCGCGAAGACACCCCACACCAGGATCGTGATACCCACGAACTTCTTCGCGCTCCACCGCTGGGCGAGGTGACCTCCGGGAATCTGCAGGAACAGGTAGCCGAGGAAGAAGATCCCGCCGGCCAGACCCTGCTGGGTCTTGTCGATATGCAGGTCGTGGCCCATCCCGCCGAACGCGAAACCGATGTTGGTGCGGTCCATGAACGCGATGATGTAGACGATGATCGCCAGCGGGATCAGTCGGGCCCAGCGGGCGGTGCCCACGGCGGCGGGATCGGATGGCGTCGTTGCCATGGTGGGGACCTTCCTGCGACGGGGGTGTCAGTGCTGGTGTCTGGAAAGGACGCGGTGTTCGGCCTGGTTCAGCGGGTGTTTCCCGGCTTCGTCGGCCAGCTCTGCCAGCCGTGGGGTGGCCTGGGTCGAGACCGCGGACCATTCCTTGGCGAATGCCCCGGAGAGAATCTCCTCGTGCAGCGTGCGGGTGAACCGCTCCCGCAGCTGGGCGGGATCGATGTCCAGCACTCCGCGTAGCTGGCCGTACTGGCTGGTCTGGGAATGCAGTGCCATCTGCCCCAGCAGACCGACCTCCGCGACGTGCTCGAAGATTTCCGCCGGCTCGCCGGAGAGGTACATCTCGTACAGCACGGCTTCGTCGGAGAATCCGGCAGCGTGCAGCACTTCGTATCCGGTGCGCAGCACGGCCAGGATCGCCGGCCACAGCGCTTGCTCGGAGAACAGGTCCAGCGCGGCCTCCTCACGGGCCGAGGACGCGATGGCACCGGCCCGCGTACCTCCGATGGCCTTGGCCACCGCCAGCGCCGTGGTCAGTGCCGCGCCGCTGGTGTCGCGCTCGACCGACACGAAGCAGGGGAAGCCGGCCCCGTCGAGATACCGCGAGCGGACGGCGGCACCGATCATGCGCGGGGCGACCATCACGATGTCGACCCCGGCGGGAACGTCGAGCAGCCCGAAGGCCAGGTTGTACCCGGAGGCGACGACGAGGGTGTTGCCGGGTCGCAGGCCGGAAGCGACCTGCTCGGCGAACATCTCCGGTTGCACCTCGTCCGGCACCAGCAGCAGCACGACATCGCCCTGTTGGGCCGCCTCGGCGATCGGGCGGGGCCGGAAGCCGGCGGCTTCGGCACGCGGCCGGTACTCGTCCTCCCGGTTGCCGACGACCACGTCCGCGATCCCGGAATCCCGCATGTTCTGCGCCTGCGCGGCCCCCTGGTTGCCGAATCCGAGCACCGCGACGCTGCGCTGGTGCAGCGGGGCGAGATCGGCGTCGGCGTCACGGTAGATCGTGGTGTTCACTAACGTACCTCCTCGGACGACGGCCGCGAGCGAGGCGGGCTTGCGGTTGCTCACGATTAGGGTCTCGCCGGCCACCTGTTGTCAAGGGCGGGGAGCAAGCTGCCCCCGCAGGTTGCAACCGCGGTCCACATCGGACGAACCCAAGTTGGTGTCCATTGTGGTCTTTACTGGCAGCTGACGTCCGTGTTCGGCATATCGAACATGAGACGGTATCTTGTCATTCGCCGGTGTGAGTTCTAAGGTCCCCAGTCATCTGATGTCTCCATGCTGAGCGGAGCCAGGAGGCGCGATGAGTACCGACCAGACCTCGGCCACCGGTGATGAGCACGGCGCGAGCCGCACTGTCCCGCGCGCTCACCCGGTTTCCTGGTGGATGTTGGTGATCACGACCCTGGCCATCCTGATCACGTCGATCGACCGTGTCATCCTGCCCACGGTTCTGCCCGGCATCCTCACCGAGTTCCACCTCAACGCCACCGAGGGCGGGCAACTGGTCTCGCTGTCGTTCGCGGGAACCATCATCGGCGCGATCGGCCTGGGCATGGTGGGTGATCTGATCGGTCGGGGCCACCGCCGTGGCTGGTCGTGGATCGCGACCGTGGCGTTCACGTGCGTGTCCTCCATCGTCACCGCCTTCACCAGCACCCTCGGCGCGCTGCGTGCCTGGCGGGTGATGATGGGCATCGGAACCGGCAGCATGGAACCGATCAACGTGGCCATGGTCGCGGAATGGTGGCCCCAGGAGCACCGGGGCTTCGCGACCGGCGTTCACCACACCGGTTTCCCGTTCGGGCAACTGCTGGGACCGGTCCTGATCGGCGCGATTCTCGCCACCGGCGGGTGGCGGGATGCGTTCCTGTGGATACCGCTGATCGCCGTGCCGATCATGATCCTGCAGCTGGTGGTGGGGCGTCGCGGCAACCTCGACCGGGTCAACC
Source organism: Pseudonocardiaceae bacterium (assembly GCA_051984675.1). Taxonomy (GTDB): domain Bacteria; phylum Actinomycetota; class Actinomycetes; order Mycobacteriales; family Pseudonocardiaceae; genus JBPYFK01. The sequence continues at coordinate 39,693 of JBPYFK010000083.1, read as the reverse complement.
GGTGGATCGAGCAGCACCGGATGACGCCCACAGTGCGCACCACCGAATCCGCCCGCTTCCTCAATCCGCTGCGTGCGATGCGCAGTGTCCTCGGCGAGCGCAACGTGTGGTGCGGCCTGGGCATGTCGTTCGGTCTGCTGTGGGCCGAAGCAGGGGTCACGGCCTTTCTGACCACGCAGCTGGTGCAACAGGCGGGTATGTCGTTGGCGGCAGCGGCGATCACTTCAGGTGCCTCCGGCCTGACCGGGTGGCTCGGGCAGGTGGTGCTGGGCACCATGTCCGACCGCACCGGGCGAAAGCCAGCGCTGGGCGTGATCTGCCTGGGCTGGGCGGCCACGGTCGCGGCGATGCCGCTCATCCACAGCGCGGCCATGGCGTGGACGCTGCTGATCCTGTGGGGGCTGTTCCGCAACGCGCCGTTTCCCGTCGCCTACGCGCTCATCATCGACTCCACCCCGAAGGCCGCGTCGTCCGGGATGGGCCTGACCATCGGCCTCGCGTTCGGATTGTCCGGGGTGTTCGGCCCGACGGTGTCCGGCTGGATGATCGACCAAGTGGGCTTCACCGCCAACTACCTCCTGATGGCGGGCATCTGCCTGCTCATGGTCATTCCGGTGCTGCTCATTCGAGAAACCGTCCGGCGCCGCACGCGTTCGACGACGCCGGCCGACGAGGCGGTGGCCTGATGACCGGATTCCACCCCCGCCCGATCACGCCCGCCGAGGTCGGCCCGGTGGGCACCGTCGGCCCGGACCAGGTGCGAGCGGCCTTGGCCCTGGTACGCGACGGCACCATCCACGACCTCGACGCCGGGCGCTTCCCGGGCATGCCGATGTTCGACGGTCATCCTCCCTTCCAGCTCACGTCGTACCGCACGCCGCCGGGCCTGCGCGTGCAGCGCGATCTCGACATCGTCGCGGGCACGGGGAATCCCGCCGGCTTCGCGTTCCTCTCGGAACTGCTGGTGGCCAGCATGCACACCGGAACGCACATCGACGCGCTCAGCCACATCACGCGGGGCGACGAAGGCTGGTACGGCGGTTTCCGCTGCGAGGAGTACCTCGGCGATTTCGGACCGCTGCGCGCGGACGCGGCGAGCATCCCGCCCATCGTCGTGCCGTTCACGTTGCTGGACGTCGCGACCTGCCGGGACGTCGACGTGCTGCCACAGCACACCGCGATCGACCCGGACCTGCTCGCCGAGGTCGAGAAAGCGCAGGGCACGCCAATCGTGGAAGGCAGTGCGGTGGCGGTGCGCACCGGGGCGATGAGTCGCTGGCCCGACCGGTTCACCGAGGTGTGCGCCTCGGGCGTCACCGAGAGCGCTGCTCGTTTCCTGGTGCGGCAGCGAGGAATCGTCGCGTTGGGCGCCGACACGCCGACCGTGGAGCTGATGCCGAGCGGGGACCCGAACCATCCCCATCCGGTACACGAGTACTGCATCCGCCAGATGGGCGTTCACCTGCTGGAAAACCTGTGGTTGGAGGGGCTGGCGCGCAGCGGGGCCCACGCCGGATGCTTGATCTGTCTTCCCCTGAAGGTGGCGGGGGCGACCGGGAGCATGGTCCGCCCGGTCGTGCTGACCTGATACCGGCCACGTCCGCGTACATCGGCTTGTCGAAGGAGCGCCCGACAGTGACGCAGTCCACTCCCCTCCCGAGTGACCCACCCAGCATGCCACGTCGCAGCGCCGCCTGGTTCGGAGCGACGGGCCGTTCCGGCATGCTCCACCGTTCCTGGATGCGCAGTCAGGGCTGGACTGACGAGGTCTTCGACGGCCGCCCGGTCATCGGCATCGCGACGACCTGGTCCGAGTTGGCGCCGTGCAACGTGCACCTGCACGAGGTCGCCGAGTCGGTCAAGCGCGGAGTGTGGCAGGCCGGCGGCTTTCCGCTGGAATTCCCGGCCATGGCACTGGGTGAGACACTCCTGCGGCCCACCGCCATGCTGTACCGGAACCTGCTGGCCATGGAGGCCGAGGAGTTGCTGCGCGCCAACCCGCTCGACGGCGCGGTGCTGCTCTCCGGCTGCGACAAGACCACACCGGGACTGCTGATGGCGGCATCCAGTGTGGACATTCCAGCGGTCATGGTCACCGGCGGTCCGATGCTCAACGGCAAGTTCCGGGGCAGCGACGTCGGTTCCGGCACCCACGTGTGGAAATTCGAGCAGGAGTTGCGTGCGGGTCGGATGACCGACGCCGACTGTGCCTTCGCCGAAGGCTGCATGGCCCGGTCGCACGGCCACTGCATGACCATGGGCACGGCCTCCACCATGGCGTCGATGGCCGAGGCGTTGGGCATGCAGCTGCCGCACTCGGCGTCGTGGCCAGCGGTGGACGCCCGCCGCTACCAGACCGCGCAGCTCGCCGGCCAGCGCGTCGTGCGGATGGTGGACGAGGACCTGCGGCCCAGCAGGATCATGACCCGCGCGGCGTTCGAGAACGCCGTCCGCGTCAACGCCGCCATCGGCGGATCGACGAACGCCGTGATCCACCTGGTCGCCCTCGCCGGTCGGCTGGGCGTGCCGCTGTCGCTGGAGGACTTTGACACGCTGGCCCGCGAGGTGCCGACTCTGGTGGACCTGATGCCCAGCGGGCGCTTCCTCATGGAGGACTTCTGCTACGCGGGCGGACTGCCCGCGGTGATGCGCGAACTCGGTGAGCTGCTGCATCTCGACGCGCTGACCGTCAACGGCAAGACCGTCGGCGACAACGTCGGCGATGCCGAGTGCTTCGACCGCGAGGTGATCCGCGCGTTCGACGATCCCTTCCAGCCGGCCGGCACGGGCACCGCCGTCCTGTGCGGCAACCTCGCCCCGGACGGAGCCGTGATCAAGCAGTCCGCCGCTTCCCCGCACCTGCTGTGCCACCGGGGTCAGGCGCTGGTGTTTGACTCGCCCGAGGACTACCACGCGGTCGCCGAAGATCCCGACCTTCCGGTCGACGACACGACCGTGCTGGTCATCCGCCACTGCGGGCCGGTGGGCTACCCCGGCATGGCCGAGGTCAGCAACGTGGCGCTGCCGAAGAAGCTGCTCGCTCGCGGAGTCACGGACATGCTGCGCATCTGCGACGGCCGGATGTCCGGCACGGCCTACGGCACCGTCGTGCTGCACGTGGCCCCGGAAGCCGCCGTCGGCGGACCGCTGGCGCTCGTGCGCACCGGCGACTGGATCAGTTTGGATGTGCCGAACCGATCGCTGACGCTGGAGGTGTCCGACGCCGAACTGGCGCGCAGGCACAGCGAGCCGACCCAGGCACCACCCATCGCCACGCGCGGGTGGACGCGGCTGTACCAGCAACACGTGCTGCAGGCTCCCGAGGGCGCCGATCTGGATTTCCTCGTGGGGGCCAGTGGCCACGACGTGCCACGAGAATCCCACTGAAGGCACAACCTTTCCGGCCGCAGCACAGCAGAAGATTAGTGCGCGACGTCTGATATCTCGTCCGGTTCGCTTGCCGGTGGCGTCGTCACCTGGTTCAGCCGGGTGGTGACCCAGTTCTCGACGTCCGCGACGTGTCTGGTCGCGGCAATGAATGCGGCCATGCTGTCCCGGTCGCGCAGCGCGTGGTAGATGTCGACGTGCTGCTGGTGGGTTCGGGTGAGCACGTCCTCGGTCACGAGTGCACGCCAGACCCGTGCACGTGCCGTGCGCTGGGCCACCGACGACGACAGCGACTGCAGGGTCCGGTTGCCGGCGGCGGCCACGATGGTCGCGTGGAAGTGCAGATCGGCGTTGACCAGCTTCTCCGCGTCCCGCAGCGCGGCCATGCCTTCGATCTGCGCGCCCAGCTCGGCCAGCTGCTCGTCGGTGATCCGGGTGGCTGCCAGCGCCGTCGCGCCGGGCTCGATCACGCGGCGGCACTCCAGCAGCTCGGCCGCGCCGGTGTCGTGCGCGAGTTGCAGGAAGCTGCCGATCGCGTCGACGATCCGGTCCGGCCGCAGGTCGGTGACGAACGTGCCGGACCCGTGCCGTACTTCGAGCACGCCGGCGGCCACCAGCACCCGCACGGCTTCCCTCAGCGACAGCCGGGACAGGTGCAGCTCGTGGGCGAGCACGCTTTCCGGGGGCAACCGGCTGCCGGGGGCGAACTCCCCGGTCTCGATGCGGTACCTGATCCGCGCGATCGCCTCGTCCACCACACTGCTGGTCACCTCGGGGCCGGGTGGCTCAGCGATCGGCTCGGTTGGCATAGCCACCAGCGTGCCACGGCGCGGGACGTCCGCACGCACCTGTTAGCGCCACGCCGTGCCGTCCGGGAAACGGAAGGCGTCCAGCGACGCACGCCTGATCTCGGCGCTGTACCCCGGCGACCGTGGTGCCAGGTAGTGGCCCTCGCGCAGGCGGACAGGGCTGACGAAGTGCTCGTGCAGGTGGTCCACGTACTCGATCACCCGGTTGTCCATGCTGCCGCTGACGGCGACGTAGTCGAAGATCGACAGGTGCTGCACCAGCTCGCACAGGCCCACCCCACCGGCGTGCGGGCACACCGGCACGTCGTAGGCGGCGGCCAGCAGCAGACTCGCCACGGCCTCGTTGACACCGGCCAGCCGGCAGGCGTCGATCTGGCAGATCCGCAGCGCCCCGGCCTGCAGGAACTGCTTGACCATGACCGCGTTGTGCGCGTGTTCGCCGGTGGCCACCCGGGTCGGTGCGATGGCCCGCTGGATCGCGGCGTGCCCGAGCAAGTCGTCCGGGCTGGTCGGTTCCTCGAACCACCAGATGTCGAACTCCGCGAGTGCGGCGTGCCAGTCGATGGCTTCCGCCACGCCCAGCACCTGGTTCGCGTCGATCATCAAGCGGCGGTGCTCCCCGATGACCTCGCGCGCGATCCGGCACCGCCGCCGGTCCGCATCCACATCCCCGCCCACCTTCAGCTTGACCGAGTCCCACCCCTGCTCGACCGCCTGCTCGCACAGGCGCCGCAGTTTCTCGTCGGAGTAGCCCAGCCAGCCGGCGCTGGTGGTGTAGGCCGGGTAGCCCTCGCGAAGCACGTGTGCCTCGCGTGGGGCACGGCCGGGTTCGGCGCGGCGGAGCAGATCCACGGCGGCCTCCGGTGTCAGGGCGTCCCGGAGGTATCGCCAGTCGACCAGGGACACGATCTGCTCCGGGCTCATCTCGGACAGCAGCTTCCACACCGGCTTGCCCGCCAACCGCGCGGCCAGATCCCAACCGGCGTTGACCACGGCGGCGGTGGCCAGGTGCAGCACGCCCTTGTCCGGTCCCAACCAGCGCAGCTGGCTGTCGGCGGCCAGGTGCCGGGCGAACCCGCCGAGATCGCCGCTGATCTCGTCGAGTGTCAGGCCCTTCACCCGCCCGGCGAGGGCTTCGGCGGCGGCGACCACCACCTCCGTGCCCCGCCCGATGGTGAACGTGAACCCGTGGCCTTCGCGGACGTCCGGGTGATCGGTGTGCAGCACGACATACGCGGCCGAGTAGTCCGGCGCCAGGTTCATCGCGTCGGACCCGTCGAGTTCGCGGGAGGTGGGAAACCGCAGGTCGATGATTTCGACGTCCACCACCCTCCCAGTCGCCGGTCCGGTCATCACCGCGGTCATCGTTGCTCCAAGATCGTCACCGACCAGCTGACATCAGATGTTTCGCCCGGAACCGTCCGAGTTCAGGACTTGAAATTCGCGATCACTCGGTGCAGTGTCGAAGCGTCGTCCCATAGATATCTGATCTCTCCAGCCCTAGCAAGACCCGACCGGTACGCGGAAGCCGTCAGGGACAACGAAGGAGTGCTGATGCATATAGTGCGCTTGGGCACCGCTGACGGTGAGGTCCACACAGGACTGATCGACGATGGGTCGGACCCGGCGGTGTGCCTGCTCCCCGGCCGGATCGCCGATCTGCTGCGCCTGTCACTGCCCGAACTCCGTTGCCTCGTGGAGGAAACCGCGCAGCGAGCGCCCCGCTACGCGCGTGACGAGGTACGACTCCTACCACCGGTGGACGGGCACACCGAAGTCTGGGCGGCCGGCGTCACCTATCAACGCTCGCGGCAGGCGCGCCGGGAGGAAAGCAGTGCGCAGTCGGTGTATGACCGGGTGTACTACGCGGCCAGGCCGGAGTTGTTCTTCAAAGCCCCGGCCTGGCGGGTGGTCACCGACGGCGAGTCGGTCGCGGTCCGCGAGGACTCCACGCTCACGGTGCCGGAGCCGGAACTGGCCGTGGTCGTCAATCGGCTGGGCGACATCGTCGGGTATGTCGTCTGCGACGACGTCAGCTCCCGGTCCCTCGAAGGCGACAACCCGCTGTACCTGCCCCAAGCGAAGGTGTATGCCGGCAGCTGCGCGTTGTCGACGGGAATCCGGCCGGTGTGGGAGATCGACGACGCGCGGGATCTGACGATCACCATGGAGATCCGGCACGGTGAGGACGTCACCTTCCGGGGCACGGTGTCCACCTCGGCGATGCGCCGTGACCCGGCGGATTTGGCCCGCTACCTGCTGCGCGGGCAGCCGTTCCCCGACGGGGCGGTGCTGGCGACCGGGACCGGGATCGTGCCGGACCTCGGTTTCACGCTGCACGCCGGCGATGTGATCCACATCAGGGTGGCCGGGGTGGGCGAGTTGACCAATCCGGTGGTGCGTGGGCAGGCCGGTGTGGACTGGCTGGTCGACACGCTCGACCAGCCGCTGGCTCGCGAGGCGGCGATACGCTCGGTGCCACGGTGAAACGCACCTGGACCAGCGCGCGTGCCGGGGCCGTGTGCGGGGCCAGGTGCCGGCGCACTAACCGCAGCTTGCTCCGCCTTGGGGGATGAGCGCGCTGGCGTGGATGTCGCGGTCGGACGAACCGACTTTGGCGGTGTAGCAGCCAGGCTGGATCCGCCAGGAATGCGTGATCGTGTCCCAGTGTGAGAAGGCCCGCGCGGTCAGCGGGAACGTGACGGTCGCGGACTGGCCCGGCTCCAGCCGCACCTTCGTGAAGTCGCGCAGCCATGATGGTGGCTCCGGCGCGTTCGCGGCGTCGGGTAGCCCGAGGTAGAGCTGCGGCACTTCCGCGCCGGGACGTTGGCCGGTGTTGGTGATCCGCACGGATACCGTCGCCTTTCCCTGCCCGACGTCGGTGACCTTGAGGTCGTGGTAGTCGAAGGTGGTGTAGGACAGGCCGAATCCGAACGGGAACAGTGGTGTGCGGTGTTGCTGGTCATACCAGCGGTAGCCGGTGAACACGCCCTCGGAATACACCGCGCCCGGATAGCGGGCACTGTTGTTCGCGGTGGGGGTGTCGTCCTCCCGGGCGGGGATGGTGAAGGGCAACCGGCCGGAAGGGTTGACATCGCCGAAGAGGGTCGCGGCGATGGCTGGACCTCCGGCTTCACCCGGATAGTACGCGTCCACCACAGCGCGCACCCGCGACAGCCACGGCATCAGCACGGGAGCGCCAGCCTGCAGCACGACCGTGGTGTTCGGCTGTGCCGCCGCGACCTGGGAGATCAGCCCGTCCTGGTTGAGGGTCACACCCGGGTCGGTGGTGGGCGAGGTGATCTGCGGCCCGGCCGCGGAGCAGTTCAGCGCCAAGCAGGCCCTGTCGGCGCCCTCGGTTTCGAAGTCGTTGCCGAACACGACGGCGACATCAGCGGCCCGGGCGTCGGCGGCGGCCTTGGCCTGATCACGGCCGTCGTCGTAGGTGACGACGGTGTCGCTCCCGGCGCGGTTCTTGATCGCGGTGAGCGCGTCGACGCTGCGCTGCGCGGTGACTGACGCGCTCCCGCCGCCGGTGACATTCCGCGTCGCGGACGGTCCGATCACCGCGATCCTGTGCACCGTCGGGCCGTGCAGCGGCAACGCGTTGTTGTCGTTTTTCAGCAGCGTGATCGCCTGCTGCTCGATGCTCTGGGCGGCGGCGAAGTGGGCGACGTAGTCGATCGGGCCGTCGCTGGGCGCCGGCGGCTTGTCGAACAGTCCAAAGTGGAACATCATGCGAAGCTGCCGCAGGACGGCGTCATCGATCGCTGCCTGGCTGACCCTCCCCGAGCTGACCGCGGCTTGCAGCAGGGGCGGGGTGAACATCGCGGCGGTGGGCATCTCCAGGGTCGTGCCGCAGTTGGCCTCGGTCACGGTGTTCTGGGTGCCACCAAGGTAGGTCGCTCCCCAGTCCGAGATGGTGAACCCCGGGAATTGCCAGTCTCTTTCCGCGACCCCTCGCACCAGCGGGCAGTTCTCGCTCATGTGCGGGCCGTTGGTCGCGTTGTAGGCAGGCATGAACGACGCGGCCTGACCTTGCCGGATCGCCGCTTCGAACGGCGCGAGGTAGATCTCGCGGAGCGTGCGCTGGTCGATCACGGAGTTCTCGCCGTTGCGGTTGGTCTCCTGCTCGTTGCCGACGAAGTGCTTGACGTCGGCCATGACACCGGTGTCCTGCAAGGCCCGCACGTAGGCGACGGCGGTGCGGCTGGTCAGTTCCGGGTCTTCGCCGGCCTGCTCGAACGCCCGGCCGCCGCGCGGATCGCGCAGGAAGTTGACGTTCGGGCCGAGCAGGACGTCGTTGCCCTTGTTCCATGCCTCATTGCCGACCACCGAGGCGTAGGCGGATGCGGCGTTCGGGTCCCAGGTCGCGCCGAGGGCCGTACCGCTGGGCAGGGCGGTGGAGGAGCCCTGGCGGACGCCCAGTCCCGCGTCGGTCATCGTCAGCGGAGGAATGCTCAGCCTCGCAACGCCGTCGTTGATCCCGGTGTGCGCGCCGTTGTCGGCGTCCCCGGCCATCATCGCGAACTTCTCGTTCTCGCTCATCTGAGCCAGCAGCAGATGAGCACGCTGATCGTCGCTCAGCGACACGTCGCACCACGCCGAGCCGGGGCGGGCCGCGCACGGCGAACCCGGTTGCGGGTAGCCCGCGGACCATCCGTTCGGTGCCCCGGTCACGGCCAGCGCCGCGAGCGTTCCCACGGCGGTCGTCGCCGCCGCGAAACGGCCACCGACCATGCCGGGGAAACCACGTCTTTTCGCACGAACACGTCGTTTCATAGAACGCCCTTCCACCATGCACGAGAGGAGAAGGAATGCCAAGGCGAATGACTGTCAGCGTGCGGAAAACGGGCTGCCGGAAGCCGAACGGTGAGACAGGTGCACCCGACCCGTACGACAAGCGGCGCTTTTGTTTAGTGTCACAACATAACCGATCGGCCGCGACGAGTCCATACCCCGACTCGAAGGCACGGTTCAGCGGCTCAGCGAGGACGGCGCCCGCAGCCGACCCGTTCTGACATGTGCCCACTGTGGACATTTGAGGATTCGTGGATCACGCATCAGAAAGCATCGGAACGCATAGAGTGCGGGAAACCGACACCGCATGCCCGTCCGAGAGCGTTCTCCTGGCCCACCGCCAGGCAAAGATCAACGCTGCCGGCTGGCGAGCCCGGGGTGAACACCCCGAGCTCGCCGGCGGCACTTGCCTCAGCTTTCGGCGTTCCCTCAGCTTTCGGCGTTTTCGGTGGCCAGCAGGTCCTGCAGTTCACCCACCGCTTCTCGGAGCCTGGCGGCGAAGGTGTGCATCTGGTCGGCCACCGGCTGCGGCGTGCTCAGGTAGAGGTTGAACCGGTCGGGCAGCAACACGTAGGCGACGCCGATGCACTGGCTGCTGGTCGACCCGAAACCGAAGTACTGGATGTTGGTCGACGGCGCGGAGCTGGTGCTCAGATAGTCGCTGCGCATGGTCACCCAGCCCGGCGTCGCATACAGCTCCAGCGGCTGGGTCACTCCCAGCTCCTCGCCCCGCCGCTGCTGGATCAGCTGCAGCTCCCACAGGTGCTGCTCCGGCGCCTGCCCCGCCTGGCACTGCTTCGCCCGCTGCACGTGCTTGTCGGCGGCGGCCCGAAACGCCGCCCGGCGGCTGGCCTCGTCGGCCTCGGGGTCGTCCATGGTCTCCACGAACCGCAGAACCTCGGGCGTGACCACCCGCATCGCCTCGGTGCGCCCGCGCCGGTACTGGCGGGTGGCGATCGACTCGTACGTCGCGCCCACGTGGCCCTTGGAGCGTTTGTGGGCGAGCTGGTAGGCCATCTGCACGAACGCGTCGGGCGAGACCTTGAGCTGCTTGGCGCGCTTGCCGCCGAAATCGTCGAACGACACGACCGTGCTGGCGGTGTTGGCCGCGTACTCGGCGAACGCGGTCGCCGCGGCCTGCACGTCAGCGCGGAGGTCGTCGTCGAGCACGAACTCGACGGCCTCGACCGTCGGCAGACCCTGTGACCGCGCCCCGGACTGCTGGGAGTGCTCCTCGGCCGAGGACCGCAGCAAGGTGTCGACGAAACTGAGGATCGTGGTCCCGTCCAACCCGCAGTGCTCGACGTTGATCCCCGCCCTCCCGTCCTCGAAGACGATCAGCGACACCGACTTGTCGAACCACCGGCTGCCGCTGTCGCCGTGCAGCAGGTGGTCGCAGGCCTGCAGGGTGTCCTGGGGTGTGACGTCGTCCAGGCACAGGCAGAACAGCGCGGTCTCGACGTCGTCGAGCGCGGCGGCGTTGCGCGGGTCCGCGGCCAGCAACGCCTGCCGGCTGGCCGCCCACTCCGCGCGGGCCTTCGTCGTGAGGTGCCCGACCGACGTCTGCGGCGCGGCCCGCACCGCGCCGGCTTTCATGACGCTGCGCAACCCGGCCATCAAATCGTCCACTGTGTACGGACGACCGTCCGTGCCCAGCACGTCCATGCGGAACATGTTGCCGCGGAAGAACACGACGATGTGACGTGCCGTCGACGGGCCCGGCCACTGGTCGCTGTAAGGCACGCGGACGGTGTCCTGCACCGCGCCGGGGATACGCGTCGTGGAGAACAAGAACTTGTTCTGCTCCATCGACAGCGGTTGCCCCCGCTGCACGATCGGGGGAACGCGCTCCTCGTCGAGTTGCAGCTTGTAGTTGACCGCCGCCGCGACCAGCCCGGCCGCCCGCTGCACCTGGCCCTGGTCGCTGTCCTGGAACAGGAAGAAGAAGTTCGCGTTGAGCGCGATGCGGTCGCGGCGCCCGAGGTAACGGTAGGGCCAGAAGGTGTCCAGCCAGCTGTGCACGCCTTCACTGTCGTTGTACTGCTCCAGTGCCGCGTGCAGCCTGCGACCGGGTCCGTCCGGTCGCAGGAACGACGTCACCGCCTGCTCGGTGGTGGCCAGCTCCTCCGCGGTCAGCAGCGGCGAGCACCACTCGACAAACCGCTCGCAGCTTTCCTCCAAGCTCGGCAACGGCACCCGTGGCAGCTGGTCTTCGTGGTCGAAGGTGCCCGGAGACCACTGGTGACTACTGTTCAAACTCATCCTCGACCTCAGGGGTTGTGGGGACCTCGGTGGCTGTGCGGACCCGGACGATAGCGGGGTGGTTGCGAGGCTGGCGGCGAGGTCGACCACGACGCAACCGTTGCCGCCGCGCGGCCGGGAAACGTAGAGCTGCGCGTAAAGCCAGCCCTCGGCTTCCCGACCCCGCGGCTGCACGCCGACGGTCGACAGCGTATCCAGCACCAGCGACCGCTCCTGCGGGGAGGCGAACCGGCGCTGTTGGAACAGCCGCTCAAGCTGAACTGTTTCGTAGCCGAACGCGTCGAGCGTCTCGGCCACCGGTTCGAAGGGGAACATGCGCAGGACGAAATGGGCCATCCAGGGCCGTCGCGGACCCATCGCGTCGAGAATCCGGGAGATCGTCTTGTCGCTGACGTAGCCGAGACATCCCGTGGAGATCACCAGATCGGTCCCCGCCAGCTGCGCGCGCTCGTGCGCGGTCAGGTCGCGTTCCTCCAGGTCCGCGTACACCGCGTCATCGAGGAACCCAGCTGCGACCCCGTATTCGAGGGCGGGTTCGGAGTTGTCCAGACCCACGAACCGGCTGCCAGCCCCGAGACGGCGCGCGCTCACCCACTCCCGGTCCCGCGCCAGCAGCGTGTCGCGAGTCAGGCCCCGCGCGTCGAGCCCGCCGTAGCGCTCGTAGAGCTCGTCCATGGTCGCGTCGCATTTCCACAAAGCCGCGTTAATGCCGTACGAGCAACCGATGTCGAGCACCGTGGGAGTCAGGACCCCCTGCGATTCCCGGTACTCGTCGATGAGCTTGGCGAAATAGGGCTTGGCCAGTTGGGGGATGCGGTAGTCGAGCTCGCGCAGGGTCGTGCAGTAGCCGCGCGGATCGGGCTGGGTATAGACGTGGTCGAGTGATACTTTTCCGGTGGCATCGAAACGCATGGATCGTCCCCTCAATCCAGTAGTTGATCGCCCCGCACGGCAGCGCCCGCGGCCTCGAGATGCTGCGGCAGCACCCGACCGAAAATCTGCCGTGTCCGCTCGACACTGCCGATGACCCCCGGACGCTCGCAGTAGGCGAAAATCGCGCAATGACGCGCGGTCTCACCCCGCACCGTTGTCACCCGATGGAGTGAATAGCGGCCTTTGAACAGCTGCAGGTCCCCCGGGCGCAACGAAAGGCGACGGACGAAGCGCTCACCGGCACCGTGGAGCACCTCCCGCACGTCGGCGAGGTTCTCGGACTCCGCGGATCTGATGCCCGGGCAGTACTCGAAGGCCCCGCCGTCGTCGGGCTCCTGCGTCAGCAGGCTCACCGCGAACTCGTTGGTGTCGAAATGCCACGGGTGATCCATTCCCGGGTTCACGACGTTGAGGCACAGCCCGGCCAGCGGGTCCGCGAGCTCGTACAGCTGGGGCAACTCGACACAGCTGGCGACAAAGTGCTGGAACAGCTCGCTGGAATACAGCTGGTGGATGATGTGGTGGGCGGGGATCTGATCACGCGCCACGAACGCGTTGCCGCGCTGCATGGTGATCCGGGCCGGATGGTCCTCCGGCAGTGCCGCGTCGGTGGCGACGTTGTAGGCGTTCACCGTCTCGACGTCGTAATACGCCTGCGGGGCGATGGCCGCGCACTCGGCCCGCAATTCCTCGATCAGCGCGGGCTGAATGAAATTCGGCAGTACGCTGCAACCGTGGGTGCGCAATTCGTGCTGAATGCGCGAAACGACGCTTTCCCATTCCGCGCTTGTCGGCTCCGACAGGGGGTACCGAGCCGTGTTGACCACCTGTCCCACGATCCGAGCTTCCACTGGGCTCATACGGATCCGATCCTCTCCCTACGCTAAGCTCTCCCGCTTCTTCGGCGGGAGTGCCCAACCAACTCGGTGATCCCTTGCGCTCGACGCTCATGTCACGGCCAGCGGGGCGAGCGCGAGGTCAAGGCTGCCACCTCCCGCGAACAATGCACGCCCGCAGTGCCTCCCGCCCGTGTCCGGAAACCACAAGGGGTTTAGCACATTTATTGCCCTTCCTTCGTTACCCGGCAGTAGTTTGTGACGCGTGACACGGAGTTGATCTCAGCAAGATCGATACGGAATCAACGCAACCTCGCACCGCCAGACGCAACAACAACGCCGGCCAGCTGATCGGGCGACCGCCGAAATCCACAATGGAGCGTGTCCGTACACCGAGCCGACGGTCAGTAGGGTGGGCTCGTGGAGTTGTTGCGGGGCGCGGTCGGAACCGGCGAAGGCCAGACGCTGGAAGTCGCGGTGGCTCATGCGCTGCTGCGCCGGGTCAGCCGGGGCGAATCACCGCCGGTGGTCCGCATCTACCGGCCGGATGCGCCGGTGGTGGCCTTCGGCCGCCGGGACACCCTGCTTCCCGGATTCCCCGCGGCGGTCCGCGTCGTGCGCGACGCCGGATTCACCCCGCTCATCCGTTCCCCGGGAGGCCGGGCGGTGGCCTACACCCAGCAGTCGCTGGTCGTGGACCATGTCGGTCCTGATCCGGGCTACCTGTCGGGCATGGACGAGCGCTTCACGACCTACGCCGACCTGTGGGCCGATGTCCTGCGCAGCACCGGGATCGACGCCCGGGTCGGGGAAGTACCGGGCGAGTACTGTCCAGGTGCCTACAGCGTGAACGCGCGTGGCCTGGTGAAGCTGGTCGGCTCCGCCCAGCGCATGGTCCGCCGGGCATGGCTGTTCAGCGCTGTCGCGGTCGTCGACGACGCCGAGGTACTCCGGCCACTGCTGACACAGGTCTACCGGGCCTTGGACCTGCCCTTCGACGCCAGCTCGGTCGGATCAATACGCGCCGAGTCGCCCGGCGTGTCCCTCGACCGCCTCGAAGACGTGATCATCGCCGCCTACCACGAGCGTTTCGACGTGGTGCCGGCTGAGCTGGGCGACGACCTGCTCGCCGCCGCACGCGGGTTACTCCACGAGCACCGTCTCTGACCCTGACACACCCTGGCAACGCAGCCGGAATACCACGGCCACCGGTCGCGCTGAGACACTATGTGGGCGCGGCTTTCGTACGGGCACGGCTTTCGTACGGCACGGCGCTTTTCGCGTAGGGGAGGTACGGCATGGCACTGACCTTGGGTGGCGGACCCCTTGCCGCCCGTCCACCGCAGACCGTCAACTACCACATCGACGGACCCGCCCATCGACTGCTCTGGCAGGACTTCCCCAGGCGGGTCCGGGCCACCTTCGGCGGCGAGGTCGTGCTGGACAGCCGCCACGCGAAGCTGCTGCACGAGAGCAACCTGCTGCCGCAGCTCTACGTTCCGTGGCAGGACGTGCGCCAGGACGTGCTCGTGCCCAGCGATCATCGCACCCACTGCCCGTTCAAGGGCGACGCATCCTACCACTCGGTGGCGGTTGATGATCGCCTCGCCGAGAACGCGGTGTGGAGCTATCCCGACCCGACCGGCGACGCGCGCTGGCTGGCCGGTCATGCCGCGGTCTACTGGCAGTCGATGGATACCTGGTTCGACGAGGACGAGGAGGTCCTCGGGCACCTCAGGGACCCCTATCACCGCGTGGACATCCGGGCGACCAGCCGCGAGGTGCGGGTAGTGGCCGGTGACGCGGTAGTCGGGATGACCCGCAGGGCCAAGCTGCTGTCCGAAACCGGCCTGCCGAACCGCTTCTACCTACCGGCCGAAGACGTGCGCACCGAGCTTCTGGAACCCAGCGCGACCAGCACCGTCTGCCCCTACAAGGGGACGACGACGTACTGGAACCTGCGTGCCGGCGGGGCCGTGATCGCCGACGCCGCATGGACCTACCCCGAACCGCTCGACGGGGCGCAGGCGATCGCCGGTCACTACTGCTTCCTCGCCGGCGGCATCCACACCTGGGTCGACGGCGAACAGCTCAGCTGAGCACGCGCGGTAACCTCACGCCGGAGCCTGGGCACGCCAGCGGACACTTCACTCCACGCGTGTCACCCAACCGGGGGGTCTCGAATCGTCCGGCCGGCAGCGGCATACTGACCCACCTGAGTGTGTGACCGACTACCGAGAGACAGCAGCCATGGCGCCTCACCTCGCCGGTGCACCCGAGCCTCTCCCGTTCACGGGTTCGACGCCGACATGGACGTGGCGCATGGTGTGCGACCAGACCATCGTCCCGCTGGCCCTCCTGGACCCCCAGGGGCGTTACTGGTACGTCAACGACGCGCTGTGCCGGTTACTGGGCTACGAGCGCCCGGAACTGCTCGGGCGCCGCGCCCAGGACATCACCGCCGACGGGGAGCCCGTACTCGGTCAGGACGTCTTCACCAACGCCTGCGCGAACGGCAGCGACGGCGCGGTCCTGGAAAGGCACTACCGCTGCCGTGACGGCAGCACCATCTGGACCCTGCTGTCGACCTCGGTAGTGCGCGACACGGCCGGCACGCTGAGCTTCTTCCTGGTCCAGTTCCAGGACATCACCGGTCACCGCGAGTCGGAAATCCTGTGGCAGCGCACCTTCGACAACGCTCCCAACGGAATGGTGCTCCTGGACCTGCAAGGTCGCCTCCACAACGTCAACGACGCCTTCTGCGCGCTGCTGGGTTACCAACGCCACGACTTGCTCGGCCGGAGCTTCAAGGACTTCACCTACCCCGACGACCAGGAACAGGGGTCCCAGGCGGTCGCCGATCTGGTCGCCGGCCGCCGGGAGGTGGTGACGGTGCGCAAGCGCTACCGGCACCGCGACGGCCACCCGCTATGGGTGCTGATCCGCGCCAGCGCGGTCCCCGGTCCCGACGGACACACGGCGTTCATCGTCAGCCAGTGCGAGGAGATCGGTAACGGGCGGATGGCCGACGCCGACGTGGCCCACCTGGCGCTGCACGACCCACTGACCGGCCTGGCCAACCGCGCACTGCTGACCGACCAGTTGGAAAGCAAGCTGGCCGCGCTCAAGCACACCGGGGGCAGCCTCGCCGTCGTCCTCGTGGACGTCGACGAGCTCAAACCGGTCAACGACCGCTTCGGCCACATCGTCGGTGACGAACTGCTCACCGCCGCCGCGCACCGGCTGCTGCTGGCCGCGCGCCCCGGCGACGTCGTAGCCCGCCTCGGTGGCGACGAATTCGTCGTCGTCAGCGACGTCGCCGACCTCTCCGCCGCCAAACGGCTACGACTGCGCATCGTCGAACACCTGGACACCGAAATCCAGGTGGGCGAGCACCGCCTCCAGCTCTCCGCCAGCGCAGGGCTCGCCGCCACCTCCGACCCGACCACGCAGGCACGAACCCTTCTGCACCGCGCTGATCGCAGCATGTACCTGCACAAGCACCAAAGCCGCCTGTCCCCAGGCCAACGGTAAGGTCCACCGCCGCGGGGCGGGGCCGCGCCCATCAGCGCGACGCGCCTGTCAGTCCCGCCCGTTGAGGCCGGCGATCTGCCGGAACAGCCCGGCGTGGTCGAGCTTGCCGTCACCTCGCGCGATGGCGGCAGCGACGAGCTGGCTGACCAGCGAACCCACCGGGATGCTCAGACCCGCTTCCCGCGCGGCGGCCTGAACGATGCCCATGTCCTTGTGGTGCAGTTCCAGGCGGAACCCCGGAGCGAACTCGCGGGTGCGCATCTTCTCGCCCTTGGTGTCGAGCACGGTGCTGCCGGCGAGTCCGCCACCAAGCACCTTCAGGCCCGCCTCGATATCGACGCCATGGGCCTCCAGGAACACCAGCGCCTCGGCCAGCAGCGCGATGTTGCCCGCGACGATGAGCTGGTTCGCGGCCTTGACGGTCTGCCCCGCACCCGAAGGTCCAACGTGGACAATGGTCGCGCCGACCGCGTCGAGGACCTCCCGCACCGACGCGAACGTCGACTCCTCTCCCCCGACCATGATCGACAGCGTGCCGTCGATCGCTTTCGACTCACCGCCGCTGACCGGCGCATCCAGCGCACGGACACCCCTGGACGCAGCCGACTCACCGATCCGCCGCGACACTTCGGGCCGGATGGTGCTGCAATCGACCAGCACCGTGCCCTCGCGGGCGGCCGCCAGCACACCGCCCTCGCCGAGCACGACGGCCTCCACGTCCGGCGAGTCCGGCAGCATCGTGATGACGATCTCCGCCTCGCGCACAGCCTCGGCGATGCTCGCCGCGGCCTTGCCGCCCCGTGCCACCAGCTGGTCCACCGCGGCCTGGCTGCGGTTGTACCCGGTCACCTCGTGGCCGGCGGCGACGAGGTTCGCCGCCATCGGGCCGCCCATGATGCCCAGCCCGATGAATCCGACCTTGCTCATGTTCTTTCCCTCCGTGAGTGCCGAGGCAAATTGTTTCTGTATTATGAAAGTATATTTTCGTATACCGGTATATTATCAACACGTCGCCAATGGGCGACACACCCCGCATAGGACCTTCCCCACCCAGCATCCGGCATTCACGCTCATCCCCCTCGCGCGCACGATCCACCCCGAGGGAGGATGCACCGCATGCATTCGACGTCCGGGCACAGCTCCAGCTTGATCGATATGTTCGTCCACTGGATGGTGCGCGCACTGGGCTGGCGGGCAGGCATGGAGATCGGACACCTACTCGGCCCGTTCCTTCTCGTGATCGCGCTGGTCGCCATCGCGATCTACATCGTGCGACGCCGCCGCACCAACTAGCCAGCGCTCACCTAGGGCGCCCTCGGCCTGAGCCAGTACTGGGTCGTGCCGGATCTGCTGGTGTGCCTGCACGTACTCGGCGCGACCTGGTGGTCGCCGCGATGGCCGCGCTGTCCGCGCACGACCGGGGAAACAGACACGAACGACAACGTTCCGCCCAGATCAGAACGGAAACCTACTCGGCACCGGCCGGGGTAACCATGGCTCACCTTCCAGAGTTCGACGGACTTGCCCACGAACTCATGTAAGTACCCGCACGACGCACAGACCAGGCACAACGCCGACTGGTTCGCCCAGGCAACGCCCAGAAACTCCGCACCTGTCGTATTCAGCTTGCCATCGCGCGGCCAGAACTGCCGCTCCCCGCACACCAGGCAGCTCAATGCACGCCCGCGCACCGTGGCAAGATTCGGTTCCCGGCTGAACAGACCCATCGAATGATCATGCCAGGCAACAGGGACACACTGACCGCATGTCGCAACCGCCTCTGCTGCTCGCCCTGGATCTGAGCGGCACTTTCGCGTTCGGTCTCAACGGTGCGCTCACCGCTGTGCGGGCGGTCCGGCTCGATCTTGTCGGCGTCCTGACCCTGGGCATGATGACCGCCCTCGGCGGGGGAATCATCCGGGACATCCTGATCAATTCGCTCCCACCGGCGACCTTCAGCGACCCTCTCTACCTCGGGGTGGCCGCTGCCGGTGCGTTGGTGGCGTTCTTCCTGAGCGTGGAGCTGGAACGCTACGCCGAACTCATCACCGTCTTCGACGCCATCGGGCTGGGCGTGTTCTGCGTGACGGGCGCCAGCAAGGCGCGCGCGTTCGGCCTCGGCAGCGTGCCAGCGATCCTTCTTGGCGCGGTCACCGCGGTCGGCGGCGGAACCCTGCGCGACGTCGTCATCCGCCGCGTGCCCTCAGTGCTGACCAGCGACCTCTACGCCGTGCCCGCCATGGTGGGCGCCGCACTGACGGTCGTCGCCGTCGACCTGCGGATCTACGGCCTGACGATCGCCCTCCTCGCGGCAACGGTGTGCTTCGCGATCCGTATGATCGGCGTGCGCTACAACCTGCGCCTTCCGACCACACCCGGCCGCGAGCACGATCGTCCCGGCGACGACGATGAGCAGGACAGCGGGTGAGTCTATCCTGGACACTCGTCACCGCCGCTTCTCCCGAGGGCGACGGGCACCGACCCGGCTGGACTCCCTCAAGGGCGTACCGGTGGATGGTCATCGACCGCGAAGGCCAGATGCATGCGTATACGCCTCGGCGGTGACCCGCTGGAGTTCGCGGGTGATGGCGCCACGCAGCTCATCGTGTTCCGGGCCGAGGGCAAACCGTGGATCGTCGCGAGCGTCGTAACGCCACACCGGCAGGTCGCGGTGGGTGTCCGGCTCCCACCAGTAGCGAGCGTGGACGTGCCCGTGCAGGTGATTCCACGAGTTGCCGAGGATCTCATAGTTGCAGCGGCGGAAACCGGCGTCCAGCGCGCTGCACGCGAACTGTACGGCCTCACCCAGCAGGGACAGATCCAGCAGGAAAGCGGACCGTTCGGCATATCGAAGGTCGGTGAGGTGATCGGCAGGTCCTGGATACAGGAGTAGGCAGTAACCGGGGAGATACTGGTCATCCCCGATGACTGCCCACCCACTCCTCATCCGCATGAGCACGGTCGGGTTCTCGCCGCGTTCGGCGGAGCCGATGCGATCTTGACGCCAGTTGGTCACGCCGCGAGTCTGCCGTGACTTCAACCGATATTCACTGATCCGTGGCGGGACGCTGTGATATGCAGATGCCGTGCGCGCGGGTTTCCCGAAGCCAAGGCCAACCCTGGGGCCTCGTCTGTTGTGGAGATCGTGATGCCGGCTCATATCGAGGAGTTCATCCCCGACGAAGGCAAGCGCGTCGGCGTCGCCGTGGACTGCGACGGGGGCTCGTTCGTCATCACGCGCGCCGAGGACCCGTCGGTCGAGATCACCCGCACTCCTGATCCCTGCCACGCCGCACAGACCGTCGCCTGGGCCCTGCTGGACTATGCGCGTGACGCGACCGAGGGCGACTGGACCGACTTCTCGGACTTGGGTAAGGACATCCTCGTGCATCTGGACGACTACGCCGCGCTGCTGGAAAGTCACCGGGACGGGATACCTCACCGTCGGCAGCCGCGGTAGTTCGCGCGTCGTTGCTTTGGTGACTCTCGGGGTGCGGGGACGGCTGGCCGGCAATTGATTTCAGTCGATACTGAAATAACTATTGCTATCAATCTAACCTGCTGGATGGTCACGGAACGGATGAGCGACCTCCCGCTCACCGGCCGCGGACTGCGGCAACCGCTGGTGGCGGCAATTGCCCTTGTCAGGCATGGGCGCCCGTGCGGCTACGAGGTCCACGCACGCGGTGATCTCGCGGGTACGTCGCGACTGCGAAGCGAGTCGCGACACCGGCAAGACCTTGCTGCCGGTACGCGAGGAATTTCGGTCCACGCTGAAGTAATAGATGCTTTCGAGCACGCACCATGCGTGTGGCGGATTCGTCACACGCCGAGGGTTTCTTGCCGTGATCGGTCACCGGCTCTCATGCTGGAGAGCCAGCGCGGTGGTGCGCTGCAGGAGGTTCCATGTCCCACACTGACGAGATCTGCTACCTGACCGTGTCCGACCTCGCGCGGGGACTGCGGTCCAGGGAGGTGTCAGCGCGCGAGGTCGTTGCCGCGCACCTGACCCGGGTCGACGAGGTGAATCCGCAGGTGAACGCGATCGTCACCAGTACCGCCGAGCGGGCGATGGCCGAGGCGGCACAGGCGGACGAACGGCTGGCACGCGGGGAGGACGTCGGCCCGCTGCACGGAATCCCGGTGGCGCACAAGGACACCCACGACACGGCGGGCATCCGCACGACGTACGGCTCGCCGGTGCTGGCGGAGAACGTGCCGGAAGGCGACGAGTTGGTCGTCGAACGGATGCGCGCCGCCGGCGCGATCACCATCGGTAAGACGAACGTGCCGGAGTTCGCGGCCGGCTCGCACACCTTCAACGCGGTGTTCGGCGCGACGCGCAATCCCTATGACACCACCAGATCCGCTGGGGGCAGCAGCGGTGGCGCCGCCGCCGCGCTGGCCAGTGGCATGCACCCGATCGCGGACGGCAGCGATATGGGTGGCTCACTGCGTAACCCAGCGTCTTTCTGCAACGTCGTCGGTCTGCGCCCCTCCCCTGGCCGCGTTCCGACCTGGCCCAGTCCGCTTCCGTGGCAGACGATGGCGGTCCAGGGACCGATGGCCCGTACGGTGGCGGATACCGCGCTGCTGCTATCGGTGATCGCCGGAGCGGACGCGCGCTGCCCACTCTCCTTCCCGGAAAGCCCGGATGGCTTCGCGGCACCGCTGGACACCGACCTCGCGGGTCTACGGGTGGCGTGGTCCCCCGATCTCGGGGGTGCAGTGCCGGTGGACCCGGCGGTCACGTCCACCCTCGAACCCGTCGCCGGTGTGTTCGCGGAACTGGGGTACGCGGTGAATCGGGACTGCCCGGATTTCATTGGAGCGGAGTCGGTGTTTCGGACTTTGCGGGCGTGGCAGTTCGAGGCAAGTCTCGGGACCGTGCTCGATGCTCATCGAGAGCAGCTCAAGCCGAGCCTGGTGGACAACATCGAACAGGGCCGCCGACTGTCGGGACCGGACCTGGCGCGTGCCGAAGCCGGCCAGGCCGAGTTGTTCCACCGGATGCGGGAGTTCTTCACCCGCTACGACCTGCTGTTGCTGCCGGTCAGCCAGGTGCCGCCGTTTCCGGTCGAGTGGGAATACCCGCCCGAGGTGGCGGGCGAACCGACGCGTGACTACCTCGACTGGATGCGCTCCGCGTACCTCGTTTCCGCCACGGGCTGCCCCACGCTCTCGGTGTCGGCGGGATTCACGCCGGATGGGCTACCGGTCGGTTTGCAGATAGTCGGCCCGTACCGCGCGGAGTTGGCTGTGCTTCGAGCGGGCCACGCCTTCGAACAGGCCACCGGCTACGGCTGGCGCCGGCCCACGCTAGCCGGCGAGACCCGTCAGGGCAGTTCGAAGTGCTGGTAGTCGGTGGGTGAGGTCCAGTCGCCACCCCAGGTCCAACCACGGTCGGTGAACACCCGTACCGCTGGATCACCGTGGTGCAGCAGGCCCGGGTCGTGGCGGCTACGATCGAGGTACTTCTGGGCATTCTTGGGCTGGAACGTACCGCTGCGTTCCACGTACGGGTTGATAAGTGGGTTGATGTCAATCGCCCGACCGGTGGCATGATTCGACCATTGTCCGGTGCCGGGAATATCCCGGCAGTTGAATGCGGACGTGTTGTTGTCCTCCATCGACAACTCGTCATCCGCATTGGGGTAATGCTCCACCGTGCGCATTTTCTCGATCGGATAGCGCATCCGGTAAAGCTCGCCAAAGACCTCGATCGTCTGGGACACCCGGTCCTGGTTCACAATGATCTGCCCGACGTGCGACTGCCCGTCCATGCCCACGTGGTTGAGTTCGATCAGGCGGAGCTGTGCCGGCGGCACCGGGCACTTCGCCCGCCAGCTCGGCCCCAGCTGACCAGCGGTGACCGGGCGCACCTTCGCGTCGAACGGGGGCAGAGCGTCGCTGGCGGTCGGCGGTGTCGAGTCCGCAGCGGCGCCCTGGACGCGCGGGACGCCACAACCGACCACCCCGGCCAACACGGTCACTGCCGCGCCGACGACGAAGAGCGTTTTGTGGCACGTCCGCATCGCTGACTCCTCATCGAAACAGAATTCACCCGAATGCCCCAGGGGCGTCAGCTCACCATACCCAGTGCGCTTGCGAATGCAAGAAGAACGGGAGGCGTCGGTTACGGTGATCCACATAGTGTTCATACGATGAGGGGAATCACACGGGATGCGCTTCGGTCAATTGATCAGTTATCGCACCAACAGGCCGAGGAAATCTCTCGCCTGCTGGACGAATGGATCACCAACGGTGCCGGGCAGCGACTCGAAACTCGACGTCACCGCCAACATCGACAGTGCATTCCGCCCGCTTGTCGAGGATCTGACCTTCACCGATCTCGACATCGTCCGCGAAGAGGACCTGTAGTCGACGACCCGCCAGTCGATCGGTCCTTTTCGGCGAAACCGCTCTGGCATCGCGACCGCCCTGATTGATTCACCGTATGCGTGTCACGCGGCGTAGTTTGCTGATGGGGACGGGTGTGGCGGCGGTGACGGGCGTCCTTGGCGGCGTCGGTTCCGCAACCGACGTGCTGCCCGGCGGCTCCTGGGTTCGCCGTCACCTCGGCCTCACCGGTGAGCCCGGCAGCGTTCCCCCGACTGCGCCAGGATCGGTCCAGCTGTTCACGCGATACAGTGCGGCCCGCCGTACACCGGTCGAGTGCCTGGTCACTAGACCGGCCGGATTCGAACACCAGCCGCTACCGGTGTGCCTGGCGCTGCACCCGCTCGGCTCCTCCGCGCGTGGCATGGTCGACCTCGGCCTCCCCCGGTTCCTGGCCGCAGCCGTGGCACAGGGCAGCCGGCCCATCACGGTCGTCGCGCCCGACGGCGCGCACTACTGGCACGACGACGGCGCCGGCGACGACCCGATGGGGATGCTGACGGACGAGTTGCCACGATGGCTGGGCGAGCTGGGCTTGGCCCCACCCAGCCTCGGACTGGGCCTTTCCATGGGTGGATTCGGCATCCTCAGCTTCGGTCGTCGCCACCCGCTGCGGGCCATCGCCGCTCTATCACCCGCACTGTTCACGACCTGGTCCGACGCGCAGGCGCTGCGTGCGTTCCCGAACCAGGCGGAATGGGAAGCCAATGACCCGATCCGGCACGCCGGTGACCTGGACGGAAGACGGCTTGGTGTCTGGTGCGGCTCGGCCGACGTGTTCTACGACGCGGCCTGTGAGTTCGCCACACGAACGCACGCGTCCGTCGCCGCGTTCGATGCCGGCGACCACACCGCCGGTTATTGGTACCGAGTTCTGCCCCCAGCATTGCGTTACTTGAGCACCCACGCCTGACAGCCACGCGAGGGTGGGACCGGCTGCGATCAGAAAAGCGCTCAACGGGCGTCTGGCCCTCGCAGTACCGTTTCCTGCCATGTCCTGCTGTGCGGAATCCGAACGGTTACCGGTAAGTGCGGACGACCTTGACCAAGCGGTCCAACTCGCCCTCTCGGCTCTCCGAGCGGCGCCTGCCACGGTGGCCTGGGATGGCAGGGCCGGATCGCTGGACTGGTCCTGCTGGGAGACCGTCGAGCATCTCAGCGACGACCTTTTCGCCTACGCGCTCCAACTGGGTCCTAGAACACCGCCGTTGAACGACGATATCCCTTGCGTATGGGAAAGCCGGCGGCCTGGCGGTCCCGCGAACACCATCCACGCGAACCGGGAGGCTGGGCCGGACGGGTTGTTACAGGTCCTGGAAGCAACCGGCGCGCTGCTGGTCGCCATGGTACGTACTTCCTCGTCCCGAATTCGCGCCTATCACGTCTTCGGTGTGTCCGACCCTGAAGGCTTTGCTGCGATGGGGATCGTGGAAACCCTGGTACATACCCATGATCTCGCCGAGGGCCTGGGCCTTGCGTGGTCCCCACCCACCGATCTGTGCTCGCGCGTGCTGGCGCGGCTCTTTCCGCACGCCCCAAGCACGGGCGACCCCTGGAGCACTCTGCTGTGGGCCACAGGACGCGGCGGGCTGCCCGGCTGCCCTCGTCTCTCAACTTGGCGTTGGTACGGTTCGCCGTCCAATGCGGACTCCGAAAGATGACCAGCCCCGGCAGCGACATCATCTACCCAAACTTCAACGAGCGTCACAATCGTGTCTCACGATCGAGGTCGTGCGGTTAGACTGGCGGCTGTGAGGCCAACGGTCAGCCGCCGCCGGGAAGTCAGTCACACCAGCGCGCGGTCGCTGCTGATGACGTTGCTCGGTGAGTTCGTCCTGCCCCGTGACACCGCGGTCTGGACTTCCGTGCTGGTCGACGCGCTGGCACTGTTCGACGTCGAGGAGAAGTCCGCCCGGCAGGCGCTGGCGCGGACCGGCGCGGAAGGCTGGCTGGCCTCGGAGAAGGTGGGGCGGCGGGTGCGCTGGTCGCTCACGCCGCCCGGACGCCGCCTGCTCACCGAGGGCGCGGAGCGGATCTACACCTTCGGCAGCGCCGAACACCCGTGGGATGGCAGGTGGCTGGTCCTTCTGGTGTCGGTGCCCGAGTCCAAACGCGATCTGCGCCACCAGCTGCGGACTCGCCTGAGCTGGGCGGGGTTCGGAACACCGGAAGCGGGTGTCTGGGTCACCCCGGACACCGCGCGGGAGGCCGAAGCGCTGGACATCCTCAAGGACCTCCAACTCGCCGACGAGGCGATGTCGTTCACCGCCTCATACGGCGCCGTGGGCAGCGTGGACTCCATGGTCGCGCGGGCGTGGGATCTCACCGAGCTCGAGAACCGTTACGAGGAGTTCATCGACGAGTTCACCGGCCTCAATCCCCCCGCCGGTGACCCGGTCCTGCGAGCACAGACCCGGCTGGTGCACGAGTGGCGCCGGTTCCCCTTCCTCGATCCGCGGCTGCCACGGGACCTACTACCCGCGAACTGGAGCGGCGCGAAGGCTGCCGAGTTGTTTCACCGCAAGCACGTGGACTGGCGTTCGGCCGCGCAGCAACGCTGGGACGATCGGGCGGCGATCGAAGGCGCCGACTGATCCGGCGGCCCGTGCCTCGCCGGCCTTTCAAACCGCGAGGCCGGGAAAGACCTTGGCGGCGTTGCCGGACAGGATGCCGCGCACCGTGGACTGCGGAAGGTCGAGCGCGCGCAGCGCGGCCACGTTCCGCGAGGCTCCAGGCACGCCGGGCCAGTCCGTGCCGAAGATCCATTTCCCGGCCAGCCTGGCCAGGTCGAAGCGGGCGTAGTACTCGGGGAGCTTCTTCGGCGGCAGGCCAGCGAGATCGAGCCAGACATTGGGTCGCGCGAGTGCCAGAAACGCGGCGACGTCGTACCACCAGCCGCGCCCGCCGTGCGCGAAGACGAACTGGACGTCGGGGAAATCCTCGACCACGTCGGACAGCAGCTCGGGATCGCCGCAGCGTGCGCGCCCGCCGGGAAACGTCGAGAGGCCCGTGTGCAGGATGACCGGTATTCCACGCTCGGCGCATACCGCGTACGCCGGGTAGAGCTCCTTGTCGGCCGGTGAGAACACCGCATGCACGGGATGCAGCTTCAGCGCCACCGCGCCAAGATCGAGCTGACGCTCCACTTCGGACGCCAGAGGGTGGTGCAGGTGCGGGTTGACGTTGGCCACCAAGCGAAACCGTGTCGGATTGTGATCGAGGATCGGCAGCAGATCCTCGATGGGCTGGATGCCGGTCGCCCGAGGGCTGTACTCGCAGAACAGCAACGCGCGATCCACGCCCTCGGCGTCCAGCAGCGCATCCAACCGTTCGGGGACCGGGTCGCCGTGCTCGTCGTAGGCATCACGCCACCGGTGCACGCCCGAGAACTGCTCGGCCCATTCCATCCACGCCGGTTTCACCGTGGACAGCCTCGGCGCGTGCACATGCGCATCCACCACGATATCGCCGTCGATCACGACTGTAGCCTCTCCCGCAGGACGTTGCGCCGGATCTTGCCGGTAGGGGTCTTGGGGAGCTCATCGAGCAGCACCACCGCGCGGGGACGTTTGAACGCCGCCAGGCCCTCGCGACACCATTCGATCAGGCTGGCGCTGTCGACGCACCGCCCGGGAACGTTGACCACGCACGCGACTGGCTTGTCCAGCCCGTCACCGTCCGGCACGCCGACGACCACGGCTTCGGCAACGTCGGGGTGTTCGAGCAACCGGTCCTCGACCTCGCTCGGGGCGACCCAGATCCCGCCGGGTTTGAGCATGTCGTTGAACCGGCCCAGGCAGGTGTAGGTGCCGTCAGCGTTGCGGAGATAGGTGTCGCCCGTGCGCATCCATTCGCCGAGGAAGACCTGCCGGGAGGTCGCCGCGCGGCACCAGTAGCCGGTCGCCGCGGACTCGCCACGGACGAAGAGTTCCCCCGGGACGCCGTCGCCCGTGATCGGGATGCCGTTCTCGTCGCGGATCTCGATGTCGTAGCCGGGCACCGGGGTCCCCGACGATCCGGGCCGGACCGATCCCGGCCGGTTCGAGATGAAGATGTGCAACATCTCCGTGGAGCCGATGCCATCGAGGACTTCGACGCCGAAGCGGTCACGCATGCCGTGGAACATCCTCGGCGGCAGCGCCTCTCCCGCCGAGACTCCTTGGCGAACCGAAGTGAACGCGTCGTCCGGGACGTCACTGGCCAGGAGTGGACCCCAGAAGCTCGGGGTGCCGTAGAGAAGCGTTGCCGCGTCGGCACGCGCCCGTTCGGCGAACAGCCGCGCGCTGGGGCGTTCCGGCTCTAACAGTGCGGTCGCCGCGACCGACAACGGGAAGAACATCGAGTTGCCGATACCGTAGGCGAAGAACAACTTCGCCACCGACAGGCAGCGGTCGTCCGCGCGGATGCCCAGTACTTTCTGTGCGTAGTTCTCCGCGACCAGCCGGATATCGATATGCCGGTGCATCGCGGCTTTGGGCCGTCCGGTCGTGCCGGACGTGTACAGCCACAATCCCGGAAAGTCACCTGGGGTCGGGTAGGCGCCGTGCGGTGTTTCCTGGTCGCCGGAGGTGGTCAGGCTCTGCCACGAGTGCACACGGGCCGATGGTGGGAAACGCTCGGGCGGTGCATCGGCGAAGACGACGTGCTGCACTTCCGGTGCGACCTGGACAGCTTCCGCGACAGCTTCGGAGTAGCCCGCGGAGGCGAGCACCACCCGGGCCCGCGCGTCCGCGACGAGTTCGCCCAGCTCACCGCCGGTGAGCATGGTCGAGGTAGGCACCGCGACGGCTCCGATGTACATCGAGGCCAGGATGGCGGTGAACAGTTCGACGTCGTCGACCATGCACATCAACACCCGCTCCTCGGGACGCACCCCGAGTTCCCGCAAGCCGGCCGCTACCCGGCGCACCTCGCTGGCCAGCTCGTCGTAGCTCAGCGTCCGGGTGGGCGAAACGACCGCCGTGCGCGGGCCGTTTCCTTCCCGGACATGGCGGTCGACGAGATAGTCCGTGGCATTGAACCGATCCGGCGGCACTGACCAGGACATCGCCCTCACCGCCTGTCACAGGTGGACGTACTCGAAGTCGAAGGGTTGGCCGTTGATGCCGTTGGTCGGCGGGGCCACCCAGCTGGCGATCTTGCCGCGCTCGTACACCGGGTGCATCAAGGAGCGAACGAAAGCCAGATCCTCACTGGTCGGAAGCCATTTCTTCCGATTGTCCTCCCAGGTCTGACGATCCACAACCGACCCGTCGGGGGTGATGTGGTAACCAGCGTTGATGCCCACGTTGCGGTTGAATCCCGGATGTGGGAGCTGGAAGCGGTAGTCGATGCCGTTGTCGGCCAGGATCTTGTTCCATCGCTTGAGGCCGGTCTGGCAGTCGGCGATGTATTCGCCGCGCAGGTCCAGGTTCAGCGCGAGCAGCGCCTGGACCTCCTCCTGCTGCCAGGTTCCGTACTCGGTGGGCTTGTCGAGGACCACGCTGTCCTCGGTCAGCTGATGGTCGTCCGCGCGGCGGGTCTCCTTCCAGCGGCCCTTGAGCCCGGCCGTGTAGTAGTTGGCCGCGTTGGTGGAGGTCTCGCTGCCGAAGAGATCCAGCGAGACGGTGTAGTGGAAGTTGATGTACTTCTGGATGATCTCCAGCGGGATGCCGCCATGCGGCCCGATCTCCAGGCTGTCGTGCTCGCGAATCAGCTCGGCGCTGCGGGCCACCACCCGGTCCACTCCGGTGGTGCCGACGAACATGTGGTGCGCCTCTTCCTTGAGCATGAACTCGCAGGTACGCGACAGAGGGTCGAACGCGCTCTCCTTCAGCGTGCCGAGCTGGTACTTGCCGTCCCGGTCGGTGAAATAGGTGAACATGTAGAACGCCAGCCAGTCGGCCGTCTCCTCGTTGAAGGCACCGAGGATGCGCGGGGTGTCCGGGCTGCCGGAGTTCCGGTCGAGCAGCGCCTCCGCCTCTTCCCGGCCTTCCTTGCCGAAATAGGCGTGCAGCAGGTACACCATCGCCCACAGGTGCCGCCCCTCCTCCACGTTGACCTGGAAGAGGTTGCGCAGGTCATAGAGGCTGGGCGCGGTCAGCCCCAGCAGCTTCTGCTGCTCCACCGAAGCGGGCTCCGTGTCGCCCTGGATGACGATCAGTCGCTGCAGGTCGGCCCGGTATTCGCCCGGAACCTGCTGCCAGGCCGGTTCGCCCTGGTGCTCGCCGAACGCGATCCGCCGATCCGGGTCGCGTTCTGCGAGGAAGATTCCCCACCGGTACTCGTGGGGCACCACGTGGTCGAAATGCGCCCATCCCTCGCGCCCCACGCTGACCGCGGTCCGCAGGTACACGCCCTGGGTCTCCAGAGCAGGACCCATCTCGGCCCACCAGTCCATGAATTTCGGCTGCCAACCCTCCAGCGCACGTTGCAACCGGCGGTCGGAGGACAGCTCGACGTTGTTCGGGATCTTGGTGTCGTAATCGATCCTGTCCGGCATCACTCACACCCGCTTTCGGTCGAACGCGGCTTTCTGGCCGGTGCCGTACCGGCGCAGCGAGCCGTCCGCGCCGGAGGCGTTGGGCCGGTGGAAAACCCAGTTCTGCCAGGCCGTCAGCCGGCCGAAGATCTTGCTTTCGGTCGTTTCCGGACCGACGAACCGGTGGTTGGCTTCCATCCCGGTCAAGGCGTCAGGACTCAGCGATGCGCGCCCTTCCAGAACCAGCCGGACCTCGTCCTCCCAGTCGATGTCGTCGAGGGCGTCGGTGACGAGGCCGAGTTCGGCGGCCTCCGCCGGCGGCAGCGCCCGCCCGCACTCCCCGCGCAGCCAGTCCAGGTGCTCGGCCTCGCCATAGAACCGCGATTCCAGGCGAGATAGCCCGTTGCCCATCGGGAAAGTACCGAAATTCGCCTCCGAGAGCGTCATCGACGCGCGGAGTTCGCTACCTTCGTCGTCGATCGGTGGTCCGTCCAATATGTACTGCCGATCGGCTGCCAGGGGAAGTTCCGCAAACAAGCCGGCAAAACAACTTCCCGGCTCCACCAGCGCGATCAGGCTGCGGCTGGTCACATCCAAGCGTTTGAGCGTCCGCTTGTAGTAATGCAGGATCTCGTTGCACAGCCAGTCATCGTCCGCGTTGGCCAGCACAACGTTCTCCTGCGCCAGCACGTCGCGCGGATCACCCTCGGAGCGCAGGACCCACGTTCCCAGGGTGACTTCGTTCGTCCGTAGCCGCAGGATCAGATCGTCCAACTCGCGGGTCACGGCCAGCAGCCAGTTGTTCGCCCCTTGCCGGTGTACCTCGGCCACATCGGCTGGCGCGTCCCCCGCTGGACCCTTGACGGTGATCGTGACCAGACCCAGTGATCGATCGAACTCCGCGCGGACGTAACGGTAGGTCAACCCCGTGTCGCTGACTTCCCTGTGCAGCGGGGTGAGTTCCACGCCTGTCGCGCCGGTGGGCCGCGAACTCGTTTCCGCCGCCGCCACCGCCCGATGGTGCACGCCCTCCCGGAATCCCCGTCGCGGGATGACCTCGTCCACCAGCCGCCAGTCCACTGCGGTCTTGCCCTTGACGCCGTCGGTTCGCGTCGCGAACACGTCAGCGAGGTCCTTGCGCACGCGGCGCTTGTCCACCAGCCTGGTCAGGCCACCCGTGCCTGGCAACACCCCCAGGAGAGGGACCTCGGGCAGCGCTACGGTCGACGAGTTGTCGTCTACCAGAAAGATCTTGTCGCATGCCAGCGCCAGCTCGTACCCGCCACCGGCGCACGAGCCGTTCACGGCCGCGAGGTAGGTCTGGCCGGAATGGGCGGTGGCGTCCTCCATGGCGTTCCGGGTCTCGTTGGTGAACTTGCAGAAGTTCACCTTCCAGTGATGCGGGGAGCCGGCCAGCATCCGTATGTTCGCGCCGGCGCAGAACACCTTGTCCGCAGCGCTGGTCAGCACCACTGACCGCACTTCGGGATGCTCGAACCGCAAGCGCTGGACCGCGTCATACAGCTCGATATCCACGCCCAGGTCGTAGGAGTTCAGCTTCAGCTCGTAACCGGGCACCAGGCCACCGCTGGCGTCGACGTCCATCTCCAGCCAGGCCACCGGCGGTTCGACACGCAGGTGCCAGTGCCGGTAGGAGTCGGGGTGCCGGTCGAACGACACCTCGGGCTGCGCCGGTGCCCCCTCAGCCTGCTCGACGGCGGGCTCCGTAGCGACCGTCATGCGCCAACGCCTCCTCGCGGCGGATGGACCAAGCAGCCCCCATCTTCTACACACTTACACAAGTCCGTCAAGCTTGTGTAGAAGACTTACCGAGACGACGCGACAGCTTGCCTCGCTCACCCATTCGAAGGTCCATGATGGACACCGAAACGAATCGGGCCACTCCCCTACCAGGAGTGGCCCGACCGTAACGGCGTACGCGCTCAGCGCTGACTGTCCACCAGCTCGCGCGCTTCGTCCTCCGACTCGACGATCGGAGCGGAGCCTTCCAGCGGTCTGCTGCCGGACTCCTTGGCGAACCAGATCGCGATGCCCCCGATCACCCCGGCGGCCATCAGGTAGTACGCGGGCCACATCAGATCACCGGTGACGGCGATGAGCGCCGTCATCACGTAGGCGACGGTTCCACCGAACAGCGACACCGACACGTTGTACGCGATCGACAGCGAGCCCTGCCGGATGCCGGTCGGGAACAGGGCCGGCAGCGTGGACGGCATCGAGCCGCTGAACACCACCAGCATCAACCCCATGATCAGCAAGCCGGCGAACACCGTGCCGGTGGTGTTCTGCTGAATCAACATCACCGACGGGATCGACAACACCACCAGGGCCACGCACCCGGTCAGGATCACCGGCCTGCGGCCGAGCCGGTCGGACAGCCGTCCGACGAAGGTGATGACCACCAACATCACCGCCATGACCGCGATCTGCAGCAGGTACGACTCGGTGTCGCCGATCCTCGGTGGGAGCGCGTCGGTCAGGTACGTCGGCATGTAGGAGGTCAGCATGTAGTTGGTCACGTTGAACACCAGGACCAGGCCCACGCACAGCAACATCGCTGGCCAGTGCCGCACGAAGATCGAGCGGAACTCCTCCTTGGCGTGCTTGCCCTCGCGTTCCTCGGCCTGCTCCGCCAACCGCGCGAACGCCGGTGTCTCCTCCAGCCTCAGTCGGAGGTACATGCCGACGATCCCGAGTGGACCGGCGACCAGGAACGGAATCCGCCAGCCCCAGGACAGCAGATCCGGTTTGGCCAGCGTGGAGCTGAGGATGGTCACGATCGCCGCGCCCATGATGTACCCGACCAGGGTGCCGAACTCCAGCCAGCTGCCGAGGAAGCCCCGGCGCTTGTCGGCCGCGTACTCGGCGATGAACGTCATGGCACCGCCGTACTCACCGCCAGTGGAAAAGCCCTGAACGAGCCTGGCCAGCACCAGCAGGACCGGTGCCGCCACCCCGATCATGCTGTAAGGCGGGATGAACCCGATGCAGAACGTCCCGGCCGCCATCATGATCATCGTCGTCGCGAGCACCCTGGTCCGGCCGATCCGGTCCCCCAACGGACCGAAGAACAGCCCACCCAGGGGGCGAATGAGAAACGCCGCCGCGAAGGTGCCGAACGTGGCCAGCAACTGGGCCGTCTGGCTGGAATCCGGGTAGAAGACCTTGCCGATCGTGGTCGCCATGTAGGCGAACACGCCGAAGTCGAACCACTCCGTCACGTTGCCGATGGCCGCCGCCGCGACAGCGCGCCTGATCAGGCCGGGGTCGACCACCGTGACGCCGCCCCAGTCCCGCAGGGGCGCGTTCGCCTGAGTCACCAAGACCACCCCTTCTCCGTCGGTCTGCCACTGTGGAGCGCTGGCACGGCGGGCGGTCCGTTGACTCGAAGAATTTCGTACATGTGGCCGGACCGTACTTGCTTGCCGCCGACACGGTCGACCGAATCACGTGAAAATCCAGTATCGAATGCACCGAAACCCGACGACCTGACGTACAGCGCAGGTCAGTCGGGCTTCGCCAGGGTGCGACGGCCAGGTTCGTTCAGCCAGCGATCCGGCGGATCGCGCTCACGCTGCCGATGTACTGGTACTGCGTGACCTTGACGTTCTCCCCTTCGGTGGGCGCGTGCACGACCTTGCCGCCGCCGACGTAGATCCCTACGTGCTCGCCGCCGTTGAAGAACATCAGATCGCCCGGCTTCAGGCTGTCCTGGGACACACTACTGCCGGCGCTCTCCTGGGAATACGTCGAACGCGGCAGGGAAACACCCGCCTGCTTGTAGGCCCACTGGACCAGGCCCGAGCAGTCGAACGAGTCCGGCCCGGTCGCGCCCCACTCGTAGGGCGATCCCTGCTTGCCCAGCGCGGCGTTCGTCGCCGTGATCGCGGCCCCGGAACCACCGAGCAGCCCAGCCGAGGGACCGTCGTCGGAGAGCGCGCTCTTCTCCTTCTGGCTCAGGCTCGCGTACTGCTGCTTGACCTTCGCGATCTGCGCATCCATCGCGCCCTTGCGCTGCGCCATGTCGCCTTCGATGCGGGCCGCGTCGGCCTCCGCGGCCGCGGCCCGGTTGCGGGCGTCCTGCACCTGCCGTTCGGCGTTTTCCGCCTGCGCGCGTGCGTTGGAGAACGCCTGGATGGCCTTGTCGTTGTCCCTGGCCAGCATGTCGATCGCGGAGGCGCGGTCGAGATACTCGTTCGGGGACTTGCTCGTCAGCACCGCGGAGAGCTGGTTCATCTGCGCGCCCTCGTAGGAGGCGTGGCTCATCCGGTCGACCTGGCTGCGGGAGCGCTCCTCGGCCGCACGAGCCTGGTCAGCCGCGCCCTGGGCCTGGGCGGCCGCGGCGGTCTGCCGGTCGAGTTCGGCCTTCTTCGCGGCGTGGTCGTCCTGAGTCTTCTGGTACTGCGCGGCGAGCCCCTCGGCCTGCGCCGACAGGTCGTGCAGCTGCTTGGCCGCGTCCGAGGCGTTGGCCGGCGGTGGC
Source organism: Pseudonocardiaceae bacterium (assembly GCA_051984675.1). Taxonomy (GTDB): domain Bacteria; phylum Actinomycetota; class Actinomycetes; order Mycobacteriales; family Pseudonocardiaceae; genus JBPYFK01. The sequence goes on along the minus strand of JBPYFK010000083.1, from coordinate 5,772 downwards.
GGGTCCGCGCTTGCGGGCAGAGCGGGGATGCTCACTGCGGTCGCCACGATGGTGGCCGCCGCCGCTCCTCGCACCGAGCGGTGCACGTATTTGAGCGTCACGAGGCGCACGACTCCTTCGTGTGTCCGAACCGCCACCGGGCGTACCCGGTCCGGCTCCCCGACCAGCCGATTCGGCGGCACCTCGCGGGCTGCCCGATTCAGGCAGCTGATCGCCGCGAAGCCGGCACGCAGGTTACGGAACGTACCCCGAAGCAGTCCAATCACACCCCGTTCGGTTCTTTCTCAAGACACGCACGGTCTAGCGACGAATACGAACCGTGCGCACAATTCGGGGTGCGGGCGCTGCGGAAAGATCGGCGGGTCGGCGTTGTTTGACCAAGTCACCGGCGCGATCGACGATCATGGTGCGAGTTCACGGAAGATCAGCATCTCGATGTCGTTAGGTTCGTCACCGTTAGCCGGTCGGAGAGCCGATCCCCGCTGTCACGGTCCGGTAAGCCGAAGGTGGTAACTGCAGCGTCACGAGTTGGCCGGCGTAGGCGAGTCCGCCCCCGAATCCGAGCAGCAATACCGGGTCCCCTGGGCCGATCTGGCGCTCCACCATACGCGACAGCGCGTGCCCCGCGGAGCGCTCGTCATGTCCGCGACCGTTTCGCCGGCGGCCGCCGGGCGACGTTGCCGGATTCCCGTCCGGGACACGGTCCAGGATTCGTCGATATCCACTCTGGCTGCGATGTCCGCGCTGGTCAGCACGGTGGCGGGCCGGTGCGGAACACCCCGATCAGGCGGTCATCGATCCCGGTTCATCTCACAGTCCATTAAGGACCCTCAACGTCGTGGGAGACTGCACGACAGGTCGCTGTCACGACGGTCTCCCCCTCGGATTTCATTCGGCTGGTTTGCTATGACTCGGCTGGTTGCTATGACATTGATGCGATCCGCGCTATCGCTCACCCTTGTGGCCGTTGCCATGCCCATTCCCGCAGCGGCTCAGCACGGTTCGGTCGAGTGGGACGGTTCCGGCCTGCACTGGACCAGTCAGCCGGTCGCCCCGGGTGTGTCGGTGCGTACCGGGGAAATCGAACATTCGACGATCACGCCGTACTGGACGGTGACCATCGCCGCGCCGGCGACGAACGCCCTGACCGGGCAACCCACCACTGCTGAACTGGGAACAGCCCAATGGGCGCGGGACACGGCAGACCGGCTGACGGCGGCCGGGTATCCAGCCCGCCAGGACGTCATCGACTGGCCAGATTTCTCCGATACGCCCCACGGTGTCGAGGGTTTCCGGGTACGAACCGGTACCTATGCCAGCCGACCCCAGGCCACGGCGGCCGTGTCTGAACTGCGTTCGCATGGCTTTCCCACGGCCGGGACGGAATGGACCGGCTTCGACGCGGACGAGCCGGCCGACCACGAGCGGGTGCACGTCGCGGTCGTCGACCCGACGGTGTCGCGTGGCGAGGTCACGGCAACGCACGACGGCACCGTGGCTCAGCGCCAGAAGACCTCGACCGTCGCGGGGAGGCTCGGGGCGCCCGTGGCCGTCAACGGCGGGTTCTTCGCCACCTCCGACAACGACGGCTATCCGGGTGTCCCTTCGGGCCTGGCCGCTTACCAGGGACGGTTGGAATCACAGTCCGCGGGCAGTCGGGCCGCCCTAGTCCTCGGCCCCGGCGGACCGCGGATCGAGCCACTGCGCTCGACGGTCACGGTTCGTGCCGGCGCCGCGTCCCACGCCGTCGAGGGCATCAACCGCAAGCCCGGTCTCGTTCGCGACTGCGGGCGTGCCGGCGCCCGGCCCACCACGCAGCCGCGCCAGGACTTCACGTGCACCAGCACGGCGGAACTGGTCATGTTCACCCCGGAGTTCGGCGCCGAGTTGCCATCCGGGCCGGGCCTTCAGGTGGTGCTGGACCGAACCGGTCGGGTGACCTCGGTCGGGGCTCGCGGGGGTGGCCGGGTCAGGGCCGACGAGTCGGTCGTTCAGGCAATCGGGGCTTCAGCCGACTGGGTGCGCGCGCACGTCGAGGTCGGCGACCGCCTGCCCGTGGACGTGCAGATCCGTGACCGCTCGGGCGTGCCCGTGCCGTTGTGGCGCGGGATCGTCAGTGCGGCGCCGATGTTGCTGCGCGGCGGTCGTCTGGCCGTGGACGCGGCGACCGAAGGCGTGGTGGACCCACGTGACCTCTCCTTCGGCTATGGGTGGTCCGAGCAGCGGGCACCGCGCACCATGGCGGGCATCGACGTTTACGGGCGGCTGTTGCTCGTCACTGTGGACGGTCGGCAGCCCGGCATCAGCGACGGTGTCACGTTGACTGAGGGAGCACGGCTCATGCGCACACTCGGAGCGGTCGACGCGATGAATCTCGACGGCGGTGGGTCCACCACGATGGCGGTCAACGGCGCGTTGGTGAATCATCCTTCCGACGCCTCCGGTGAGCGGGCGGTGGGCGATACGGTCGCGGTCCTTCCCAGGTCGCCGGGAAAGGGGCCATAACGCGAAGGAACCTCGGATGGGCAACGTTTCAGGCTCGCGGATGTCGGCCCTGTTGTGCGCGTTCGCATTGACCGTAGCCGCGCTTCCTGCGGGCGCCGCTGCCGAGTCACGCCCCGCGTCCGCCGACAGATACCCGGTGCGTGTGCTGAGCACGAGCGGGCAGGTCACCGACGCCGACGCCCTGACCCGTCCCGGGAGCAGCGCCGGGACCGTTCTGTCCAGGACCGCACACGATCCGCCGGCGACGATCGTGCTGGACTACGGCCGGGACGTCGGCGGAGTACCGGAGTTCGGAGTCCGGGCCGCTGCCGGCAATCCCGTTCTCAGCGCCGGTTATGCCGAAGCCTCGCGGTTTCTGACGCCCGCCGGCGACAACGGCCGCCCCTTCCACTCGGGTGATCCCGCCCGCGCCGACACCTACACGGTGTCCCAGCCCGGCGTCGTCACCAACCAGTTCATCCAGGGAGGCGAGCGCTACCAGCAACTCACCCTCCAGTCGCCGGGCAGTGTCACGCTGTCCTTCGCGCGGATCAGATCCACGTCGTTTCCCGACCCGCCGGAGGCCTCCCGGGGCTTCTTCCTGTCCAGCTCGGACGAGCTCAACAAGCTCTGGGACGCCGGCGATCGCACGCTGCGCCTGAACATGCTGCCCGGAAACGCGCTCAACGGCGCCGGTGACCGGCATCTGATCCTGGATGGTGCCAAGCGTGACCGGGACGTGTGGGAAGGCGACCTGTCGGTGGAGGCACCGACGCTGTTCTACTCCTGCGGCGCGGCCGAGTACGTGCGCGACTCGCTGCGCCTGCTGGGCAGTTACCAGCTGCAGAGCGGTTTCATCGAGGGTCGCCGGACCCCGAGCGACCCGCTTCGCACCGGTCTCTTGCCGGGTACCGTCAGCCAGTACTCGGCGTCGTACTCGATGTATTTCGTCGCCAATCTGGCGACGTACTACCACTACACGGGGGATCTGGCGTTCGTACGCGAGGAATGGCCGGTCGTGCAACGCGAACTGGCCTGGAACGCCCAGCAGCTGGACAGCCAAGGACTGTTCGAGACCAACACCAAAGACGGCAACAACTGGCACTACGACGACCAGACCGGCGCACAGACGTATTACAACGCCCTGTACTACCGCATCCTCAACGACGGGACCGGGCTGGCCGACGCGCTCGGCGACCCGCTCGCCTCGGAGAACTACCGTCGGCAGGCGACCAACGTCCAGAACGCGGTGAACCGTTCCCTGTTCAACCCCGCTACCGGCGTCTACGACATCAGCACCACCCAGCGCGGCTGGGTCGCCCAGGACGCCAACACCTTCGCGGTCCAGTACGGCATCGCGCCGGCCGACCGCAGGCCGGACATCCTGCGCGCGATGGCGAAGGCGCTGGGCACCCCGCACGGCAACCTGAGCGTGTCGTCGCCGGCCCCCTCCGGTTATCACCAGATCATCGGCCCGTTCATGGGCTCCTACGAGCTGTGGGCGAGGTTCGCCGCCGGCGACACCGCCGGTGCCTTCGACCTGCTCCACCGGGAATGGGCGCAGATGACCACAGTGGATCCGGGTGACGTGCTGTGGGAGGTCATGGGACCGGACGGCAGCGTGCACACCCCGGGCATCAACCACGGCGGGGACGGGGTCACCAGCCTGGCGCACGGCTGGTCGACCGGGCCGACGTCCGCGCTGTCCCGGTACGTGCTGGGCATCGCCCCCACCGCACCCGGTTACCGCACGTGGGAGGTCGTCCCGCAACCGGGCTCGCTGGCCTGGGCCGAAGGGCGAGCGCCGACCCCACGTGGTCCGCTGGCGGTCACATGGGACCACCGCGCCGAACCGGGCGGCTTCGCGATGACCGTGACGCCGCCACCCGCGAGCGCCGGAACGATCGCGGTGCCGCTCTTCGGCAAGGCGGCGGTCGTGCGGGTCAACGGGCGCCTGGTGTGGGACGGTGCGTCCTTCCACGCTGCGCCCGGCGTGACGGCAGCCGCCCGGCAGGGCGACTACCTGCGGATCTCGGTGTCGGCTGGGACAGGCCGCAGCTACGAGGTGCGCAGCCGGGCGGCTTCGACCTGATCGCGCGAGGGACTCAGGGCTTCCGGCCGACGCCCGCGACCGCCAGCGCGCTGGTGGGATCGTCCAGGTCGCTTTCCTCGTCCGGCCCGCGCAGGTACGGGCGCCATTGCGGGGTCCAGGTCAGGCCCGGGGCGACGAGTTCGAAGTCGCCGAAGAACTCCTTGATCCCGGCGCGACCGCGGAGGTGGGCCTGGCTGGTCGTGGCGACGTAGCGGGCGGCGGCCTCCTGGGTCGCCGGTGGGGTGCCTTCGTCGGTGACGTGGCTGAGGACCATCAGCGAGCCGGGCGCGAGCTGATCGCGATAGAACGCGAGCACGCGCTCCGGCTGCTGCTCGGGAAGAACGAAGTGCAGCAATGCCGTGACCAGCAAGCAGATCGGCTCCGTGGGATCGATGTAGCCGGACCGCACCACGCGCCGCCACAGCTCGGGGCCGTCGTGGAAGTCGCCGTCCAACGCGACATGCCGCTGCGGATCAGCGGTGTCGGCGAGCAGGATGCTGCTGTGCGCCCGCGCGACGGGATCGTTGTCGATGTAGGCGACGCGTGAGTCACGGCCGGTCTCGTCGGCCACCTCGTGCACGTTGCGCTGGGTCGGTAAGCCCGAACCGATATCGACGAACTGGGTGATGCCGTGTTCCTGCCGCGCATAACGCACCGCACGACGCACGAACCCGCGGTTGTGGGAGGCGAAGGTCTTCGCCTCGGGTAAGTCCTTGATGATCTTGTCGGCGAACTCGCGGTCGATGGCGTAGTTGTGCCGACCGTCGAGGTAATAATCGTAGATACGCCCGACGCTGGGCCGGTCCAGACTGGCGTTCAGGATCTCGTGGGCACGGTCCAAGTCTCCGCTTTCCACGTTCTCAGCACTCATCGGGCTTTCCTCGGATCGCGAACTGCGCGGGTGCGTGGCGGGGATCACCTTACCCACCCGCGTCACGGACGGACCAAGGTCGTCTACGACCGCCGCAGGGCCTCCGCGAGGCAGCGTTCGCAGGGCATGCCGTATCCGAGCGGGAGCCATTCCGCGTCCGCGAGCGCCATCGCCTGACCGCAGCAGGCGATCAGCTCACCCCCTTGCGCGGCCCCGGGACGCAACTGGAACACGTGTGCGACACGTCGTGACTCACCGACGTGCCCGGGTTTGAAGCGGGCGACCAGCGAGATCGTTTCGCGATAGTCGCTGTCCACCAGCCAGT
>JBPYFK010000082.1:0-28830 GCA_051984675.1 Pseudonocardiaceae bacterium | reverse complement strand
GCATAGGATGAAAACCTCCGTTGATCAACTTCAGATTTTAGGTTGCGGGAACCGTCGGGACGAACGTCGGATGACGAATTGACTCGCCGGTTTCCCGCAGTGTCGCCAAGACCGTGTATCTATCTGCTTGGGACTGGCCCATGATCAATCGAGCTTTCGGAGAGCGCAAGTTGAGGGTCTGTGGGTGGGAGAGCGTGTCTTGGCCTCTCGCCAGTCCTCGCATCGGGCGATGATGACCTGATGGGATAGCTCGGAATTACGCTTGGTATCTGGAACATGGACTACTATGGTGGTATGGAGAGCGTTGTTCATACTTCTCCGTGAATCCGTGCTGCATGGCGGTTTCGGCGCGTTTCGTAGCGGGACTGAGAGATGTCTCGGAGTTCGATCATCCCTTCGTGTTGCGTCGCGCGTCGTACGACGGGACTGTTGCGGGTCGGGTGCGGTGGGAATCTGGATGCCGTTCAGCTCCGCCTGGGCAGCCTCGATCGCTTTGTCTGCGGGATCGCGATCGATGGCGGAGGAGCAGATGACGGGATAGGGAGGCCTGTCAACTTGACTCGGTCCTAAAGGACCGGGCTTGGAGGTAGGGCCCAACTGGCTGCTGGGCGGGCTCCTCCATCCAGACACCCTTATGGGGTGGCAGGGACGCGTGACTCACGCCCCGCAGTCCACACGGTCTCGCCCCTGCGGGCGAGGACGTGGGAAGCGTTCCGGTCGGCGTGCGCAACGACGCCGCACGACCGGCAAGCAAATCGAGCTTGGGAGATGCGGTTGAGACGGTCGAGGTGTCCGCACTCCGCGCACTCCTGGGAAGAGTAGGCGGGGTCCACGAACACGAGCGGGACACCGGAGCGCCGCGCCTTGTAGACGATGAAGTCTCCGAGCTGGGCGAATGCCCAGGAATGGAGCGCGACCCGTTGGGGCTTGCGCAGCCGTACCCTCTGCCGGATTCCCTTGAGTTCTTCCAGGGACAGTCCGGCCGAGGTGCGTTCAGCCTCGGTCACGATCGTCTTAGCGATGATGTGGTTGGTGTTCTTCACGTGCCGCTGTTCGCGGCGGGAGCGCTCCTTGAGCCTGCGCTTCGCGCTCTTGGTGCGCTTGTTCTGGAGCTTGGCCCGTAGGGCAAGCTGACGCTTGCGGTACCGGTTGAGCTGCCGTCCGGCGGCTTGGTAACCGGTGGACGTGGTGGCGATGTTGACGATGCCCAGGTCCACGCCGATGAAGCCCTCCGGCTCGTACTGCTCTGCCTCGGGAACCTCACACGTGGCGAGCAGGTAGAACACGCCGTCCCGCTCGATCAGGTCGCTTTCACCCTCACGGTAGTGCTGAAGCACCTTGAGCGCGTCGGTGGAGCAGGCGAAGGGGACGTTCTTGATCCGCCCGGCGGTGGTCCAGATGGACACCGTCTGCTGGTCGTACTGCCAGGACAAGCACCGGTCGTCGTAGGGCTGCGCGGCCTCCGGGCGGAACACGATCGGCTTGGACTCGACCTTGCGACGCCGCTTCGAACCCGGCTTGCCCAGGTTCCCGGCCCGCAGGTTGGCGTGCAGCGTGGTGTAGGCGTCACGCACCTTCTTGATGATGTGCTGCGCGGCCTGCGCGCCGATGCCCTGTTCCTTGAGATGGGCGTAGGTGTGCTTCCGTAGTTCGTACTCACGGGGCACGTCGTTGACGTATGCCACCTCGGAGACCCAGCACGCCAGATTATTGACCATGTGCAGGGTCGCCGACAGCGCGGCGGCTTGATCGGCCTCCGGTGTCAGCTTGACCTGCACGACGATCTTCACGGGCGTGATCATAACCTTGATCTCTGTCACCACGCTGGGAGCCAAACCCCACCATTCGCAGGGGCCGTACGGTCGTCTAGACGCTGCACGCACACTGGGTCTTCACGCCCCAATACCGGCGCGGACCGTTCACCGACGAGATCCTTCGACGCTGCGAAGAGATCATGCGCGCCGTGTGCGCCGACTTCGAAACCGAACTCGTGGAGTTCAACGGCGAGTGCGATCACGTCCACATGCTCGTCCACTACCCGCCCAAGATCGCCGTCTCTCGGCTTGTCGGCTCCCTCAAGGGCGTCTCCGCCCGCAGGCTCCGCCAGGAATTCCCCGCCCACATCCGCACGTACCTATGGGGCAAGCACCTCTGGTCCCCGTCCTACTTCGCCGCATCCTGCGGCGGCGCACCCCTGGCGATCATCAAGGAGTACATCGAGAACCAGAAACGACCCAGCTAGCACGGAGAGACCAACCGCACTATAGATCGGCTTCCTCCCGGCCGTGAACGGCCGGGGTTCCGCCGATTAGAGTTCGCTGAACATTCTCGCGGAAGTCGGGATCGTCCACCTGCGGCGGAACGCGACAGTGGTCAGCTTCGATCCCCGCTGCCGCACCCGGCATCCCGAAGCGATCGACCTACTCCTCGGAGTCGTTGCTCCACAGTCCCGCACGCAAACCCGCTCCGGCGTGCGGATACGCGGCCTCCACCCGGACGACTGGCCAGCGGTTCTCCGTATCTACAGTGAAGGAATCGCAACCGGCAACGCCACCCTCGAAACCGGCGTACCCGACCGCGAAACGCTGGAGAGGAAGTGGCTACCCGATCATCGCTGGGTCGCGGTGATCGACGGCCAGGTCGCCGGCTGGGTCTGCGCCACCCCCATCTCAAACCGCACTTGCTATGCCGCGTTGCCGAATCGTCCGTGTACGTCGGGGCTGGCTTCCGAGCGCGCGGTATCGGGACAGCGCTGCTACGCCAGCAGACGGCAGCAGCTGACGCCGGCGATCTGTGGACGTTGCAGGCAGCGATCTTCCCTGAGAACACCAGCAGCATCGCCCTGTACCACTCAGCCGGATTCCGCACCGTCGGAGTCCGCGAAGCCATAGCCCAGGACTCCCGCTCCGACCGTCTCGGCACCTGGCGCGACACCGTTCTGCTCGAGCGCCGCCGGCCGATCTGCCGGAGCAGCTGATCGGCCGGTGTGCAGGGGCTTCGTTGCTTCTGGAGAGGTGACGGTCGTGCGTGCTGAGCTGGCGGGGTGGATTAGTTTTAGTCGACACTGAAGTCATCATGAATCTCAATACGAGTACAGACGTGGGCGGCCAGGACGCTGTCACAATTCCGCAGCCGACAGAAAAATGCCAGCTCAGACGGAGAATTAATTATTCAACAGAATTTCTGCGGTTGGCCTATTACGGACACCGTCCGCGGGTAATCCGACACGAAGGGCCTGTGCGCGGCGGTTTCGCGATGTATAGCCCAACGGAGTGAGCGCGAGCGCTCGGTAGGATGGTTATGTGACTGATCAAGTGTGGCTGGATTCGGAAGAACAAACGGTGTGGCGCGTACTTGTCCACGGTGCTGCCCGGATGCTGGATCAGCTGGACAGACACTTGCGTCATACTTTCGATTTAACGTTGGCGGAGTACGAACTGCTGGTTCGTCTCTCCGAGGCACCGGACCAACGGATTCGAATGTCGAGATTGGCGGATTGTGTCAGCCATTCGCGCAGTCGCACCTCGCACACGGTCAGCCGGTTGGCGCGGGATGGATTGGTCAAGCGCACCCGGTGCCCGGAAGACGGGCGCGGCACCTACGCGGTGCTCACCGCCGCCGGGCTGGCGCGGCTGTGCTCGGCCGCTCCGGTGCACGCCCAGGAGGTACGACGGCTTGTGTTCGACCGGCCAGACAAGGACGACCTGCTGGCCGCCCAGAAGGTCTTCGAGTCTGTCGTCTGTGTAGCGGACGAGGACCCGATAGACCGATGACGACGCCCTGCGTGGCCAGAGGGTGGGTGCCTCCAACCTCTGGTCGGCAGGGGCTGTTGAGTGGCTTGCGGTGAGCATGCATGACTTCACTGTGCCGGTCGAAGCGGGCGTGCAGCCTCGGCCTTTCGGCCATTCAACACTGGCCGAAAGGCCAATTCGCAGTAGCCATCTGACCGAGCCCATCCGTGTGAACAGGCCAGAATCCGGGCGGGCACAGGATCGGCTGGTGGCGACCCGTACCCGCCCGGATGCGGGGGAAAGCTCACAGGCCCGCGGTCTGGATGATGTCCGGGACGGTGTCCTGAGGAACGCCCTGGATCACGCCCTTGGATTCCCGCTGCACGAGGTCGTTGAGCACGTCCGCGGGCTTGGCGTTCGGGTTGGACTCCAGATCCAGCGCGGCCACTCCGGCCACGTGCGGGCTCGCCATGGACGTGCCGTCCATCGCCTTGGACTGCCCGCCCGGCACCGTCGAGGTGATCTCGACCCCGGGTGCGTAGCCCTTCACCACCTTGCCGAAGTTGGTGAACTGCGCGGACTGGTCATTCTTGTCCGAGGCAGCGGTGGCGAAAACTCCCTGGGCGTCGGCCGGCGAAGTCTGGCCGGCGTCCTGTGACTCGTTTCCGGCGGCCACTGCCAGGAACACGCCCTTGTTCACCAGACCGGTCGCCGCGTTGTCCAGCGCCGGGTCCTTGGGGCCACCCAACGACATGTTCGCCACCGACGGTCCCTTGTGGTTCTGCGCCACCCAGTCGATGCCCTTGACGATGTTTTCGGTCGAACCGCTGCCGTCGTCACCGAGCACCTTCACGCCCACGATCTTGACCTGTTTGGCCACACCGAAGGTCTTCGACCCGATGGTGCCGGCGGTGTGGGTGCCGTGGCCCTGCTTGTCCGTGCCATCACCGCCCGTGGCGTCGAACCCGACCGACGCGCGGCCCTCGAAGTCGGGGTGGGTGGCGTCGATTCCGGTGTCGATGCTGTAGGCGGTGACGCCCTGGCCGCTGAATTTGGTCTGGAATTTGCCATCCAGCGGCAATCTCGGCTGGTCGATCCGGTCCAGCCCCCACGACCCGACCTCGGCCGGACCAGGGCGTGTGCGCGGTCCTTCCGCCTGGATTCGGTAGCTCTGGGAGATCTCTTTGGTGCCGTGGTCAGCTCGGGCCTGGTGCAGTTTCGCCGGGTCCAACTTCGCGGAGAATCCGTGGAATGCGGAGTTGTACACGTAATGCGGGGTCACCCCCATCGCCCGGGCCGCAGCGGCCGGGTCCACCCCGTCCTTGACCTCGACCAGGTACGTTGCGGTTCCGCTCTGCGCAAGGGTGTGCGTCGTCAGCGGAGCGAGCTGCTCCTGCGGAGCACCGTAGGCTTGGGCCACCGCCACCAGCATCGCCGCGGCGGAGACGCCGGCCGCGGTGCTGATCAGGGTTCTCTTCACGTGGATCTCTCCTTCCTTTCTCGCCCGAGGTGATCAGGCGACGCCTCGTTCAGGCAATCAGAGCGTGATGACGCGCGATTCGTCCGGTGAATCCGACCGGTTGCGGGATGCGACGAACGGAGCGCGGTTGCGCATACATTTCCTCCGCGTCAGCCAAACCGTCCTTGAAGGAATTGACACGGAAGGTAATCCCGGTGGCACGTCTTGACGTCCCACCAAAGGCTGACCACTGGAACGGCCGCGTACAGTTAGTCGCCAAGTTGAGAGTGGGGCGAGGACGGCCGTGAGGGGAAACGGGCATTGACGGCGGGATTCACGACGTGGGCAGGCGACGTGCGCCAGCTACTCCGCGGAGTACGACTTTCGTCGCTATTGCGTGACACTTTCGTGCGATGTATGCGCCCACGAACGTCGTCAAGATTCGACGCCCAAGCAGCGCGGCCGGTGCGGTGCCTCCCCGGACCTGCCGCGCGGCGGCGTGCAGCGCGGCACACAGCAAGCAGGGAGCGGAATGGTCAACTGGTCTTCGGTCAACGACGCGCTGTGCCGGGTCACCGGCACTGACGCCAGCCGTCCCACGTCCGCGCTGGCGGACGTGGTCATGGCCGTGGGCCTGGCGGCGGGCCACTTGGCCGTCGTCGGGTTCGCGCCGCTCCCGCCTGGCCAGTGGGCGTGGCTGACCTTTCCGATCGGAGGACTGTCCGGCGCCGCGCTGGTGGTGCGCCGCCGCTACCCCTGGCTGGTCTTCGCCGGAGCGCTCGGCTCCGGCATGCTGCTGACGCTGTTACGCGTTCCCGAGGGCCTGACGGGCATGATCGTGCTGGTAGCGCTCTTCTCGGTCTGCAGCCAGGTGGACCGGGGCAGGGCGGCCGTGGCCAGCGTGCTCGCCGGGATCTGGCCGTTCGTGGAGCTGGGGACCGTCCCGGCCGACTGGCAGATCTCGAGCGTGTCCGGGTCGCTGCTGACCATGGTTCTGGTTGCCGGCTGGGGGCAGGCCAGCGGCGCGGCGAGCCTGCGCTCGGCGCGGCTAGCCGAGCTGGTCCGGCTGCTGGAGCAGGCGCGGGAGCGGCTGGCCGCCGATGCCGCCACCGTCGAGCGGGCGCGCATCGCCCGCGAGTTCCACGACATCGTCTCGCACAACCTCTCGGTGATGGCGCTGCGTGCGGGCGTGGCCCGGCGGCTGGTCGACAAGGACCCCGAACACGTGCACGAGACGCTGCGCATTCTGGAGGAAACCTCCCGTTTCGCGCTGACCGAGATGCGGCACCTGCTCGGCGCCCTGCGCGGTGAGGGCGCCAACGACGCCAACGACGAGGTCGCGGCGGCCGAACCGCAGCCCGGTCTCCACCAGATCGACGAGCTCGCAGCCTCGGTGCGCCGCGCCGGGCTGACCGTCGAGGTCAGCTACCGGGGCCAACCCCGGCCGGTCAGCGCGGGGGTCGAGATCACGGCGTACCGGCTGGTCCAGGAAGCACTGACCAACGTCCTCAAGCACGCCGGCAGTGGCCGGGTGGCGGTGCTGCTGAACTTCGCGCCGGATTCGTTGCACGTCTCCATCACCAACCACGTGGACACGACCGGGCTCGGAAGCACGGGCGACACAGCGTCGTCCCGGCGGCGGCTCGCGCGGCAGGCCACGTCCACCGGAACCGACAGCCCGCCCGGTCACGGCCTGATCGGGATGCGCGAGCGGGTGGCGCTGTTCGGCGGAACGCTGACCGCACATCCGATCCCCGGCGGGTTCTCGGTGGTGGCGACCCTGCCCATGCCCGACAAGCAGTCCGAGGACAAGCAGACCGACGAAGCCAAGAACGAGCAGGTGGTACAGCAGTGAAAAGCACAGCGCCGAACAGTCCCGGTCCTGGCTCCCACAGCCACGCACCCACCAACCCCGTGCGCAGCGCACCGACTCACAACGGTTCCCTTTCCGGAGGCTCGGCTCCAGGAGGCTCGACCGCGAAGCGGCCCGGTGCGGGCCGCCCGGGCTCGGGCGTGCCGGGGGCCGGCAGCCAGGCGAGCAGCAACAAGGTCACCACCGTGGTCGTGGCCGATGATCAGGCGCTCATCCGCCGGGGCCTGGTCACCCTGCTGGATGCCGAACCCGATCTGCGGGTCCTGGCCGAGGCCGCGGACGGCCAGGCTGCGCTGGCGGCGGTCCGTCGCCGGCCGCCGGACGTCGTGCTGATGGACGTGCGGATGCCCGGAACCGACGGGATCACCGCGACCCGGCAGATCCTGTCCGCCACCGGCGGGCAGACAGCGGTGATCATGCTCACTGTCTACGACCTCGACGAGTACGTCTACTCGGCATTGCGGGCGGGGGCCAGCGGCTTCCTGCTCAAAGACACCCCGCCTGAGGACGTGGTCAAGGCCGTGCACACGGTGGCCGCCGGTCAGGCGCTGCTGGCGCCATCGGTGACCCAGCGGCTGCTGTCCCGGTTCGCCGCACTGGGCATCCGGGATGCCGCCCACGATCTGGCCGAGCTGACCGAGCGGGAGACCGACGTGCTGCTGCAGGTCGCCCGGGGCAAGTCCAACGCGGAGATCGCCACGCACCTCAAGCTCACCGAGCCGACGGTCAAGAGCCATCTCTACCGGATCATGCAGAAGCTCAACTGCTCGTCCCGGACTCAGTTGGTCGTGCTTGCCTATGAGACCGGGCTCGTCGTGCCCGGTCAGGGGATGCGTCCAGACCGGTGAAAAGCGGCGGATGCGGGGCATTTGCTTCTACGGCGTCCGATTGAGTGATCGACGAAACCGGGACGGTTGCCGCACTGTCTCAGTAACAGGCCCCGAGCACCACCCCCTTTCGACCATCGCCCACCCCGAAACCGCGGAAGGGAAACCGAATATGGCCACCGCACACATCGAGTTCTTCGGAGGTCCCCACGACGGGCGCGACGTCCTGATTCCGGCCGGGACCGACGGCACCCCCAGCCGCTGCCTGACCTTTCCCGACCACCTGGCCAGCCCGGACGAGATCGCGGCCGACGACTTACCGTCGCTGCTGACCTACCAGCGCGAGCACCTCCGCGATGACGGCCGCTGGCGCTACCGCTACGTCGGTGGCGGCGCGCGCCCGCACGACACCTCCGACGAGTCCGACAACCTCGCGCCGCCGGGTTCACCTCTCCAGCCCTGATGCGCCGTAACGACTGACCGTGATCAGCAACGTTCATGAGCGCGAATTCGATTGTCCTGCAAGCGCATGTGCTTGGTGCGCGCCTACGGCCCAGACGTCGTGAGTGGTGCGAGGTCGACAAGGTGCACGCCGGTGGCCTGAAGTTCCAGAACCGACGGCGTCGGTCCCACCCGCTCGCCGTTTTCGTTGATCATGAAGGTGCCGCTGCCGCCGTGCACCGCGTTGGTCGGGCTGTTGAGCAGGTACAGCTGGCCACGCACGGCCGAGGGCGAGATGGGGACGTTGCCCTGGCCCGCGGCGCGCTGGATCGCCTCGGTGATCGCCAGCATCGCGTCGTGCGTCATGGTGGCCCATCCGTTGTTCAGGTCCGCGATGTCGAAGTGCTGGCGGAAGCTGCCCGCGAAGCCGGTGAACTGGTCGCTGTCGGGTTTGGGCAGTACGCGCAATGCCGCCGGGGCGGCCGGTGCCGCGTATCGCACCGACACACCGGACGCCAGCGCGGGTTGCACGAGTTCCAGCTGGTCCTGAAGGCCCGTCGCGTCCGAACCCGTCACCACCGTCACGGGCTTCTGATCGCAGCCACGATGCTGCAGTTGTTGGACGAAGCTCGGTAACAGCTTCGCGCGTCCCGCGTAGAACACCATGTCTGGAGCGCCGGGCTGGCACAGCCCGTTGGCGATGATGTCGAACTCGTTGGCAATCCCGGGCGTACCGGGAGTGGCATCGTATGGTTCCGCCAACGAAGAGGTCCGGTGCAACGCCGCGCTGGTCACCGGATCCTGCTTGAATCGCTCGGCCAGGTCGTGGGTGTAGAAGTCATCCTGGTTGCTGTCGTACACGAGCATCGCTGAACGCGCGTCGTTGCGCAGGGAGTGGTTGAGAGCCGCGACTTCGTCGCTGTTGTCCGGCGAGACCCTGGTGAACCCCCGGATGGGTGGACCGTTGTCGACGGCACCCGAGGCGTTGAGACCGTCCGCGCTGACCACCGACCCGACCATCGGGATGTCCATGTTGGCTAGCGTTCTCGCGCCCTGGACGGTCTCCCGGACACTGACCCCCATGCCGGCGACCGCGACCAGTGGCTGCGAGGTGTCGTGCATCATGGCGTCCAACTGTTGGAGCACGGGATACCACGCCTGCTCGCGTGATCCCTCATTGGCCAGGGTCAGCCGGATCTTGGGCTCCGTTCCCCCGTTGTTCGCATTCACCTGGGCGACATAGGCGCCCTCGATGGACGAGAGTATCTGCCGTTCGGACAGGAGATCGCCGGTTGTCGTCATCGGCATCAACAGCGCGACCGTCACCACCCGCTGTCCCGACCAGCGGTCGTTTTCCTGCTTGATCGCGGCCTCGACCCCGGTCAGCTTCTGTTGCAGGATCGGGTCAGCGAGGCCGAACACGTAGCTGCCGTCGGTCACGCCGACGCACTCACCGTCCTGTTTCGTCACTCCGGCCGCACACGAATTCCACCACCGCACGCCGTAGAAGCCACCCGAAACCACGACAACAACAGCGAGCGCCACCAGCAGACTCCGCTTCACCAACCGGTTGCGCACCACCTTGCGTGGCGTGGGCGGCCGGAATATGTCTTCGCTGTCCTCGGGCACGCTAGACTCCTTCTCATAAGGCCCCATCAGTCGACGATTTCCGCGTCAGCGTGGTATTTCACCGCCTCGTCGCGCAGGGCCGCGAGACCATTGCGCGCGAACGGAGCGATCTGGTCGTAGTCCGCCGCGATCTCGCTGTACAGTCCCCGGCGGCGACCGATCACCGGGTCCTGCGCGATCCACCGCGCGACCAGCAACCTCGCCACTGGCGCGAGCGGGGTGTCGTGCGGGTCGACCCAGTCCGTCAGTGCCCAGACCCGGTCCATCGGCGCGACATCGGCTTCCAGCCTGTTCGGTGCTGCGCTGACCGTTTCGAGCAGCCCCAACCAGTCCCGCACATTCCGTTCTGGGAGCAGATCCGTCAGCTTCCGGGCCACGAACTCCACCTCACCGAGCGCGAGTGCATGGTAGGACTCACCGGACTCGTCGCCGACTTCGGCGCAGTCGCCGCGAAGCCAACTGTGCACAGTGGACCAGCTCGCGGCGTGCCCGGCTTCCCTGCTCGCCAGCTCACGCAGTAACAGTCGCCGCAGTACCGGTAGCATCACGCCGCCCGGAACCCAGAACTGTGGACCGAAGAGCAACGAAAGCTCTCCGTGCGGGCTGGTCAACAGTCCACTGTGGGCCGCCAGTCGCTGCGCGCGGTCCCGGTCCTGTGGCGCCGACAGCGTCACCAGGTCTTCGTCCTCGTCGGGAATGTCGCTCAAGAACTGAGAAACCAGTTCGGCTTCTACTGTGGTCGGTTCCACGTCGAGCGGTTGCGGCTTGACGGCGGTGAGGGCGGCATTCAGGTCCCTGCGGCTGTCCGGGGCTTCGGCGATCACGTCGATCAGGCTGCGGGTGGCGCCTGGATGACCGCCGGTGAACCGGTGCACCGCTGAGGTGATCCGGCGGTTGCGCCCCACGCTGGGAAGCGACGCATCGACCATGTTCGCGACCTCGTCCTCGGACAGGTCGCCGAGCAGGACCGGGTACCGCCCCAGCTCGGCGCCGCTCGCGCTGCGCGCGAGGCAGTCGGCGTAGCTTGCCTGCGTCATGGTGGGAAGCGACTCGTCGCGCGCCAGCAGGTGCACGAACGCCGCGCCCCGGCTGGTGGCCACGACGGTCAGCGGATCGGGCTCGTCCGGGGAGTGCGCGGCATGCTGGCTACGGGCTCGCAGCAGGCCATCGATGAAGCCGCGACCGGCGGGCGTGTCGACGTCGTCGAGTAGGACAACGCAGTTCAGCGACCGCTCGTAGTTCCGTCGGAAGCCATCCCGCAGGTCAGCCAGAAACGCCGCCCACAGCAGCTCGTGGACTTCTCGCTGGTTGTCCTCGACATCCGGGGTCGCGGCCTGCCGGTTGAGCGCCACCAGCACGTCGATCGGATCCCGACCGAGTCCCCGATCCTGGTGTCCGTACCAGTCCTGCCCGTGCCCGAGCACGACGCGGCGGCCACGGCGCCAGGAGATCAGCCCGCTGAGCACCAGGTCGGCGGTGTACTTACCGGCCGGTCCGATCCCGGGAATCCCCTGCGTCAGAGGAAGGTTCGTGAGGACTTCGGCAGCCATCTCGCTGAGGAACGCACGTAGTCTGGTGATCTTCTTGCGGTAGTTCTCCAGCGCGGTCTGGATGTCCTCGTGTGCCCGCTGGTGATCGGTGTGGTCGATGTCCTGCGCGATCACCAGTTGCCCGGTGACGAACCGAGGAAACGCCAGCCTTCCGTACCTGCCGCACTGCCGGTTGAGCTCGAAGGCGAGCGCGGAGAGCGTGGCCCGCACCGACGTGGTTCCGGTGGGTGCGCAATTCACTCGCGCGAACGGCACGTTCTGGTCCAGCTGTCGCTCAAGTTCGCTCAGCAGCGCGCTCTTGCCGCTGCCGCGTGGACCGGTGAACACCAGCACCGGCACCGGACGACCTCGCGGTATGCCGTCCTGTTCCGGCCTGGTCAGGAATTCACGGACCAACCGAAGAGCTGGATCCCTGCCGTACAGACGCACGTTCCCACCCGTCCCACCAGAAAGGAACCGATCACGAATCGCCTCCCCAGATCCCAGACCAGTTCGATCACGGATTGGAACGCCGAGGGTACGAAGCGCTACCTGCGCCGTCAACCAAAACGGTGAACCCGGGATCGGCGCGGCTGCAGAGGATTTCCCTCACGGTGCATGGCAGTATGTGCACCTAATGTAGGACCTGGCCCGACGAAGCCAAGTGTCGCCATCCAGAGTGGACTGATGTCGTTTCGACATTCACACGAGTCCAGACCGTGATCACCTGTTCGGCGTAACCGGCGCGGCGGTGCGATCACACGTGTTCGGAGACCAGCACTGCGACGGTGTCCGGTTCCAGGGCTTTGAAGACATGCTCCTCGTCTCCGGGGTAGGCGATGTAGTCGCCGGGGTGGAGCACGACGGGGTCGTCGGCCAAGCCGACGAGGGCTCGTCCGGTGCTGAGCACGACGTGCTCGATCACCCCAGGCATGTGCGGGTCCGACTCCCGTGGGGCGCCAGGCTGCACCGAGACGAGGAAGATGTCGCGGCGCGCGTTCGGCGGGCTGGAGGACAGCAGCGTGGCGACGTAGTGGGCTCGTTCGGAGGCGAAGGTCGGTCCTTCGCCCGAGCGGATCACCTGGACATTCGGACGCGGCGGCTCGACGAGCCGGGCGAAGGGCACATCCAGCGTCACGCTCAGCGCCCACAGCGTCTCGACGCTCGGGTTGCCGGTACCGGATTCGAGCTGGGACAGGGTTGACTTCGCGATGCCCGCCCGGCGGGCCACCTCCGCCAGCGACAGCCCCAGGCGACGACGTTCCCGCTGCAGGGACGCCGCGATCACCGCGAGCGGGGGCTCGTTGCTCTGCGCCATGCGTTCGCTCCAGAAGTCCATGCGTTCGACTTGACGAACGACTCGTCCTATGTTCAGTATAAAAGGCGTGCGTTCGGTATGGCGAACCTTAGACAAAGACCTCGCGCGTGACATCGCGCTGGTCTGTGTTGCCGATGCGCTGGTCGGCTTGTCGTTCGGCGCTATCACGGTGAGTGCACACCTACCGGTGTGGTTGCCGATGCTGCTGTCCCTGGTGGTGTTCGCGGGCGCGGCCCAGTTCATGTTCGTCGGCATCATCGCCTCGGGTGGCAACCCGATCGTGGCGGTGGTCGCGGGACTGCTCGCCAACGCCCGCCACGTGCCGTTCGGATTTGCCGTCGCCGACGTTCTCGGGACAAGTCGAGCACGCAGGATCACCGGCACCCACCTGATGGTGGACGAGACCGTGGCCTTCGCACTCGCGCAGCGTGATCCCGAACGACGCCGCACGGCGTACTGGGTAGGGGGCATCGGCCTGTTCCTGTGCTGGAACCTCGGGGTGCTGGCCGGCGCGTTCGGCGGTACTGCGGTCAGCGACACCAGCGCGTTCGGCCTGGACGCCGCCTTCCCCGCGGTGCTGCTCGCGCTCGTGCTGCCGTCCTTACGCGATGCCGCGACGCGCCGCGCCACGCTCGTCGGCGTCGTGATCGCGCTGGTCACCGCCCCGTTTCTGCCGACCGGGCTGCCCGTGCTGCTGGCGCTTCTCGGGGCACTGGCCGGTCTGCGCGGCGACAAACCCGCACGGGAGGAGGCCAGGCCATGATCGCGCCGATAACCCTCGTGCTCGCCACGGTCGTGCTCGGCGCGGGCACCTTCGCCTTCCGGTTCGCCGGGCCGGTCCTGCGTGCTCGTGTCACGCTCTCGCCGCGCGCCGAGAAACTCATGTCCTTATCGGCGATCGTCCTGCTCGCCGCTTTAGTCGCCACCGCGGCGCTGGTGGAGGGACACGCGTTCGCGGGCTTCGCGCGTCCGGCTGGCGTCGCTGCGGGCGGCATCCTCGCGTGGCGGAAAGCGCCGTTCGTGGTGGTCGTGATCGTCGCGGCGGCGACTGCCGCCGGCCTGCGGCTATTGGGCGTGCCCTGACCGGTCTCGTTGGTCATCGCTGGGCCCGGGTTCGTGCCAGAACGGCACCGGCTTCGGGCTCAGCCCTCGCCGCTGACCGAGCGCCCGAGAGCAAGTCGGCGCTGGGCAGGGCGTCCCGCAACCGGGCGGCCAGATCACGAAGCCAGGCGGCCGGGTCCTCGCATACCCAGTGGGCAGGCTCGGAGCGGCTCCAGACCTCCCCGTCCTCGATGAGTGTCACGATCTTCGCCGCGCTGCCGGTAGCGTGACCGACCACATCACGCACGTTCCAGTCCTCAAGGTTGGAGGGCTGATCCCAGCTCTCCGGCGGAGTCTGCTCCACGGCCTCGATGAGCAGGTCCATCGCCTTGGTGGCCATCGCGCCGACCAGTGCGGTCGCGTCGTTCATGAGCGCATCGTAGGGCCGTGCGGGACGCAGTGCCGATCGACGGGGCGTCAACGCGGACCAGTGTCCGCGTTGACGCCCCGTCGATCGTCGGTCTACGAGCGCGGAGGGGTTGTCGACGTTCCTGAAGGAGCCTGCGTGGCGGTCGCACTGGTGCCGAACGCGATGTGGGAGTCCAGGCGGCGACCCGTCTTCGGCGAGAACACGTGTGTCTGGCCCGGGCGGATACGGAGATGGACCGTGTCTCCGATGCGCGGCGGGGAAGCCGAGTCGATCCGCGCCACGACCTCCGGGGTGCCGGATGGAGCGTCGATGATGCTGCCGTGCAGGTACGTGTCCGCACCCAGCTCCTCGACGAGCCGCACGACGGCGCCGAAACCGTCGCCGGGTCCGGTGAGTTCGACGGCCTCGGGTCGGAAGCCGAGCAGGACCGTGTCGGTTTCGTCTCGGGCCAACCGTTCCAGCTCGTCTCGCGCCAATGCGATCTGGTAGTCGCCCAGGCGGACATGCCCGTCGAGGACAGCGAATTCGCCGATCGTCATGGGAGGCGAGCCGATGAACCCGGCCACGAAGGCGTTGACCGGCTTGCGGTAGAGCGCCAGCGGGGTGTCGCACTGCTGAAGGACACCGTCCCTGAGCACGGCGACCCGATCCCCCATGGTCATCGCCTCGACCTGGTCATGCGTGACGTAGACGGTGGTCACGCCCAGGCTCCTCTGCAGTTCGGCGATCTGCGCCCGGGTGGACACCCGCAGCTTCGCGTCCAGATTGGACAGTGGTTCGTCCATCAGGAAGACCTGCGGCTTTCGGACGATGGCACGTCCCATCGCGACGCGCTGGCGTTGTCCGCCGGAGAGCGCCTTGGGCTTGCGGTCGAGGAACTGCTCAAGGTCCAGCATGCGCGCGGTATCGCGCACCCTCCGCATTCGCTCGTCCCTGGGCATCTTGGCCATCTTCAGCGCGAATCCCATGTTGTCCGCGACTGTCATATGGGGATAGAGCGCGTAGGACTGGAAGACCATGGCGATGTCGCGCTGGCGGGGTGGGACATCACTGACGTCGCGGTCACCGATGTGGATGCGGCCGTCGTTGATCTCCTCCAGCCCGGCGAGCATCCGCAGGGACGTGGACTTGCCGCACCCGGACGGGCCGACGAGCACGAGGAACTCGCCGTCTGCGATGTCGAGACTCAGGCCGTCGACGGCGGGGGTGCCCGCCCCGGGAAAGGTGCGGGTGACGTGGTCGAAGGTCACCGTCGTCATGGGAACACTCCTAGCTCTTCCCGGGGTTGATCTGCAGCTTGCGGCCCTTCCCGTGCCGGAAGGCGTCGACCGCGTCGCCGTACTGGTCAAGCGGGAAGTGGTGGCTGAGCATGGTCGCGGCGTCGATGGCGCCCTGGGCCAGCAGGCTCACCGCCCGGCCGAAGCTGTGCAGGACGGCCATGCTGCCGACGATGGTGATCTCGTCGTTGTAGACGCGAAACGGCGAGAACTGGGCCGTGGCCTGGTCTGGCGCGACCCCGAAGATCTGGAACGTGCCGCCACGCCGGACACGACGTAGTCCGTCTTCGATCGCCGGCACCGCGCCGGTGCAGTCGATCACGACTTCCCAGCCCCCCGGGTGGTCCAGTTCGTCGGCGGTACGCGCGGTCGCGTCAGCGGCGAGGTCACGGGCCACCGCGAGGCGGTCGGGGTTGAGGTCGACGACGGAGACACTGGCCGCTCCGGCGCGCCGGGCCAGTTGCGCCATGAGCAGGCCCATGGTGCCCGCGCCGTAGACGAGGTAGTGGTCTGCGAGCCGTCCCGGCAGCAGGTCGAACCCGTGCACGGCGCAGGACAGCGGCTCGACGAGCGCTCCGTGTTCGAGCGGGATGCTTTCGGGGAGCTGGTAGCAGTTCGCCACTGGTGCGACCGCGTACTCCGCACCGGCGCCGGAGGTCGTGACACCGATGGCGTTCCACCGCTGGCACAGGTTGCCTCGCCCGATGGCGCAGTAGTGGCATTCGCCGCAGAACAGCGACGGGTCCACGGCCACCCGGTCCCCTTCCCGCGTCTCGGTGACCTCGGACCCGACCGCGACCACCGTGCCGGCGAACTCGTGACCGGGCACGATCGGATACGGAGTGGGCGCGAACTCGCCGTCGAGGATGTGGATGTCGGTGCCGCAGATGCCCACCGCGGTCACCGAGACGACGACCTCTCGCGGACCCGGGGTCGGGTCCTCCACAGTGGTGACACTGAGCTGGCCTGGTTGTTCGATCACGACTGCGCGCATTACTTCACTGCTCCCATCGACAGACCACGGACAAGTTGTTTCTGCGCGACCCAGCCGGCGAGGATCACCGGCAATGCGGCCATGGTGGACGCGGCGGACAGACGCGCCCAGAACAGTCCCTCGCTGGTGACGAACCCGACCAGGTACACCGGCACGGTCGCCGCGGTGGTGGCCGTGAGGTTGACCGCGAAGAAGAACTCGTTCCAGGCGAAGATGAAGCAGATCAGCGCGGTCGCGGCGACACCCGGCGCGATGAGCGGCAGCACGATCCGGGTCAGCTGGGTCCACAGAGTCGCCCCGTCCACACGGGCCGCCTCCAACACCTCGCCCGGGATTTCCAGCAGGAACGACCGCAGCACCCACACCGCGATCGGCAGGTTCATCCCGACGTAGATCAGCGACAGCATGGTGACGTTGTCGAGCACGCCGAGGTTGCGGGCCAGCAGGTACAGCGGGACGATCACCGCGACTGTGGGCAGCATCTTGGTGGAGATGAAGAAGAACAGCGCATCCCGCCACTTGGCCACCGGGCGGATCGACAATGCGTACGCCGCCGGCAACGCCAGCACAAGCACGGCCACCGTCGAGAGCACCGACGCCGACAGCGAGTTCAGCAGGTACGGCACGAAGTTCCCGCCGAACACGGCCCGATACTGCTCCAGCGTGGGGGTGAACCAAAACGTCGGCGGGTTGGTCGCGGCCTGAGACTCCTGCTTGAACCCGGTGACGAACATCCACAGCACCGGGAAGAAGAACATGATCGCGACGACCCAGGTCAGCGTGGTGAGCACCCCGCCGGCGAGTCGTGGGCGCGCCAAGGAGCGCGGTCTGGTCCCGATCGTCGTCACGCCTGACTCCCTTCGGCTCGGAACAGGCCGGAGATCACCCGCAGCGCGAACGTGGCCACGATGATCGTCGCGATGACGACCACGACGCCGAGTGCCGCGGCTTTACCGACGTCGAAGGCCCGGAAGCCTTCCAGGTACAGGAAGTACTGCAGGTTCGTGGTGGCCCTGCCGGGACCGCCCTGAGTGATCAGGAAGATCGCGTCGAAGGTCTGCACCAGGAAGATCGACCCGAGCAGCACGCCCAGTTCGATGTACTGGCGCAGATGCGGCAGGGTGACGTGCCAGAACGCCTGCCACGGCCCCGCCCCGTCGACCCGCGCCGCCTCGACGATCTCGGTGGACTGGCTCTGCAGGCCCGCGAGCACGATCAGCATCATGAACGGCGTCCACTGCCAGACCAGCACCACGATGACCGTGGTCATCGGGAACCGGCTGACCCAGTCCACCTGGCCCGCGCCCAGCGGCGAAAGCACGAAGTTCACCAGCCCGAACACCGGGTGCAGCATCGAGGTCTTCCACAGCAATGCGGCAGCCGCCGGCATCACCAGAAACGGTGTGATCAGCAGCGTGCGGACCACGCTGCGCCCGGTGAACTTGCGGTCCAGCAGCAGGGCGAACGCCACGCCGAGCAGCACCGACAAGAGCACGGCGCTGGCGGTGATGCTCACCGTGTTGAGCGCCGCCGTACGGAACCCGGCGTCGGTGAACACCCACGCGTAGTTGTCCAGCCCGACGAACTTCGGCGCCCCCGGCCTGAGCAGGTTCCACGAATGCAGGCTGTAGTAGACGGTCAGCAGGAACGGGAGCTGCGTCAGCAGGATGGCGACCACCAGCGCCGGCAGCAGCGGACCACGCCGACTCCACCGCTGGCCCGCTCCCGGTCCCGGCCGGCCACGTACGGCGGCCGGCCGGGACCGGGTCGTCGGTGTCTCGGCGACACCAGTAGACATGGGAACACTCCTTCGGTGAGCCGCGCTGGCTTGCTGGAGTACGGGCTACTTGTGGTACCCGCCCTCACGGGCAGCCTGCTCGGCGTACTGCTGGCTCTTGGCCAGCGCCTCCTCCACGGTCTGATGGCCGGCGATCGCCGCCGAGATCTCCTGCGAGACCTTGGTCCCCAAGTCCTGGAACTCTGGGATCTGCACGTACTGCACCCCGCTCCAGGGTTGCGGGAACAGTCCGGGCTGCTTGAGGTTCGCCGACGCCAGGCCGTCCAGCGTGGGCTGCGCGAAGGGTTCCTGCCGGTACTGCGGGATCTGGTAGTTCGACAGCCGGTTGCCCGGCGGGACCCGCTGCCAGCCCAGTTGCTGCCCGACGGTGGTCTGGTACTGCTTGGAGGTGGCCCAGGACATGAACTGCCAGGCGGCGTCCTTGTGCTTGGCCGTCTGCGGAATCGCGAACGACCACGCCCACAACCAACCCGAGTTCTGCGTGCGCTGCACCGGCGCCTTGACATAACCGACCTTGCCCGCGACCTGGCTGCTGGCCGGGTCCTCCAGGGAACCACCGGCGGACGTGGAGTCGTACCACATGGCCGCCTTGCCCTGGCCGAACTGGTTCAGGCACTCGTCGAATCCCGCGTTCGGTGCGCCCGGCTCGCCGTCAGTGCGGACGAGGTCCACATAGGACTTCACCGCCTGCTCGGTCGCCGGGTCGGTCAGGTGCGCGTTCCACTGCTGGTCGAACCATTGGCCGCCGAAGGTGTTGATGACCGTGTCCAGGGGCGCCAGCAACTCGCCCCAGCCCGGCTCGCCGCGCAGGCAGATCCCGGCCCGGCCGCTGGCGGGATCGTTCAACCGCCGCGCGAGGTCGGTCACCTGATCCCAGGTTGGTTGTTCCGGCATGGTGAGTCCTGCCTGCTGGAACAGGTCCTTGCGGTACATCAGGAACGACGACTCGCCGTAGAACGGCACGGCGTACAACCCGCCCTGGAAGGTCAACGCGTCCCGCACGGTCGGCACGAAGTCCGCGACGTCGTAGTCGCCTTGCGACGCGTACCCGTTGAGGTTGGTCAGCCAGCCGTTCTTCGCCCATAACGGAGTCTCGTAGGTCCCGATCGTGGCCACGTCGAACTGGCCGCTGCCGGTAGCCACGTCCTGGGTCACCCGATCCCGCAGTTCGTTCTCGGGCAGCTGCACATAGTTGATCTTGATGTTCGGGTGGGTCTTCTCGAACTCGCCGGTCAGTTTCTGGATGTCCTTCATCTGCGGGTTCGACACCGTGGCCACGTTCACCGTGGTGACACCGCCCGCATCACCGCCACCACCGCCAGCGCCGGCACACGCGCTCATCGTGAGCGCGAGCACGGCGGTCACACACCCCATAGCGCTTGTACGGAGTCGCCAGCGCGCCCTCCCGGGCGCGGATCTGTTCGGCATCGAGGACCTCCTCCGGGACATCGGTGTCCAGCCGAGTCTGGTGCTCATACGAGCAATCCATGCACTTGTGAGCGACGACGGAACGAATTGAAAGCAAGCCCTGGCCGACGGTCAAGAGTTTCTGCAAAAATGAGTATCCGAATGCTCAAACGAGCAGAAGGCAGCGTGATGGCCCCTCGTGATCGACAGATTCGTCCCGGTGAGCTCGTTCGCATCGGTGCGATCGCCCGCCGCTACTACCTCGACGGTGCGTCCAAGACCGACATCGCCGACGAGTTCGGGATCAGCCGGTTCAAAGTCGCCAGGCTGCTGGACGAGGCGCGTGAATCCGGGCTCGTACGCATCGAGGTCGCGCTGCCTCCCGAGATCGACGGGGAGCTTTCCGACGCACTGCGCTCGGCCTACGGACTCAAGCAGGCCATCGTGGTCGCCGCGCCGGAGGAACGTGCCGACCCCGCCGAGCTGCGCGCCCAGCTCGGCAGAATCGCCGCCGACTACCTGACTGAGATCCTGGAGGAGGACGACGTTCTGGGGCTGGCGTGCTCACGCACCCTCAACGCCACGACCCTGGCTATGAACTCCCTCGCGAGGTGCACCGTCGTCCAGCTCACCGGGGCGCTGTCGGGGGTCAACGTCGAGGCGAACTCCGTGGAACTGGTGCGCCGCGTGGCGAGCCTGGCCCGGGGGCCGGCGTACCCGATCTACGCCCCGCTGGTCGTCCCGGATGCCGCCACCGCGCAGGCGTTGCGCAAGCAGCCGCAAGTCGCCGACGCCATGCAGCGTTACCGCACGATCACCAAGGCCATGGTGGCGATCGGCTCCTGGGACCCGCCGGAGTCGATGGTCCGCGGCGCCGTGGCGGCGGCGGAAGCCCGCGACCTGGCCAGGCACGGCAGCAAGGGCGAGGTCTGCGCCCGGTTGCTGACCGAGGACGGCACCCCGCTGGACACCGACTTCAACACGCGGGTCATCGCGATTACGTTGGAACAGCTGAAGATGGTTCCCGAGGTCATCGCGGTGGCCGGCGGCGCCCGCAAAGCCGGTGCCATCCGCGCGGTCCTGCGTGGCGAGGTCGTCACCTCGCTGATCACCGATGCCGCTGTCGCGCGCAAGCTGCTGTGACCGGGCCGCAGCCGGAGAACGAAAGGAGTGACGAGGCAGATGACGCTCGTCGCGGGGGTGGACAGCTCCACCCAGTCCTGCAAGATCGTGGTGTGTGAGGCGGAATCGGGAACCGTTGTCCGGGAAAACCGGGGACCGCATCCCGACGCCTCCGAGGTCGATCCCGAAAGATGGTGGGATGCCTGGCGTGCCGCCAGCCGCGGCCTGCTCGACGGTGTCGACGCCGTAGCCGTGGCCGGACAGCAGCATGGGCTGGTCACGCTCGATGCCGACGGGGAGGTCATCCGGCCGGCGTTGCTCTGGAACGACACCCGCTCGGCGGCAGCGGCACGCGACCTCGTCGCCGAACTCGGTGCTCAAGCGTGGGCGGAGCGGGTCGGCTCGGTTCCGGTGGCCAGCTTCACCGTGGCGAAACTGCGTTGGCTCGCCGAGCACGAGCCGGACAACGCGCAGCGGGTGCGCACGGTCCTCCTGCCGCACGACTGGTTGACCTGGCGGCTGCTGGGACAGCCGGAGGAGCCCGTGACCGATCGGGGCGATGCGTCCGGGACGGGCTACTGGTCCCCGGCTCTCGGGCACTACCACCTTGATCTCCTCAAGTCCGCCTTCGGCCGAGAGGTCGCGCTGCCCCGGGTCGCCGGGCCAGCCGAGCCCGCGGGCACGACCCCCGATGGCGTCCTGGTCGCGGCAGGGACAGGTGACAACATGGGCGCGGCTCTGGGTCTGGGGGCCGCGCCCGGGGACGTCGTGGTGTCGCTGGGCACCAGCGGAACCGTCTTCGCCGTCCACGATCACGCCATCGCCGACACGACCGGAACAGTCGCCGGGTTCGCCGACGCGACGGGTCGGTTCCTGCCACTGGCGTGCACCCTCAATGCGGCCCGAGTCCTGACCGCGACGGCGGCGATGCTCGGCACGGATCTGGCCGAGCTGGACCGGCTCGCCCTCGCGGCGAAACCCGGCGCTGGTGGGATGGTGCTGCTGCCCTACCTCGACGGCGAGCGGACGCCCAACCTGCCCACTGCCGCTGGATCGCTGCACGGCCTGCGCCGCGACATCATGACCCCGCAGAACGTGGCGCGGGCCGCGGTGGAAGGCATGTTGTGCGGTCTCGCCGACGGGCTCGACGCGCTCCGCCACCTCGGCGTGGCCGTCCGACGCGTCCTGCTCATCGGAGGGGGAGCCCAGTCCGCCGCGGTCCGAGCCGTCGCCGCCACCGTCCTCGGGGCCGCTGTCACCGTCCCGACACCAGCCGAGTACGTCGCTCTCGGAGCGGCGCGGCAAGCGGCGTGGGCACTCACGGGCGCTGCGAACCCACCGGCGTGGGAGGTCGGCACCGCCTCCCTGATCAACGACGTCGACGAGCACGCACAGCACCGCATTCGCGAGCAGTACGCCGGCGTGCGCGAGAGCGTGTACCAGGTCTGAGCGGGGTCGCTTCGGCCCATACCGAAGCGACCCCGCTCACCAGAGCCGGTCGGACTGTCCCATCAGGACGGACGCGCTGTGCTGCGCTGGGTCCCCGGCGTGCTGCGCGGGCGCGGAAGCTCGCTGGTGGCCGAGTAGGCGATCCGGGGGAGTTCGTCGATGGGGGCGGGTCGGGCCAGGTAGTAGCCCTGTGCCTGGTCGCAGCCCAGGCGGCGCAGTGCTTCCACCTGCTCGACGGTCTCCGCGCCCTCCGCCACGACACGGAGCCCCATCGCGTGCGCGATGGTGATGATGCTGGGGACGATGGCCTTGTCGTCGTGGTCGTCGCCGAGTTGGGCCACGAAGGACCGGTCGATCTTGAGCACGTCCAGCGGCAGCCGCTGGAGTTGCGCCAGCGAGGAGTAGCCGGTCCCGAAGTCGTCGATCGCCAGGGACACGCCGAGGTCGCGCAAGGCGTTCAGCGCTCGCACCGCGCTCGTGGGGTCATGCATGAGCGTGGTTTCGGTGACCTCCAGGCACAGGTTGCGCGCCGACAGGCCCGACTTCTCCAGCGTGTCCCGCACCATCGGCACCAGGTCGGGATCATCGAGCTGGCGGGGCGAGAGGTTCGCGTTGAGTCGGATACCGGAGTACCGCTGCCGGTGGCAGGCAATGTCTCGGGTCGCGATACCGAGCATGTGCCGGCCGATCGAGTTGATCAGATCGGACTGCTCGGCCAGCGAGATGAACTCGCTGGGCGCGATGGTCCCGTGGTCGGGATGCGTCCACCGCAGCAACCCCTCCACGGCGACCGTCCTCTCGGTCGTCAGATCCACGATCGGCTGGTAGGCGACCCAGAGCTGACGTTCGGGCACGGCCTCGCGTAGTTCCTGCTCCAGGCGCATCTGGTGCTGCACGCGGTGGCGGAGTTCGGTGTTGAAGAAGGCGTAGCGCCCACGACCGAGCGCTTTTGCCTGATACATCGCCACGTCGGCATCGCGCAGGGCGTCCTCGGCGGTGCGCGAGTCCCCCGGGGGCACCAGCACGATCCCGATGCTGGCGTCCACGTGTAACCGCAGGCCGCCGCTGACGGTGATCGGCTCCCGCAGTTCGTCCCGCAGCTTCTCGGCGAGCGCCCGGATGTCGCCGTGCTGGTCGTCGCCCTCGGTGACGACCATGAACTCGTCACCGCCGAGCCGGGCGACGAGATCGCTGGCGCGTGCCGCGCGTCGCAGCCGGTTGCCCGCGGCCCGCAGCACCTGGTCGCCCACGCCGTGCCCGAGAGAGTCGTTGATGACCTTGAACTGATCCAGGTCAAGGAACAGCACCGCTACCGCGCGGTCGCAGTGCGAGGAACCCAGCCAGCCCTGCAGCCGCTCGTGCAGCACGGTGCGGTTGGCCAGAGCGGTCAGGGAGTCGTGCGTGGCCTCCCATTCCAGCTGCTGACGGATCGCCCGGCGTTCGGTCACGTCGGTGAACGAGAGGACCACGCGGTGCGGCGGCTCGTCTTCCGCCTCCAGCGGCCGCGCGTTCACCTCCAGCCAGACGCTCCGCCCGTCGGGTCGTCGGCACCGGACGCGCGCGTGCTGCGGCTGTCCACTGTGCCGGGTCCGCTGCGACGGGTAGGCGTGCGGCAGGATGACTTTCCCCTCCTCGTCGAACATCGTCCACGACGTCGTGGACGATCCGAGCAGGTCGGTCTCCGTCACGCCCAGGATCTGCTGTGCGGCGGGATTCGCGGACTCGATGGTGCCGGTGGGGCCGATCACCATGACCCCTTCGTTGAGTGCGGCGACCACTGTGGTGAACCGATGCTCGGCGCGCCTGCGGGCCGTCTCGTCAGCGCCGACGAGCACGAAACCGTCTTCCATCCGCGACGCTGAGACGCGGACGGCGAGCGTGCCCCCGTCCGCGCGGCGGTGCGTGGCATGGCTGAGGCCACCACTGGCGACCAGCGCCGACGGGTCCAGCTCCGCGCCGACCACCTCGCTGACATGCCGGCCGCATGCCTGCCTCGCCGGCACCCCATACACGGATTCCGCGGCCGGGTTCCAGCTGGTCACCACCCCGTCCCGGTCGGTGGCGACGATCGCGTCGCTGACGTGCTCGACCAGCTCCGCCTGGTAGCGCAACGCGGACTCGGCGGTCTTCTGAGCCGTGATGTCCCGGGCGATGACCTGGTAGGCCGGGCGGCCCTGCCACGTCGTGCGCACCGACACGGTTTCGACGAACAGGGTGCCGCCGTCCAGCCGGGCCAGCTCAACCTCAGTGGGGGCGGACGCGGCTCCGGCTGTGGTCAACGACGCGAGCCGGTCCTCCATGGCCTGGATTCCCTGCGCGGCGACGAAATCCGTGATCGGACGTCCGAGAATCCGCGCGTCCGAGTCGGCCGCGAGCAGGCGCACCGTGGCCGGGTTGACGTACACGAAGACGCCGTCCTGATGGACGCCGATGGAGTCGGGGCTCAGCTCGACCAGCAGCCGGTACCGGTCGGCCAGGTCAGCCAGAGCCCGCCTGTCTCCTCGCGTGCTGGTCGTGTCGACGGCGATGCCGATCAGTCCTCCGGTGTCGGCCTCGCCGTACCGGCGCGCCCGGAACCGCACGAACCGCGAGACTCCGTTCGGCCCCTCCACCGGCTGCTCCAGCTCAAGCTCCTGCCATGCCGAAGCCGACCGCGCGGCCCCGGTCAGGGGCGCGAGCAGCTCGCCTAGCCGTGCCCGTACGTCGCTCTCGGCCGCGTTCGGTACGCCCAGCAGCGCGTCCATATCGGACATCCAGGTGAGGGCGTGGTCGGCGAAGCGGAACTGCCACAAAGCCGCATCGTTGACCGACAGCGCGAGATCGACCAGCTGGAGATCCAGCTCCGAACCCATTGGCGGCCGGTCAGCCTGGTGGGCTTCCGCCATGATCCCCCCGATTCGCAAGAACACCGACGCGTCGGGTGACATCACCAGTTACCTGGAGAGATCGGATTGACACTCGACGCCGAACGCCATAACGACGTTCACATACCCATTGGCCTGATAATACCTGCGCCCGAACACGCCCAATTTCGCGCCATTTCCGGTTCCCGGCGTTTCCAGATCCGTAAGCGGCTGCTGTAACTGGATGAGTTATGTGTCATTCAATGTTGTCGCTGAATCGAACGGACTG
Organism: Pseudonocardiaceae bacterium; assembly: GCA_051984675.1. GTDB lineage: Bacteria > Actinomycetota > Actinomycetes > Mycobacteriales > Pseudonocardiaceae > JBPYFK01. The sequence continues at coordinate 3,373 of JBPYFK010000082.1, read as the reverse complement.
CACTGCCTGCCCTCAGAGCACTGCACGTCTCGACTCTGACTTCAGACAGAAACAAATATAGAGAGTGTTGATCTGAGATAGAATCTTCACGCTTTGGCGTGAAAATGGAGGTCGCTATTTCCCTAGCCCTGACTCTATGTAGTCAATGCGCCGGGACAACCGCGAGAGCAGGACAGGACGCGAGGTTCTCTGGCAGCGCTTGATCAACGCCAAAGAGTCGCCTCACTGGTGCGCTCGTGGTGCTCGCGCCGCCGTCCTGACCCCCGGACGTCGGCCTGTTCAGCCGTCAACGGCGCCTGAACAGGCCGGCACCGCCGCCTCTTCGGCCGGCGCCTCGTCGTCCGGTACGACGCGCTGGCTCGGCGCGCGGCGAGAGGTGCGCCGCAGGACCGTGCTCAGCACGCCGACGGCCACCATCGCGCCACAGGCAGCCAAGGTGACGACGTTCGAGACATGCCACAGCGACAGGCCGGAGCCCAGCAGCAGCACCGCCAACGCCCACCGCAGGACACCGCCGGGAGCCCGGGTGGACAGCACCGCGCCGACGTAGACCCCCGGGATCGCGCCGACCAGCACCGTGCCGGCCAACCCGAGTTGAGCATCGCCGACCAGCAGATGCCCGGCCGCGGCAGCCGCGACCAGCGGGATGGCCTGCACCAGGTCGGTCCCGACGAGTTCGTTGGCCCGCAGCCGGGGGTGGGCCAGCATGAGCATGACGACGATCAACGAGCCGGACCCCACCGAAGTCATCCCGACGATCAGGCCACCCACCAGGCCGATCACCAGCGTCGGTACCCGCCGCACCGGTGTGGTGGCGTCTTCGAGCGGCGACACGGTGGACCGACGCGAACGGGTCAGGATCTCGCGGGCGAACATCCCCGCCACGGCGAGGATCAGGGCGAGGCCGATGGCCAGCTTGACGCGGTGCTGCAGCTCCGGCCCCTGCCCCGCCAGCCGCATGACGAACGCCCCGGTAAACCCCGCGGGTATCGCCGTCGGGAGCAACCACCGGACGAAGTCCCAGCGCACCGTGCGCGCACGGTGATGCACGAGCGCGCCAACCGGTTTCATCGCCACCGAGGCAGCCAGATCACTGCCGACCGCGGCGGTCGGGTCCACCCCGAAGATCATCACCATGATCGGAGTCATCAGCGCCCCGCCGCCCATGCCGGTCAGGCCGACCGCCACACCGACAAGGGCACCCGCGAGAACCAAAGGCCATGAGAAGTCCATCGCCGCAAACACTAGGAAAGTGGACTTAGATGGTCTAGTTGGTTTCAAAGGGTGGGATCGTGACGCGGGCCACTCCACTCGAAGCCCGGCCCGCAGGTCACCGGGAGCGCCAAGCGTCCACGTCGCGGGTGCGCACCAGTACCTCCTCCGGCAACGAACCGCTGGCGACATCCGCAACGGTCACGCGCTCAAGCACCTCGCGCAGACTGGCCCGCAGCGCCACCCACACCAGCTGCAGCGACTTCGCACTCCCCCGGTACGAGACGTCCTCCGGCCGTTCCTGCCGCACCCCCGCAAGCGGCCCCTCCACCGCGCGTACGACGATGGCCAGCGTCACCTCCTCGGCGGGAAGCGCCAGGCGCCACCCGCCGGTCGATCCCCGCACGCTGCTGACCAGCTTGGCGCGCCGCAACTGGGCGAGGATGCTCAGCAAGAACGCCCGTGGTATCTCCTGACGGACCGCGATCTCGTCGGCGGTGAGTGTCGTCTCGACGCTGGCCAGTTCCAGCATCGCTCGTATCGCGTAATCCGCCCGCGCGGTGATCTGCATTCCCTGAGTATCGCCCAGCCTCAGTCACCGCAGTTCAGAGCCATCGGGCTTGCCGGCCGGACGGAACTGGACCCACCTGATCGAACCAGGTCCGTGGCCAGGGGCAGCTCGCACCCGATCGCAGGCGCATATCCCCTGTGAACACTCAGCAGTGGCGCAAGAAGTGATCCAGAACCCGGGTACCAAAACGCAACGCCTCGACCGGAACCCGCTCATCCACCCCGTGGAACAGGGCGCTGAAGTCCAGGTCCGGCGGCAACTTCAGCGGCGCGAAGCCGTAGCAGTTCATCCCCAACCGGCTGAACGACTTGGCGTCGGTGCCCCCGGAAAGCATGTACGGCAGCGTCCGCGCCTGCGGGTCCTCAGCCACCAACGACTCCGCCATCAGGTCGACCAGGCGTCCCTCGAAGCGCGTCTCCACCGGCGGCAGCCCCAACCATTCGCGCTCGATGTCCGGGCCGAGGATCTCCGCCAGCTCGCGCTCGAACGCCTCCTCACGTCCCGGCAGAATCCGGCAGTCGACCGCTGCCTGCGCACTGGACGGGATCACGTTGGCCTTGTACCCGGCGTTGAACATGGTCGGATTCGCGGTATCCCGCAATGTCGCGCCGACAATCCGAGACAGGTTGCCCAGCTTGGCCACCGCCGCATCGATGTCATCCTCGGGAAACGTCCATCCCGTCAGCTCGGACACCCCATCGAGGAACTCGCGGACCGAGTCGGTGAGCACCAGGGGGAACCGGTGCTCGCCCAGACGGGCCACCGCGGCCGCGAGCTTCGCTACCGCGTTGTCCTCGTGCACCATCGAGCCATGACCCGCGCGCCCCTTGGCGCGCAGCTTCAACCAGCGAATCCCCTTCTCCGCGGTCTGGACCAGGTAGGCACGGACGTCGTCGGCGAACGTCACGGAGAACCCACCGACCTCGCTGATCGCCTCCGTGCAGCCTTCGAACAGCTCGGGGCGATGATCCACCAGCCACTGCGCACCCTGCAGCCCACCGGCCTCCTCGTCCGCCAGGAAAGCGAACACGAGATCGCGCGGCGGAACGATCCGGTCCCGCTTGAACCGGCGGCCCACCGCCAGACTCATCGCGACCATGTCCTTCATGTCGACCGCGCCGCGCCCCCACACGTAGCCGTCCTGGACGGCACCTGAGAACGGATGCACCGACCATTCGGCAGCATCGGCCGGCACCACATCGAGATGGCCATGCACGAGCAACCCGCCCCGTCCGGCGTCCGCGCCCGGTAGCCGGGCCACGACGTTGCCCCGCCCAGGCGTGTCACCCGACTCGACGTAGGTGATCTCGTACCCCACCTCGGTCAACTTGGCCGCGACGTACTCGGCGGCGGCCCGTTCCCCCACCAGCGTGTCGGGATCGCCGGTGTTGGTGGTGTCGATCTGGATCAACTCGCTGGTCAGTTCGACGGCCTCGTCCTCCGCCAGCCGCAACCCGCGACCAGCCTCAGCTGCCGGCTCCGTATGCGCGCTCACCTGCCCTTCCTATCACTTTGGACCCGAAGGAGGGGTGGGTTGGGAGTCGTCTAAACGATCGGCTAACCTATTCATCACCAGCACGGGACCGGCGG
>JBPYFK010000081.1:0-4023 GCA_051984675.1 Pseudonocardiaceae bacterium | reverse complement strand
CTTCGAGGGTTAGGGCTCGTCAAAGACACCGATACGCACCAGGTCAGCACAGTCGCGTAGGTGCTTGATGCCGTTTTCTTCTCACAGAAGCCCAGGCCCCGGGCTTGAGCACATGCGGACGAACTGCACGGTAAGAGAGGTTTCGCCCTGGTTCGGCTGACTGCAGTTGACAGAGCGGAGCCTGTCATCCGTGCCTAGCGAGCAGGGCGAGTCCTGCCCGATGTTGGGGCAGGACTCGTCGCTGGGACAGGTCAGTTGGTCGAGTGGTCAGTGACCCGCAGAGACCTTCTCTGAGGCCTGCTGGTCCGGAACGATGATTGGACGTAGTTTCGCCCAGACACCGAACAGCGCGGCGAAAATGAGCATGCCCAGACCAGCCCACAGGTTGGCGTTCACACCGGCTGCCTTCGCGATGTCCGCCTCACCGGCCGCGATGCCCATGACAGTCAGCACAGCACCGTAGATCACGAACAGTAACGCGATGAACAATCGGATATCGAAGGCTCCGGCCGTGTGCCCGGAACGCCGGGACTCGTTCGCCATCGGGTTTCCTCCCTGTCAGCTGAAAACGAAGTTGAGCACGATCGTGAGCACCAATGCGATTCCGGCCAGCAGCGCAGGCCGCCGATACCACCCGGCGTCTTCTCCGGCGGAGGAGGTCTTGAGGCTTTCACGTGGGGTTAGCGAGTACACCAGCCCGGTAAGTTCCTCGTCCGCCTTTGGCCGGGTGGCCATGCTGACCAGCACGCTGACGACGAGGTCGATTACGAAGGCTGCGCCTGCGGCCACGAAGCTCGTGCCCTGGTCGGACAGGTCGCCGAAAAGCGCGGCCTTCGCCAGCCCCCACACGATGACCGCCGAAGACATACCGGAGACCAGGCCCACCCATCCCGCGGTGGGCGTCATCCGCTTCCAGAACAGGCCCACGATGAACGTGGCGAACAGCGGCGCGTTGAAGAACCCGAACAACGTCTGCAAGTAGTCCATGAGGTTTGAGTAGGAGGACGCGATGAAAGCAGTGCCAATCGCGACAATTGTGGCGCCAACGGTCACCCACCGACCCATGGACAGGTAGTACGAGTCTGGCTTGTCGCGGACCACGTACGACTGCCAGATGTCGTAGCTGACCACCGTGTTGAACGAGCTGAGATTTGCCGCCATGCCAGCCATGAAGGACGCGAGCAACCCCGCGAGCGCGACGCCGAGGAGGCCGTTGGGCAGCAGGTCCCGCATCAACAGCAGTAGCGCGTCGTTGTAATCCACGCCAGAGCTGATCTTTCCGCCGCCGGCCATCTGCTTGGCCTGGATTAACTCTGGCGCGGTGACCGCAGCGATCATGCCCGGGATGACGACGATGAACGGCACCACCATCTTGGGGAACGCCCCGATGATCGGGGTTCGCTGGGCCGCCGACATGCTCTTCGAAGCGAAAGCGCGCTGCACCTCGACGAAGTTGGTGGTCCAGTAGCCGAACGAAAGCACGAACCCGAGTCCGAACACGATTCCCACCGCGCTGAGGAAACCGCTAGAGAACCCGGTGAATTCGGTGCCCGGCCAGGACGCCATTTGCGCGGCGCCACCAGTGCTGGCGCTGACCTTGGCGGTCAGGCCCTGCCAGCCGCCCACCTTGATCAAGCTGATCAGGGTCAATGGCAACAACGCGGCGAAGATGACGAAGAACTGCAACACCTCGTTGTAGATTGCCGCAGACAACCCGCCCAACGTGATGTAGGAGAGCACGATCGCCGCCGCAACGATCAATGAAATCCACAGCTGCCAACCCAGCAGCAGGTTCACGATCTTCGCCAGGAGGTAAAGGTTGATTCCCGCGATCAGCACCTGGGCGACAGCGAAGCTGATTCCATTCACCAAATGCGCCGGTTGGCCGAACCGACGCAACATGAATTCGGGAACACTACGCACCTTTGAGCCGTAGTAGAAGGGCATCATCACGACGCCCAAGAACAGCATGGCGGGGATCGCGCCCACCCAAAAGTAATGCATCGTCGGCATCCCGTACTGGGCGCCGTTTCCGGACATGCCCATGATCTCGACCGCGCCCAGGTTTGCCGAGACAAACGCCAAACCGGTCACCCACGCGGGCAACGAACGACCAGAGAGGAAGAAGTCCAAACTGCTCGACACCGAACGGCGCGCGAGCAGCCCGATGCCCAGCACGAACACGAAATACAGGGCGAGCAACCCGTAATCAACGGGACTAGCGTTCAACCGCAGCTGAGCGCCTTCAGCCAGCACTACGTGCACGCTGCCCCACCTCCAATACACAAGGTCATGAGCGTATAACGGCAAGTTGATATGTTGGGGGCCGCAACATATCCCTCTGAGACTCAGCACACAAGACCCTGGCAGCCCATCATGCCCACCGATGCCCTTACTGAGAGGCGTCTGCGCTGGTAGAAGCCGCTGTTTTCAAGTCACGCAACGGTATTGCAACGCTGTACGCCACGGCCGATGACGGGTAACAGCGCCGCATAACAACAAGCTGATCGGCGAGACGCCAGGGAAAGTCGTCAGCTAGATGGTGTCAAGCACCGTCTCGAAGGCAAGTTCCGCTGCGCCGACAAGCTTCGCGTCCCGGCCCAGCGACGACCGGACAATCCGGGTTCCGCCCATCGCCTTGCTGACCTGACTGCGGAAGTGCACAGACTCGCACACCGCCCCAATGACCTGGTCGGGCAGCGCGGTGAGTAGGTCGCCAAGCACGACCATCTTGGGGCTGAACATGTTCACCACGTTGACCAAACCGATAGCCAGCCATTCCGCGAACTCTCCGAGCCGGTCGATGACCCCGCCGGTTTCACCGGCCTCCTGGCGCTTGGCGACAGCGCGGGGTTCGCCAGCGTCGTCGGTCTCGGCGCTCAGCGCGCGCAGCTCGCCAATGACCGCGCCGCGTGGGGAGCCCTCCGGCAGGCCCAGCGCCCGGCACAGCGCCGACTCGCCCACCTCGGTCTCCCAGCAGCCCCATGACCCGCAGTAACACTGCCGGCCATCGGAGCGAACCACCATGTGCCCCAGTTCAGCCACATAGCCACCCGCACCGCGCAGCGGCACGCCCGCGGAGATCACACCACCGCCGACGCCGATATCCGCCAAGACGTAAACCATGTCGGCAACGTCCTTGGCCGCTCCCCGGACATGCTCGGCCAGCGCGGCGAGTTCCGCGTCATTGCTCACCCGTACGGGTCGCTTCAACGCGGCCGCCAGCCGCTTTCCCAACGGAACTTCGTTCCAGTGCAGGTTGGGGGCCTCGTGCACCAGCCCGTCCGAACGGCGGACCACGCCGGGCATCGAGACGCCGACACCGACCACATCGACCGACAACTCCTCGGCAAGCAGCCGGCTGGACTCCACGATGTGCGTGATCACCTCGCCCGGCTCGCGAGCCTTGCGGTGCAGACTCCACCCGTTCCGGCCGAGTATCTCCCCGCCGATGCCCACCATGGCCATCGAGACTTGCTCCACCCAGATGTCCACGGCGAGCACCACTGCGGCCTGCGGCTGCGGCAGCACCAGCAAAGACGGCCGACCGGCGCCGCCGTGCTGCGCCAACACATCTTGCTCGACCACCGCCCCGGTTTCCGCGAGACCGTCGACCAGCGCCTTGATCGTGCTGCGGTTCAGACCGAGCTCAGTCACCAACTCAGCACGGGTGCACGGCCCGTCCACATGCAATCGCCGCAGCACAGCCGTCCGATTGTGCCTGCGCGCCTCGTCTGGGCGGGCACCTGCGATCAAAGAAATGGACACTCGTTTTCCTGCTCGCATCAACGGGTGGAAGCCGTGCCACGACGCCGGGACAAGGCGTCAATGCTAGCAGCCAGCAGCAGCACCATCCCGGTAATCACATACACCGCCCGCTCCTTGAGCGGGCCAAGGCCGTTGTCGATGGTGGCGAGCACCGCACCGGCGAGGACAACGTTGCTGATCCCGCCCTTCCCGCCGAACAGCGACGTTCCACCGATCACCGCAGCGTCCACCAAGTAAAGCAATGTGCTGCCGCCG
>JBPYFK010000080.1:0-8195 GCA_051984675.1 Pseudonocardiaceae bacterium | reverse complement strand
CTAGAGCCGACCACGTTGTCAGCACCACCAGCGCCAGCACCACCCAGTGAGCCCGGGGCACAATGTCGCGAGAACGCCGACGTCTCATTACGACTCGGAATGCCGTTCGTTGTCCTCACCCTTGTGTCGGGCCGGCCCAGCGTGTGCCACCGGTTTCGGCCTGCTCGCCCGCGGAGCAGGGCGGATTCCAAGATTCACCTGCCGCGTGGCCGTCGTCTTCGGAGGTGCCGCGGCGGCTGGCAGCGGTGCTGCCGCGACGACCGGGGGCGGCGTTGCACCGTGCACCGGCGGCAGCACTGCCGCGACGACCGGCCCCGGCACCTCTCGATCAGGTGCCGGCTCGTAGGACGCTCCCGGCATTGGCGGGCTCGCGACCCCAGGTTGCTTCTGCCCCGTCGCGTCCGCAAGGTCCTGCCCATCGCTGTTGTCGGGCGGCGCAACGGGCTGGAAGGCGAGGTTCACTGCCAGCATCAGGGCGTAGGCGCATGCCGCCGCTCCCGTGGCATACCCAACTCCACGGGCCGTTCGCCGACGGCTTCCGCTCTCGTCCACAAAGACCGGGACTCTCTGCTGCGGTCTCTGCGGCATACGTCACTTCCTTTACGGCAGGGTGTCGAAGACGAACCGAAGGTACGGTGCCGCTCCCAATACGAGATGAACCACGCTTGAAGGCTCGCTTATGAGTCAATCGCGAGACTTACGGCGTTTTGTGATCCAGATGAATATTCGCGGACACGTCCGCACCGTGTACACCAACTCACACTCTCGATCACTACTCTCGGCATCGCCGCATGCATCGACGGTAGCGGCACGGTGTGGGTGCACAGCGCCATAGTGACGTCTGTTGACTATGTCAACAAGCTCCTGTTTGTAACACGGGTTTGCTGTCACTGTGCGCCGGGCCGTCCTGATCATTCTCTGAGCTCGTTGTGAGAGGCGCAGCCGACCGTGCGGACTGCTTGCTTTCCCGCAAGGCTTCCGGACGTCAGTCCTCGAGACTTCCCTCGGCAGCCGATGGGGCTCTCGCGGTGAAGCGTGAAGTGCCTCTTGTTTGGCTCCGCGGTGTTGGTGTCGCTGCGACAAGTGGTGCGCCGCTGACCTGCGAACACGGGGCCAGTGGTCGCGGTGTGCTCGCATGCCGCGCGACCCTGGGTGGGCACGTCTGTGACGTCCGGAAATACTCGATGGAGCTCACCGCGAGAAGGTGACCGAAAATACGTTCGAATCCGAATCGGGTCGGGTATATCGGCGGTGCGGCTGACGTGAGACGGACGGAAAGCAGCTCGGTGCCCGGTGTTCCAGGCTGGCTGACGGTAAGCACGGTACGTGGGTGTTCGCGGTGGATATGCCGTCGTTGAACGGGCGCCGCCGGACGCTACGCCGCAGCGTTTTCGCCACGAAGGCGGTGGCGCGGCGGGAGTTGAGCCGGGTGTTGGAGTGTGAACGCAGCGGTGTCCTGGTCGATGATCAGCAGACGGTCGCCGACTACCTAACGCGGTGGTTGGAGGCCAGGGCGTTGACGTTGAAGCCGACGACGTTGGCACGGTATCGCGACTATCTCGCCAAGGATCTCGTGCCCGCTCTCGGTGGGGTGAAGTTGGAAAGGCTGAGTTATCAGCATGTTGCGCAGTTCCCCTGACCAGCTTGCCGCGGGACGCGGTCCCGTGACGCTGCGCCGATGTGTGGTTACGCTCTCGAGCGCGTTGACTGATGCGGTGCCGCAGCGTCGGCTGACGCACAACGCCGCGCGGCATGCGGTCCTGCCGCGGCCGAAGCGGCCGGAACGGGTGTGCTCGACGCCGGCAGAAGCGGTCGCGTTCTTGCAGTATTGCGCGGCTATTCGGGATCCGCTGGCGGAGTTGTTCGAGGTGCTCATTGGCACCGGCATGCATAAGGGTGAGGCGTTGGCGTTGCACTGGTCGGATGTGCATCTCAACGAGCGAGTGCTTTTCGTGCGGCAAACCTTGTCCAATGTGAACAACTCGCGGCCGGTGTTCACGGCGCCGAAGACGAAGACCAGTCTGGACTGGGTCGGTCTGCCCTCACGGGTCGTGGACGCGTTGAAGCGGCAAGCCACTCGTCAATCGGGTGCAGTTCGCTACCGTTCTGTGCCGTAGGACGCACTACAGCTCAGTTCGATCCTCCCATTTTCCTCCCATTCCCTGGGCGTCATCCTCTGCACGCAGCCGCGCTCCGTTCGTCGATGTATGTCCGAGCGGTCGTCTACTGCGCATGCCGCGTTCGAGGGCACGTTGCCATCGGCGTCGACAGCGAGTGTCGATGGTGTGTGTCAGCGTAAGACGAAGCTGTAGAGTTGGTATTCGGCCGCGGTCCACATCGTGTTCGACGGCGTTATGGTTGCGACGTTGTCGAGACGGATCGTGATCATGGACTTGCCTGCTGTGAGCGATCGGGGTAGTGGGAAGTCGTCGTCGCGCCAGCAGCGGTCGTGGCCGTCGTGACCGGCCTTGGTGGAGGCGCCCGCGTTGTACCAGGTGCCGGCCGGTTGCCGATCGACGAAGACGTTCGCGCGCTGGTTGGCGACGCACGAGTTGAGGGTGCGCCGGAGGAACGCACCGATGTTGGCCGGGTCGAGTTTCATGGTGAAGGTGCTGCTGCCGTTGGTTTCCGCGACGGTATTGGTGATCAGCGGGCTGCGGTTGGTCTGCTCATACGCGGCGGTCAAGGCCGACATTCGATCGGCTGGCGAGGCGTAGCCGTGCGATCTTGCGCTGGCGGGGGCTGCGGGTAGAAGGTCGTCGCTGGCCACGGCCGTCTCGGTGGGGGTGCCGTACCAGAGCATGGTTGCCCGGTAGTGGTTTGTCGATTCGTTGGCGCCGCCGTGTTCCCAGTTCACGACGAGGCGGTTGTTGAACGGGATGCTGTCGGCGATCAGGAAGCGGTACAGCGCGACGCCGTCTCCACCGGCGCTGGGTGGGTTGCTGCTGGCGCTGGGAAGTCCGGCAAGCGGAAGGGTGACCTGTTGGCCGTTGTGCCAGTAGTCGCCGCCCATGCCCCATTCTTCGGTGCCCGTGACGGCGATCTGGGGTGTTTTGCTGCCGTCGGCGTAGATGTGCACGTCTCCTTCGAGGGTCGGGCCGACCCGGTCGAAGTTGACGACGGTCCCGACGAGCTTTCCGCTGCCGTGGAAATCGAGGAAGTTCATGTCCTCGCCCGGTTGCGGGTACGGCACGTCGGTGAAGTTCGCGTGGAACTTTCCGACCCAGTTCGTCGGCTCGGGGAATGACTCGTACCGGATCGACGACCGTACCGGTTCGGTCATGGCCTGGTCCGGGATGAGGGCGATGTGCGCGTGCGCGGCGAAGGGCATCGGCCAATAGACAGCGAAGTCCGTGTCCGGTCCGACAGTGGTGATGTGTACGGGGAACGCTTGGACCAGGCCTCGGCCGACTGGTTGGGACACGCGTGCGCCGTCGCCGGCCAGGTATTTGATCGGTGCGTCGACGCTGGGGGTGTCCTCGCCGTCCCAGAAGATCTGCAACCGGGTGTTGCCGAACCGGGCTGCCTCGCTGCTGGGGACGCGGAATGAGATCGCACGGATCTCGTACTTGCCGTTGATGTCAGCCACCGGGATAGCGGCTCGTGGTCTGTCCAGAAGCACGGTTGCCTGCTGCCGGGCGATGTTCTGCGGGGCGATGTCAGTGCCCGAAGCGCGCAGTAATGCTGCTACCTGGGCAGCTTCGGCGCTGTCCTGCCTCGTCAGCGGCGTGTCGACGGGGAGCTTGCGGTAGAGGGCGTAGAAGTTGCCGTTGGCGCCGGCCGAGGTCAGCTGCACGGTCCTGGCGTAGGGCACGGGCGCGGCGAGGATGCTGCTGCCCTGGCTTTGCTGGATGTTCAGCGACAACGGGTAAGGAAACCGGCCGGCCGGACCGGGCTGGCCGAGGTCCTGCCCGTTGATCGTGACCGGCGGGCCGTCAGCGCGGAGGGTCCATGGCAGACCGGTCTGTTCCTGAGATCGCGCGAAGGTCAGCACACCTGGTCCGGTCTGGTCGAACAGCACCCGCTCACCGTCGGGAACAATGCCGAGAATGCCGCGGTTGTCGACGTTGCTGCCTCCCGCGTCCGCCGTCGACTGGCCTTCCACGCGGTCGCCGAACTCGAGGTAGGGCAGCTTGTCCCAGTGCAGGTAGCTGTCCAGCCCGAGGTATTGCGGCGGAGTTGCCGTCCCACTCGTCAGCGCATCAGGCGCACTGCAACCGAGAACGATTCCCGCCATGATCACAGAAAGGAGGCGTCGAACTTGCTTGCGGTACCTGGCAGACACGGGTCACGCCCCTGTCGCGCTCGCGCGGCGCCCCGAGCGGGGCACCGGCCGCAGACTGCCTTGCCGCGGATGGATGATCCTACAGCACCGGGCATCCCGAAAACGTGATCCCGACCAGTCACAACGCCACCCAAGCCTCGGGCGAACGGTGGTGGCCGCGGCTCGCTGATCGTGGTGAGCCTGGATCCCACCCCTATTGGGATTGCTCGCTTTTTCGGGGGCGCTCGGGCAACTCGGCGTCCGGATGATGTGCGAACCAAACCATGAACCTGCGGACGGTACTGTTCCGATCGCTGTCTGTAGCCGACACGGCAGGGTCGAAGTCCTCCAGTAACGTTTCATCGGCTCGGACGATGAAACTCTTGCTCTGGTGACGATTTGCCTGTCGGGTTTCAAAATTCGGCCGCGCTCTGACCTGCGGTGATCGAGCGCTGCGAAGATCGGGGAATGATCGTGTGCACCTGACCGCGAAACACGAGGGGCCATGTGCACGCGCATGTCTTGCGTCAAGAAAGTGGCAGGTATTGATCTTGGTGGGATAATGGCTGGACAGGGTGGTCAGCTGCCAGAGGTTTTCCCCGCGGGTCCGGGTATCTAGTGTCTTGGTAACTAAATAGGTTTACTGGACCCTTGGTTTTCGGGATCATGGGTTATGGCGTTGACTGTGACCGTGGATGTTCCTGCTCATGATCGCGAGGTTCTGGAGGCGTGGACGCGCTCGTCGTCGGTGCGGGCGGGGCTGGCGCAGCGGGCGCGGATTGTGCTGCTGGCCGCCGATGGTGTGCCGGTCAAGGACATCGTCGAGCGAGTCAGCGTGTCGAAGCCGACGGTGATCTCGTGGAAGAAGCGATATGCCGCTGAAGGACTGGGCGGGCTGGACGATCGACAGAAACCGGGCCGTCCCAAGGCGATCGACGATGTCGAGGTCGTGCTGGCCACGCTGGAGCCGCCGCCGGAACGCCTGGGTGTCACGCACTGGTCGTCGCGCCTGCTGGCTGATCAGCTCGGGATATCCCACGTGTGGATCAGCAAGATCTGGAAGGACTGGGGCTTGCAGCCGTGGAAGTCCGAGACGTTCAAGTTCTCCACCGACCCCGAGCTGGAAGCCAAGGTCCGTGACGTGGTGGGTTTGTACTTGAACCCGCCGGAGAAGGCGATCGTGCTCTGCTGCGACGAGAAGTCCCAGATTCAGGCTCTCGACCGCACGGCTCCGATCCTGCCGCTGCGGCCGGGTATCCCGGAAAAGCAGACCCACGACTACGTCCGGCACGGCACGACCACCCTGTTCGCCGCGCTGGAAGTGGCCACCGGCAAGGTCATCGACGCCTGCTACCCGCGGCACCGTCACCAGGAGTTCCTGCGGTTCCTGAAACAGGTCGCTCAGGCTTACCCACGCCGCAAGTTGCACATCGTCTGCGATAACTACCGCACTCACAAGCATCCCAAAGTCCAAGCGTGGCTGGACAAGAACCCGCGGATCACGCTGCACTTCACCCCGACCAGCGGGTCGTGGTTGAACATGGTGGAGATCTTCTTCGGCATCATCACCCGCCAGGCCATTCGCCGAGGCAGCTTCGCCAGCGTCAAAGACCTCGTCGCGGCCATCCGCCGCTTCATCGACGGATGGAACGACCGGTGCCAACCCTTCGTCTGGACCAAGACCGCCGACGACATCCTCGACCACGCCAAACCAGGTCAAAGAACATCATTTACGCGACACTAGGTGTCGAGCAGTTCCGTGGCGAAGACCTCCTCGATCTTCCACTGCCGACTGGACAGGCCCTGCTCGTAGTGGTATCGCAGGTAGGCGTCGAGCGTGGCGCGGTTGGCCGAGATCCCGTAGGGCCACCAATCCTCGGGGAACTCTTCGCCGTTGCGCTCGACCAGGGCGTTCATCCACGGCACCATGGTCGGGACCTGGTAGAGCCTGCGGTTGCGACGGTAGCGGTCGGCGGCGACGTCCTTGGCCTGGGAGAACACCCGGTAGACCTCGTGCGCGAGGCCAGGGCGGTCGCGCAGGAAATTTCGGCGGATGACCATCGTGTGCATGATCGGGAAGATCCCGGTTCGCCGGTAGTAGTCGCGCTCCAGCGGCTCGAAGTCCGGGAACAGGCGCGCGACGTTCGGGGACCCGTCGAGCACGCACTGCGGGACGTTCGCTGAGAACAGGGCGTCGATCTCGCCCGCGTCGAGCATCGCGCTCAGTGTCTTTTCCTCGGGCGCGACGGTCACTTCGACGTCGAGCGGATGTGGATGGGGGATGAAGTTGAAGGGGGCCGCGGGGTGCTCGAGGCCACCGATCACCCACCGGTTCTCGTCGGGTTGGAACCCGTACTCGTCCATCAGGATCCCTTTCGCCCACACGCCGGAGTCCTGACCGTAGGTGCCGAACTCGCCAATGGTCTTGCCCGCGAGATCACCCGGTCCCGTGATCCCGCTATGCGTGTTGACGAAAACGCACGAGTGCCGGAATACCCGGTTCGGGAAGATCGGCAACGCGACGAACGGCAGGCCGGTCTCCAGCAGCCGCAGGTAAAAGGTGAGCCCGAGCTCGCCGACGTCGAACTCGTTTCCCCGGATCAACCGGGCGAAGATCTCTGGCAGCGTGGCCCCGGTTTCCATCGCGAGGTCGACGCCGTTGGCGCTCACGCTCCCCTCGAACAACGGCCGCGTCGTGTCGTACTGGAAACAGCCAATCGTGAAAGCGGTGTCGGTCATGGGTATTTCTCCTGTTCGGCTTCACTGCGTCCCATCGTTGGCCGCCGCGGGCGTGCTGTCCAAAACCATCTCGGCACATCCGATACCGCACGGGTATCGTGTTGTGGTGGATCTTCGCTCGCTGCGGTACTTCCTCGCCGTCGCCGAGGAGCGCCACGTCGGCCGCGCAGCGCGGCGCCTGCACATGACGCAACCGCCGCTGAGCCGGGCGATCCGGCAGCTCGAGGACGAACTCGGCGCCACCCTGTTCGAGCGCACCCCGAAAGGGGTCAGCCTCACGCCCGCTGGAACGGTGCTATACGACGAAGCGGGTGCATTGCTGGGGCAAGCCGACCGGATCCGCAGCCGAGTGACCACCGCAGCGGGGGCGGCGACCCTTGCCGTCGGGACGCTGGCGGATGCGGCCGAACACATCGGAGGTCGACTGGTCCCGCTGTTCCGGGCACGTCATCCGCACGTGAACGTCAGCATCCACGAATCGGACCTCGGTGACCCGACGGCCGGTCTTCGCACCGGGCTGGTCGACGTGGCGCTGACCCGAACTCCCTTCGACGACACCGGCATCAGCACGCACGTCCTGCGCTCCGTTCCCGTCGGCGTGGTCATGCGTGACGACGACCCGCTGGCACGTCGCGCTTCGGTCTCTTCGGCCGACCTGGCCGGCCGCCGGTGGGTCCAGCTGCCGGACGGCACCGATCCGGTGTGGACCGCGTACTGGACCGGCGGCGCGCACGACGACAGATCACCGGTCATGCGAACGATCCAGGAGTGCCTGCAAGCGGTCTTGTGGAACCGAACGTCGGCACTCGCCCCCATCGACCAACCGCTGCCCGGCGGCCTCATCGCCGTTCCCTTCGCTGATCGCCCGCCCAGTGAGCTCGTCGTGGCCTGGCCGAAGTCCGAACGCAGCCCGCTGGTCCGCAGCTTCGTCCGAGTCACCGAGAACAGCTGGGGTTCGGGTCTGCTGCAGGGGTAGGTGACATCTGATCTGTGGTGCCGAGAGGTGCTGCTCGAAGGATGTGCACCATGCCGAAGCCGTATCCCAAGGAGTTTCGCGACGAGGTCGTGCGGGTGGCTCGCAACCGTGAGCCGGGCCAGCATCTGAGGACCATCGCCGCGGACTTCGGGATCAGCGAGTCGTGTCTGACCAACTGGCTCAAAGCCGCCGACGTCGAAGACGGGACCAAGCCGG
>JBPYFK010000079.1:0-15552 GCA_051984675.1 Pseudonocardiaceae bacterium | reverse complement strand
TCCGGCGAACTGCTCTTCTGCGCGCACCACAGCCGCCAGCACGCCGACGCACTGGCCAAGGCGGGCGCCGAGATCCAGGACGAGACGCAGCGGCTCTCCGGGGAGTAACCCCTCCACCGGCCTCATCGGCCAGCCGGGCCGCCCACCAGGTTCCAGGGCGGCCCTTCGGCGTGCGCTGTCAGTCCAGGTAGTCCCGCAGCACCTGGGATCGTGACGGGTGCCGCAGCTTCGACATCGTCTTGGACTCGATCTGCCGGATGCGCTCGCGGGTCACGCCGTAGACCTGACCGATCTCGTCCAGCGTGCGGGGCTGGCCGTCGGTGAGGCCGAACCGCAGCCGCACCACGCCCGCCTCGCGCTCGGACAGCGTGGCCAGGACGGACTGCAGTTGGTCCTGCAGCAGGGTGAAGGACACCGCGTCCACTGCGACGACAGCCTCGGAGTCCTCGATGAAGTCACCCAGCTGGCTGTCGCCCTCATCGCCGATCGTCTGGTCCAGCGAGATGGGCTCCCGGGCGTACTGCTGGATCTCCAGCACCTTCTCCGGGGTGATGTCCATTTCCTTGGCGAGCTCTTCCGGGGTGGGCTCGCGGCCAAGGTCCTGGAGCAGCTCGCGCTGGATACGGCCGAGTTTGTTGATGACCTCGACCATGTGCACCGGAATGCGGATGGTGCGCGCCTGGTCGGCCATCGCGCGGGTGATGGCCTGGCGAATCCACCAGGTGGCGTAGGTGGAGAACTTGTAGCCCTTGGTGTAGTCGAACTTCTCCACCGCGCGGATCAGGCCCAGGTTGCCTTCCTGGATCAGGTCCAGGAACGCCATACCACGGCCGGTGTAGCGCTTGGCCAGGCTGACGACCAGACGGAGGTTCGCCTCCAGCAGGTGGCTCTTGGCGCGCTCGCCGTCGCGGATGATCCACCGCAGGTCCCGCCGGAACTGGGTGTCGAGCTTCTCGCCCGACTCCTCGGACTGGCGCATCCGCTCAGCGGCATACAGGCCGGCCTCGATCCGCTTGGCGAGTTCGACCTCCTCCTCGGCGTTGAGCAGGGCCACCTTGCCGATCTGCTTGAGGTAGGCCCGGACCGAGTCGGCGGAGGCGGTCAGCTCGGCGTCCTTGCGGGCCTGCCGCAGCGCCTCGGACTCCTCCTCGTCCCAGATGAAGTCGTTCTCCGCGTCGGCCTTGGCCTCTTCCTCCTCCTCGGTGGAGATGGCCGGCTCTTCAGGGAGTTCGACGTCGACATCCGCCAGGTCGCCCATGTCCGGCGAGGTCAGGTCGGCCTCGATGGGCTCGTCGATCTCCAGCCCTTCGCCGGAGGTCTTGCCATCGGCCGCCTTACCCGACGTGTCCTTGGTGGTGCTCTTCTTGGCCGTCGACTTCGAGGCCGACTTCGCGCCCGCTGACTTCGTCGCGGTCTTGCGCGCGGTCGACTTGGTCTTCGACGACGAACTCTTCGACGACGTCTTGCGCGACGAGGCCGGTTTCGACGGCTCGTCAACGTCGCCCGCAGCCACCGCCTGCGCCTGGGAGGCCGTCGACTGTGCTGAAGCGGTCTGCGCCCCGTCGGACTCAACGGAGCCGGAGCGTCGGGTTGCGGGTTCTGCGGCTGCCACGTACGCCCTTTCGCGACGGTCGATCAGGGGCTGGCCGGAGGGCGCGAAACCTCGGCCGCCAGAGTGTGAGGACAACCCAACGCCCGAGAAACCCTTCTCTGACGGTGGGCTTGCGTTCCATTGTAACCGCGTTGGTTCGGGCCGGTTCCCCTGCAAGGTGGACTCCGTCGCCGGTGCCCACCCTGAGCTGGGATGAAGCCGTTGAGAGCCGCTTCAGTGCTGGATGCCCCGGGCGGCCGCCGCGGCAGCACCGACGATACCCGCGTCGTTTTTCAACGTGGCCGCCACGATCCGGGTGCGGATGTCCAGTAGCGGCAGCCACTTGGATGCCTTCTTGCTCACGCCGCCACCAGCGATGATCAGATCCGGCCACACGAGGTTTTCGAGGACGTTGATGTACCGCGAAACCCGGGGCGCCCACTCCTCGTAGGACAGCTCCAAGTTGTCCTTCACCGAGGCCGCGGCCTGCGTTTCCGCGTCGTGGCCGTCGACCTCCAGGTGGCCGAACTCGGTGTTCGGGATCAGGTCGCCGTTGAGGAACATCGCGCTGCCGATGCCGGTGCCGAAGGTCAGCAACACCACGGTGCCCTGCTCACCCACACCCGAGCCGTAGCGCATCTCGGCAAGGCCAGCCGCGTCGGCGTCGTTGAGCAGCAGAATGTCCTCACGGCGGCGGCCGAGCCGCTCGGCGAACACCGCCTGCGCGTCGGTTCCGATCCAGCTCTTGTCGATGTTCGCCGCGATGTACGCGGTCCCGCTCTTGATCACGCACGGCAGCGTGATGCCGACGGGCCCGTCCCAGCCGAACTTCTCGACCACCTCCGCGACCACGTCAGCGACCGCGTCCGGGGTGGACGGCTGCGGTGTGGGAATCCGAAATCGCTCGTCAGCGAGCACGCCGCTGTCAATGTCGACCGGACAGCCCTTGATGCCGGACCCGCCGATATCCACGCCGAAACCGGGGGTAGCGCCCATGGCCCGATCCTTTCCTACTCGATTCAGCTCGTGGTGTGCAGACCTTAACGGCGTTGTGGTGCGATGTGTATGTGGGTTTGGACTACAAGCATGACGCGGAAACGTTGCGGGCGGTTGCCGCGCAGGTCGCGAGGGAAGCGGCCGAGTTAGTGAGCACCATGCGTGAGCATGCGGTGACGGAAGGTTCTGTCGATACGAAAAGCAGCGAGACCGATGTGGTCACGGCAGCCGATCGGGCGGCGGAGCGGCTGGTCCGCGAGCAGCTCGCCCGACTGCGCCCGGGTGAGCCGGTGCTGGGAGAAGAGGAAGGAGCCGGTTCCGGGGGCTCGGACGGGCTTGCCGGCCTGCGGTGGGTCGTCGACCCGATCGACGGCACGGTGAACTACCTGTACGGATTCCCCTGGTATGCCGTGTCGGTGGCGGCTCAGCTCGACGGCGAGTCACTGGCCGGGGCGGTGGTCGAGCCGGCGTCTGGCCGGGTGTGGAGCGCCGCGAAAGGCGGCGGTGCGACGGTGGACGACCGACCGCTGAATGTGTCGAACGCCACTCGGCTGGAGCTGTCGTTGATCGGTACCGGCTTCGCCTACTCCCAGCAGCGGCGCACGGCCCAGGCACGAGTGGCGAGCCGGCTGCTCAGCGAGGTCCGGGACATCCGCCGTGCCGGGGCGGCCTCGCTGGACCTGTGCGCGGTCGCGGCCGGCTGGATCGACGCGTACTACGAGCACGGGCTGAACCGCTGGGACTGGGCCGCCGGTGCGCTGATCGCCACCGAAGCCGGCGCCGACGTCCGACTGCCCGGAGCCGACCACACCAACGAACTCACCCGCACCGACGAACTCAGCGATGACCTGATCGTGTGCGCGACCCCGGGTATTCGTTCGGATCTGGAAAAGGCGCTGGTAGCAGCCGGCGTCGACGAGATCTGACGGCGGGCGCTGGCGGTCAGCAGGTCACGTCACGTGCCTTTTCCATCAGGTCGCTGTCGATGGGCGGGTTGCTGACCTCCTGGTGGGAGCTGCCCTGCTGATCGCGCTGCGGGACCCAGTTCTTCAACTGCTGCAGGATCTGCTTGGCTTCGGCGGTCGCCCGGATGTCGTCGAACCGGGACCCCAAGGCGAGGTCCACGGAGGGGTCCTGGCGACCGTCGCGCACCAGCTGCACGCACGGCACGACGAGGCTGAGCGTCCGGGCGGCGCTGGCGCCGGTGGCGCCGTACCGGATCTGGCCGTGACACTTCAGGTCATATCGGGTGTAGACGGGGTCGTTGTCCGCACCCGCAGGGGCGAAACCGAGTCCGGTCAGTTCCTCACTGACCAGCGCGGCCTGCCTGCGTTCCCCGTTGCCGTTGAGCACCCGCACCTGAATGTCCTGCGGCGGAACCGGGGACGTGCGGTCCAGCGCGTCCCGCGACTGCATCTGGCCCGTTACCGGCGGCGGGGCTCCTGGCGCGGCGGGCGCCGGCATGGGGCACTGGGTGGCCGCGTCGACGTTGCCGACGGTCTCGAACACCCGGGTCCACACGAACCCGGCTCCCACGATGAGCACGACCAGCACGAACAGTGCTGGTAGCGGACGCCTGCTCCGGTACCGAGGTCCCCGGTGTCCCCGCCTTGCGCTCGCGAAAGACACGTTCGTGCCACCCTCCCTGGCCAGGCGCCGGTCAGCTGCGTGTGTGGGTTCCGCCTGTGATCAGCCTAGGCGGTCGACGCGCGCCGCGCGGGTGGGACAGGCCGTCGTGCCGGCAACGGCCGGCGTCGCCGCTCGAACCCCGCGTGACCTGGAATGGATGGCACCACGAGGTTGTTGTACAGGCAACCGCGAAACCGTTCCGGGGGTGGAGGCAGGCGGTTGCTTTGTTCGCTCGATGAAACAAACACCACACCGAAGGGTGACCTTGTGCATCTTGACGCTCGGAATGAGCTACCCTCTCGGGGCTCCGAGCTGTGGACGGGTCGAATCGGGTCTTTCGGGGGCGCTTCGAGCGACGCGAAGCGAGAGCACCGTCACTCAGTCTTTCGGGCACAAATGGAAGCCCTGGCACGTTGTCCAGCGGCACAGATTGGCAGTCTCCACGAATCGCAGGGGTGAAAGACGATGGCGACCGACTACGACGCTCCGCGCCGGAGCGAGTCCGAGGAAATCGCGGAAGACTCGCTGGAGGAGCTCAAGGCTCGGCGCAACGAGGCCCAATCCGGGGTGGTCGACGCCGACGAGTCGGAGATCGCGGAGAACTTCGAGCTGCCGGGCGCGGACCTCTCCGGTGAGGAGATGACCGTCAAGGTGTTGCCGAAGCAGGCCGACGAGTTCACCTGCTCCAGCTGCTTCCTGGTGCATCACCGCAGCCGGCTGGCCGAGGAGCGCAACGGCAAGTACGTCTGCCGCGACTGTGCGGCGTGACGGGCGAGGTCGGTGGGGCAACGAGATCGGACAGCGACGACCGAAGACCGCGCCAACCGAAGACCGCGACGACCGAAGACCGCGAGAATCGAACACGGCGAAGATCGAACACCGGACAACAACTGGGCACTCGCGCGCAGCGGGTGCCCAGCCGCTTTTTCAGCGCCCGGTTTCTTCAGCGCCCGGTTCTTTCAGCACCCCGGTAAGGCGCTGGGCGAGTTCCTCGGGGCGGCGGGTGCTGATCACCCAGTACGGCGTGGGGTCGTCCTCGTCGTTGAGCCAGATCCGCACCGACGTGGACACCCACGGCCGGTGCAGTACGAACGCGGCGGGGTCGAGTTCCGGCCCGAGCGCCTTGCGTCGGTCCGACGGGGGAATGGCCTCCACGTCGTCGATGAACTTCACGGGAATGTGCGCGTCCGCGACCCGCAGTTCACCCTCGCTGATTTCGATCTTGGTGCGGCCGACCCAGGCCAGCGCGGCTACCGCGAGCGGGATCAGCAGCACGTAGGGCAGCCATGCCAGCACACCGGGGTGACCCAGGTGGACCTCGGCGGCCAACAGGACGGCCGCGACCACCGGCAACGGCCACGTCCACCAAGCGGTGTACAACCGCTCGCGGTACCCGTCCGCCCCCGAGGCGTTCCCCCGGCCGGGCGCCTTCTGGTCTGGAGTCGCCGCTTCTGCACTGTCCGACACGTCTTCAGGGTAATCTCGCCGGCCGTGCCTAGCGTGAAGGTCCTGTTGCAACGTCTCGACCCGAATGTGCCCCTGCCGTCGTACGCCAAGCCGGGTGACGCGGGCGCCGACCTGGTCACCACCAGCGACGTCGTCCTGCGTCCCGGAGAGCGCGCCGTGGTGGGAACCGGCATCGCCGTCGCCCTGCCGGAGGGGTACGCGGCTTTCGTGCATCCGCGATCCGGGCTGGCCGCCCGGGCGGGGATGAGCATCGTCAACACCCCGGGCACGGTGGATGCCGGCTACCGAGGCGAGATCAAGGTGTGCCTGATCAACCACGACCCGGTCGCGCCTCTGGAGCTGCACCGGGGCGACCGGATCGCCCAACTGGTCGTGCAGCGTGTCGAGCACGCGATTTTCCACGAAGTCGATCAACTGCCAGAGTCCCAGCGTGGAGCCGGTGGTTACGGGTCCACCGGCGGGCATCATGCGCTGACATCGCCGGCGGAAGCCGGATCGCTGACATCGCCGGCCGAAGCCGGATCTGAGCACAGGACGGAGGTCTGAGGGAATGTTCGGAAGGCGCCGTCGCGGTGGCCGGCATTCGCGGGCGGAAGGCAACGACTACACCGTCGACGATCACTCGTTCGCGGAATTCACGCCCGGGGAGGACGGTGACGGCTTCTGGGGTGACGGGTACAGCACTGACGGGGACGGTTTCCACCCGGACGACGCTTCCGGGAGCGGTCCCTATGACGCGGTGGACGCGCCGGACGATGGGGTGGAGCGGCTCGACCTGGGGTCCATCCGGTTCCCCGTCCCGGAGGGAAGCCAGCTCCAGGTGGAGGTGGACCCGGCCGGGCCGGTCCGGGCCGTGCACGTGGTGACGTCCTGGGGGCGGCTGACGGTGAGCGCTTTCGCGGCGCCGCGTACGACTGGTCTGTGGGACGAGGTCAGCAAGGAACTCACCGAGCAGCTCCGCAGGGACGGCGCGACCGTGCGCGGCGTGACCGGAATGCGCGGCTTGGAGCTCGTCGCGGACGCGCCCCAGGCGGCCCTACGGTTCGTGGGCGTGGACGGCCCGCGCTGGTTGCTTCGTGGCGTGGCCGCGGGACCGGCGGAGCACGCCGAGGCGTGCGGCAGGTTGCTCCACGCGGTGATCGACGAGACGGTCGTCGTCCGCGGTCAGGAGCCGTTGCCGGTTCGGACCCCCTTGCCGCTGGAACTCCCGGAGGCCATCGCTCGGCACATCAAGGCGGCTCAGGGCGGCCCCCAACCCCAGATGTGACAGTCCCAGGGGCGCCCCTCGGACCACGCCAGTCGCCCGATCGGGGAGCGGCGTGCGTGAGTAGAGTGCCCCGCAGAGTCCGGCGCATCGCGTGCGTCACTTTCGGCGTCCTTTATGCGAACCAAGCTAGACGTTCTCCCGACCGAAGCTCAACAATGAACGCGCCAAGAGTCGGGGGCGCAAGTAATGGGCGCCGAAGCGCACAGGAGCGCTAGATGAGCGAGAACGTAGGCGGTTTCTGGCGGCGCCTCGTACGCAGGTTCACCACGGACGTGGCCGAACTCGACGCCGACGACCTGTCGAAACGGGCGCAGGCGAGTGGAGCCCAGCGGGCATGCGACTGCCACTGCGGTGAGGAAGCGGTGGTCCTGGGTCGCTTGCGCAGCGTGGGCCTCTCGCCGAAGGCATCGGCCCCCACCCTGGAGGCCGAGCTGTTCGACGGAACCGACGGTGTGATCCTGGTCTGGTTCGGCCGGCGCAAGATCGCCGGTATCGAACCCGGTCGGACGATCAAGGCGCGTGGTCGGGTTGCCGTTCGGGACGGGCAGAAGGTGCTGTACAACCCGTACTACGAGCTTCAGAACACCGCATGACCGAACCCGTGACGACCGGTGGACGCTGGTCCGCCTAGATATGGCTGGCACAGGCATGACCGACCCAGAAGGCAGCAGCGAGAGCCCCGCTAAGGCAGCACGGCGGGGGGGAGCGGCCAGCAGGGTCGCCGCCCAGTCCGAGCAGACCCTGCTGGAGCAGATGGGCGGCATCGCCGGGATGGCCTACTCGGCGGTCCCGATCGTGGTGTTCGTCCTGGTGAACGCGCTCGTCGGGTTGATGATCGCGATCTGGTCGGCGATCGGGACAGCGGTGCTCATCGCGCTGGTGCGGCTGCTGCGCAAGGAACCGTTGCAGCCCGCGATTTCGGGTGTGCTCGGTGTGGCGATCTGTTCCTTCATCGCCTACCGGTCCGGGGATGCCAAGGGGTTCTTCCTGTTCGGGATTTGGACCAGCCTGCTGTATGGCGGCGCGTTCCTGGCTTCGATCGTGGTCCGCTGGCCCCTGGTGGGTGTGGCGTGGTCAGTGCTGAACATGTCGTTGCCGGTCCGCCTGCGGGGCGAGTCTGAGAGCGGTCCCCGGAGCGAGTCCAGCGAGGACGGGCGGATTGCCGATCAGGACGCCCGCGACAACGCCGGAGCCCCGAGCTTCGCATGGCGCAGGCACCGCAAGGCGCGGTTCGCCTACGACGTCGCCACCTTCGGCTGGACCCTGGTCTTCCTCGCGAAGTACGTCGTTCAGCAGTGGCTGTACAACAACGACCAGACCGGCTGGCTCGCCGTCGCCCGGATCGGCATGGGCTACCCGCTGACCGGGCTCGCTCTGATCCTGACGTTCTGGGCGATCCGGCGGGTCACCAAGCTGATGCACGAGCAGGAAGCGCTCGCCGCCGGCTCAGCCCCCGCGTGACCTGGCGTCACCAGGCCGGCCTGAACTGGGCTGGCCTTAACCCGGCCTGGCCCGAAACTGGGCTGGCCTGGCCTGGTGACGAGCAGCGGTCAACCTTCAGCTGGGGGCGTTCCGGCGCGTACGAGCTCGCTGATCTCGGGCTCGACCTCCGGTGAGGCCACGAACAGCAGTTCGTCACCGGCCTCCAGCGTGTCGTCCTGCTGGGGGACGATGACGCGGCCGCCGCGAAGGATCGACACCAGCGCCGCGTCAGAGGGCAGCTCCAGGTCGCGCACTAGGCGGCTAGCCAGCGGGCTGCCTTCCGCCAGCGTCACCTCGACCAGGTTGGCCTGCCCTTGGCGTAGCGTCATCAGGCGAACCAGGTCGCCCACATTGACCGCTTCCTCCACGACGGCGGCGAGGATGCGTGGGGTGGACACCGCCACGTCCACTCCCCACGCCTCGGTGAACAGCCATTCGTTGCTCGGGTCGTTGACCCTGGCCACCACCCGGGGCACCGCGAACTCGGTCTTGCTCAGCAGCGACACCACGAGGTTGACCTTGTCGTCACCGGTGGCGGCGATCATGACGTCGTAGCTTTCCACCCCGGCTTCTTCCAGGGAGGCCAGCTCGCAGGCGTCGGCACGCACCCAATGGGCGTCCGGCACGGTCTCGGGCGCGAAGGCCTGCGGGGTGCGTTCGAGCAGCACTGCCTGGTGGCCGGCGTCGATGAGTTCCTGCGCGATGGAGCGGCCTACCGCGCCGGCTCCCGCGATCCCCACCCGCATCACTGGCCCTCCTCCGGTGCGCGCTGCGCGGCAGCGGTGACATCCGTGACGGTGCCGGACAGCGCCGCGACGTACACGGTGTCGTCTTCCTGCACCATGGTGTTCGGCTCGGGCAGGATGCCCCGACCGAACCGCATGAGGAACGCCACCCGCGAACCGGTGGCCTGTTCCAACTCGGTGATTTTCCGACCGACCCACTCCGGGTGGTACGGCAGTTGCAGCACGGCGACCGTCCCGGACGGTTCACGCCACGCGGTCGCGACACCTTCGGGTAGCAGCATGCGCATGAAGCGGTCCGTGGTCCACGGCACGGTCGCGACGGTGGGAATGCCGAGGCGTTCGTAGACCTCGGCGCGCTTGGGATCGTAGATCCGCGCCACCACGTGCTGGATTCCGAAGGTCTCCCGCGCGACGCGCGCGGACACGATGTTCGAGTTGTCCCCGTTGGACACCGCGGCGAACGCGGAAGCCCGCTCGATCCCGGCTTGGACCAGAACGTTCTGGTCAAACCCGTTGCCGGTGACCTGCTGCCCGCGGAACTCCTTGCTGAGGCGATGGAACGCGTCGGCGTTCTTGTCCACCACGGCCACGGTGTGATCGAGCCGTTGCAGTGCCATCGCCAGCGAAGCCCCGACCCGGCCGCAGCCCATGATCACGACATGCACGACCTGCCTCCTCGCTGAAGTGGGCTGGTGCACCGTAACTCGGCCGCTCGTGGGTCCCCGGGGCACCCCGTCCGACGGCGCACCTACGCTCGTGGCGTATCCAAGCTCGCAAGCCCCTTGCCGTTGTGTGCTGCCTCCTGGCCACCCTGGGTGTCCAGTGGCGTACCGGCGGTGGCCCAGCGGGCAAGTGGCGAAAAGGAGAGCAGGCGGCGGTGACCGCGAACGCTGAATCCGGTGTGCGGCCGGGCAAGCCCGATTGGACGGGCAGGGTTCTACGACTCGAAGTCGGGCCGGTCGCGCATGGCGGCCACTGCGTGGCCCGGTATGAGGGGAGGGTCGTCTTCGTCCGGCACGCGTTGCCCGGTGAGGTCGTGACCGCTGAGGTCACCGAGGATCGCGGTGGCGGGTTCTGCCGGGCCGACGTGGTGGAGGTGCACCAGCCGACCTCCGGCCGGGTGGAACCTCCGTGCCCGCTTGCCGCGCTGGAGCTGGGGACCGAACGCTGCGGTGGGTGCGACTGGCAACATGCCTCGGCCGCGACGCAGCGGGAGCTGAAGGCCGCTGTGATCACCGAGCAGCTGCGACGTATCGCCGGCATCGACTACCCGGTCGAGGTCCGCGCGCTGCCGGGCGGGTTGTTGGGCTGGCGCAGCCGGGTGCGACTGGCGGTCGACGAGAGGGGGAGGCCCGGTTTCCGGTTGCATCGCAGTCACCGGGTACTCCCGATCGAGGACTGTCCGATCGCCCTCCCCGGAACACTCCCGGATCTGGTGGAACGGCAGTGGCCGCCGGGGACGGAGCTCGAAGTCACCAAGGACGCCGCCGGGAGGCGGCACGTGAGCGTGCACCGTGACGTGCCGCAGCGGCGTGGCCAGCCGCAACGGTCGGTGCGCCGGGTCGAGGGCTCCGGTGTGGCGCGGGAAAGCGCCGTGGGGCGGCAGTGGCGGTTGGCCGCACACGGCTTCTGGCAGGTGCATCCGGCAGCGGCGGACGCCTTCGCCACCGAGGTGGGACGGATGGCCGCCGCCCCGCCGGGCGGGGTCGCGTGGGACCTCTACGGCGGTGTGGGGCTGTTCGCGGCCGTGCTGGCAGAGCAGGTGGGGCCGAGCGGGACGGTACTCGCCGTGGAGTCGTCCCGGCGCGCCGTCACCGACGGCGCTGCCAACCTCGCTGACCTGCCACAAGTGCGGTTCCTGGCTGGGGATGTGGAGCGGGTGCTCGGCGGGGCCGAAGTCGCCGCCGAGCGACCGGACGTCGTCGTGTTGGACCCGCCGCGCAAGGGTGCCGGTCGGCACGTCGTCGAGGCGGTCGCGGCGCACCGGCCCGCGAAGGTGGTGCACGTGGCCTGCGATCCGGCGGCGCTTGCCCGGGACGTGGGGCTGTTCGTCGAGCGGGGCTACCGGCTGGCGGAGATTCAGGCGTTCGACGCGTTTCCGATGACCCATCACGTCGAGTGCCTCGCGGCCTTGGAACGGTTCCCCCACGAATAGGTCACACAACCGCTGCATGGCGGTCACAGAACGTGGTGACTACCGCGTTCGGATCGTCTGGTGGGGTTGTGAGTCATCCCATCTGCCCCTCGGAAGTGTGGGGCGCTGTGCGTTCTGGGTTGGAGCGTTGGCATGCTGGCAGCCCACGGAGCACATCAGGTCGGTGCTGCGAGGCTCCGTAGACTGGTGCCTTACGCGGTCGGAGCGAGCGCACGGGGAGCTAAGTGCACCGGCCCAGGCGCACCGGTGAGAAGACGGGTGGTTTGGCCCGGTATCGAAGCGAGGTGGAGCAGTGGCGCTGCTGGAGTCCGTGCAGAGTCCCGCTGACGTCAAACGCTTGGAGCACGGTGAGCTGGCACAGCTCGCTGCCGAGATCAGAAGTTTCCTTGTGCAGAAGGTTTCCCGTACTGGAGGGCACTTAGGACCGAACCTGGGGGCGGTGGAGCTGACCCTGGCCGTACACCGCGTGTTCGATTCGCCACGAGACGCCGTGATCTTCGACACGGGACACCAGGCGTACGTGCACAAGATCCTCACGGGGCGGCAGGACGGCTTCGACCGACTTCGCAAGCGCGGCGGGCTGTCCGGCTACCCCTCCCGGGCCGAGAGCGACCACGACCTGGTGGAGAACAGCCACGCCTCGACCTCGCTGTCCTATGCCGACGGTCTGGCCAAGGCCTTCCAGCTGGCCGGTGACCGCCGGCACGTGGTGGCGGTTGTCGGAGACGGCGCGCTCACTGGCGGGATGTGCTGGGAGGCGCTCAACAACATCGCCGCTGACCAGGAGCGACAGCTGGTGATCCTGGTCAACGACAACGGCCGCTCCTACGCGCCCACGATCGGCGGTTTCGCCGAGCACCTGGCGGCGCTGCGGCTCAACCCCAGCTACGAGCGGGCGCTGGAAAGCGGCCGGCGTACGCTGCGCAACCTGCCCGTGGTCGGCCGTCCTCTCTACACGGGCCTGCACGCGGCGAAAAGCGGCGTCAAGGACGCGATCAGCCCGCAGGTGATGTTCTCCGATCTGGGCATCAAGTACCTCGGTCCGGTGGATGGTCACGACCTGCGCTCGCTGGAACACGCACTGGAGTTGGCCAAGCAGTTCGGGGGCCCGGTGATCGTGCACACGGTCACCCAGAAGGGCAACGGTTTCGCGCCGGCCGAGAACCACCAGGCGGACCAGATGCATCAGGTCAAGGTGATCGACCCGGAAACCGGTGCGCCCACGGCACCTTCCGCCAAGACCTGGACGCACGTGTACTCCGACGAGTTGGTCCGCATCGGCTCCGAGCGGCAGGACGTGGTCGCGATCACGGCCGCGATGCTGGGGCCGACCGGACTGGACAAGTTCGCCGACGCCTACCCGCAGCGGTGCTTCGACGTCGGAATCGCCGAGCAGCACGCGATGACCTCGGCCGCCGGTCTGGCCATGGGCGGAATGCACCCGGTGGTCGCGGTGTACTCGACGTTCCTCAATCGGGCGTTCGACCAACTGCTCATGGACGTCGCGCTGCACCGGCAGCCGGTGACGGTGACGCTGGACCGCTCGGGAATCACCGGCGACGACGGTGCAAGCCACAACGGGATGTGGGACCTGTCCGTGCTGGGGATCGTCCCCGGTATCCGGGTCGCGGCCCCGCGTGACGCCGTCACCCTGCGCGAGGAGTTGCGGGAAGCCGTCGGCGTGGACGACGGTCCGACCGTCCTGCGGTTCTCCAAGGGCGACGTGGTCGAGGAAGTACCGGCCGTCGAACGAGTCGGCGGCGTGGACGTGCTGCGCCGGCCGGGTTCGGAGGAAGGCCGGGACGTCCTGCTGGTGACCGTCGGCGCGTTCGGCCAGCTGGGGGTGGCGGCTGCGCAGCGGCTGGCCGACCAGGGCATCGGAGTGACGGTCGTGGACCCGCGCTGGGTGCTGCCGGTGCCGGAGCAGGTGGTGGCGATGGCCGCCGAGCACCGGCTGGTGGTGAGTCTGGAGGACAACGGCCGCAACGGCGGCTTCGGCTGGGCGCTTGCGGCGGCCCTGCGCGATGCCGGCGTGGAGGTACCGTTCCGCGACCTCGGAATTCCGCAGCGCTTCCTGGATCACGCCTCCCGCAACGAGGTGCTCGCCGAGCTCGGGCTGACCGCGCAGGACATCGCTCGGCGGATCACCGAGTGGGCTGTCGGGCGGATCGAGGGACTGCCCACCGGTCCGGCCGGCCGGGTTGAGGGATCTGGCCGGGTTGAGGGATCTGGGCAGGTCGAAGGATCTGGGCAGCTCAACGGCGCCCCGATGGCCTCCCGCAGCGAGCACGTCGAAGACTGACCCGCGCTGGCCGGACCGGGTGATCGGGCCGCCCGCCACGGCGGTCTGTGGCACGGTGAACGCGTGCGGATTCTGGTAGTGGAAGATGAGCATCCGCTGGCCGACGCGGTCGCTCGCGGGCTGCGTCGGGAGGGGATGGCCGTCGACGTGGCCTATGACGGGGACAGCGGTCATGAGAAGGTGTCCATCACCCGCTACGACGTGATCGTGCTCGACCGGGACCTGCCCGGGATGTCCGGGGACGAGCTGTGTCGCTCGATCGTGCGTTCCGGGGAGCTGTCCCGGGTGCTGATGCTCACGGCCAGCGGAACCGTGCAGGACCGGGTGGACGGGCTGTCCCTGGGCGCGGACGACTACCTGGCGAAGCCGTTCGCGTTCCCGGAGCTCATCGCGCGGGTGCGGGCGTTGGGCAGGCGCGCCACCCCGCCGGTGCCGCCGGTGCTGACCGCCGATGACCTGGTGCTCGACCCGGCCAAACGCACGATCAGCCGTTCGGGACAGGAGATCGACCTCACCCGGAAGGAGTTCGGGGTATTGGAGGTCCTGCTCGCCGCGCAGGGGGCGGTCGTCAGCTCGGAAGAGCTGCTGGAGCGGGTCTGGGACGAGAACGCGGACCCGTTCACCACTACCGTGCGGGTGACGGTGATGACGCTACGGAAGAAGCTGGGTGAACCCAACGTGATTGAGACGGTGGTCGGTTCCGGCTACCGGGTGCCCACCGCCGGGCGCGCCGAAGCAGTGTCCCCTGAAGCGGCGTCCCCCGAAGCTGCATCCCCTGAAAAGGGCTGAGTGCGGTGCGTGCTCGGCGCGGCCCTGGGTTGCGGTCGCGGTTGACGCTGCTGGCCACGGGTTTGGTGGCCGGAGTCAGTGCCCTGCTGTTGTGGCTGGGATGGGTTCTGGTCGGCAACGTGGTGGAGGCGGTACCGCGACTGCCCGCCGGGGGCCGTGTCCGGGTGAACGGGACCGACGTTCCCGCGGAGCAACTTGGCCTTGCACTGCGTGACTGGGCGAGGGAACAGCTGCTCGTCAGCGGCGGGATCGCCTTCGTGTGCGTCGTGGTGGCGGCGGGTGTGCTGGCCTGGACGGTGACCGGGCGGGTGCTGCGCCCGCTGCACGAGGTCACCAGCACCGCGCGGCGGCTGTCGGCCGAATCCCTGCACGAGCGGATCGCGCTGGAAGGCCCGAAGGACGAGGTCGCCGAGCTGGCCGCGACTTTCGACGAGATGCTGGAGCGGTTGCAGGCCGCTTTCGACTCGCAGCGCCGTTTCGTCGCCAACGCCAGTCACGAGCTGCGCACCCCCCTGTCGGTGATCCGTACCGAACTCGACGTGACGCTGTCCGACCCGGACGCTGACGCTGAGGAGTTGCGGCGGATGGCCGAAGTGGTGCGCGAGGCCGCGACCCGCGCGGAGCGGCTGGTCGAGGCGCTCCTGCTGCTGGCCCGGACGGACGGGTCGGAGCTGGGCGCGACCGAGCCGGTCGACCTGACCGAGGTGGTCGACTCGGCGTGGCGCGCCGTTTCGGGCGAGGCGCAGCGGAGAGGGCTCCGGGTGGTCTGCCATGGCGAGCGGTCGCGCGTCGTCGGTGACCCGGCGTTGCTGGAACGGGTCGCGGGGAACCTGGTGGAAAACGCCGTGCGGCACAATGTGGACGGTGGGTGGGTGGAGACGGAGGTCCGGCGTAGTCCACAGTGGACGATACTGCGGGTGACGTCGTCGGGCACGAAGATCGCGCCGCACCAGGTCGAGTCGCTGTTCGAGCCGTTCCGTCGGACCGGTGCCGAGCGCACCGTGCGGACGGGGGCGGGGCTCGGGCTGTCGATCGTGCGCGCGGCGATCAGCGCGCATGGGGGCCGGATTCATCCCCAGGCGCTGCCGGAAGGCGGTCTCTCGGTCACCGTCGAACTTCCCTCGGCCC
>JBPYFK010000078.1:0-10999 GCA_051984675.1 Pseudonocardiaceae bacterium | reverse complement strand
CCTGCAGGTGGACCTGGGCTCGATCTACACGAACAAGGCCCCGGGCGCCTACCCCGTGGTGCTGGTGAGCTACGACCTCGTCTGCTCCAAGGGCGGGTACGACCCGGACACCGCCAAGTCGGTCAAGGCGTTCATCAAGATCGCCGCCGGTGGCGGGCAGGACCGGCTGGCCCAGGTCGGGTACGTCCCGCTGCCGACCGAACTGCGCAACAAGGTCAACACCGCCGCGGATGCCATCTCGTGACACCCGCATTCGGCAAGGTTTGAGGCACTGTGCGAGACGCGAACAGCGACTCGACGGTGACGGGCCGCTCCGCGACCTCCCGGGAGATACCCTCCCCGGTGGAGTCGCGGAGCGGTTCCGCGCCGTCATCTCCCTTCCCGGAGGAAGCCATCAGCAGCGACACGCAGCGGCCTACGGAGGGTCTTCGAGACTCTGGGGGCCTGGGGAACTCAGGTAGCAGGCGACGACCTGGCGACCGCATCTTCAAGGGCATCGCGACGGCCTCCGGTGCCTTCATCGTCGCCCTCATCGGTGCGGTGGGCATCTTCCTCGTCATTCACGCGATCCCGGCCCTGCGCGCCAACCACGCGAGCTTCCTGTTCAGCGGGAACTGGCAGGTCGAAGGCGCGCTGAGCTTCGGGATCGCGTACCTGTTGTGGATCACTGTGGCCACCTCGATCGTGGCCCTGGTACTCGCGATGCCGGTCTCGTTCGGCATCGCGCTGTTCCTCACCCAGTACGCGCCGCGCTCCCTGGCCCGGCCGTTCTCCTACATCGTCGACCTGCTCGCCGCCGTGCCGTCGATCGTCTTCGGCCTGTGGGGCGTGCAGGTGCTCGGCCCGAAGCTGGTGCCGATCGCCCGCTGGCTCAACGGCACCCTCGGGTTCATCCCGGTCTTCGGCGTGGGCAACGTGAGCGTGGACAGCACCGGCACGGTGTTCGTGGCCGGCGTGGTGCTGGCGGTGATGATCCTGCCCACGATCACCGGCGTGACCCGCGAGGTCTTCGCCCGCACGCCGGTCGAGCACATGGAGGGCGCGCTCGCGCTCGGCGCCACCAAGTGGGAGATGGTGCGCGCCACCGTCCTTCCGTTCGGCCGTTCCGGCTACATCAGCGCGACCATGCTCGGTCTGGGACGCGCGCTCGGTGAGACCGTCGCGCTCTACATGATCCTTTCCGCCACCGGCTTCGCGCCGAAGCTGAGCATCTTCGACGGCGGGGCGACGATCGCTTCGAAGATCGCCGCGGACTACCCGGAGTTCAACAACCCCATGACCGCGGGTGCCTACATCGCGGCCGGTCTGGTGCTGTTCGTGCTCACCTTCGCGGTGAACGCGATCGGCCGCGCCATCGCCGGTGGGAAGGAGAAGCCATGACAACCACGGCCTCCGACCTGGACAGGCCCGCCCATCCGCCGGCGTTCCAGCAGCTCAGCCCGCTGCGCAAGACCAAGAACGGCCTGGCCACCGTGCTGGTGTGGGTGTCCTTCCTGCTCGCTGCCGCCCCGCTGGTGTGGCTGCTGGCCACGGTCCTCATCAACGGCCTGCCCGGCGTGATCAAGCTGGACTGGTGGACGCACTCGCTCAACGGCGTGCTGCCCAACGACTTCTTCGGCGGCGCCTACCACGCGATCATCGGAACCCTGTACCAGGGACTGATCACGGCGGTGATCTCCGTGCCGATCGGGATCATGGTCGCGATCTACCTGGTCGAGTACGGCGCGGGCGGCAAGCTGGCCAAGGCCACCACGTTCATGGTGGACATCCTCACCGGTATCCCCTCGATCGTGGCGGGCCTGTTCATCTACGCCGTGTGGATCACCACCGCCGGCCTGCAACGCAGCACCTTCGCCATGTGCCTCGCGCTCGTCCTGCTGGCCGTTCCGGTGGTCGTGCGCGCGACCGAGGAAATGCTGCGGATCGTGCCCGATGAGCTGCGTGAGGCGTCGTACGCGCTGGGGGTGCCGAAGTGGCGGACCGTGGTCGGAGTCGTGCTCCCCACGGCTGCCTCTGGAATCGTGACCGGCGTGATGCTCGGCATCGCCCGCATCATGGGGGAGACCGCACCCGCACTGATCCTGCTGTCGTACGCGGAGTGGATCAACTTCGACCCCTTCAACGGCGCGATGGCGAACCTGCCCCTGCTGATCAACAACCAGTTCCTGAACTCCACCGACGCGGGCTTTCAGCGCACCTGGGGTGCCGCGCTGACACTGGTGCTGATCATCATGCTGTTCAACCTCGCGGCCACGATCATCTCCCGCCTGTCGGCCATCAAGAAGAAGTGAGCGAGTCCAACCCATGGCCAAGCGTCTCGACATCAAGGACCTGAACCTCTACTACGGCAAGTTCCACGCCGTGCAGGACGTGACCCTCCAGGTCCCGGCGCGCAGCGTCACCGCCTTCATCGGCCCGTCCGGTTGCGGCAAGTCCACCGTGCTGCGCTCGCTGAACCGGATGCACGAGGTGATCCCCGGCGCACGGGTGGACGGCAAGGTCCTGCTCGACGGCGAGGACGTCTACGCGTCCACAGTGGACCCTGTGCAGGTGCGGCGGACCATCGGCATGGTCTTCCAGCGCCCCAACCCGTTCCCCACGATGTCCATCCAGGACAACGTGATCGCCGGGTTGAAGCTCAGCGGCCAGAAGAAGCGCAACCTCGCCGACGTCACCGAGCGTGCGCTACGCGGCGCGAACCTCTGGGACGAGGTCAAGGACCGTCTGGACCGGCCCGGCGGCGGACTTTCCGGCGGTCAGCAGCAGCGGCTGTGCATCGCCCGCGCCATCGCCGTAGAGCCGGACGTGCTGCTGATGGACGAGCCGTGTTCCGCGCTGGACCCGATCTCGACCCTGGCCATCGAGGACCTGATCGCCCGGCTCAAGCAGGACTACACGATCGTCATCGTGACGCACAACATGCAGCAGGCCGCGCGGGTCAGTGACCAGACGGCCTTCTTCAACCTGCGTGCTATGGGTGAGCCGGGCCAGCTGGTGGAGATCGACGAGACCAGCAAGATCTTCTCCAACCCCAGCCAGAAAGCCACGGAGGACTACATTTCCGGGCGTTTCGGCTGAGACTGGGTCGGCCGTGCGGGTGTCGCCCGGCGGAACCGCCGCTCAGCTGGCGGTGGTCGCCGCCTGTGCGGGCTCGGTCGCGAGCTGGTCCGCCACCGCCGAGATGAAGGCGCTGGACTCCTTGGGGCCGAGCGCGGCCGAGCACACCCGCTCGAACGCGGACAGGTACGGATCGGTGTCGGCGGCCTTGTCCAGGAAGCGCGAGTTCGCCGAGTCGCCGAGGTGCACCACCTGCGGGTCGGCCGCGTCCGCGAACGAGAACACCGTGATCCGGTCCGCCATCAGTGGGTGACCGCCCACTCCGAACGGCAGCACCTGGACCGTGACATTGCGGCGATAGCCCATCAGCACCAGGTGCTCCAGTTGGCTGCGCATCACCGCTGGCCCGCCCACGCCACGGCGCAGCGCGGACTCGTCGACCACCGCCCACAGCTCCAGTGGAGCCTCGCCGAGTAGGCGCTGCTGCCGGCGGTTGATCACCGCGAGCCGCTCCCCGATCGCCGCACCGTCGAAGGACTGCCGGTCGGCTTCCAGCAGCGCGGTCGCGTAGTCGGCGGTCTGCAGCAGTTCGGGGATGGGGTCGGAACCGAAGCAGCTGACCGCCTTGGCCGCGGTTTCCAACCCCAGGTAGGTCTCGAAACCGGGGCGCTGCGCCGTGCTCGGGTACTCCTGCCACCAGCCGCGCTGCTTGGAGCCCTGAGCGAGATCGACCAGCGCGTCCACCTGGTCCGATGTCG
Organism: Pseudonocardiaceae bacterium; assembly: GCA_051984675.1. GTDB lineage: Bacteria > Actinomycetota > Actinomycetes > Mycobacteriales > Pseudonocardiaceae > JBPYFK01. Next base: position 7,184 of record JBPYFK010000078.1, on the reverse strand, counting down.
CGCCGTAGAACTCGGCCATCAATCGCACGTCGGAGGTGCGCACCGGAACCCGCCCCAGCTCGATCTGGCTGATCTTGCCCTGGGAGCAGTCGAGGTGCGCGGCCACTTCGCGGTGCGTGCGGCCGGCGCTCTCCCGCAACCGCCGCAGCTCACCACCCAGACGCCGCCGGTGGACCGTGGGACTCTGACCGCTGGTACTCACACGAACGAGGATCGCACAACTCGATCAATAGCACCGAGTGCTGAGATCGAGTATTAATATTCCCGTCTCCGTCCAGCGATCACTCGCTGGGCATCTTCCCCGTCACGATGAACACGACGCGGCGAGCGACCGACACCGCGTGGTCGGCGAAGCGCTCGTAGAAGCGGCCGAGCAGCGTGGCATCCACCGCCGCCGCGACACCGGCTCCCCACTCCGGGCTCATCATCACCGTGAACAGGTGGCGGTGCAGGTCGTCCATCTCGTCGTCGTCATCTTCCAGGCCCCGCGCGGCGTCCACGTCCTGGGTGCGGATGACCACGCCGGCGCGCTCGGCCAGCTTGACCGCGACCTGTCCCATCTCCGCGAAGTACGGTCGGACGTCCTCGGGGAGCACCGGTTGCGGGTGCCTGCGCCGCGCAGCCTTGGCGACGTGCAGGGCGAGGTCACCCATGCGCTCCAGATCCTCGGCCGCGTGGATCGCGGAGATCACGGTACGGAGGTCGCCGGCCACCGGTGCCTGCAGGGCCAGCAGGCCGAAGGCGTGCTCCTCGGCGCGGGCGCGGGCTTCATCGACCCGGATGTCGTCGTCGATGACCTGCTCGGCGAGCGTCAAATCGGTTTCCAGCAGCGCGCTGGTAGCCCGCTCCATGGCTTTGCCGACCATGGCGGTCATCGAAGCCAGCTCGTCAGTGAGCCGGTGAAGCTCTTCCTGGTAGACCTCACGCATAGCGGACAGCCTACTTGCCGCGCGAATCGCGCATGGCGCAGCAAGGTGAACCGGTGGTGAACGGCAGGTGGCACCGTACGGCGGTCGGACCTCCAGTGTCACGGGCGCCGACTATTTTCAACGTACGATGAATTTATCCCCGGAGACGAGATCCACCTACTGGCGGCACGTCCGGCGCTGGGTACCCCGGGTACGCCCGTGGTTCCCCGAGCCCGGGATCAGGTGAAGAAGACGACGCCGGCGGCGAGCACGGCGACGACGGCGATCACGATCGCCAGGATGCCCAGCAGCCGCATCGACTTGCGCTTGCGTTCCTGCGCCTTCCACTCCATCCGCGAAGCGCCGGCGTCCCGGCCCTCGACGAAGTCGAACGGCATGTCCTTACCGAGCTCCGGCTCGGCCGACCGCTTCCCCAACAGCCAGGAGTACTTGTTGCGCCGCTCGGCTTCCTCCTCCGCGATCTGGTCATGCACGGCGGAGAAGCGGGCCAGCGTCGCGTCGATCGCCCGAGTGCGGTCGGCCGGGTCGTGCAGCTCGTCCCACGGTGTCTGATCCTCGTCGTCCAGACCGTCGTGGTCGGCACCTTCGTACGCGTCGTCCTCGTAGCCGTCGTCGTAGTCATCGAAGCCCTGGATCGCGCCGTCGCCATGCTCGAAGTCGTCCTCGTCGAACGCGTCCATCTCCGAGTACGGGTCGTCGGACACGACGTCGATGCCGGCAGCGGCGGTTTCCTCAACGCTGATCGGCGGCTGCGCGGGCGCCGGCGCGGCCGGTGGTTGTGCGGGCGGGCGTACCGGCCTGCCGTTCGGCGCTCCGACCGCCGGGGCTGACTGCCCGGCCGGAGGCTGGTTGACCGGGGGCTGCCCGGTCGGCTGCGGCGGGTTGAAGCGCGGACGGCTCGGCGGATCGGGGGTGGCCTGCGGCGGGCGGGTACCCGGACTGGCGGCACCGGGGGCCCCCAGCCCGGACAGGGCCCGCGTGATGCGGGTGCCCTCGGCTGGGCTGTCCGTCGCGGCGGCTGCGGCGGCGCGACCCGCTGCGGCGGCGGCCGCGACCCGGCCGAAACCGGACGGGGGACTCGCCTGTGGCGCGGAGCCGGGCGGGGGCGGCGTCTGCCCACGCGGGGGCGGCTCGGGCGCCGGCTGGCCGTTGTTGGGCGGGCCGCTGTCCGGTTGTGGTCGCGGCGGGCGCGTCCTTCCGGACGCCGGCGGCCGTCCCGGGAGGGACGTCCCGTTCACCGGAGCGCCGTTGACGGGGGCGCCGTTCACCGGAGCACCGTTGACGGGCGTGCCGTTGACGGGGGCGCCGTTCACCGGAGCGCCGTTGCGCGGCAGCGACTGCGGGCCTGCGGGCGGTACCGAGGGCGGACTGATCGACTGCGGCCCTGCCGGGGGAACCGAGGGCGGCGCGCCGAGGGCCTGCGGTCCCGCTGGCGGGATGGACGGCGGGCTGACGGGCTGCTGCCGCCCTGCCAGGGGAACGGACTGCGGCCCGGAGGGCGGGTTGGCTGGCCCGGCGGAATGGCGACTGCCAGGTGAGTTGGGGCGCTTCAGCTGGCCAGACCCCGGTCCCTGCGGTGGCTGTGGCTCCGGCTGACGATGTCGCTGACCCTGCGGCTGCTGGCCGGGAGGCTGCTGCGGAGCCGGAGCCGGAGCCGGACCGGGTGATCGTCCGGCCGGCGGTGCGGAAGGCGCCTGCCAGGGCTGCTGAGGCTCTCGCGGCTGCGCTTCCGGGGGCTGGGGTTTCGGAGGCTGGGGATTCGGAGGCTGGGGATCTGCGGGAGCTTCGGGAGCGGCCCGCCGATGCGACCCGGTTCCGGGGCCGGGGGCCTTGCCGTGCTTGGACAGCAGGTCGATGACGCGGGTACCGCCACCGCCGTCCTCCAGCGCGCGCCTGCGACGGCCGCCGGAGTTCGTCGATCCGTCACGCGCTTCCTGCTGGTCGCCGGCGTCCTCCTGGCCAGGTGCCCAGTGGTAACCGGAGCGCCCGAAACTGCTGCGGGGGTTATCCGGCACCCGTGTTCCCTCCCCACTGGGTCGTGACCGTCCGGTCTGCTGCTCAACTCACCAGCGCTGGCGATCAACCCCCCGCAGTCGTATCGCCCAACACCGTGGAGATACTACGGCTGATCGCCTGAACTGACGATAGCGAGGACAATTTATTCACAATCTGTGCACTACTTCGGCGCCGTACTAGCCGTCACGTCCCATCTGTGCTAGTCCGTTTGGACGCAGTCGCACGCTAGGTAACGGTCTCGGAGCGGTGCGTCAGTAGCCGACGGTTCTGGTCGCTGGAACACCGCGCCGTGCGGCGGCAGCGCCCGCCAGCCGTACCTGATCTCCTGAACGATACGCGACCGCGTTCCGGCCCCACTGCTTGGCCATGTAGAGCAGATCGTCGGCGCGCAGGAGCTGCTGCTCGGCCGCCGTCGGGGAGGAACCGTTCGCATTCCCGAACTCCTGGTTGATCCCCACGCTGATGGTCACGCGCAGGCCAGCCGCGAGCTGGGACCAGTTGAACCGCTCGACCCGGGCACGGGCGGTTTCGCACACCGCGATCGTGGTCGCCGCGTCGATCGCGGGAAGGACCAGGACAAACTCGTCCCCGCCGTACCGGGCGCAGAACGCACCGCCGGGCAGCCCTTCCTGGAGTAGCTCCACCACGCGCCGCAGCGCCCGGTCCCCGACGACATGTCCGTAGGTGTCGTTGATGTTCTTGAACCAGTCCAGGTCCACCAGCGCCAGCGCCAGTCCTTTCTGTGCTCCTTCGGAGTCACCCAGTAGGTCGGTAAGGACCTGATCGAGGTACCTCCGGTTGTAACTCGCCGTGAGGCTGTCGCGCATGCTCTGCTCGCGTGCCTCCGCGTGCTCGCGGCGCAGCCGGGCCACTTCGTGCCGCAGCTGCTCGGGCACCCTGGGCACCTCGGTGCCCTCGTTGGACACCAGATCCAGGGCGGACCGCAGGTGGTGGTACGCCTGTCGCCACTGGCCGCGGGCAGCCAGCAGCCCTGCCATCGACTCGTGCAGCCCTACCAGCCCTGAGCTGCTCGCAGGATCGTGCTGGGTGGGCGATTCCTGGTTGGGCAGTGGCGCGTGGCCAGGTCCCAACGGCCGTGCGACGTCCGTGCGCAGTGGTTCCGGTCCGGCAAAGCCGTTGCGAAGTCCGGTCACCGCACTCACCTCCCGTCCGTGGTGTCGTCGGTTGGGACGGTTCGCTTGAGCTGGTCGTACGGTCCGCACGGTGAATTCGCTCATCCGGCTGAATGCTTGTTGCTCCGAGTTAGTGAGCAACCCCCGTGCGCTCACACTTGCCTGATTGGTTTACCTGGCCCAAGGGTGGGGAAGAACTGGAATCTTGCGGACCCACCCGCTCGGAGAGCACATAGTGTCCGATTTGCGAAAAGCCGTTGCAACTTCTTCCCGGTCGCCCGTCTGGATGGAGACCGGAATCACAGTCAGAAATCGGCCCATAGAGCCAGAATCGCTGAGCGTGACGGCCGCGAACACCCACACGGGGCATATGGCGGGGTTACCGAAACGTAGCGCGAAGCGGAGTGTTCACCCGCCTTTCCATTCCCTCGCGGGAAATTATCAAATTCACTCGAACGGACAGTTTCAGGAAAGAGCGAAACTGGTGTTCCGGCAGTGTCACTACGTATTGGCACCACGCATTGTGTGCTGTCGGAAATAATGGACACAAAGGGCGATAACGCCCGGGAGACGGTCAGCCGCCGTTGTGATCGAGTTCCGCGCCCGTCGGCACGCTCGCGTCGTCCGGGTCGTCCAGCCACCCCTCCGGCAGCACGACCTTGCCGGCCGACCCTTGCCGGCCGCGCGGCCCCTCCGCGTCCGGGGGGAAAGGCACGTCCGCGTCGAGGGTGCCGAGCAGGTCGTCCAGTTCGGTCAGGCTGGAGACCAACCCGAACCGGTGACGCACGTCGGAGCCGGCCGGGAAGCCGCGCAGGTACTGCGGCATGTGCTTGCGCAGGTCACGCAGGCCCTTTTCCTCGCCCATGTGGTCGGCGAGCAGTTCGGCGTGCCGCCGCAACACGCGGCTCACCTCGCCCAGGTTCGGCGGTTCCGGGATTGGCTCACCTAGGAAGGCGGCCTGCAGGTCGCGGAACAGCCAGGGACGACCGAGACAGCCACGCCCGACCACGACGCCGTCGCACCCGGTCTGGTCGACCATCTTCAACGCGTCCTCCGCGCTGAAGATGTCCCCATTGCCCAGCACCGGGATGCTGCGCACCGTTTCCTTCAACCGCCGGATCGTGGACCAGTCGGCCGTGCCCGAGTAGCGCTGGGCGGCCGTTCGGGCGTGCAGGGCGACCGCGGCGGCCCCGCTGTCCTCGGCGATCCGCCCGGCGTCCAGGTAGGTGACGTGCTCGTCGTCAATGCCGATGCGGAACTTCACCGTCACCGGGACGCCCGCCGGCTCGGCGGCGCGCACGGCGGCCGTCACGATGTCGGCGAACAGCCGCCGCTTGTACGGCAGCGCCGAGCCCCCGCCCTTGCGGGTCACCTTGGGCACCGGGCACCCGAAGTTCATGTCGATGTGGTCGGCGAGGTTCTCGTCGACGATCATCCGCACCGCGTCGGCCATGGTCGCCGGGTCCACGCCATAGAGCTGCATCGACCTCGGATGCTCGGCCGCGTCGAAGGCCACCATCTGCAACGTCTTCGGGTGCCGCTCCACCAGGGCCCGGCTGGTGATCATCTCGCAGACGTAGAGACCCGCGCCGTACTCGCGGCACAACCGCCGGAAGGCGATGTTGGTGATCCCGGCCATGGGCGCGAGCACCACCGGCGGATCGACCTGGTACGGGCCGATGCGCAGGCTCGAACCCGCGCCGTCCGGCACGGCGACCGTCGCCGGGCTGGTCGACGTGGGGGCGTCCATGGTCGAGGTCATCCCCGCCATTGTCCCCGATCGGGCGGAGTGCTCCGCGGTGACCTGCGCCTCCCGGGGCTCAGACCGGCGGCTGGAAGCCGACCGCGCGACCCTCGCCCGCACACTGCGGGCAGGTGCGAAGCTCGCCGACCGTCGTCCCGGTGATCACGTCTTCGTCCGCCCGCAGTACGTACAAGCGGGGATGGCTGATCTTCCGCATGCCCCGGCAGGTGAAGCAGACCGTAGAAGCGGTCGGCCATGGCTCCAACGGTTCGACGTCCTCGCCTTCCTCGCCGTTGTCCTCGTAGTCATCGTCGCCAGCATCGTTCATGGGTCTCATGGCCTTCCCGCATCGGGCCGGACTGTGACCGGACTCCTGGTCAGCTTCTCACGGTGCGTGGACGGGGAGAAGGCGTCCTTTGTGGATCGCGCAAGGAGTCCAATAAGGACGTCCGCGCACGCCATTGCCGACGGCGTCGGAGAGGCCGAGACTCGACTGAGCCGGGCTCGGTCGAACCGGTCGTCGGCCCGGCAGGTGAGGTGGGTGATGAGCACTCCACAGCAAGAGTCGCGGCCAGCTCGACTGACCCGCAATCTCAACGAGCTGCTCCAGGAGCTGCGGGTGGCGCAGGCTGGCGTGCAGATCCTGTTCGCCTTCCTGCTCGGCATCACGTTCACCGAGCCGTTCGTCCACGCGGGCACCTTCGTTCACGTGCTGCATCTCATGACCGTGTTGCTCACGACCGCCTCCGCGGCACTGCTGATCGCCCCGGCGGCCTGGCACCGCGTGCTGTTCCGGCAGGGGCGCCGGGAGGAGATCGTCCGGGTCGGCAACTGGTGCGCCAAGGGCGGGCTGACCCTGCTGGCCGCCGCGATGACCGGGACCGTGATGATGACCACATTCATCATCGCGGGCGTCTGGGTCTCGATCGGGATCGGTGTCCTCGTCGCCGCACTGTTCCTGACCTTGTGGTTCGCGATGCCCATGCATATCCGGCGCCGATGAAAAGCGGACCATGGCCCCTCGCGATCAAGCCGTCCTTGTAACCTGTCCGCGAGGGGCGTTAGCTCAACTGGCAGAGCAGCGGACTTTTAATCCGCGGGTTCCGGGTTCGATCCCCGGGCGCCCCACCATCCACCCAGGTTACAGCGGTACCGGACTTCCGGGGCAAGATCATCAGTGCACCTTACGTGCACTAAATGCCCCGGACTACATATCGCCCGCAGCCTCCAGGGCGTCGGCTGCCCGCCGGCTGACGACCTTGCGCCCCAAGTAGACGTCCTGCGTCATCGAAGGACGCGAGTGACCCAGTTGATCAGCGATAACACGGGCAGTCAGACCCGCCTCATCCAAGATCGTTGCGG